>JAKVAV010000005.1:127867-266028 GCA_022448105.1 Flavobacteriales bacterium | reverse complement strand
TGTTTGTCATGCTCAGCTTCGGTTTCACCAACGAAAGCATCACCAAACTGCCATCCATTCTCACCGTGATCGCAAGCCTCTGGCCACCATCCGTCAAGGATACTACAGTTCAATACTCCATTGATCGCCGCTTTCATTCCTGAAGTTCCACTGGCCTCTTTCGGACGACGAGGGTTGTTTAACCAAACATCAGAACCTCTTGTTAGAGCTGAACCAGTTGCCATGTCGTAGTTCGGAATGTAAACTACAGCGTTAGGATATTTCTTAGAGAACCCAACAATCTCGGCAACGAGTTGCTTTCCTCCATCATCCAGCGGGTGGGCCTTTCCAGAGTATACAATTTGAAGTTTTCCTTCTTTCAAAAGTGGATCGATCACCTCAGGATCACGGAAAAGCAGGTTTGCCCTTTTATAAGCTACCGCTCTTCTCGAGAAACCAAGTGTCAACACATCTTCCTTCAGCTCGGCTCCTGTTCTTTCTTTTACAAAGTCGATCAGCGCACGCTTGTTTTTCATGTGGCTTTCCCAAATGTCGCCATTTCCTTCCGCAGCATCAGTCATTGCAGAGTCCACCCACGTTGGCAGGTGAATAGCATTGGTAATCGGAACAATCTCAGAAGCCCCATCCACATGTTCCCACATCTTTTGGGCTGTTTCACCGTGAAGCTGTGCTACCGCATTTGATTTCTTCGACATTCTCAATGCTCCCACAGTCATGTTGAATGGTGCGCCACCAAGACTTACCATTTGCTCAACGGTCATTCCCATATTCGCACCCATATACATTAGTCGATCAATAGTGTGCGACTCATTTCCTTGAACAACTGGTGTATGAGTGGTGAAGACGATTTCTTCGCGACTTGCGTCAACTGCTTCATCAAATGAAGATCCTGCTTCTCTTTTCTCTCTTACCAATTCGAAACCGGCAAAAAGTGCGTGGCCTTCGTTAAAGTGATAAAGGTCAACTTCGATACCAAGTGCTCTTAGGGCTTTAACACCTCCTACTCCAAGAATCATCTCTTGAGCAATTCTTTCTTCACCAAACCAGCCGTAAAGCTGTCCGGTAATCCAGGCATCTTCATTCTCGGGAATATCCGTATCGAGAAGATAAAGCGGCGCATTGCCAAAGTTCTCACACTTCCACACTTTCGCTTGCACTTCTCTCTGGCGAATTAGAACCGAAACTTTCACTCCGGTATCTTCAAGGAAGTCATAGTTTCTGTTTTTGTAGCTATCGTATGGCTGGCCATCCTCTCCGATGTACTGGTCAGTATATCCTTGTTTCCATTTTAGACCAATTCCAACAATTGGAAAGTCGTGGTCTTTAGCTCCCTTCATGTAATCTCCAGCGAGAATTCCGAGTCCTCCAGCGTAGGTTTTTAGTTGATCGTCCAAGCCGTATTCCATGCAGAAATAGGCAATTCTTGGCTTAGTTTCAGGCATTTCCTGTTCGATTTTTTTGTTGATCGGCAAATATAAGTGTTAAAATGACAATTAGTCTATTTTTTCCGACTTACTCAAATGATAATCTTTTCAAAAACCACCGCAATTAAAGTAGAATTTAGTCAAGTCTTTTCTTCGGGAAAGAGACTTTAAACTACCTGGTATAGTACCGCCGCATAAGCAAAGAATCTCACAATCCTGAATACTCCTAAAAGAGCTAAAGTTTTGAAGGAATACTTCAACATTCCAGCCCCCAAACACATCGTACTAAATGGAAGAGGGAGCAGCGCAGCAATCACAATAATGAAGCCTCCCCATGATCGAAGCATCTCAAATTGCTTCTTGAACTTTACGTGAATGTATTCTCTTAAAGTCTTGAATCCGATAAGCTTCACTCCGAGATAATAAGCCACCAAACCCGCCAAATAACTCAATACTGCTAGCACTGACACCATTACATAAGGAGAAACAAACTGCTTTGCCCAAACGATAAAAAGGTCCGGAGGAATCAAACCTAAAAGAGTTTCACTCAGGAAGAAGAATCCAAGAACCAATTCTTGCGAGAATCTCGCTGAATAAGTTGCAAAATAATGGGCTATCCCTGGCGTAAAAACCTCAAATGCATAAAGTCCTATAAGGACTAACCCCATAACCAAAGCAAACTTTATAGATATCGAGCCAAGAAATTTATAGAATCCCTTGCGGTGGTAAAAAAAGTGATAACGTCTGATCGATCTCCACATAAATGATAAATTCGGCCACAATACTACGCAAGAATAGAATTGAATGTTTTCACTTCCAGCATAATAATTATTCATGACTAATATTTTAAGCGATATCCAGAAATGGCAGCTACTTCTAATCATTTTGGTCGTCAATATTCAAGGCGCGACAGCACAAAAAGCGACACCTGCTATAGTTGTACATGGCGGAGCTGGAACGATTAAGAAAGAATTATTAAGCGATAGTCTCGAAGCTTCTATTCGTCGAAGTTTAGAAGAAGCATTAGAGATTGGTTATGATATTTTAGAAAAAGGCGGAACTGCACAAGAAGCCGTCGCACAGACAATAATTGTACTTGAAAACTCCCCTCATTTTAATGCGGGAAAGGGAGCGGTGATGAATGCGAAAGGTCAGCATGAACTTGACGCTTCCATTATGATAGGTGCCGATAAAAACGCAGGAGCCATTGCAGGTGCCACGATAATTAAGAATCCTATTTTAGGTGCAGTATCCGTAATGGAGAAAACTCCGCATGTTCTATTAGCTGGAGAAGGTGCGAATCAATTGGCCAGAGAGCAAGGTCTAGAAATAGTAGAAAATTCATATTTCACCACCGACAGAATTCAGCGTAGATGGGATAAGTCGCAGGGTAAAAACGGATCAAAAGAGTTCTCAAAGTTTGGTACCGTAGGCGCGGTAGCTCTGGATCAAAACGGAAACATAGCTGCCGGAACTTCCACCGGTGGTATGATGAAGAAACAGTATAACCGCATCGGGGATAGCCCAATTATTGGAGCTGGGACTTATGCCGACAATAATACTTGCGGAGTATCCTGCACCGGCTATGGTGAGTTTTTCATTAGAATAGGCGTTGCCAAAGAAATCTCAGCCCAAATGGAATTTGGAGGTAAATCGCTCGAAGAAGCGGTTGACTTCACCATTCACAAAAGGCTCACAGAAATGGGCGCCACTGGTGGACTCATTGCGATTGACCATGAAGGAAATGTGGTGATGGATTTCAACACCGCTGGAATGTATCGAGGTTTCCGAAAAGGTAAAGAATCAGAAGTGGCTATTTACGGTAAGGACTAAATCGCCATCAGCAACTTTTGGAACAAGGCCGCTCTCCTATTCTGAAAATTTAGAAGGTCGCCGATGATTGCCGAAGCAGTTGGATGCCCTCCAGCGCCAGCACCTTTTAATAAAATAGGGCCGGAATAAGCGCCTGAGATTTCGACTGCATTCAATTCATTATCTACCGCAAAAAGCTCGTCATCAGTTCCAATGATCGTCGGACGAATGTCGATAGAATACTTCCCTTTAACCTCCTGAACTGTTGCGACCAATTTAATCTTCTCATTTCGCTTTTTGGCTTCTCGAACATCTTGAAGAGAGACCGATCGAATTCCTTCAACCTTGATTCTGGTGAACTCCGGAGTACTCCTATTCAAAGTGTAGGCAATCAAAATGGCTTTATGCATCGTATCAAATCCTTCTACATCAGTCGTCGGATCAGTCTCGGCGAATCCCTTCTTTTGTGCTTCCTTCAACGCCATCTCAAAACTCAACCGATCTTCTCTCATGCGAGTGAGGATGTAGTTACAAGATCCATTCAAGATGCCTCTTACCTTCTTCACCGGTTCAGCTCTGAAGTGCTCGTTTAGCGTCCTGATGATCGGAATCGCTCCTCCAACGGCTGCTTCAAAAAGGAGTTTTCCGCCTCCCTTTTCCTCCGCACGCTGAAGAGCAGCTAGGTTATCAGCCACCATTTTTTTACTGGCAGAGATATAGGTCTTTCCATTTTCCAAGGTTTTCACAGCGTAGTCAAAACTGTCTTGGCTATTATTGATCGCCTCGATGATGATGGCCACTTCCTCATTTTCGACGAGATCTTCAACCCTATCGACTCTCCACTTTCTGGGCAGGTCTTTGTGCTTGGCTCGGTTCTTTACCGCTACGCCGGCAATCTCAAAACCATTTAGCTGGCCCAACTGATCAATCAAGGCTTTACCAACAACTCCTCTTCCTATTATTCCGACTTTCTGTCTCATGCTTTAAGGTTTAAACTTTCTTTTTGGATGATATTTTTGGAGGTAAACTCATCGAGTAGTCTTGATAATTTCTCCGTTTCAATTAAAAATCCATCGTGTCCCTTTTCGGTGGGAATGGTCACGTGTTCACCATTCTTAACTCCTCGTGCAATTCTGATTTGCTCTGAAGGCGGAAAGAGAATATCTTCTTCCATGGAGATGTTGAGAACGGGCATCTCTAGCCGAGCGAGTGCTTCTTCAACACTCCCAAAATCTCTGGAAATGTCATGACTGTCCATGGTTTGACTCAGTCGATGGTAAGAAATCGCATTAAACCGTTTGGCCAACTTCTCACCTTGATATTCCTGATAAGAATGGGCGGTATAACTGAAGAAATCATCATCGGAGCTCCGCGATTGAGATGTCCCATAGCTCTGATAGTTTCGATACGAAAGCAAAGCAATTCCTCGAGCCACTTTCATTCCTTCAATACCCGACTCTTCGTTTGGTAGGCCCCAAGTTGGATCCGCTTCGATGGCCAAGCGCTGTGAGTGATTGAAGGCAATTCCCCAAGGCGAATGCTCACTGCTCGTCGCGATAAATGTTGCGCTTCGAAAACGCTCAGGCTCCAAAACGGCCCATTGCAAGGCAACTTGTCCTCCCAAAGAAGCACCAATCAGCATATCAATTTGATCAATACCCAGCTTATCGGCTAACTTTGAAAAAGCCTTTGCGTTGTCTTTTACGGTAACCGAAGGAAAATCATGGAAATAAGGTTCGCCAGTCTCGGGATTCACTGACAATGGTCCAACCGAACCATAGCAACTCCCAATCATGTTTACACAAATGATGGTGTAATCGTCAGGATTGAAAAGATCATTCTCCCCAAAAAGTCCAGGCCACCAGTCAAAGGGATCGTCATTTGCCGTTAAGGCATGACACACCCAAATGACCGGTGTGGACTCATTAACCAACATGTTACCAAAAACACGGTAAGACAGGGTCGGCTCCAAAAGAACTCGACCGCTTTCTAATTCGATTTCATCCGCAATTTGAACGAATTGTTGATTCATCCTTTTGAAACTTCAGAAAGTATTTTTCTTGATGCTACCAGAGCTTGATCTAGATCGTTTTTGATATCGTCAATGTGCTCGATACCAAGAGAAACTCGGAGCATACCTGGAGCAACTCCCGCCGCAAGCTGCTCACTTTCGGTCAATTGCTCGTGAGTAGTTGATGAAGGATGAATGATAAGCGTCTTCGTATCTCCAACATTCGCCACGTGACTCAAAAGCTTCACGCTGTCAACAAGTGCATCGGCTTGTTCTTTTCCGCCTTTCACTTTGAAGCTCAGCACACCTCCGAAACCATTTTTGAGGTATTTCTTGGCGAGGCCGTGATGCTTACTCGATTCTAATCCGAGATAATTTACTTCATCAACTTCTGGATGCTGCTCGAGCCATCTTGCCAAGGTGAGCGCATTCTCGACCGTTCGCTCTACACGTAGCGAAAGCGTTTCTAATCCTTGTAAAAGAAGGAATGAATTAAATGGCCCTTGAGCCGCTCCAAAATCTCGAAGACCTTCTACTCTGGCTCTAATTCCGAAGGCCACATTTGGCAGACCCAATGGATTTCCTTCTCCAAAAGTGTCCCAAAACTTGAGACCGTGATATCCTTCAGATGGCTCTGAAAATTGAGGGAACTTGCCGTTGCCCCAGTTGAAGTTTCCTCCGTCGATAACAACACCTCCGATGGTGGTTCCGTGTCCACCAATCCATTTGGTAGTAGAAGCTACCACAACATTAGCTCCGTGCTCAAGAGGACGAGCGAGGTATCCTCCAGCACCAAAGGTGTTGTCTACCACTAGGGGAATGTTGTAACGCTGTGCGAGTTTCCCAAAAGCTTCAAAATCTGGAACATCGAAACCTGGATTTCCAATTGTCTCGAGGTAAATCGCCTTTGTATTTTCTCCAATTTGACTTTCGAAAGAATCAACACTGTTCACATCGGCGAACCGCACTTCGATGCCTAAACGACTGAAATTATGTTTGAACTGACTGTAAGTACCTCCGTAGATGGACGATGAGCTTACTATGCTATCACCCACGGCGGCGATATTGTTCAAAGCCAAAAACTGAGCAGCCTGACCTGAAGCCACGGCGACTGCATTACTCCCACCTTCTAGTGCGGCAATTCTCTTCTCAAAAACATCGCTGGTGGGGTTCATAATTCGGGTGTAGATGTTCCCGAATTCACGAAGCCCAAAAAGATTGGCAGCATGGGCGCTGTCTTTAAATCCGTATGAAGTGGTTTGGTAAATCGGCACGGCTCTAGAACCAGTTGCTGGATCTATTTCTTGGCCAGCGTGAACCTGAAGCGTCTCAAATTTTAATTCTGTTGTTTGGGTGCTCATCTTTGTTTGTTTTTGATTTGGAATAGGTATAAATGCGAAAGTCCCGTCTGGGGCTTGTGCCTCAGCGGGTTTATGAAATTTTAAGTTATTTATTCAGTTTACGCCAAGCACATTGAGGATTGCATACAACACATCATCCACATGATGTTCATACACATTGTGCTGTTCTTAATGGCGTTATTTGGATTAGAGATAATCATTGCTCTTTGAGCTGTGTCAAAGTTAGTGGTAAAAGAATGGAATATCCAAGCTCCCTTTTTGGAGAAACTTGACATATCTAATATAATATATTGATTACCAATATGTTAATTTCATAAAGTTCTCAAAAGAAATTGTTGTAGTACAGAAAAAAGCTCAGATTAATGTCAAATTCGGGAAAGATTGGAATTAGAATTCATCGACAAATAATCGAATTTCTTATTCACTAAATCGAGGGAAGCCAGTCATAATCTCTTCCACTAATTCTTGTTTTTCTTCGTCGTTCTCGCACCCCCAATCGGAGTATCTTCTTCTGATCACCTCAGCTTCCACTTTTGCAGTTCTTTTTCTGCCCCATTTATGCGCGGTTAGCGTCTTGGCATCAACTGGGCAGAGGTGCCAAGTGAACTCCTGAGAAAACCACAATTAGCTCGACAAAAATAACTTTCAATTACCCGTCCTTCTCATAAGAATTCTGCTTTCGCGATATTTGACCTAAAATTGCCAAAAGGTTGTAATCAGCGTCTTTCAAATCTCAATTTCTTGAAAATGAACACTTCTCGAATCAAAGGAACAATCATAAAATCAATCGCTCCAGCGGCACTTTTCTTCGGTCTGGTCTGC
Organism: Flavobacteriales bacterium; assembly: GCA_022448105.1. Taxonomy (GTDB): domain Bacteria; phylum Bacteroidota; class Bacteroidia; order Flavobacteriales_D; family Cryomorphaceae; genus JAKVAV01. Next base: position 258,598 of record JAKVAV010000005.1, on the reverse strand, counting down.
TGCAATAAAGCCATTCCTTCCGCCACCAAGCCTGAGAAAAAAGAGACCAAAAATGTACAAGAAGAGAAGTGTATCTCACTGAAGGAGGTTAAGTTTGCAAGTGGAGTTGCTATGAATGATGGTTCCCCGTTAAGTGGGAAAATATGCTCCTACCATGCGAACGGTAATGTGCATACAATGACCTCATATAAAAACGGAATGAAGGAAGGACTTTGGGAAGTATTCTTTGCCGATGGGCAAAAGGAAAAATCAGGATTCACTAGACAGGGTTCAGACGATGGTCTCTACCGAGAATGGTTTACCAATGGTCAATTGAAGTATGAATACCATTATGATCTAGGCCAAAAGGTAGACGTTTGGAAAAGCTGGTACGAGGATGGAACTCGGTATACCGAACGCCACTTCGAAGACGATCAACTAAACGGCAAAGTCCTCGTATGGGACGAGAATGGAAAACTCGCTAAAGAATATGACTATGTGAGAGGCCAGCTAGTCAATAGCCAGATGCATTTTAAGGAAGGGAACTAAAAAGAACTAACACTCCCAGAACCACTTACCGACTTGTCAACTTTCTCAGGATTTCCGGTGTAGCTTATGCTTCCCGACCCTGATATAGAAGCCTTTAACTCTCCAGAAACATTGGTACTCATACTTCCCGAACCTGATATGCTTACATCGGCGTTTTTGGACTCCATATTCCTCATCGATATACTTCCACTTCCCGAGATTTCGGCTTCTAAAGATTCACATTTTCCGGAAGCTTTAATAGATCCTGAGCCCGAAACATCTGCCTCCAATTCTCTAGGATTTGCAATTGCATTGATAAACCCAGACCCACCAACTTCGAGGGTCAATTTGTCTTTAGAAAGAATCTCACCTTCAAAACTTCCTGAACCAGACATGGAAATCTCATCGAGCTCTGCATTTCCAATGGTAACATCAAAACTTTGAGTTGTGAATCCGCGGGCATCAAGATCAATCACGAGTATTCCATTTCTCACCTCAGTGGTAATGTCTGGCACAGCATCCGATGGAGCGGTTATGCTGACACCTGCTCGATTATCTGTATTTATCCTAACATCAAATGGCCCTTTGATGTGTAACCCGCTGTACTCTTCCACCTTCCTCTTCTCGGTCGTTTCTCCACCTTCGTAGGTTTTGATATTGCAGGATGCAAAAAGAAATAGCGCCCACAGCGCTAGGAATAAATTAGGCTTGTTCATTCGTTTGTTGTTTGGATGAATTTAGCTAACTCCACAAATGGAGCGAAATGATCTACTACTAACGGAGCTATAACTACACCAGCGGATGCTCTTTGACATACTCCCTGTAAAGATAGAGGGCAATACCGTCTGAAAGCCCGACTTTAGGAACGCTGATGTGCTCAGCTTTGGCCACATCCATTACTCGGCAATAAATCTCCCCAGCAGGAACAATTACATCGGCTCGATCTGAGCGAAGATTCAGCCTAATCATTCGCTCATTGAAATCTAGGCTCTTAATGAGCTCGTGCATTTCTTTCAGTTCATTGATGCCCATCAGCTCACCGTATTTGCGCCTACTAATTTTGTAGAGTCGATTGATGTTTCCACCGGTACCGATTGCAATGAGATCTTTTTCATCCTGAGTAATGGAGGCAACCCAATCTTCCATCTCCTGCCAGGCAGACGGTTTTACACTGTTCTTAAGAACACGAACTGTTCCCACTTTAAACGACCGCGCATGAACACGCCCTCCATTCTTGAGCAGAGTTATTTCGGTACTACCTCCCCCCACATCAATGTAGAGATACTTACCGGCAGGATCTAGCTTTTGGGTCTTGAAGGTGGAAAAGATCAAATCAGCCTCTGTACTTCCGTCAATAATGTTGATTTCGACGCCGGAGTAGTACTTCACCCTCGCGATGACATCATCTGAATTTGATGCTTCGCGCATTGCCGAAGTAGCGCAAGCTTTATAACCTTTAACATTGTAGACATCGAGAAGATAGCGGAAAGCCTTCATCGTCTTAGCAAGCCTTTTGGCTTTGCTTGAACTGATCTCACCTGTTTCGAAAACAGAAGAACCCAGTCTGATAGGCACCCTTGTGAGGGAGAGTTTTTTGATTCTCACATTTTCCTCATCCTCAAAAACATCAGCGATAAGCAGTCTTACCGCGTTTGATCCAATGTCTATTGCTCCAAATCTCAAGATTCGATTCCTTTTAATTGCTCTTCCAGAACGGCAATTTTCGCGGCAGCGTCAGCTTCTTTTTTTCGCTCATTCGCTACCACTTGTTCCGGTGCATTATTAACGAATCTTTCGTTCGAGAGTTTCTTTTGAACTGATTTTAAAAATCCCTTCGTGTAGTCGAGTTCTTCTTTGATTTTGTCGGTTTGCTCAGCCACGTCAACTGAACCTTCAAAAGGTACGCCGTACTCAGCCGATCCCATTACAAAGGTGAATGCCTGAGAGGGTAGATCGTCCACGGTAGAGATTGACTCGAGTTTGCAAAGCTTCTCAACCAAACAGTGAAATTTACGATCTGATGCATCTTCTCCTCTCACTTCAAGTTTAAGTGCCTCCTTATTTGGGATATTGTTTTGCTTTCTGATATTTCTCACAGAAGTGATAATCTCAGTACTTCTAGCAAATCCCTTAAGGATGGACTCGTCTAGCTCACCAACTATAGGCCATGAAGAGATGGTCAAACTCTCAGAAGGAGAATTTCTCTTTTTCAAGAGGTGCCAAATCTCTTCAGATATGAATGGCATCAGAGGGTGAAGGATTTTCATCACCTTTTCAAAATGGCCAATCACCGCGTCGTAGGTGACTTGATCGATTTGCTCTCCGTAAGCTGGCTTCACCGCTTCCAAATACCAGCTACAAAAGTCAGACCAAGTAAACTTATAAGACGACATCAGCACATCCGAAATTCGGAACTTCGAGTAGTGATCGTTGACTTCGCCCAGCAGTTGAGAGATGCGCTGATCCATCCATTCGATGGCAATCTTTGCCGCCTCTGGCTGTTCTTTCTGCTCTGGCTCCCAGCTTTTAACAAGTCGCAACGCGTTCCAAATCTTGTTAGAGAAATTTCTTCCTTGCTCACAGAGTGATTCATCGAAGAGAAGATCATTGCCAGCAGGAGAAGAGAAAAGCATACCGGCTCGTACTCCGTCCGCACCATATTGCTTCATGAGCTCGATCGGGTCTGGAGAATTCCCTAAAGATTTACTCATCTTCCGTCCTTGCTTGTCCCTTACAATTCCTGTATAATAAACATTCTTGAAAGGCATCTCATTTCGGTACTCATATCCAGCAATGATCATTCTTGCCACCCAGAAGAACATAATTTCAGGTGCAGTTACCAAGTCGTTGGTCGGGTAGTAGTAGCTTACCTCCTCTTCGGAGTAAAATCCTTCGAAAACAGAAATCGGCCAAAGCCAAGATGAGAACCACGTATCGAGAACATCTTCATCCTGTTTTAAATGCTCAGGGCTCACCGGAATTCCGGATTTCTCGGATGCTTTCTTAGCTGCTTCTTCTGGAGACTTCGCGATCACAAAGTCATCCTCACCTTCACCGTAATAGTAGGCCGGAATTTGATGGCCCCACCAAAGTTGACGGGAAATACACCAATCCTTCACATTCTCCATCCAGTGACGGTAAGAATTCTTGAATTTCGGAGGCCAGAATTTGATATCATCATTCATCACGTGATCGAGAGCCGGCTTACTGATCTTTTTCATGCTCACAAACCACTGCAAAGAGATTCTTGGCTCAATTGGAACATCAGTGCGTTCAGAATATCCGACCTTGTTTTGATATGCTTCTTCTTTGACAAGATGGCCTATTTCCTTTAGATCAAGGGCAATTTTCTTTCTTACGTCAAATCTGTCTTGACCTATATAGAATCCGGCAGCTTCACTAAGTGTCCCGTCTTCATTCAGGATATCGATGGTTTCCAAATTATGCTTTGCGCCGAGGTCGTAGTCATTTACATCATGAGCGGGAGTAATCTTTAGGCATCCCGTACCAAATTCCATATCTACATACTCGTCGGTGATAATTGGAATCTCCCGATTTACCATCGGTACGATCGCCTTTTTCCCGAGCAAATGCTTATAGCGATCATCATCAGGATGCACACAAATGGCGGAATCACCTAAAATCGTTTCTGGACGCGTGGTCGCGATGGTGAGGTATTCCTTTGTTCCGGCAATTTGGTACCGAACGTGATAAAGTTTTGAGTTGACTTCTTTATGGATAACCTCTTCATCGCTGAGGGCAGTTTTAGCTGCTGGGTCCCAATTGATCATTCTCTTTCCGCGATAGATGTATCCTTTCTCATAAAGGTCGAGGAAAGTATCCATGACACTTTCTGAATATTTTGGATCCATCGTAAAGGATTCTCGATCCCAATCGCAGCTGGCCCCGAGTTTCTTCAATTGCTGGAGAATAATTCCGCCGTGCTCATTTTTCCATTCCCAAGCATGGTCTAGAAATTCCTTTCGGGAAAGGTCACTTTTTTTGATCCCTTCCTTACGGAGTTTTTGCACCACTTTTGCCTCTGTAGCGATAGATGCATGATCTACACCAGGCACCCAGCAAGCATTCTTCCCCTCCATTCTCGCCTTTCTCACCAAAACGTCTTGAATGGTGTTATTGAGCATGTGCCCCATGTGCAATACACCCGTCACATTGGGAGGAGGTATTACGACAGTGTATGGCTCACGGTCGTCGGGTTTAGAATTAAAAAATCGATTTTCGAGCCAGTAAGAATACCACTTGGATTCTAGACTTGAAGGGTCGTAAACCTTATTTATTTCCATGAGAATGAGGTCAAAATAATAAGTCGGCAAAGTTAGAAAAATGCAGGGCTCAGAATCAAGGATATCCAGCCTTAGATAAAATCTTGTTAATGTTTTGTTAAGCCCTTTTACAAATGAGATTGACTATCCTACATTTGAATCAGAAATTAAAATCGAAAAAAATGAAGAAGTTCTTACTTTCCCTAGCTGTTGTTGCTTTAACTGCCATGGGAGGATATGCTCAAGAAGCAGCACCTGTAACTGGAGGGCCTGAAATTACAGTTGACAAAGATGTGCACGACTACGGTACCATTAAACAAGGTGCTAACGGTAGCTGCGAGTTTGCTATTACTAACTCTGGAAGTGAGCCATTAATCATCTCACGTGCTAAAGGTTCTTGTGGATGTACTGTACCTGAGTGGCCAAAAGAGCCAATCATGCCAGGTGAGTCTGCAGTAATGACGGTACGTTATGACACCAAACGTGTTGGTGCTATAAACAAATCGGTGACTATTACATCTAACGCGACTACTGAAGCTACAAAAGTGGTTCGTATTAAAGGTAAAGTATTGGCATCCGAAAATACTGAGAGTATGCCGGTGAAGAAGCAAGAGGGTGCGCCAATGGCAAACTAATTTGATTTAGTCTCGGAAATCCGTTAGCTGCGTTACCCTCTATTTTAGAGCAGTCATTGACCATCAGTCAACTCCTTTGCTCTAAAATATTCGAAAGCCTTACTGACGAATCCCGAATACTGATCAAACCATAATATTTGAAAGACCGCTTCAGAAAGATCTGGAGCGGTTTTTTTATGCACGAAATTTTCAGATTTTTGTCACCTCAATCTACCGAAAAATGCCAAAGTTATCTCAGAAGGCACATGCCATGCCCGAGTCTCCAATAAGGAAGCTAATGCCTTACGCCGTGAAGGCAAAACAAGAAGGAAAGAGGGTAATCCACCTGAACATTGGTCAGCCAGACATTAAGACTCCAGAGGTCGTTTTAGACCGACTCAAGAATATCCAAAGAGAAGTAATTGAATACTCGAGTTCAGAAGGATTTACCGAGTATAGAGAGAAACTGGCGACATACTACCAAAGCAAAAATGTACCGGTCAATGCCGAGGACATTATGATTACGACTGGTGGATCTGAAGCTTTGGTATTCGCGATGATGACATGTTTCGATGCTGGAGATGAAGTCATTATTCCTGAGCCATACTACGCCAATTATAGTGGTTTTGCGACTATGGCAGGCGTTAGCGTCAAGCCAATAACGGCAAAAATCGAACAAAATTTTGCTCCTCCGCCAGTAACCGATTTTGAAAATTTGATCACCAAAAAAACTCAAGGTATTGTTCTCTGCAACCCAGGAAATCCAACGGGTGCAGTATATAGCAAAGAGGATATACAAGCCATAGCAGATTTAGCAAAGAAGCATAATCTGTACCTTATCGCCGACGAAGTGTACAGAGAGTTTTGCTACGAAGGAGCAACGCCATTTAGCGTGTACAATCTAGAAGGCATGGCTGAACATGTCATCTTGATTGACAGTGTTTCCAAGAGATATTCGATGTGTGGTGCGCGAATAGGGGCATTGATCACTCGTAATGAAGAGGTTAGAAAAATGGCAATGAAATTTGCTCAAGCCAGATTGAGTCCACCAACTCTCGGACAAATAGCGGCTGAAGCAGCATTAGAAACACCTCAGTCTTATTTCGATGATGTAATTGAAGAATACCAAAAACGTAGAGACATTCTTGTTCAAGGATTGAACGAAATTCCAGGAGTTAAATGCCCAAAACCAGGTGGAGCCTTTTATTGCATAGCGGAGCTGCCCATAGATGACTCAGACCTCTTTTGCCAGTGGCTGTTGGAATCGTTCAGCGTAAATGGTGACACGATCATGTTAGCTCCCGGAAGCGGCTTCTACATCACTCCTGGTCTCGGCAAAAAAGAGGTCCGAATTGCTTACGTGTTGAACGAGGAAGACCTAAGAAAAGCTGTTAACATCTTAAAAGAGGCCCTTGTGGTATTCACAGCTAAAGAAACAGTTCAACCTTGAAAATAAACTGAAAAATGAGTCTAAACCAAAACGTCTCTAACCTCCTGACCAGATTAAGTGAATCTGCTACTCTGGCAATGGCGAGAAAGAGCCGAGAGCTAAAAGAAGCAGGTCACTCCGTAATTAGCTTAAGCCTTGGCGAACCCGATTTTGATACGCCTGATTTTATCAAAGATGCGGCAAAAGAGGGAATCGATCAGAACTACACTCATTACATGCCAGTACCTGGCTATGCCGACTTGAGAGAATCTATTAGTAAGAAATTTAATCGGGACAATTATGTTAGCTACAGCCCAGATCAGATCGTTGTCTCCACCGGAGCTAAACAATCTTTAGCCAACCTCATACTTGCCACAGTAAACCCAGGAGATGAAGTACTTCTTCCAGCTCCTTATTGGGTTTCTTACATAGAAATGGTAAAAATGGCTGGTGCTACTCCGGTAGTGGTTGAAACATCTATTGAGGACGACTATAAGGTCTCGGCCGGCATCCTTCGATCCAATTTGAATGAAAAGACAAGAATGCTCATTTTCAGTTCACCTTGCAACCCAAGTGGTTCTGTTTACAGTGAAGCTGAGCTGAGAGAGTGGGCTGATGTTATCAAAGAATTTCCAAATCTTATCGTCGTGAGTGATGAGATTTATGAGCATATCAATTACACTAAAAATCACTTTAGTCTTGGATCGATTGAAGAGATTTACAACCAGGTTGTGACCGTGAACGGCGTGTCGAAATCATTCGCAATGACGGGATGGAGAATTGGTTACATCGGTGCTCCTCTTTGGATTGCAAAAGCCTGTAACAAACTTCAGGGCCAGTTCACCTCCGGAGCTTCAGGGATTTCACAGCGAGCTGCTAAAGCTGCCATTGACGCTGACCCCTCAGTAGCAGACGAAATGAAATCCACTTTCTTCAAGCGAAGAGAAATGTTTGGCAAGCTCCTTTCGGCAATAGAAGGAGTTGAGATCAATCAACCTAAAGGAGCCTTTTACATGTTTCCGAGAGTTTCAAGTTTCTTTGGTAAAAGCTTCAAAGGCACCACTATTGGGAATAGCGACGATCTTGCAGAGTACATTCTTTCCGAAGCCCATGTGGCGACAGTTAGTGGTGCGGCGTTTGGCTCTCCAGAATGCATAAGATTATCTTACGCCGCTTCTGAGGAAGAGCTTAAAGAAGCCGCAACAAGGATGGCCGACGCTCTAAATAAGCTTAGTTAAATGAGCCCTGCTTCACTAGATCATCTTTTCGAAAGTTTTAAAGACCTCAAAGTGATGGTCATAGGAGATGTAATGATCGATGCTTACCTATGGGGACCGGTTGAACGCATATCGCCAGAAGCTCCCGTGCCGGTGATCTCAGTAACCAAGCGAGAAGACCGACTAGGAGGAGCAGCAAATGTAGCCCTGAATGTTGCCGCTATGGGAGCAACGCCAATCGTTTGTGCCGTAACTGGGAACGATAACAAGGGAAAAGTTCTTTCGGAACTGCTCGAAAGGAGAGGACTCCCTTCTGAGGGGATTGTTCATCTCAACGACCGCCCAACAACAGTTAAATCAAGGGTTATTAGTGGTCACCAGCACATTGTAAGAGTAGACGAAGAATCTACTCAAATGCTTACCACAAGTGAAGAAGGTGTTTTTCTCAGCAAGGCGACTCAAATAATTGAGCAAGAAAGCCCTGACGTAATCATCTTTGAAGATTACAACAAAGGTCTTCTTACCGAAAAAGTGGTATCGCAGATCATCATGCTTTCATCTAGTCGAGCCATTCCCACTGCAGTTGATCCAAAAAAGTTGAATTTCTTCTCATATAAAGGTGTTACTCTTTTCAAGCCCAACCTAAAAGAGCTGAAAGAGGGGTTAAAAGTAGATTTTGATAAGAAGGATCAAAACGGACTTCGAGCAGCGGTGGAGCAATTAGAAGACCAAGTGAATAACAACATTTCATTAATCACTTTGAGCGAAGAAGGAGTCTATGTGAAAAAAGGTGACGAGGATAGTAGAATACCCGCACATGTCAGAAAAATATCTGACGTTTCCGGAGCTGGAGATACTGTCATCTCCGTTGCTGCACTCTGTTTAGCTAGAAAAACAAGTCCAAAATTTATGGCGGCTTTAGCCAACCTTGCTGGAGGTTTGGTTTGTGAAAAAGTAGGTGTTGTGCCCATAGACCCTGAACAATTGTTACGCGAAGCTAAGCTGCACTTAACTCAACTTTAAATGGGCGACCTTGTTATGGAGAAAGATATGATGAAGCACGATGCAGTAACTCCTTACGAAACAACTGATTCCAAGAAGCAGCAAGTTGCCGAAATGTTCAATAATATTTCCGGTAGCTATGATTTTTTGAATCACTTTTTTTCCTTAGGCATTGACAAACAGTGGAGAAAGAAAGCTATTAAGATTCTTAAACAAGACCAACCTAAGGAAATCCTTGATGTGGCTACGGGGACAGGTGATTTTGCCTTTGAGGCGATGAAACTTGAGCCCGAAAAGATTATCGGAGTAGACATCTCCGATGGGATGCTCGAGATTGGCAGGAAGAAAATCAACAAAAGAGGTCTTTCAGAAAAGATGACCTTCCTCAATGGCGACTCCGAAAACCTTCCATTCGAGGACGACAGTTTTGATGCCGTAACAGTGAGTTTTGGTGTGAGAAACTTCCAAAATTTATTGGCTGGCTTGAAGGAGATTCAGAGAGTACTTAAACCTGGTGGAAAAGCCATTGTGCTGGAGTTTTCTAAACCAAAGCACTTCCCTCTAAAACAGGTGTATTTCGGATATTTCAAATATATTATGCCCTTGTTCGGAAAAGCCATTTCTAAGGATAAAGCGGCATATTCTTACTTGCCAAAATCGGTATTAGCTTTCCCCGAAGGAAAAGACTTCGAAGCAGTACTCGCAAAGGCAGGCTTTGAAAGATCCAATCAACAGACTGTGACCGGCGGGATTGCCTCCATATACACGGCCTGGAAATAATAATTGGCTATTTTCGTTCTTCTTGAGCAAAATGAAAAAGGGAATTCTCGTCTTTGTGCTTATTCTTGTTGGTGGCGCTGTGCTCGCCCAGAAAGGCTATAGGCCAAAAAATCTAGGTGGCTTTGACAAGAAAAAATACCACTTTGGTTTCTTACTTGGTTTTAACAGTGCAGACGTTTACATTGACAGAAAGGCGGCTACCCAATTTCAAGATTCTTTACTTGCAGTCAATAGCAGAAATGCTCCTGGATTTAATCTGGGTATCATCACCTCACTCAACCTCACTAAGAACGTGAGCGTCAGATTTCTTCCCACGCTGAGCTTCGAAGATCGAGTTTTGGAATACGATTTCTATGCTAATGCTGACAGTACTACCTCATTCGAGAAGCGAATCGAATTTACCTACATCGACTTCCCAATCAATTTCAAGTTTAGAACAGATCGGCTGAATAATGTTGCACCTTACGTACTTTTCGGGGGTAGATTCCGACTTAATCTACAATCAGAAAAAGAAGTTAAAAACGCGATCGCTGAAGAAATCATTGTGAAAGCTGAAAGAGAAGACTTCATGATGGAATTTGGTGGGGGAATGGACTTCTTTCTGCCCTACTTTAAATTTGGAATCGAGCTAAAAATGGGAGTCGGTATTCCAAATATCCTTGTGCCCGAAGACACACAATTTTCAGCTCCTTTGCAAGGCCTAAGGAGCAGGACGTTCATGGTTTCCTTTACTTTCGAAGGCTAAAGACCACCCATGCCTGAAATCTACGATATTTCGGTTTTACCCCACCAAGTTCTTGATAATGATATAATTGAGAGGGCACTTATTGCAAAAGGCAAAAAAAAGGGAACTCCATTTCACATCGTCAAGGAGTCTATTGACGCTAGAAAAAAACAAATCCTCTTCAGGCTTAGATGTGCTGAGGGAAAGAGTCCAGAGGTTATAAAACCTCTCCAAAGCGATGTTTCAAATGCCAGAGAAGTATTTGTAATAGGTAGCGGTCCCTGTGGACTGTTCGCTGCGATCCGACTTATCGAAAAAGGTTTAAAACCGATCATTATAGAGCGAGGAAAAGACGTTCGATCAAGGAGAAGAGATCTTGCAAAAATCAACAAGGAACATACCGTCAATCCTGAATCAAATTACTGTTTCGGCGAAGGTGGAGCGGGAACATACAGCGACGGAAAACTTTACACGCGGTCAAAGAAACGTGGAAGTGTAATGGAAGTACTCAATTTTTTGGTAGCATTTGGCGCTCCGCGAGAAATTTTAATTCAGGCACACCCGCATATAGGTACGAATAAACTCCCTGCGTTAATTGCAAAAATCAGAGAGTTCATCATTGAATCGGGTGGTGAAGTTCGCTTTGGTAGCAAGCTCACTGATATGGATCTAGAAAATGATCAAATCAAAAAAATTTGTGTCAATGGTAATGAATGGGTCAAGTGCGATCGGCTCATTCTGGCCACGGGCCATTCTGCCAGAGATATATTTGAGCTTTTGCATAGCAAGAACATCTTGATAGAAGCAAAGCCCTTTGCTCTTGGTGTGAGAATAGAGCATCCCCAATCCATAATCGACCGAGCTCAGTATAAGTGTGAAACTCGCGGAGAACACTTACCTCCAGCGTCATACAGTCTTGTACATCAAGTCGCTGGTTTGGGAGTTTATTCTTTCTGTATGTGTCCGGGTGGAATCATAGCTCCGTGCGCCACAGAGCCGGGCGAAATTGTTACCAATGGATGGTCGCCTTCGAAAAGAAACAATCCTTACGCAAATTCAGGCACCGTTGTGAGTATCACTCCCGAAGAATTTGATCCAACAAATACTGGAAATCCTCTTCTAGCTCTGGAATACCAAAAAAAAGTAGAAAGAAAAGCATGGGAATTTGGAGGTGGAGGTCAAGTAGCTCCAGCTCAAAGACTGATAGACTTCATGAACGGAAACGTGTCAAATGATCTGCCGAAGTGCAGCTATCAGCCTGGATTGAATTCAGTTGAACTGAGAGAAGTGTTGCCCCAAGCCGTACATTCTAGATTGGCCGAAGCCATAAAAGTCTTTGGCAAAAAGATGAAAGGCTATGCGACAAATGAAGCAGTGATGGTAGCCACTGAGTCGAGAACCTCGTCACCAATTCGAATTCCTCGAGACATGAACTTCGAGCATTCGCAGATCAAAGGCCTGTATCCGAGCGGCGAAGGCGCAGGATATGCTGGTGGTATAGTCTCCGCGGCGATTGATGGTATGAAGGTCGCAGAAAGTATCGCCAAGCGCATTAACGCATAAGGTGAGAAAGAAGAATTCCCGTGGAAACGGCAACATTCAAAGACTCACCTTGGCCCAATTTTGGGATAGCAATTTTCCCTGAACACATCTCCAAAACTTCTGGACGTAAACCGTGAGATTCTGAACCCATCACCAAAAGACCTTTTTGAGGAGACTCGGACTTGTAAATAGAATCGCCATCCATGTCTGCCGCGAGAATAACATCTGCAGGAGATTGATCTAAATAAATGCTCAGATCATGGTAAGACACATTGACACGAAAAATGCTTCCCATGCTGGCTTGCACGACCTTAGGATTATAAACATCTACACTCTCGTTGTCACAAACTATTTGTTTCACTCCCATCCAATCGCATATGCGAATGATCGTACCGAGATTTCCAGGGTCAGAAATCTGATCGAGAACGACCGTCCAGTCAGAATCAACGGGAGACGATTTCATATGCTTCTGGCAAACAGCCAAAACCTTATTTGGAGTCTTGAGCGCTGAAACTCGTCCTAGGTCTTTCGCGGAAGCTTTATAGCTCTCTGAACGAAGGGTGAAAGGCAATTCCTCTTCTTCGCCAGCATAGACAATCATTTCTAACTTTGCCTCTGATTGAATAGCTTCATTGACAAGTTTTACTCCTTCAACTAAAAACAGACCTTGTTGATCGCGGTATTTTTTTTGGTGAAGCGATTTCACCAACTTCATCTGGTTATTCGTTAAATGGTCGATCATAATTCCAGCATACTTTCTTTTAGAGGTAGAGAGCTATCAATCTGGCTGCTTCGAATAATCATTTTGCTAATAGCGATGTTTCTTTTTGGTTGCAGCCCAACGAAAAGACTGGCGAATGACGAATACCTTCTAAAAAAGAACAAATTCAGTTTTGTCGAGGAGCCAAAGATAGACAAGGATGACCTAAAGGGAGTGGTACGACAGGAACCCAACAGGAAAATTCTCGGATCTCGCTTTTATCTCTGGGCATACAATGTGCCTAATCCTGAAAAATTTGATCCCCGAAATAAGAAGAGAGCGGAAAAGCTCGAAAAGAAAAACCGAAAGCGCCTCGAAAAGGAGAAAGAACCAAAGGAACTAAAACCATTTGGTTCATGGTGGCAGGAGACAGTTGGAGAACCGCCAGTTATTTTCGACTCTACGCAGGTGGATAAGAGCGAAGAGCAGATCGAAACATATCTCGTTAAGCATGGGTATTTCAACGCCGTGGTAACCTCAGAAGTTAAGACAAGCGAGGATAAGCAGATGAAAACGGTCGTTTATGAAATAGATCCTAAAAAGCCTTACATCATTGACAGTCTCACCTTTAAGATTCCGGATCCTTATTTGCAAAGCTTAGTTTTTGAGTCGCGACAAAAGGGTAAGACGATAAATGTTGGAGACCGATTTGACATCGAAAAGCTGGAAGACGAGAGGAAAAAGCTGACTGATTACTTTAGAAATAGAGGCTATTTTGATTTCCACAAAGAGCTTATCTATTTTGATGTCGACTCTTCTTTTCAAAGTCATTCCATCCATCTTGAGTTGGGAATTGTACCGAGGAAAGTTCCATACGAAGGGAACCCCGATTCTCTCATCACGAAGCCATATAAGCGATACAAGCTGAACGAAATCGAAATCATCGATAGGCCATTTTCTAGAGATCAAGAAATAACCAATCAAGACACAATACAGGTTAGAAACTACAAGATCATCGATCAAAGTCACTTAAACGTCAAACCAAAGACTATCGCTCAGAACATCATTTTTGATAAAAATGAATACTATCAGCTCGATCGAGTAACCAGAACTTATCGCAGGCTAAGTGCGCTTGAAATTGTGCGCGCTGCTTCAATTGATTTCGAGCCAGTCAGTGAAAAAAGCGAGAATCGACTCCTGAATGTAAAAGTAGGATTATCTCCATCTGCCAAGCAAAATATCTCACTCGAATGGGACGGCACCAACCAAGGAGGCTTTCTAGGAATATCTGGAGCCTTGGGTTACCGCAACCGAAATATTTTTGGAGGGGCTGAAGTACTCAGCATCGAAATAAGTGGAGGAGTTGAAGCACAACAGCTATTGACTGAATCTGGAACTGACAATGATGTCGGACAAGGCCTGGCATTCAACACCCTAGAAGTTGGGCCTCAGCTATCCTTAACTTTTCCGAGGTTCTTGCTCCCTATAAGTCCAGATAAGTTTGCAAAATCGGCAAATCCGAGAACGACCCTAATCACAAATCTATCCTATCAAAGAAGACCGGATTATGAACGAACTCGCTCATTTGGATCCATCCTTTACCGATGGAATGAAACGACAACCAAAGAGTGGCAGATTAGTCCGCTCGAACTGAGTTTAATTAAGATCGACCGATCAACTGCTTTCGACGAGCGTCTCGAGGAAATCAATGACCCATTTTTGACAAACAGTTTTCAAGACCACTTTATACAGAGTACGAGGATAGCGTTCATTCTGAATACCCAACGGCAAGATTACTCCAAGAGGAACCTTTACTTCTACCGCGCTGAAGCAGAAAGTGCAGGATCCATACTCCGCGGTCTCTTTAATATTTCAAGTGCTCAAGAAAACGAGAATGGAGGGTATGAGGCATTGGGCATTCAATTCGCTCAGTACGTTAAGACTCTCCATGATTTTAGATACTATAACATCCCCAACGAGAAAACAAGTATGGCTTACAGGGTATCTGCCGGAGTTGGTATTCCTCTAGAAAATCTGGATGTACTTCCATTTGAGAAAAGTTTTTTTGCAGGAGGCGCCAATGGAATAAGAGCTTGGCAGGCTAGAACACTTGGGCCTGGAAGCTTTCGAGACCCAGAACAGAACTTCGATAAAATTGGTGATATACTGATCGAAGGGAATTTCGAATATCGCTTTGATATCACGAATATTCTCGAAGGGGCGCTATTCGTGGACGCGGGAAATATTTGGATCATGGGCGATCAAACCGAACGATCTGAGGCCACATTCGAATTTGATCGATTCCTCAGCGAAATTGCAGTCGGTGCTGGAGCAGGAACCCGTTTTAACTTTGAATTTTTCCTAATCAGGCTCGACCTCGGGCTTCAGATTAAAGATCCATCTCTCGATAGAGGCGAAAGGTGGCTTTTTCAGCCGAAAGATAAGTACAACGACTACATCGACGATCTGAATTCTGGGGACAACGACTTGCCGACGCTGAACTATTACCGTTGGCAATGGAACTTAAATATTGGTATTGGATATCCTTTCTAAACAAACTTGCCAAGGAAGTTTTTTTAGTTTTGTGGCCTAGATTTCGACAACATGAGTTGGTTTAAGAGAATCAAAGAAGGAATCACAACCTCTACTAAAGACAAAAAGGAAACCCCCGAGGGTCTTTGGTGGAAGTGTCCCAAATGTAGCGTAGTTGTTAGTCGTGAAGAGCATACTGAAAATGTGTCTGTGTGTGCAAATTGTGACCACCATGACCGCATAGGTAGTACTGAATACTTCGGCTTACTCTTCGATGATGGTAAATTCACCGAATTCAATAAATCCATGAGTTCTGGCGATCCGCTTAAGTTCGAGGACACCAAGAAATATCCGGATCGAATCAAGGCTGGCCAGAAAAAAACAGGACTTAAAGATGCCATAAGAACTGCTTACGGAAAATCCAATGGAAGGCAAATTGTGGTCGCCGCCATGGACTTTTCGTTTATTGGTGGATCGATGGGATCTGTGGTTGGAGAAAAAATCTCCAAAGCCATTGACAAAGCTATTGACAAGAAATGTCCTTTCTTGCTTATCTCAAAGTCTGGAGGTGCACGAATGATGGAGGCTGGATTCTCGCTTATGCAAATGGCGAAGACGTCAGCTAAGCTTACTCTTTTAAGTAAAGCAAAGCTTCCTTTCATCTCTCTACTTACCGACCCAACAACTGGTGGAGTTACCGCGAGTTTTGCCATGCTGGGAGACTTAAATATTGCTGAGCCGAACGCCTTGATCGGTTTCGCAGGGCCGCGAGTTGTAAAAGAAACCATAGGAAAAGACCTACCAGAAGGATTCCAGAGAAGTGAATTCTTGTTGGAACATGGTTTTCTAGACTACATCGTGCATCGTCACCAGCTCAAAGACAGATTAGACTTAACGCTCTCTATGTTTGAAAAAGAGGGAATAAAGAGAAAATAAAGTCTATATTTGCAGGCTTAAATTATTCAGCATCACTAACATTTTAAGAATTTAGGAATGTATTTATCACCAGAAAAGAAGGCAGAGATCTTCAAAAAACACGGAAAGTCTGAAACCGATACCGGTTCAGCGGAAGGGCAAATCGCTCTCTTCACCTACAGAATCAACCACCTAACTGAGCACTTGAAAAGAAATCGTAAGGATTTTGCTACAGAAAGATCACTTGTTGCATTGGTTGGTAAGAGAAGAAGCTTGCTCGATTACTTAATCAAAAAAGACATTACTCGTTACAGAGCTATTATTAAGGAGCTCGGAATCCGAAAGTAATTGATCGCAACGAATCAATATTAGAAAGCTTAAAGAGGCAATACGTCAAAGGGACTGTTGCCTCTTTCTGTATAAATACACTTACATACACAAGATGAATTACGACTTAAAAAGTAAAACAATTGACCTTGGTGATGGAAAGGCCATTACCCTGGAAACAGGAAAGCTAGCCAAACAGGCTGATGGATCTATTATGCTTCGCATGGGAGACACGATGATCCTTGCTACCGTTGTTTCCAACAAAGACGCAAAGGAAGGTATAGACTTCTTACCCCTTACTATCGACTATCGTGAAAAGTACGCTTCAGCGGGAAGGTTCCCAGGAGGTTTCTTCAAGCGCGAAGCTCGACCAAGCACAGGTGAAATTTTGACCATGAGACTTGTGGACCGCGCACTGCGTCCACTATTTCCAGATGATTATCACTCAGAAGTCCAAGTGATGCTCGCCTTGATGTCTTCAGATCATAAAAATATGCCAGACGCACTTGCTTGCCTTGCTGCATCGGCTGCACTCGCAGTTTCTGACATTCCGTTCAATGGACCAGTTTCAGAAGTGCGCGTAGGACGAATTGATGGAAAATTCGTGATTAACCCAACATTCGAAGAGCTCGAGCAGAGTGACATCGATATGATCATTGCGGGTACCGAATCAAGTATTGTAATGGTAGAGGGAGAGATGGATGAAATCAGCGAGGACGAGATGGTATCAGCCATTGAAGCTGCGCACGCTGCCATTAAAGTACACTGCCAAGCGCTGAACGAATTCGGTAAAATGGTAGCCAAGTCTGAGCCAAAGAGAGAATACTCTCACGAAACAAATGACGATGACTTAGCGAAGCAAGTGATGGAAGCCTGCTACCAAGGGTGCTACGACATTGCTAAAAAGCAACTTGGTAAAGAAGATAGAGGAACTGCATTCTCTGAATTGAGAGATGAATTTGCTTCTAAATTCAGCGAGGAAGAACTTGAGGAAAGAGGAGACCTCGTTAAGAAATATTTCAAGAAAGCTCAAAAGAAGGCAATCAGAGACTTAGTTCTCAATGAAGGTGTTAGACTTGACGGAAGAGCTACTACAGATATCCGTCCGATATGGTCAGAAGTAGACTACCTACCTGGAACTCATGGATCATCAATCTTCACCAGAGGTGAAACTCAGTCATTAACTACTCTGACTCTTGGATCTAAGATGGACGAGCAAATGATCGATGGAGCCCTTTATCAGGGAACTGAGAAATTCCTCCTTCACTATAACTTTCCCCCTTTCTCAACTGGAGAAGCTTACCCAATTAGAGGAACTTCCAGAAGAGAGATCGGTCATGGAAACTTGGCTCTAAGAGCACTGAAGAGAATGATTCCGGCCGCTCCTGAAAATCCTTACACCATTCGTTTGGTGAGCGATATCCTCGAGTCAAATGGATCATCTTCTATGGCAACTGTTTGTGCTGGAACACTTGCACTGATGGATGGCGGTGTTCAAATCAAAGCGCCAGTTTCTGGTATCGCGATGGGATTGATCACCGATGCCGAAAGCGGAAAATACGCTGTGCTCTCTGACATCTTAGGAGACGAAGATCATCTTGGTGACATGGACTTCAAAGTAACTGGTACTTCAAATGGTATCACTGCTTGCCAGATGGATATCAAAATCGAAGGGCTTAGCTTCGAAGTATTAAAGAAAGCACTTTACCAAGCAAGAGATGGAAGAGCTCACATCCTAGGAGAAATGTTAAAGACCATCGATACTCCAAACCAAGATTACAAACCACATGCACCAAGAATCATTTCTTTCATCATACCGAAAGACATGATTGGGGCTGTGATCGGACCAGGCGGCAAGATCATTCAAGACATTCAAGCTCAAACCAACACTGAGATTGTCCTTGAAGAAATTGAAGCTGGTGGAAAAGTGGATATCGTGTCGAGCAATAAAGCTGATATCGATGCTGCAGAAAAGCGGGTGAGAGACATTGCCTTCCCACCGGTTGTTGAAGTTGGTGAGGTTTACGAAGGAAAAGTGAAAACCATCATGCCTTACGGAGCTTTCGTAGAAGTAGTTCCAGGAACTGACGGTCTGCTTCACATCTCTGAACTAGAATGGAGAAGAGTAGAGAAAGTAGAAGAAGTACTCAAGGAGGGCGAGCTAGTTAAATTCAAAGTAACTGGCAAAGACCCAAAGACTGGCAAGTTGAAGCTTTCCAGAAAAGTTTTGCTCGAGCGACCTGTAAAGAATGGCGCTCCTGAGAAAAACTAATACTGTCTCGAAAGGGCTCTATATTTGAGCGTTTTACGACTACAAGGACTGACACCCGCTTGATTTTTTTGTAACTAAAAATCAGCGGGTGTCGTTATATCAGACGATATTTTTTTGATAGAACCCTTGTAGCTCACATTCATGAGACAACTTAAAATAACGAAACAAGTAACCAATCGCGAAACCGCTTCTCTAGATAAGTATCTCCAAGAAATAGGTCGTGTTGAGCTTCTCTCTTCTGACGAGGAAGTAGAGTTGGCACAACGCATTAAGAAAGGAGATCACGAGGCGCTCGAAAGGCTAACGAAGGCCAATTTGAGGTTTGTCGTATCTGTTTCCAAACAATATCAAAACCAAGGATTAACCCTACCTGACTTGATCAACGAAGGAAACTTGGGATTGATCAAGGCTGCTCAGCGCTTTGATGAGACCCGAGGTTTTAAATTCATCTCATACGCGGTTTGGTGGATTCGTCAGTCGATCTTACAAGCTCTGGCCGAGCAAGCTAGAATCGTGAGACTACCTCTAAATAAAATTGGTTCAGTAAATAAAATCAACAAAGCCTTCGCGAAGCTTGAACAAGAATTTGAAAGGCCTCCCACCACGGAAGAGATTGCCGAATGCCTTGAAATGACCATTGAAGAAGTACAACAATCACTTAAGAATGGAAACAAAGCAGTGAGTATGGATGCACCTTTGGGAGTAGATGATGACACCTCTGGAAATATGTACGAGGTGTATAGTTCTGAGGACGATCCAAGACCAGATGATCAGCTTATCTCTCAGTCTTTGGGATTAGAAATTGAAAGATCGCTTCATACGCTTACCGCGAGAGAAGCCGATGTAATAAGATTATACTTTGGCTTGACCGGAGAGAATCCGATGACTTTGGAAGAAATAGGTCAACGATTTGATCTCACCCGTGAGAGAGTACGTCAAATCAAAGAGAAAGGATTGCGCAGACTCAAGCACAATTCGAGAAGTCAAATGCTCAGATCTTATCTTGGATGATGAAGATTCAACAACTGATATAAAGGAGGTGAAGACAGCCCCATTTTTGTTTCCTTTGCAAGAAAAATTGCATGGGTCATTTAATCGCTCCTTCCATCCTGGCTGGAAACTTCGCTAACCTCATCTCCGACATTGAAACAGTCAATAACAGTGAGGCCGATTGGTTTCATATTGACATTATGGATGGTGTATTCGTCCCGAATATTTCTTTCGGATTCCCAGTCTTAGATGCAATTAATAAACACACTTTAAAGCCTCTAGACGTTCACTTGATGATCGTTGACCCTGACCGCTATATCAGCCAGTTTAAGAGAGCTGGTGCGAATGTCTTGACGGTTCATTTGGAAGCATGCAATCACCTGCATAGAACGATACAAGCTATCAAAGCAGAAGAGATGAGTGCAGGTGTAGCCTTAAACCCTCACACTGCCGTGAATGATCTCGAAGACATTATTCAAGATATTGACTTGGTATGTCTTATGTCGGTAAATCCTGGATTTGGGGGGCAGAAGTTTATCGAGAATACGTACCGAAAAATTGAGCGCACGAAGAACCTCATCGAAAAATCAGGTTCTAAGGCCAAAATTGAGATCGACGGTGGGGTGAATGCTCATAATGCTCCAAAATTGTTAGAAGCAGGTGCTGATGTTTTGGTTGCTGGGAGTTTTGTATTCGGTGCCGAAAATCCGACACAGATCATAAAAGAGCTTAAGAGTAGAACCTTTATTTGAAATAACTCCTTATCTCCATATTGATAATCAAATTGATAGAAGGTAACACTGAGGTTAAGGCAAAATAGAAGATTTTTCATATATTCATAGAAGGTATCTATGAAACGATGAGAAATACCTCCTTCACATTAATTCTGCTCTTTTCTAACTTATTCACTTTCGGTCAGACGAATAACTCCTTTTATTATTCTTTTGACAATGTCATACATTTGAATGCAGTCACCAACTCTTTTACGGCTGAATTCACTGGCGAAGCAGATACTACCTATTTGATTTCAAAAAATCTGCAATTCAAACAGTTAGAACCTAATTTATTTCATCTTAATGGTACGCTAGACTCACTACTCAACATTGGTCAAGGTGTTTATGAATTGAACCAAGTTTACGAGACGGATAGCGGAGCTCATCTCTACATGAAAAATGAAATTGTGCTTCAATGGAAGGATCAAACTGATCAATCCGAAATAAATAGCCTAATTACTCAATATGGATTGGCCGAAACAAAAGTGACTCGCTTATATACCACTTATCACGTAAATATTCCATTACTCGTTTCTCAACTAATTTACGAAACTGATCTAGTGAAGTATTGTCATCCGGTGTTCTTGGCGGAAGTAGAACATCATGACTATATCCCAAATGACGAATACTTTGGAAACCAATGGCATTTGCACAACACTGGGCAAGAAGTGAACGATGGCCTATTTGGCACAGTGGATACAGACATTGATGCGCCAGAAGCCTGGGACATCACCTTTGGAAGTTCTGATGTCGTAATAGCGGTGATCGACGATGGCCTTATAAGTGATCATCCTGACCTGCCAAATACTAGACAAATCAGGTTGCCTGGGAGCAATTTTGATACAGAAGACGGCCTTCCAACCAATGACCCTTCACCAGTTGATGATCAGAATCATGGAAACAAGTGCGCAGGGATTATCGCCGCAGAGATAGACATTAATGAAGGAGTTGTAGGTGTGGCTCCTCATTCTACAATAATGCCTATAAAATGAAGTTCAGTTCTGAAACTTCTTTTCTAATGCTTGCAGACGCCATCTCATTCGCAACAGACAACGGCGCGAATATTATAAGCAACAGCTGGGGCTTTACAAACTCAATAAATCTCCCGAATCTTTCGGCACCCATTGTGTCAGCTATTGAAGACGCCATAGACCAAGGGGTAGTTGTCATTTTTTCTGCTGGAAATACCGCGCATCATTTTTATGGACAAGAAGGCGGAGTAAATTTCCCAGCCAATGCTGATATTCTGAGCTTGATCACCGTTGGTGCATCCGATAGAAATGACTCACAGACCAATTACAGCCCTACAGATACAGAACTTGACATTGTGGCTCCTTCTCATACGGCTTACCACTTTCCGCTTACTGGAGAATCTTTCAATATTTGGACCATCGACAGACTCAATGGAAATGGGGACAATCCTTGGAACCAGATATATACGGGACCTCTGCCAATAGGAATAGACCCACTTCCCGAAATTGGTGAAGAGATACCCAATCAGGGCACGAATTACCTATCCTACTCTGGACGTATGGGAGGGACATCGGCTGCGGCACCCATCGTAGCCGGGGTAGTTGCTCTTATGAAATCGGTAAACCCCTGCCTTTCAGTATCTCAAATAAACGATATACTCAAAAATACCGCTGAAAAGGTTGGCGGCTATGACTACAACGGGAACGCTACAGATCCAGGTCATTCTTTAGAAATGGGACATGGACGGGTAAACGCCCATCTTGCAGTCCTTGCGGCCCAAGCATTAAACAGTTCAGAAGTTGACCTTTACACAAAAGATACACCAGAGGATTTTGGAGCAGAGCCCAATACCGCATCCGAGCTCTTATACGTGAGCGAAGACATTTGGGTGAGAAATCAAGCAGATGGTTTAGAAAATCAAGTCCATGAAAACCCCGAATACACACCCAATGAACCCGTCTATGTCTACGTAAGGGTGAGAAACAAAAGCTGCGAAGCTTCCCTCGGAAACGAACAGCTAAATCTGTATTGGGCAAAAGCTTCTACTGCGCTCACATGGCCTCAGTACTGGGATGGTTCCATAACTGATCCAACTCTCATGGGAAATCAAATAGGCGTTCAAAACATACCAATCATTTTGGCAGGTGACGAAGATGTGATGGAGTTTCCATGGTTTCCTCCAAATCCTGCAGATTACGAAGACATTAACGAACAGCCATGGCATTTTTGTCTTTTATCTCGCATTGTGGCTTCTAATGACCCAATGAACAACGAAATCTTTAATCAAGATTGGAATTTGGGATATAATGTGGGGAATAACAACAATATAGCATGGAAAAATGTGAGTGTTGTAGATGTAATACCGGGAATAGTAGGCGGAATCTGGGATGATGACAAAATAGTTGGAGCCACTATAGCTGTGGGTAATGCAGGACAAAACCAAGAGACTTTTAAATTAGATTTTAAAGTCCCGCAATATCTTTTTGGAGATCCAATTACCAAGACAGCGGAAGTGAGAATAACGCTGGACGACAAGACATGGCAGAAGTGGGCGAATGGCGGATACTCCGAGCAAAACATTGAGATTTCCAGAGAAGATAGAAATCAACTTATTGTTAAAAAAGCCAATGCACGGTTGGGAAATTTGACTTACAATTCTAATGAACGTAGCCTGATAAACCTCAGCTTTAATTTCTTGACCAGAGAAATATCTGACAAGTACCAATTTGAATATCACGTAATACAAAGAAGAGCCACGGGACAGTTTCTTGGTGGAGAAAAATTTATAGTCACTTTTCCTCCAAGGGAAACTTTTGTAGCGAATGCGGGACCTGATACAGAGGTATTAATGAATGATAGTATTGAATTGAGTGCTAGTGAAATCAATGAACCAGCAATTTTTAATTGGTATGACTCTGATAAAGACTTATTACATACTGGACGTACCTTCTACATTTCGCCAGGGTACACTCAGAATTACCATCTTGAAGTAATTGCACGATCGGATGGCTTCAAAGACTATGATAAAGTGGAAGTAAGGGTGAATAGAGGTGTAATTGTAAGTGTTTCACCCAACCCGGCATCTTCGAGTGTAACTGTGCAATATGATATACCAAATGCATTCCAGGCTCACTTAATGTTAACGAGCACCAACAATGGGCATACTGATAGTTTTACCCTCGATACCAATTCACATTCTAATGTAATTGATGTCAGCTCATATAGTTTCGGAGTTTATGGTATCACTCTGGTTGTGGATGGTGAAATGGTCGATCAAAAAGGTTTAGTCATAGAATAATTTAAACTTCAATAAAATGAGATCCACAGTTTTAATCTTCGCATTTACCCTCCTGACAGCCGGATTCGCCTTTTCTCAAAATGTCGTCAACGGTGGTTTTGAAGATGTTATCGTTACTGAATTAGACTATACTTATCCCGAAAATTGGATGCCTCTAGACTGGACATTTGATGGCATAACTTGTGACCCTTACATAAATCGTGGTGAGGTAACCGAAGATAGTCATACAGGAAATCACGCTGTAAAAATGGAAACCTTTCTGTGCACCTTTGAAAATTCTTTGGGTGTTGAGGCACCTCGTACTTCAGGTTATTTTCTGGGTGACCCCTTGCAGCTTTTTCCTCTATATCAGTCCATTGAGTTTAATGAGAGGCCTGAGCATCTATCCTTTTTCTATAAATTCCTACGTGAAAACAGCGATTCCGCATTTGTAGAAGTTGTGCTTTTCAATTACGAGAGTGTTGCAACTACATTATCGGATTGGCAAAATGTAGATACCATCGCCTATAGCTCGGCTCGAATTACCCAAGAGAGCGAAACCTACGCAGAATTCACACTACCCATCGACTACTTGTCGGATGAAATGCCTTCTTATTTAAAGATCTATTTCTCTTCAGGAAACAATCTCAATTGTAACGAAAACAATTGCACTCCTGGCACTACACTTTTGGTAGATGATGTGAGCTTATCTGGCGGAACATTGGATACAAAGCATGCAACTCCATTAGATGAGACTATTTCTTTGTATCCCAATCCAACCCATAAGACTTTTCATATCAAACAAGATGGGAATACAGTAATTGGCCAGTTGCAAATTCTTGATCAGACTGGACGAGTTATGAAGAAATGGGCTGAGCCAAATCAATCTTATCCCATCGATGAGCTACCTTCAGGCTATTACCACGTGATGATAAATACCTCGCATGGAATTGTCACTGAGAAATTAATTCGAGTGGATTGATGACTTCTAGACTTAACTACGTTTACTCTTTCCCTTCTACGTAATCTTGGAGGTAAGAAAACTCCTGAGTCAACTCACCGTCTAAGTTCGTTTGTGTAGCTCGGCGAATCACCGATGAATCGGGGTTTCGCAGAAGCTCAGGAAGGATATTTTTGATCAGTTCCTGACCGAAGTCTTCTGATGCATCTTTAGGAAGTTCGCACGGAAGGTTGTCAACAGCCATGACTCCAATTGCTGAATCAGCCATAAAATCAGCTTCCGATTCGGTAGATGCCTCATAACCGTAGAGCGGATCAGCAATGGTTGAAGGGCGCAATGTACTCGCCACTGGCCCGTCGATATCGCAGCTAATATCGGCTACAATGTCCAAGTTGAAATCTGGAAGCTTGGCATCTTCTCGAGTGAAGATGAATGGTGCATTCGCGTCCCAGTAATGACAGGAAATGTACATGTTTGCCACCTTAGCGAACCGAAGGAAGCTCGAATCAAATCGGTCAGGATTGGAATAGAATTCCGCCTTATTGAAGCCCACTCCGTTTTTAGATTCATTGTAGTGTTCAACTCCCAGTTGAGTATACACTGGTTGGTCAAATTCCTTTAACAGAAAATCTTCGGGCAAGACTTTTTCAATGCCAGCATAATCTAAAATTTCCATTGCTCCACCAGCCACTCTGCCCTTCCCAGTGATGACAATTTTATAACCTTTTGGCAAACTGATTTTAGACATTTCTCGTTCTACCTCTTTGCGGTCTTCACACTCATGTGCGGGCTTCAATTCGTAAGAGCCGTATTTCTTTCCTGCGGCCAAGAGCGCATTGTAGGCACCCACTATTCCGGCGTATCGGCCAAAACCAATTAGACGAGCACCATTTTCTTTGGTCAAAACTTCATAATCAATGAGCCTGATATTCTTCTTTAGTATCTCATTTAGGAGTTCGCGATTGTATGGCTGTTTCTTGTAAGTATGAGAGAAGAAAAAATAAGTCTTGTTAGGAATCAACATTTCCAATGGGACTTCCTTCACCCCTAAAAGTATCGAGCAATCACTCACATCTTTCACTACTTTTATACCCGCATCGAGGTACTCTTGATCTTTAAAAGCTCTGATCGGGCTGGTTTCAACCAAGATTTCAATATCATCGTATTGTTCCATCAACGATTTACACTGATTAGGTGTGAGAGGAACTCTCTTGTCCGGAGGGGTTTTACCCTCTCTGATGATACCTATTTTTATCATGGCTGATTTTTTTTTGGAGGGGCAAATTTAGCCTTTTATCATCGCTCTTAAAAGCATTAGAAATAGTCTTACTCGTAGCGATTTAGTTCCTAGAAATTCCAAAGACTTTGATATTTTCGAGTAACTTTTAGGGCCTTAAACCGTCTGACTTCTGAAAAGTACCGATCAATGCTTTTAAGAACCTTTATAAGCCTATGTATACTGTTTTGTTTTGGCGCTTCCGCAAGTGCGCAAGCGGTGAGTTCAGCAGATTCACTCAAAGTAACACCAGATAAGGAAGTCACAGAAGAAGTGGACGGTATTTTTGCTTTTGCGGGTTACCTGGGCAGAAAGCTTGTAGACGAAGTAAGCGATCAATTTGACGATGATGCGCCAAAGCCCAAAGAGAAGGTAAAAAGAGTGAGAATCAAGCTTGGGCCCATCAAAATAGAACGAATCGAGAAACGGTAATAGGATAATGACAAATAGTCATTTACCTTTGTCGGACATTAAATAGTCCCAGATTGGGAAGATTTTTGTTAAAAGGGTACCATCCATTGAATTTATACTACAGTGGAATTTTCTTTGACGTATGGGGCCGACTGGTTTTGACAACATGAGTTGGTTGTTTGGTAAGCGTGTCGAGCGTTGGAAGTTTGCTCGTACTAATCAATTTCCAAGCCTATAAATGGCGAAAACAATTACGCTCTCGCAGCCTAATAGTCTAAGACTAAAGGCTTAATTCTAGGGTGAAGTACAGTAACCCAGAACGAGTGCCCTTCAGCTTATCTGTCTTATATGGGCTGAGCTCAGGGTATCAAACTTTAAGACTAGGAAATGTAGTGACCTGATGTATTTCCGAAACTGAATTAGGTCTAAGCTTTGAGTAGGCTGTTCGATGCCGGCTCACTGTCGAAAATTAATATTGGACTACACACGTAGAAAGCCTGATAGTCCCATGTTTGGACGAGGGTTCGAATCCCTCCGGCTCCACCTGATGATCAAACCCCTAAATGCGAATGCGTTTAGGGGTTTTTAATTCGGACGTACCGCTGAAAGCAGTGCAGCGCTTTCAAGGCGGGAAGGATGAATTAAAGACCTTCCTTCCGCCAGCACGGCATGGGTTCGATCCAATTCATGGGTTAGGTGGGAAAAACGAAGGTAATCCAGATAAAAAAGCGAGAGCCTTCCGGCTCTCGCTTTTCAATGCAAAACACAAATGTTTTCTAGTACGATGCCATAAAATTGTCAAACTCTTTGTCGCCTCCTAAGACAGGTTCTACCGCATCCAAGAAGGGGGCTGCGTCCACTTTTCTCCCTTCTTCTTTCATGAGCTCGGCAAACTCCATCAGGGCAAATCGATAGGCTGGCTTCCCCTCAGAACTAACGCTCGAAGCGGTGAAGTTTTCGAGTGCTGTTTTCGCTTCCCCAATCGTAGTTTCTGCTTGGTAAACGTTTTTTCCTCTCCATTCGGCAGTTGCTTTTAGCAAGATAGCACTGAGATCATTCGGGTCGAGTCTTTGAACATTCTTGGCAAATGTGGCGCTCTTTCTCCAGTTTTCGGTATCGAAGTGGTACTTTGCCTCCTGCATTACTTCAGCCTTGAGTTCTGCTAGGTAGCGGTCAAACTCTGGCATATACTTGTTTTCTTTATCATATCGGCGAGCCTTGCCACCATACTTGATCGCATCTCGAAAAGCACGCGGGTAATCCTCAGCCATCTCATCATTCTTGGAAATCTCAAAGTAGGCCATTGAAGCGTACATGTAAGGACGAGGATCTCTTCTTGTATCTTCTTTCTCCATGTATTTCTCAGCCTTACCAACTGCCTTTTCATAGTTCCCATCGATTACCATAAAGAGAATCTCTTTCATGTCCTCTCCATATTTATCGTCTTCCTGGGCGAAGGTTGAAGTGGACAAAAGCATAGCCACTAGCAATGCTGAAAACATCCAACTGAATTTCTTTAAAGTCTTCATATCAGTAATTAATCAGTTATCAAATGTAAGTGTTAGAGGACCGTTTGGCAAGATTCAGGCCAGAATACAAAGAAGATGCTTTTTTGCAGTGATCTCGAATGAATTGGCGCCAATTTCGAGGAGATCGTTTGACTCTTACTACCTTTTGATTCTCAAAATTTTGGCATTCATATCTAGCTCTTTGAGGCGCTCTGTAACTGTGTCTGCTTCATCACTGTAGGCAATAAAGTAGAGTTTACCCATCTTTCTATCCGTGTATTCATCAAAGAGCTTCCATTTTGGGAGTCGTTCATCCCAGTTCTCTAGAGACTCTTCATCGAGACATTCAAAAATGAAGGTTCCAAAGTCCTTTTCAGCAATCATGTCTGGCACAAAACCTGCTTCACTGGCTTTTCTGAAAACGGACTGTGGCGCTGGAAATTCCTTGAAAGGAGCCTTAATCTCGTGATAACCTTTTATCCTAAGATAGGCTATCGCGCTCTTTAGCATACGCTCTCTTTCCTTGGAAATTGTGGTTTTTGCCATTGGGTCAGTTTTGACAAATATAAAATTTCTGTGATCCAATCGGCGGTGAGCTACCACCTAATGGCAGGATTCATATGTAGAAGCTCAAAATCCATAGCTAATTCTATGTGGTATCTAAGAGAATGAGAACACATTCATAATAAACTGGACACAATTTATTAATGATGAAATTGGCCGCAACTTCATCGCCTATTGTAGTTTTACCGGTGTACAAACGATTAGAATGAATAAGATTAAGGTCGTTGCAATTGACGATGTAAGTGATATCCTAGAATTGATTCAATACAATCTAGAAAAAGAAGGAATGGAAGTACAGGTCTTTACCGACAGCACGAAAGCTTTAAAATACATCTCAGAGACTAAGCCCAGCTTAGTTATTAGTGACTGGATGATGCCAGATCCAGACGGCATTGAAGTATGCAAAATGCTGAAAAACCAATTTACGACGCAAGATATCCCTATTATTATGCTTACTTGTAAAGGAGTCCCCGAAGCCTATCAAATAGCCATGAAAGCAGGCGCTAATGATTACATTGCTAAGCCTGTTCGAATGAATGAGTTGGTTAGAAGAATAAAACTGCTTTTAACAAGCGATGGCGCGCAAAATGCATACCTTGAATGACTAAAAATAATTTTTATCTCTTAGCCCTTACTCTTCTGATTTCTTCCTGCCACAATAGCGAACCGTCAAGATCTAAAGAAGAAGAATCTACTCCACAAAAGCCAATCGATTACCAAGGACATCGAGGTTGCAGAGGGCTCTTACCAGAAAACACCATTCCCGCCTTCAAAAAAGCGTTGGATTTGGGAGTTCAAACACTTGAGATGGACGTAGTCATTACTAAGGATAAAAAGGTACTTCTTTCCCATGAACCGTGGTTTTCTCACGAAATTGCTCTAGATCCAGAGGGCGAACCAATTGAATTGAAAAATGAAAGGTCGCATCTTATTTATCAAATGACGTTTGAGGAAACTCAAAATTACGATGTAGGCCTTAGAAGTCATTCCAGGTTTCCGGAACAAGAAAAGATGAAAGTCACCAAGCCTCTTCTCAGTGAAGTAATTCAAATGGCCGAAAAGCATTCAGGACAAACCTCTCGCGAACTCCCATTTTATAATATTGAAACAAAAACCAAGCAGGAGGGTGATAATTTACTTCATCCAGAACCAGAGGAATTCGTAGACCTTCTCGCTGAAGTGATTCAAGAGGAAGGAATAACTCAAAGAGCTATTATTCAAAGCTTTGATGTAAGAACTTTACAAGTCGCAAAACAAAAGTATCCACACATTAAGCTTGCGCTTTTGATCGAAAACGATGATCCTCCTGAGGAGAACTTGGAATCATTGGGATTTACTCCCGACATTTATAGTCCTGACTATACTCTAGTCGATGAAGAGCTCATTTCGTATGCTCGTGAAAAAAGTATGGCTATCATTCCCTGGACGATAAATGAAACTTCTGAGATGGAAAGTCTGATAGAATTAGGGGTTGATGGAATCATTACCGATTATCCAGATCGAGTCCTGAATAGAAAGTAAATTTTAACGAATGTCAATTAGTCTTAAAAACCGAACGATCAATCGTGAGTTGAGTTGGTTATCATTTAATCATCGAGTACTTCAAGAATCGCAAGACGATTCTGTTCCGCTCATAGAGCGGCTCAGGTTTTTAGGGATATTCTCCAACAATCTAGATGAATTCTTCCGAGTGCGCGTGGCAACAATAAAACGTATCGAGTCCATCAGCAAAAAGAAAGAACTTATTGGAGACAAGACAGCTGCACAAGTGCTGGAAGAAATTCAAGATGAAGTGGTTCGGCAAAAAGAGCAGTTTGCTGTAATTTATCGCAAGATCCTCGATGAGCTCAAAACCCACAACATTGAAATCGTAAAGGAGAACGAACTCAACCAAGAACAAGAAGGATTTGTAGAAAATTACTACAGAGCTAAGGTATCGCCGCTTCTTGTACCCATCATGCTGAAAAACTTGGATGAGTTCCCTTACCTCAGAGACAAGTCGATCTTCTTGGCAGTAAAAATGACCACACCCAAGAAGAATAAGCCGGGTACTTCAAAGCAATATGCTTTAATAGAAGTTCCTTCAGATCTCACTCCTCGCTTTGTAGTTTTACCCGAAGCCAATGGCAAAAAGTTCATCATGTTTTTGGATGATGTAATCCGATTCAACCTCAACGATATTTTCGGAATTTTCGAATACCGATCTTTAGAAGCTTACACTATAAAATTTACTCGTGATGCCGAACTGGATCTGGATGACGATGTATCTCAAGGTTTTTACGAGAAAATGAAAAAGGGCGTGAAGCGTCGCACCAAAGGGCAGCCAGTTCGTTTTATATATGATTCAGATATGCCAATGGATTTACTGAGGTATCTATGTGACGAACTTGGTGTGGACGAGGATGACAATATCATTCCAGGAGGACGTTACCATAATTCCAAGGATTTTATGAAGTTTCCGAATGTGGGAAGCTCCGAACTGGAATGGGAAAAAATAAATGGAAGCGACCACTACTTAATGCAAAAGGAAGGAAGCATTCTATCAGCTGTCGACAAAAACGATATCATTCTTCATTACCCTTACCAGCATTTTAGAGGTTTTGTTCATTTTTTGCGTGAAGCAGCCATTCATCCGAAGGTCAAAGAAATTAAAGTATCGCTCTATCGGGTAGCAAAAAGGTCGCGGGTGATCAATGCATTGGTAAGTGCTGCCAAAAACGGAAAGCAGGTTACTGCAGTAGTAGAGCTGAAAGCCCGATTTGACGAAGAGGCCAACCTCGAATGGAGTAAAGTTCTCCAAGATGCGGGAGTAAAGGTCATTTTCGGTATTCAGGACATGAAGATTCATTGTAAGCTAGCGGTAGTTACACAGGTCATTAAAGGAAAAGAAAATCAACAAGCGGTCATTTCCACTGGAAACTTCAATGAAAGTACTTCAAAGATATACAGCGATATTGCGCTGTTCACCACCCACCAAGAGATTTGCGAAGAAGTGGACAAGGTATTTGCGTTCATCGAGAAACCGTATTTAAATTTCAGGTTTAAGCACCTCCTCGTTGCTCCTGCTGCGATGAGAAGAAATTACATAATGAAGCTTAATCGTGAGATTAAGAATGCCAAAGAAGGTAAGGAGGCCTATGCTTTTATTAAAATGAACAGCTTGGTTGACGAAACGTTGATTCGCAAACTCTATCAGGCCAGCATGGCAGGAGTTAAAATCAGGCTTCTAGTGAGAGGTATCTGCTCCCTTATGCCTGGAATAAAAGGCCTAAGCGAAAACATTGAGATACACAGCATAATCGGTCGCTATTTGGAGCATTCAAGAGTGTTCATTTTCGCAAACAATGGAAAAGAAGAAATTTTTATCAGTTCAGCTGATTGGATGGAGAGAAACCTCGACTTCCGAGTAGAGGTAAGCGTGGCCATTTATGATGAAATCGTTCGAAAAGAAATTCGGGATTTTATGGAGCTGCAATGGCAGGATAACGTAAAAGCTAGGATTGTAGAAAAGAATCAACCAAACGAATATGTAGCTCGTGAAGAGGGTCAGCCTAAAGTAAGAGCCCAAATGGACATATACAAGCTTATCAAAAAACAGCAGACGGAAATCAAGAAGAAATTCGAATCGGCTTAATCATTCCCTGCCGCGTGCCCTTTCGATCTCGACAGCGCGACTCATACTAATTTTTTCACCATTGTAAAATGGAACAACAAAGGAGCCAGGAATTGCATTTTCCTGGATGTAAGCGTTCCCTTCTCTCGCTTTTTCATAACTAAAAAACAAGCCTGCATAAAAACGCACCAATCCGTCTTTTACAGTTTCGCCGCTCACTGGAAAAAGCCCTTCAAAATTATTCTTGTCGACATCTTCAGGAAAATATCCTAGTTGAACTTTATACACCAAACCTTCAGGAACTTCCTCGTCCATAATCACATCCCCATCCTTCGCTTTTGCAAACTGGGACAGGTGCTCCGGTTGCTCTGCATCAGCAACATCTTCTAAGTACTTACTCGCCAGCAATTCGCGAATCTCTTGTATTCTAAACGATGCGTCTTCAAGGTCTGAAACAGACTTATCAATTTGAATTTTTACCTGCTCAATGGATTCCTTTATGGAAGACGTAATATGCTTTTTGTTAGACTTCTTTGCTTGGCTTTTCAGCTCTTTATACATTTCTTCGTACAGCGCAATTTCCTCCTCGTAGCTATTTGCGGCCTGCTGAAAAGAAGCCTCGTCGGCTTCAAGCCGAACCAATTCATCTTCAAATGGCAACACTTCGTATTTCTCAATCTTTGGTATTTCCTTAGGAGGCTGAGATTTTAGCAGAAGTGAAGCATTAAATATGTCCATTACTGCATTACTCAAGTGAAGCGAGGTCTCATTTCCAAAATAATGATGCGAAGAAATATCGACCATTGGATAGAACTCCCTCATTACCGAATCTGCCATGAGTAATTTTCCTTTCCCTTCATAAAGGAGGTTTAATGCCCGTAAATTCGTTTTCGGCGCATGGAATAGCGAGGTGTCGGTGAGCATTAAAGAGCGCTTCATAAAAAAAAGCGCAGTATCTGCAAAAATTCTAGAGCTGTCTACAGAACTTAGAAAGGTAGTAAACTTAGTGTAGTAATAACCCTCTTCTGCATACCTTGCAGCTGCTATTGCTGCATTCTTTGCCTTTGCGTTACTAAAATAATTTCTTTCGATCAAATCTTGCCCGTTCAGCAGAAATGCAGAAAATCCAAAAAACAGGATCAAAACGAAGGCTTTCATCAAAACTAGTTTATTTTACAAGTTTAGGGCCTAAAATAGAACTATCCACTTAGAATTCAGCACGGTTATCAACATAGATTGTGTAACAATTCATGAAGATTCCCATTGTAGATTCAATCAAAAACCCCAGTTTTGAAACTGTGAAAAAGTCTCTCCTCTTAATCACGCTCTTCCTCCCATTTATTGTTGTCGGAGAAGGGTTAGGAAATAGCGACCCTTGGGTAGTTGCTTATCGCATACAACAGAAAAAGAAATCCCTACTCCTTGATGCTGAGGAAGATGAACAAATGATCAAGTTATTTAATGGCTTCTCAATAGGTGTAAGCGGAGGTTTAGCTCTTTTTCACGGAAGTCTGGCTGATTATGACATCTTTGCCCCATTTGAAGACTTCGGAAACTACTATCAATTTGGTTGGAGAGTTTATGCCGAGAAAAAATTCGACATCGGAATTGGGGCCAAATTAGATTTCGAAAAAGGTACACTTGGCGGGGGCAGGCTTATCGGAAAAGAAAGCCTACCTCTCGACTTTGAGTCAGAGTATTCAACAGTGAATCTTAAAGCGAGCTTTGATGTCCTCAATCAACTTTTCGGAAGTAGTGACCTTGATTCTTACAAGTTTTATTTGAACGCTGAAGTAGGAATTGGACTGACTTTCTTTAGAGCTATCTCAACTTGGAGACCAGTTGGAACACAGCAAGGAGAAATAAGAGATTTTGTAGGATATACCGTAGTTGACGATAATCCCCCAACTCAGAGATACGTGCTCGAGGGCAAAGATTCTCCAGCGACAGCATTAAACATTCCAATCGGGTTTACTGCAGGTTATCGAGTCAACCACAAGACTGACCTGACGCTGAGTTATGTGCTCAACAATTTGATGACCGATAGATTGGACTCTTGGGATCGCGAATTTTCTGCAAATGACAAATACTCCTATTGGGGTGTTGGACTTCGGTATAATTTTAATCGCTACAAAGAGGACTATCCAAAAAAGAAAAAGAAACCAAAGAAAGAACCAAAAGACAAAAAGTGGAGTCTTTTCGGTTCAAAAAAGGAAGACGTTCAGCCGAATGATGTGGCGCTTCCTGCCCCTTTAGAGTCCAGACAATCTAATCCAATAACTCCAGACCAATCTGACGAGCAACTTAATGATATCAAAATGAAGATGTTTGAGCTGCAGCTGAAGCTTTTTGAAATGCAATATCTGCTTGACGGCGGAGAAGGAACTCCTCCTGCTCAACAACCTGGAATATCCCCAACTTCTCCGAAGTAATAGTCTGTTTTATAATCCTATTCTGAATCCCCCTTCGGCAGAGATGATTTCTCCACTTAAAAACTCAGGAGTGTAAACTTCGTTGCCTTCCGAATTTTGGTACAAAAGTTCAAGAAAAACCACAGCGCCATTTAGTACTTCCCACTGAGCACTAAAGTTAAATCCTAGCTGACTCCAATCTACCTTCTCCATGAATTGAAGGCCAGTAACATTAGCATTTCCATTGATGATCTGATAAATATGGGGCTCACCTTTTCTGGCGTACCATGCTCCAGCTTTAAGCCTCAAGTTCTTAAGTGGAACGTACTCAATTGATCCATAAAATTCATCCGCATTCTCCCCGAGATAATGACCCAAATTGTACTGATTCGAAGCAAAAGTGGTCGATTCAATTTGGTGGCGATAAGTCCAAGGGTGAGTTCTAGTATACTCTGCACTTAAGTGAAGGTCAGACAGAGCATTAAACCAAGTCCCACCCAATTTCAAGCTCATGATATTGGTTTGCTGGTCGCTATCCCAAAAATTGCTGAGACTCACTTCATCAACGAAAAGTGATGCATAGAGATGTACGTTCTTGATTACTCTTGCACTGATATCCACGAAAAGCTGAGCGTTTTGTCCGAGTTCATTGCTACCAGTTCCTGAGTAGGTATGATCAACAGATTTAAAAAACATAAATGGAATGAAGTATACCGGATTAATTCCATTATCGCTGTAGATAATGGAGTTCCCAAAAGTGAAATCAACCTTCCACTTTGACTTAATGGTCAAATAGTTGGCAGCAATATTTTTATTCATATAGATCCGTCGATTCCCATTTGGAGAGAGATAAGTCCTGGCACTGTCAAGCTCTTCGGAAACCAGCCAACCATGGATGTACTGAAACTCTAACCATTCAACTGGATAAAGTCGATAGTTGAGCATTGCATATGAAGGTGCTTTCCCTGAAAAAATATTGGCATGCCTTACCGCATTTCCCCAAATGAGTCTATCCTTCATTAGGGCAACATCGCCCCAATTCCACTGGTAGGAAATCCCGCCAATCGCTTCGTTAAAATCACTTCTATTTTCCTCTGAAATAGACTTGAAGTTTTCTCCCTGTTTTATAGTAAGATACTGAGGAGTGGATAAAACTTCGGTGACATTGTTATCTCTCAAAGAACCGTAGAACCCAAACCCATTGGCAGAAGCAAAAAATTCTCCTCCAATTCTCCTCCAAACGCGGGAACCGTTTTCATTCAGTGTGACGGAACCTCCAATAATTGGATTAACGGTTAATTCGAATACAGAATCACTGTAAAAGAACAGATCCATCCTTCTATCCCAATCCTTTCCAACCCAAAGCTCTTTGCCGTAATCTCTTAAAAAAAAATCGAGCTGATTGGCCTGTCGAGTTGTGAGTTCACTGCGAGCAGAATCTACTTCGACTAGCCAATTTGCAATTTGCTTTCTGGAGAAAGGCCTAGCAAAGGTATTGACCGAAATATAGCCGGCTGCGGCCATTTCATCAATATACCGATACACTGAATTACCATTTGGCTCATAAATAGTCTGGCCAGAAAGACACTGAAAAGAAAGTAGAGAAAGGAGCCATATGATTTTTCTCACGTCAGTGGCTACGCGCCTTTTTCAATAGGATATTGGAAACAGCCCTGAGGCAAACATTGAGGTCGGTCGAAAAAGGATCTTGGAAGTAAGCATTCATGTATCGAGACTCCGACTCCATGATCTCATCGAGAGTACTGGGCATATCAGCGTAAAACGGAGGTATCAAACCCGGTTTGCCTTTTACGCGCAACACCTTATGCTCTGCCGAATACAGACTTAAATAATGCTCACTCAATGGTCTTACGCCTACGAGCTTCAAATCACCTCTCAGGATATTATAAAGCATCGGGATTTCGTCGATCCAAAACTTTCTCATCCATCGACCCCACTTGGTGATTCTAAAGTCGTTCGCAAACTTCCCTCCATTCTGGAGGTCGTTCTGCTCAAAAACATAAGCTTGTATATATTGAGCGTAAGGATGCATTGTGCGAAACTTATACACTGTAATTGGCTCACCTCGATATCCGATTCTTTTGATTCTCAAAAGGAGCCCGGTGCTTGGTTCGGCTTCTGCGAGTGGTTCCGAAATCTTTCGTACTTTAAAGTAAAGTTTGCCGTCTATTTCCTCAGCCTCTTCAATATCAAAACCACAGTATACGAGGCGTCCTAACACTTCCGACTTTGATAGAGCTCTATTGCGACCACCAGTAAGCGTGAAATAAACTTTCTTGGTAAATCTGAACTTTGGGAAGATTCTCTTAAACACAAAATCTACTCCGTAGTATGCAAGGTTAACTAATGGGGGAAACTTTTCAAAAAGCCTACTTCTTCTCTGCTCTAGGGTCTCAACGCAGCCTACAAAGTGGCCTTCTACTTTTAGTTTATCATTTACCAGTCTAAAGAACCTATTGATTCCTTGAATATCATTTACTCGGTGAAGGTTTAGAAATGAGTCTAGGCTGCGGTCTTGATGTCTCTCCACGTTAAAGTGTTCAGTTACCTTAACGACCTCAGTTTTTCCATTCCTATTCTCTAGTAACGGAGCGATGAAATTTAATAAACGGCTACCCGCTACTCCTTCAACAACTTTCTTAGTATCTGCAACTTCCAGCATAAGGGGGATCTGTAGTTGATTCTTTTCGAAGGTAATGGGACAGAAGCCAGTTACTTAAATTTGGCCAAATACTTTTTAACAGAGATTAGTGGGTTCCTGCGAGCTGATCAAAAACTTCAATCCATCGAGAGCTCACGTCAATTGTGGCTTCCAGTAGCACCTCTCTCTTTTTGGCAAAATGAGTTTTCAACGAAGAGTCCCTCGACCACTCTGAGACAATCTTCAAAAGATCGTCAGATTGAGAAGTACGAATGCCTTTAGTCAATTGGTATTTATATTCCAACTCATCCAAGTAGGCCAATTCTCCAACAAAATCATTAAAGCGAATAGACGGTACTCCCAGCACAGCGGCTTCAGCCGCCATCGTTTGAGAGTCACCAATATACAGATCGGCAAAAGCCATTGCATGATGGATTACAGCAGGATGAACAGGAAGCCTATACGACTCCAAACCCAAACTAAGTGTGCGTTCTGAGGTGATAAACACTTCGCCGTGTGGTGTCAAAATTTCTAAGAGTTGACTTGCTAACTCATCATCAATTCCACTGCGACCCTCATCGTGATGAGCGTGAAGGCTCGCAAACCGGATGATGAAGTAGCGCTCAGCTGACTGCATTCTTTCAGGCAACATAGTCTTATCAGGTTGAAAATAATTTGGATGCAAGTAGGCCAATTCATGATAGCCTTCGTACCCTATTTTCTTATGATTAGCAGGTGACTGATCGCAACAATTGGGCGCGAGGATCGCTGTTGCGTGGGGAAAAGCGAGCCTTGCTAGAAGTGGTATTGCTTTGCTATCATCCTCATTTATGATAATAGAAGGGATTCCCAAAAGTCTGCCAACATGGGTGATACCCAAATCAGTACCAGCCATCAAATGCGGTCGGAATTTTCTAGCTAAAGCTAAGAGTTTAGACTCGCGCTTCAGAATATTCAATGCAAGCGAAAACTTTCCTCCCTTGACAGATCGAGCAGGCCATTTCACAACATTCCAATCTTCACAATCTATTAGATCAAAAAGTACATCTTTACCCCGAGCCACCACCAGCACTTCATCTCCACGGTCTTGAAGAATTCTGATGCAGTTTTTCAGGTTGTGATAGTGGGCAGGATGGCCCATGTAAAAGAGGAGCCGCTTCAACGAATGGAAATTTTTTGTTCTAATTCAGGCTTCCCCTCCAATTTCTTGGCGTTCAAAACCTCACTCATTGCTAGATGCATCCATGCATTTCCCCAGCGCATATAGCTCGTTCGGTCGGTCACATTCTTGTGTTTTCTGTAATAGAAATAACCCGACTTGTCACGAAAATTTTTGAGAGTATAATTTAATACTGATTTTGCTAAGTCTTCTGCTCTTCTGCTGCCTGAATAACTAAAATATTTCGTGCTAGTTATGATTCCTTGGGCCTGATGATGAATGTCAGCCGGAAAGTTGCCCGGAAGTCGCCAAAGCGCTCTCCCTTGCGAAGTAAACTGCTGGTCTCGGTAAAACTCCATTCCAGATTGGAGAGCTTTTTCTACGGCTGCGGGAAAATAATTGAGTGAAGTAGCGATGGACAAAATCGAGTCAATCACGAAGCCTTGATGAAAGTCAATTTGCACTCGTTGCTTTCCCGTTTCTAAGTTTTCACTGTA
Organism: Flavobacteriales bacterium; assembly: GCA_022448105.1. Lineage (GTDB taxonomy): Bacteria > Bacteroidota > Bacteroidia > Flavobacteriales_D > Cryomorphaceae > JAKVAV01. The sequence goes on along the minus strand of JAKVAV010000005.1, from coordinate 219,679 downwards.
GTTCCAGCTCCCGTCGCTCTTTTGACGGGAAATTACCGTTTCCAAACATCTCTTAGCTATGTCTGCAAAAGTGGGTTGACCTCGATGAGCAAAACACATCGCGTAGGTCTGAGCCGCTAGCAATGAGGCATTGTAGCAGAAATCTGGTTTTACCGTACTGTAGCTGATCGCATAGAAATCATCCTCAATAGTGTGATGCAGCGATTCTGAAAAAAACTGACAAACCTTTTCCATCGCATCGAGCGCTCTTTCATCCCCATATTGGCGATAGTATGCATCCAAACCTTGAGTAATAAATCCACTCACCACCGAAGTAGGTGACCATTCTGGAAGATACTTCTCTGGACTGGCCCACGGAAAAGGATATCCCCAGCACATGCCTGGATAATCTGGAGTTTGAAGTTCTAGAAGTTTCTCAAAGAGCCACTCACACCGCTTTTGATTCTCTTCGCTCTTCGGCATGAGACTGTAAGATCTTAGAAAAAGCCCCAATCCTTTTGGGTTCCACTGCTTTGGAACGGCGAAGATTTTGCGAAGGTTAATCGGATTTCTCTTGAAGAGCTGTATGGCCAGAATTGGCGGCCATTTCCCTAATTTTTTAAAGGGAAATGGACTCAGCAGAATGTCATAAGGATCGTAACCCTTGTATTGACTTTTAGTACAATATTTATCAAGCTCGTGATAAGCTCGCTTAATTTGAATCAGCTCTCTTTCGGAGAAGTCCATTCGTTCTGAAATTCTGATATTCTGATTTGCTCTCCGTTTCTTTTGGCAGACTCAAGCATCGCAAAAGTCACCCAAGTGGAATGGAAAACATCATCGATACTAATCGGAAAAGGCTTGCCTGAATTTAAAGATTCTGCAACAAGCTCCATTTCCTTTTGGTGTCCTTTATCTTGTTTTGGAAACTTCTTCTCTGATGTTGTTTTCCCAAAGAAGGAAAGCTTCTTGAAGTCGTCAATGGATGCAGAGAAACCACCGGTTGAGACTTCGATATACTCTTTCGGCAGACTCTTGTTTCCGTTACTCAGATAAACGATACTTGCCACCGAGCCGTTTGAAAAAGAAAGGTTTGCCGTGAACGAATCGAAGTTCTGTGGTTCGCCGATCATGGGTGCTACCGAAACGTGTATGACTTTAGCTCCAGCCAAAAAATAGCATAAATCCACGAAGTGACAGGCCTCTCCAAGCAATCTTCCACCGCCAACTTCAGGATCGTGAATCCAATGATCGTCGGGCTGCTTTCCAGCGTTGATTCTGTAGAAAATCACTTTTGGCAAGTTGTCAACAAGTTTCGCTTTTAAAGCGGTCACTGACGGAGCAAATCTTCTGTTGAAGCCGACCATGAGATCCACTTTAGGATCCCTATCAATCTCTGACTTGATTTCAGAAATCTCAGAGGGATATAAGCAAAGAGGCTTCTCAACGAATACTCTTTTACCATTTTGCAATGCAGCCGTTGCAAGCTTAGCGTGAGTGTCGTGTCTAGTTGCTATTGCCACGGCACCAGCAGCATCCTTTTTGAGCAAGCCTTCGGCATTGGCGAAAGCCTGACCAAATCCAAACTTCCTTTTGGCATTCTCAGCCGAATGAGATCTGCTGGTCGCTACAGCTGAAAAGGAGATTTTGTCTTTCAAATTTGGGAGAAGGAAGTTGCCCGCGAAGGAGCCAGCACCTATGAATGAAATGGCATCTGACTTAAGCAGCACCGAACGGAGCGCTGAGGTCTTTGAAGTGAAGTGGTCCTTTGATGTATCGTACCTCAATACTACACCCATTTTTGAAACCTCATTATCGACTATCAAGTCAAAAGCTGGCTTGGCGTCCTCAAATGGGAATTCATGCGAAATCAAATCAGCAATATCGAGTTGACCTGACCCTAACAAATGAGCAAAGGCCTGCATATTGCGATTTTCCGTCCAACGAACTTGCCCGATAGGATAATCGAGTCCTTTCTCCTCGTAATTTGCATCGTATCGCCCAGGACCGTATGAGGTGCTCATCAATAGCTCAAGCTCCTTTCGATAATACTGCTTTCGGCTAAAGCCGGTAGGAACAGCACCCACGATAACGACCTTTCCGTGAGTTCGACAAATCTGCCCTGCGAATTCTACCGGATCGGTTGAGGAAGTTCCAGCAGTAATGATGACAGCATCCACACCATTTCCTTGGGTGAATTGTTTTATTCTCTCTTCGATGAGTTCATCCGATCGTAATGAGGCATCATCAGCACCAGATTGAATTGCTAAATCGATAAGCTCCTGCTTAAGATCTACACCAAAAGTTTTTACTCCTGCTGCCTTCAGCAAGCGCAATGTCAGTTGCCCGATCAATCCTAAACCAATGACGACACAATTCTCTCCAAGCTTGAGATCAGCTCTGCGGATGCCCTGCATGGCTATGGCTCCGATGGTGGTGAAGGCGGCTTGTTGGAGATCTGTTTCTGAAGAAAGTTTTACACAAAGATTCTTCGGAATAGTGACCAGCTCAGCATGAGCAGCTGAAGCCCCACCGCAAGCTACTTTGTCACCAACTACAAATTCTGAAACACCCTCTCCCACTTGAACTACTTCCCCTGACAAGGAATATCCCAATGGCTGAAGCGATTCAAGCTTGTTCATCACCATTTTGTAAGTCTCGGCAACACCATAGGTCTGAGCGGCTTTGACCACTTTGGCTACTTCTTCCTTTCTTGCTTTAGCTTTGGCTACATAGCCTTTTCGAGCGTCGCTCACGGTCTTCCCTTCGGTCCCCGTGCTGATCGCAGAGTAAGCGGTTCTTACTAGAACTTCTCCTTTTTTTGGAGTAGGATTAGGAAGGCTAGCGATTTCCATATCGCCTTTCTTGAGGCTTTGAAGGAGTTGGTCCAAATCAATCTTTTAAGGGTTGGTAAAATTAAGTTGTTCCTTTTCCTCATTGAAAGAAATGTGACGCATCTTATCCACAAGTTTTAGGCAAACAGCACTAGATTTCGAATCTGGAAATTCAATTAAAAAAAAGCGAAAATTTGACTTGGTTGAAGAATACCTGACTTGAATTTAGTCTGTGTCAGATTTTAATCTCTTCAATTCTTCAATGTCGAGTAAATCTTTTGGTCTGGCTGCTTTTTCCTTACTCAAAATTAAATCTGAGAAGCTCAGAACGCGCCAGCGACGGACTGGTATTCTTTTGATTTCCGCAATCACAGCATCGGCATACGCTTCATCAAATGATTTTCCGATTTCAAATTTGGTAATCAACTCAAGGTCTAAGCCGAGTGGAGAAAATTTGACCGAGACGTTTTGCTCTTGATTCATAACCGCTTCAGGGAAGGTCGAAATATCGAGATCCATTTCCCGAAATACCCCAATAAGTCTATCCAGATTATGCCAATCTGTTTTGATCCAAAAATCCACATCCGATGAATGCCTCTGATAACCGTGAAAATTTACCGCACCGCCTCCTACTAAAATCATCTTTACATCATGCTCATGGCATAACCGAATGAATAAGTCGATATCATCGTCCCACTCTCTCAAACGTCTCTGGCTGTTATCACAAAGTTTGACGACTTCCTCGATACATCTTTAGAGGTAGGAAACTCAGCAATCCTTCTACTGAGTTTTAAAAAGAGGTAAAATCGCTCTGCTGGGGAAAGAGCCAAAAACTCCTCTTGCTTTTTTTGCTTATGCTCAGCTTTGCTTCCGAAGGATACTCGCATAGGGTAAAGTTAGGTATATCCCAAAAAAGTCTCTGAAGATCATCACTTATCAAGAAAACATGATCAAATCACTTGAGAGTGAGGCGTCAAGAGCGGGTAGATTTAGCGGCAAACTGGTCTCGAGAATTGAAAGAATAATAGTGGAGCAAGAATTGGAATGCAAAAAACGAATAGCAGCTACTAGAGTCTTTCGATGGAACTAAACTGATTTCCTCGATTTTTGAAAAGCTTGAGCACAACCATTACGAGTAATGAAAAATATAGAAAAACAAATATCCATTCAACTACACCTTAGACTATCAAGGCGTAAATCTAAGCCGAGCGAGCGCAGGGTGGCATACCCTCTGCGGCGGCTAACAAGTGATGCTCCACAGCATGATTATCCAGCCTCATAGGCGAGAACTCTTCTGCCACTGGTTAGCATTCAAATAGTAGTCATAACGAACCAGTTTAGGCTGTTCATTCTCGTTAATCAGAACAAACTGTTCAAAATTTTCTGGAGCCTGTGAAAAATTGAAAACTACTACACAACCCTCTTCGGCATCAACATCAGGAAGGGTTTCATAATAATTTGCATGTAAAAATTGACGTTCCCCACCCACCGCTAAAAGGTCTTCTCTCGCCTTTATCGCATTTAAGTATTCTGTCTCGTTTATCGCGGATCGCATTATGCTGGAAGAACTCTCCCACATTACTTGATATCTTTTCTCATCTAAAGAAGTTACCAACTCACTTGAAGTTCTTTTTGCTTTTTCAAGAAATTCTTTGTGTTCGAGATGTTTCTCGAGTTTTACGGCCATCTCTGCACGAAAAAAATTAATGACTTCGCTTTTTAAAAATTCCTCAACTTGGCTATAGTAAATAACAATTTTTACGCGATTTCTTTCTTGGACGACATAATCAAACTTGATGTAGCCATTTTTCAGAAGTCGTGCAATTTCATAAGGCGGCGGATCGACATATAAAAAATCGTAATAGCATAGGTTTTTGGCAAGTTGAATATTATTCGAACTATCGTCAAAATAATCTACGACAACTAGCTCTCTCATCTCAATGGTCCCAGACTGGCACCCTATGACCAAGGTTGACAAGACAATTAAATATTTTAAAAAAGATTTCATAGCAACTCCTTTAAGAATCGAAATTCTATTGCTATATCAGAGATCGAAGGATATAGATAATCGCAAATGCTGAAGCTGTCAAAAGCAAAGCAGTTCATAATACTTTGTGGTTAATAACCAATTCGCAATGTACAGAAGAAACAGCACCACTTCCATCATGTAGAGTTATGCTATTCCAATAAAATGGGGTAAAGACTTCGAGAACATCAATTTTTCATGAGGAGATTATATGAGGTCCAAACAGAATAAAAAGCAAAAAATCCTAAGAGTGGTGACCATCGTTAAATCACTTTTCGCTTAACGTTTGGCCGTATACTATCAGAGCATAAATCAACGCGGACTGGTCTTGCTTTCCGCTGATATGCGCTTCTTCCAAATCCCTCAGCTTGTCCATATCGATCTGACCTGTAGCTTCAAGAGCCTCATAATCAAGGAGCTCGTTTAAGACCTTCTTTTTTGATAAAAGAGATCTGAGCGGCATTCCGAAACCAGCTTTGCGTCTTTTGGTGATGCTTTTTGGAAGGACGTCTTCGTACGCGGCCTTTAGAATTTTCTTAGAACGAAGTTGATTGTCCAATTTAAACTCAACAGGAAGACTGGCGGCGAAGGAAACGAACTCATGGTCGAGATAGGGTACTCGACTTTCAAGACCAAATGCCATGGAGGAGCCATCAAGGTAATGAAGATTCTTCACCAGAAAGTTCTCCATCTCAAAATCAAAGAGACTGTCAAAATCATCGGCTCCGAATGATGGAAAAATTTGATCTAATTCTGGTTTATTCTTTAGCAAACCAATGGCGGAATCGACATCTCCAACCACACTAAATCGAGCCGCTTGATAGTCCTTGCCTATGTTATTTCCCCATTTCTGAAGGTACCGACGATACGCTTTGAAAGGTCCTTTGCCAGCCTTAACTTTTTGCAGTAGAGGTGATGCTATTCCCTTAAAACCAGGAACTGCACTGGCCATTTGAGTGAGCTTGAGCAAGAAGTGACCATTGTAACCGAGGAAGAGCTCATCGGCGCCCATACCGCTCAGAACCACTCGATGCTTTTGAGCAGCCCGCTCCGCGATGAGCATCGCAGGAATGATGGAACCATCGGCGATCAAATCATCACAAGCCTGAATGGAACGCTGAATCAATTCAGGTGTAAGTTGATCTAATCCGATAGGAATAGTCTCCAGATTCAGCCCCCAATCATCAGCCAATTGTTTAGCAAATGCTCCATCAGAAGTGGTTCCTTCAGCTCGCAAATCCTCTTCATTTTTTATGGCACAATAATGAGTGAATTCCTCTCCTCTTAAGTGAAAGGCGATAATTGAAGAATCTAATCCTCCAGAGAGATAATTGGCGATGGGAACATCAGCAATTAAACGAGATTTAATGGCAGCGCCAAGTCTTTCACGAAGTTCAAACTTGGCATCATCAAAACTCCCTCTAAACGGATCGCAGCCATCGCGGAGGTTCCAATATTTCGATTCTTCTTGCTTTCCTGAATGAAGATCAATTTCCAGGGTTGTCGCTGGGGACAATCGGCGTACTTCGCGATACAATGTATACTGTCCAGGGCTGTATTTGTAGACGAGGAATTTTCCGAGTCCATCTGGACGAATTGTAAGTTTTAGACCAGCTTCTTTGAAGGCCTTGATTTCACTGGCAAAGGCAAAATCATCGCCAGATTCGTACAGGTAAAGTGGCTTTACGCCTAAGCGGTCCCTGACTAAGAACAGCTTGCCAATTTTCCTATCAAAAATCGCGATGGCGAAATCGCCTTTTAAGTACTTCACGAAGTCCAATCCAAACTTATGGTAGAGCTTGAGGACAACTTCGGTATCTGACTTGGAGTGGAACTCTTCATGGCTTAAGAAGGACTCCTTGAGCTCTTGAAAATTATATACCTCTCCATTGAAAATGATGCTATGCGAATCCTCATGCATCGGCTGATTGCCATCGTCGGAAAGATCGATAATCGAGAGCCGACGATGACCAAAAAAGAGGCATCGATTACCAACCCACTCTTGAAAAGAATTGCCAAAATCTGGACCTCTATGATGAAGTGAATCCAACGACTCTTTCAATCGCAGCTTCGAGAGGTCTTTACTAATGAATCCAACTATTCCACACATTCTACGGCAAGTACTTTTTGGAACACCTTTCGCAGTTGATCGCTCATCGCTTTGGCAGTAAAATTCTTCTCGTAAAGATTTCTAGAAGCCTCAGCCATTTTTAGCCTAAGAGAACCATCTGAGATCATCATTTGGATTCTATTAGCTAGTTTTTGAGGATCAGGATTTTCCAAAAGGAAACCGTTCAAACCGTCAATCACATTCTGCCGAATGGCTCCTCGATCAGTGCTCACAATGGGCAAACCTGCCGCAGAGGCTTCGACCAAACTCCAGGGATGCCCTTCTGGAGCATTGGGAGCAAAAATGAAAACATCGGCATCAGCCAAGGCTTGCCATTTCTCTTCTCCAGAAACACTTCCATTCAGTAGGAGATTAGGTTTACCACTGACAAGTGTGAAACACTCCTCTTTATATTCATCGCTATCCCAGCTACCATAAGCGTGAAACTCAAAGTCAACCTCTGCTTTATCACTCAATATTATCAAAGCTTGAAGCAGTTCTTTTATTCCTTTTCCCGGAAGGTAATTAGCCAGATATAAGAGTCGAAGCGTTTTATTCTTTCTTTCGGGGAAACGATAATCTGCTCCGTTAGAAACAACAAAAATTTTCTCCTTAGGTACGAGGCCTTCAAAAAGATGCCGCAGGTTATCTCCTAGTACTATCACACCTTCAACCCTCGAAAGAGCCGATCGAACCATACTTTTTCTGATACCATCCAACCCGTCAAACCATGTCCTGAATTCGCTACCTCGAAGCTGAACAATGACCTTAGCTCCTGCTTTTGAAGCTGATTTTATGAAGGGAACATCTTTCATAAACCCTGCAGTCGTCTGACCAATAGGAATCAAAACCAGCTCAGGCTTTTTCGCGATCATTGTTTTTTCGAAAGAGGCATAGAGAGCACGGATGGTTTTGATTTTGCTCCACTTAAACCTGCCCATATCTGCCACATCAGTATTGATTCTGGTATCAAAGTGGTGTAGCTCAAAGTCCAGGTTAAGGTCAGAATCTAGGATGACTCGTGTAGCTATAGCTGGCCCCATCAATGGTGGAGGCAGCTTCCCTAGTATCAATACTCTTGGTTTTTCCATTTCAATTGTGATGATTTGGGCAGAGCCGAAAATGCGAAAACAGAAAGGGTAAAATACATAAAAGGAGCATAAATTGTCGGGGTAACACTAATGCTGTAAAAGAGCAAACTAGTAAATGTAGCGTAAAGCAAATATCTCTGAGCCGCACCGAGGAGCACATTCTGTCGAAAAACGACCACGAGAAGTCTGAGATAAAGAACGAGTCCAAAAATTCCTGTCGCGAAAAGAATCCGAACGAAGTCGTTGTGTGATCCAATTCCGATAAACTGAAAAACGTAGTCGAACTTCAAGGGGTAGCCAAAAAACTGTACCGGCACTATTTCGGAAGAGAAGTCATTGAGCATTAATCGCCACCTCCCTACACGACCGTGCAATAATCTATCTGTATCTGCCTCTCCCGAGTAGACCTCAATATCGGTTTCAATGAGCGGAGAAATTTTCTCCTCGATAAGGCCGCTACCGAAATAAGATAAGCCAAGCCCAGCGAGAAGAATTATCCCAAAACCTAGAGCGGGACTTCCTTTACGGAAATTGAAGAGCAGAAAGAGCGCAATAATCAACAAGAAAACCGTGTAGGTCGCCGTATGGTGAATATTGACCAATCCCAAAATCCCTATGGAGCCCACTGCTCCGATTAGGATGAGTCGTTTTGACTGAGTTGCAATATGATTTCTGGAAAAGTAAAAATAAGTGGAGGCAGAAAGCGCAAAGACGATGTACATGCCGTAGCTTACTACGTCGCCAAAAGTACCTTGAATTCTTTGTAATCCTCGGCTTTCTTGAATCGCAATGGGATTAACCAGGACCTCGAAAATAAGTATGGCCGCTATAAACAAGGCCGAGTAGAGAAATGACTGCAAAACACCATGAAGGTCTCTCAAATCTTTGATGAGGATTCTCAAGAAAAAGAAGAGATAAACAGGTAGTGACAGCTTGAGTAAAAACTCTAGCGAAAGCATGGATAGGGGATCGTAGAGGAGAATGAAAAAACAATTGAGTAAAACCAATACTGACCAAAAAGTAAAAGCTTTATCGACTTTCCCCAAATGCGGGTAATAATATCTGGCGAGCGCAGAAATAGCGAGAATTGGGGTCAATATCCCCACGAGGTAAGGTGGTGAAAGAAGCGGGCTAACCTCCTTGAGAAAATAGAGACTATCTACAATTGGACGAAAAACCACGAGTAGAGGAAACCACTTAAGTAACCAAGGCAGCTCTCCGAGCCATTCTTTCCATTCGCTAAAAGTCATTCTTGAATACGTGTCGTTTAAGGAGGAATACTTCTTATCCAAAGCCTAGGGACGGCATTTACAAAATAATTGAACATCGTCCAGAATATGGCTTCTCGAAGCATTCAATTATCAACGACTTCCGAACAGGTTCTAAGTCTTGTGAAGCAAGATTTCCGCTTGCCTTTTCCAGGAAAGCTTATGTCTATTCAAAGAAGCAAGTGATTCTCGGTTTTCAAATAGTTTAAGCTGCAAGGCAATTCTTGACGGATCATCGTAAAACACCCCTTGACTTGGGTTGGAAATCAGGTGTGAAAGACTTTTCATTCTGTGAATAAAAACCGGTAGCCCAGCCCCCATTGCTTCTATGATTGAAATGGCCGGAGTCGTAAAAAGAGCGGTATCTGCAGCGTTGTAGAATGCATTGAGATCTTCCCGCTTTTGATGAGGAAGCATTTTGAATCGCTCCTCTCCCAGAGAATATTTCAACTTTGCGGTTAATTGCTCTGCATATTCGTCTTGAGCGGATCCGAGCAGCAACCACTTCACACTAACAGGAGCTCTTTCAAAAGATGAAACAACACTTTCTAATCTCTTTTCGGAACGAATACGAGTAGCAGTAATTACAACATGATCTTCCTCAGTGTAGCCAAGAGATTGGCGTTTTCTCTCTCGCAGATTTGGGTCAAAAAAGAACTCGGAGGGATTGAATCCAAGACTGATATAGTCCTTCTGTTTTGCAAGCTCTTTTGACCATTTGCTTCCCAAGATTTTTCCCACCGCTTCGAAGCTTTCGGGGGTATAAGCTACAAGTCGATCTGCATTTTTGATGGCCGTTTGATAAGTCTTTCTTTTAAAAAGCTCAAACAGGAGCCTGGTTTTGAGGGAGGCAGAAGTACCATAACTTGCGGCGTTATCACCAAAGAGAACGGTTGTTTTATAATCTAGGTTGAAAGTTGGTTTTGGAAACCTCTTTCCAAGTCCGATAACAATTACTCGATCCGGTTTTGTCCTAGATACTGCCTCATTAACACCATTGGCGAAAACAATTTGACCAAGGGTAAAAATTGGCTTGAGACGGATGACGTTGACACCTTTCAATGGCTCTCCAAAAGATGAGTGTAGATGCTGAACGTATGAAGGAATTGAATCGCTCGTGACCACCGACACTTCATGTCCAAGCTCGGTAAATTCTCTTGCTAAATGAACCTCAATATATCCCATGGCGGGAATGAAGTGACCACAAACTATGGTAATTCTCATATGAGCTCTACTTTAAACAACTCAAGCCAACGTAGCAGTCCGTAGACTCTCCAAAACTCCGATTGAGCCGAGCTCGAGCTAACAGGATTTTCGAGTAAATCAAGCATGGCTTGCTGATCAAAAACCTCATCCAATTCCAAGTTCTTCCACTTTTCTTTAAGCTCTGGGAAAAGCTCATCTCTCCAAGCTTTTTGAGGTACAACAAAACCCAACTTATCTTTACGCCAAGCGAGATCTTTCAACCCCTTTTTATCAAGCAATTCACGAATTGGATTCTTCGTCCAACCCTTGTTGAGCAGTGTCTCCGGAGACTGAGAAAGCGCCCACTCTACCAGTCGATGATCCAAAAACGGAACTCGACTTTCGATGCTAAACCTCATGGAGTTTCTGTCTTCGTAATGCAGAAGTTCGAGAAGCCCAAACCCGACACTTTTGATAGCTAATTCTTTAAAATCAGAAGAACCTCTTTCGGGGACTGACAATCCCCGGGCAATCTTTTTGTAATGTCTAGAAAGCAAATCAAAACCCAGTCTATTCTTCTTCCTCGCTAGGAGCCTCATCCCTTTGGGTAAACTGTAAAAAAGCGACCGCATCATAGCCATCTCCATCTTCGGATTGAAGTTTTGCTTTAGCAATTTCATCTCCTTTGTGAAACGAGAAAAGTTTCCCGACTTCAATAAAGAAAGCAAGTATGCTCCCGCAAAAGGATAATAACCGCCAAAAACTTCATCCGCACCCTGACCATCTAAAAGAACAGTGACACCGTTCTCTTTTGCCAACTTCATCACTGAGTATTGAGCAAAAACGGAGGCCGAACCAATGGGTCGTTCTTGAGATCTTATGATTTCGTCAAAAGCCTCGAAATAATCCTGACTGGAAGGTGAGGTGAAGTGTTGCTGCAGATCGGAACGAGCAGAAGTGAGCTGCTTGGCAAAACCTGTTTCATCGATAGGAGAATTGGGGAAAGAACAAGTAAAAGACTGCTTCACGAAAGGATAGGCGGTCGCAACAATCGTGCTGGAATCGAGTCCGCCACTGAGACATGAACCGACTTCTAGGTCTGAAATCAAATGTTCCTTAATGCTCCCTTCAAAACGCAATTCGAAGCTATCTTCGGCAAACTCAGCTTCGTCGGCTCTGCTTCTTAAATCATAAAAAACATGTTCTTCCTTACGAAGAGTTTCTAGATCAAAAGTTAAATAGCATCCAGGTTTTACTGCGGATATACCACTGAAAAAGGTCTCACAAGGATCGCTGGTCACACCGTAAACCAGAAATTGAACCAATTTTTCTCGTTCCCATTGAGGCTTAATTCTGGGAAGAGCCAGCAAAGGTTTTATCTCGCTTGAAAATGCCAACGAAGCGAATTTATCTGTGTAATACAAGGGCTTTATACCAAAACGATCTCTCGAAAGAATGAGCTTTCCCTTTTCTAGATCAAGTATTGACATGGCCCACATTCCTCGAAACATAGAGAAGGCTTCTTCACCCAATTTAGCGTAAAGCAGGAGAACTACCTCTGTGTCGGTACCAGTAAAGGTCTCCAAATCATGCTGGTCCCTAAGTTCTTCGTAGTTATAAATCTCACCGTTGAAGGAAATATAGATTCCTCTATTGGGCAACCTCATTGGCTGATGCCCAGCTGCTGATAAATCAAGAATAGATAATCGTCGGTGGAGGATAGAAAAAGGGGCAGGAATGGATTCTGGAAGTGGTTCAAGGTTCTTGACCGATGTATCTTCTCCGCTGTATTCTGAAGCGACTCCATCATTGATCAGCAAAAAGCCTTCATCATCAGGTCCTCGATGACGCAGGATGGTAGATACCTTGCGAAGAGTATGACCATTCACTCCTTGATAATTCCATACACCGAAGATGCCGCACATAATGCAAGTATAATTGAAATTGATCCTCCACGGAGGTTGGTGACTAAGATATTGGTAGCCTCCCCCCCCTCTCTTTAGGATTACTTTTTACCACTGTGCTCTACTCGTTAATTTTCTGTGAACGCTTAGAACACTTTTGAAGCGAATCTGGATTGACCAGCTGGTCTATTTCAGTTCTGCGCAGCCTGCTCTGAGTTGAATGATTGCTTTTCCACTTTTTCTTGATAAAAAGTAGAGTAAAATTCAAGGAATTCGAAAGGCAATTTTTGCGCTTTTCGAATATTGGTATAAGATCAATTTGATCAAGAAGTAAGGTATAAAACTGATTGCCTTATTGTGGGTGATCATCCCAAAGAGGATGTTCTTTATTTGGAAAATTCGCACCGGATTGAACGGTATGCCTGATTGAGTTTTTCCGAAAAAGCATGAGTACCGAATGTGTTCAAAATAGATTGACGGATTTTTAAAGGATCAAACTGCTGCTCGCTCTCAAGAATTGACCTTAACCCTTTTTCGATCTCATTTGGATCAATCTGAACTGAATTAATATTGTTAGAATAATCTCTTGGCCCCGTCCTATTGGTAATTAAAACTGGTAGCCCTGTAGACATAGCTTCTGCAGCCACCAATCCAAAACTTTCAAATTCGCTTGGAAAGACCAAAAAAGAATGATCGTAAAAAAGATCTCGCATTTGCTCGCGAGAAAGCTGTTTTGGGATAAAATGGACCTTATTTTCTAACTCGGCACTCGAAATAAATTTATCAATCCCTTCTGAATCAGCACCTCTACCCGCGATAGTCAATTTATAGTCTGGAAAATCACTGGCTATCCGCGAAAATGCTTTCAAAGTCCTTAGTCCGCCTTTAAAAGGATCGAGTCTTCCCAAAAAGAGAATTCTTTTCTGGTTTAATGGCTCTTCTCGCAAAGCAAAAAACTCTGTATCGACAGGATTTCCAATTACATCAATTCGAGACGGGTAAATTCCACTCTCCTGAATCTCACTGCTCAAATGATGACTCACAGGCATAACAAGATCAGCCCGCTCCAATATTTTTTTGACTCTACCCAAGAGAGTTGACCTTGAGGAAATAGCTGACCACGGGCCGGTATGCTCGGTAATGACTATTGGGACATTCCAAAACCTGGCAAGCTTTAAAGCCCAGTGTCCTCTCTGAGCAGCTCCATGCAGGTGAATTAAATCTGGTTGGGGAAACTTCTGAGCAAAACGAAAGCTCTGTCTCTCCCACCATGAATAGGCTAGTATATTGAAAGGAAATCTCCATTTTTTAGAAAAGAAGTGAAGATCGTAAGATTTTACTCCTTCCACCTCTTCATAAACCCCTCGATACCACGGGTTCGAATTGAGCATTGTCACATCAGAAAATAAGGTCATAGCCTTTAAGTAATCCTTCATGAAAATACCCGCAACCGGATTTTCATCATTCGGAAAGTTTTCGGGGATGAGGAGGATCTTCAACTAGTAAACGAGTGTTTCATTCAAAGTTTTGTGAACTTTTTTCACATTAACGATTGGAACAGAACCGACCTTTTTGCAAAGTAGAGTTTTTGAAATAGTGTGTATCTGCCGTGTGAGCACTTCTGATGTCTTGTCAAATCCATTCTGTATACTATGTTCCAATCTGAGGTTCTCGTGATATCTCTTCAATTTTGATGTTAAGGGACAAACGATCACAATTTCATTTTTTACGTTTAAGAGGCTTCCGCTAATAATCAATACTGGTCTTGCCCCATCTTGTTCTCTTCCTTGGACGGGACTCAATCTCGCTTGCCAAATCTCACCTTGATTCACCATCAAGACGTTTGAAGCAATCAGTCAAACCTTCTTTTGCAATTTTGAGAACATCAGCATTATCGCTCATTTTCCGGTACGATTTAAAATACTCAACTTTATTCAATTGCTCCAAATAAAGTCTGATCGGTTTTTCAATCAGCTTGTTTTTAGGGGCCGAAGAGGCTTTTGATTTCTCTGAAAGAAGAGCAGATAAATCTTTAAGAAGAGAGCTTGTGATGGTCTTCATATTTACAGCATTTGAATATGAAATAAAAATACAGAATACATTTACCGCTTGACGAATAAATAAGTCACATCACTCCCGCGCCTCTGATTTTTGGGTGTAGCAGCAAAACCAAAATACTTTCTTGTCAGCTTGTACTTGAGGTCATTGCTGAAAAGTCTGGAAAATCCGAGGAAAGATTGATTGTACCGAAAGGACTGCTGAAGGTAAAACCCATTAGAGGTTATCTTATTCAGTACATCTCGTTCACGAACTTTATTAAGCTTGTATTTATCCTTTCCAACAAGTCGCCTAAAACCGAGATATGTGTGAATGAGCTTGGCAAACCAATGGTCGCTATCGGTATTCTGAAGGATCAACTTACCCCCCGGCTTGACGAGACTCATTGTCTCATCAAGAAACCTCATTGGATCTTCGATATGCGCTAAGATGCCAATATTCATGACTAGATCAAAATGCTTCCTCATAAAGTCATGACCATAAAAATCAGCGTTTACAAAATCAACTTTGTTTGCATGATCATTATCTATTCGAGTTCTCGCAGTAGCAATCATATTTTCGCTAAAGTCCATCATGGTAAGGTGGCCGAAACTACTGATAAAAGGTGCCGAAATATCTCCAGTACCGCAAGGCATATCGAGGACGGAGTCGAATCTTTCGTCACCAATAAAAGCACCTATAGTCTCGGCGCGAATGCGCAGATTATAGTTATAAGTAAGATAAACGTCCGTGCGCTCAAAAAAGGCTTTTACTTCGTTTGTTTTCATTTACGGTCGCGAATGTACTTCAACGGAGAGCCCGCAAAAATACCATAAGGATGGAGTTTATCGGTTTTGCGCACCAAAGATTTTGCACCAATTACTACTCCCTCAGATATGACTGAACCCATGAGCACAATCACTTGAGAACCAAGCAGAACATCATCGCCAATCAGAATTGGTTCTCCCTGATCTCCCTGATCGATAATTCTCTGATCTCTATTTGTATGGTGAAAACTTCCTCTTATGCTCACTTGTTCCGCAATCGCCACCGCTTCTCCTATCGTGATTTCATTATTCGTCGAATAACGTGTATAATCGCCAAGAGTGCACCTATCACCAATCTGAAGAGAACCAGAATGGGCAATTTCGAAAATCACTCCTTGACCGAGGGACACATGATCACCAATGACAATGTTTCTTATTGGAATATCTTTAAAAGAGGGGAGCTTGAGGCATTTGAGACCTCGACCAACCCGGCAACCTAGAGCTTTAAGAAAGAGCTTAACAAGAAGTCCGTTCCATCTGTACTTTAGCACCAACAGGAGATTAAAAATCGTTGTCATGACCATCTCTTTCTTATCTTTCTTCGGTAAATCTTTCTGACCAATGGCCAACTAGCTATTTTCAAGATTAGCTCACCTCTTTTCTGTTTTGATAAACAAACCTGATGAAGATGTTCCATTTCTTTGTGATGCCCGGTGTTTAGCTCTTTTTGAATAATGGCTGCCTCTCGATATGTTTCACAGGAATTATTGCTCACTCCACCTAAACTAAATTTGACAAGGACTTCATCCAAATAACGGAACTCCACTTTATTTAAATACGCTCTTAAAAACCATTGATAATCGGCAGCTTGCTTAAATCGTTGATCGTAAATTCCAAGGGTTTTAAAAAGCCCCCTTTTCACGAAAGTAGATGGATGGAAAACACCCATAGTTTTGGGCATTAACTCCAAATTTGGGGTTTCAACACGAGTCAGCACTTCATTACCCAGCGCCCTCTCCTTTTGTATATTTCCATAAATAATTTGGGCATTCGTCTTAAGAGCAAATGCCTTTACTTTCTCAACTGTTTCAGACAAGTAACTGTCGTCGCTGTTCAGAAATGCAACATATTTACCTCGAGCTTTGGCAATTCCCTTATTCATGGCATCGTAAATCCCTGAGTCAGCTTCCGATATTAAAATAGAATCTTGGAAAGACCGAACAATGGAAAGGGTGGAATCAACACTCTCACCGTCGATCACGATTGATTCAAAATCCTTATCCGTTTGATCTGAAAGAGACTGCAAAGTCCTGCCTATGGTTTTAGCAGAATTATAAGAAACGGTAATTACGGAGAGAAAGGGGCGATCAGGCATACCCAAGTTTAGTTAATAATTCCTTGGTTAGCTTACTCCAAACGAAGTTATTTCTTGCGTGAGCTTTTGCCTCTTCACGAAAGCCATCTTCATCCGACTTGATGAGAGCCAATTCTATTGCTTTGACCAATGAATCAGAATGATTGTCCTCATACAAGATTCCATATTTTCCTTTCGAGGAGATATCATCATAAGCATACATGCCCGAATGGCCTACCAAACAAGCCCCAAAATAGAGGGCTTCGGTAAAGGCTATTCCAAATGACTCAAATCTCGAAGGCAGAAAGAACACACTCGACTTTGCGTAAAGTTCATAGAGTTTAGTACGATCCGAAATGGAACCCGTAAAAATGATCTTTTCTTTTGCTTCTGGGTGGAGTTTAAAAACACTATCAATCCGTTTTTGAAACTCATCAGAAATAGGACCGACAAGCACAAAACGGCAATCGAGCTTAGACAATTTGGGCAGTGCTGTTAAAAATAATTCATAATTCTTATCGGAGCTACCCAGACGACCAACAGATAGAATGATCTTGCCTTCAACATGTTTTTGGTCAAAAGAATCTTTCAAAAATTGATCGTTTACACCATTCGGTAGATATCCCATTTTCTCTTTTAATTCGGGATAAGTGGCGGAGACAAGCTCGACTCCTTGGCGATTCTCAACAGACGCGTAATGGAGAGACTTGAAAAAGCCTTTTTGAACCTGATTCAAGTAGAAATTCTTTAGAGGATTTTTAGAATATTGCTTTCTCTCGATAAGATGATCATTGTATGCATCCATTTTGAGATATAGCTTTCCTCTCGGATTCCACTTTTTGAAATACCGGCCATAAAGGATCGTATCTCGAGCTAGATGAAATAAGTGCAAGACATCAATCTGCTTCGCATTTATTTCCAGCCAATTCAAAAAAGCTCTATCCAAGAAATATTTAGAGCCCAGCTCAGGAAGTTTTTCAATCTTCAGGCCACTGACCTCTTCTGGATTCTCCAAGTCATGATTTGATCGACCGAGGAGCATTGAGTCATGACCTGCTAGACCAACATAATAGGGGATAAGTCCGACGTCTTTCGTGAGATGTACTCTTTCAAACTTTGGAAAAAAGGTGACCCATCTCATCAGTATTCAATCAAAAATTTCTTGATACCAAGAGCGCGGTTGATGGAGCGCTCGACTGATCGCAATTTCATTTTGTACGGATTCCTTGCCATCGAATTTCCATGACTCCCTGAGACTCCCTCGCACAATACATTTTCGGGGAGAAGGCTTACAGATTGAATAAGGTTCTTTTGGATTATAGTATCATAAACTACATGCTCAATGAATCTTCCTTGATTATCATTGGCATCTGCATATTTTCCATAAAAGTGATCTCGGTAAAAGGCTGTTTCTACGCCAAAAAATCCGGTAATTGCGACTTTCATTTTCTGATGCAGATCTATGTGCATGCAGGTATTCATTTTAGCGACAATTGAATTCACATTTCTTACTAAGTAACGTCCGGTAACCTTTACGAAATAGTCCCCTAGGATTTCCTGCCTCACAACTGTGTCGAGCATAAAAAACTCCTGAAATCCTTTTCCTTTGGTGAGGTCGGGATTGGGATCAACACGCTTCCAAACAAAACGGTCATTCTTTAGCACTGCATGAAAGCCAGAAGATGAATCAAGGTCATATCCCGAATTTTCGACAAAAATCAGCTTATAATCGGTATTCTCCAGATAAAACTTCGCACATTTCAGATAATCTGACAGCCGCTGCTGAACATCATTTCGAGCTACAAACTCTACGTTGGGCTTTATCGTTGCGGTAAGGACAAGGGAGATATTCCTCATGGTTCAAATATACATTATCGAGTCTGTGAAATGATTAGATTTGACTGTGAATCGCCGACTTCTTCATATTGGGATGCCGCGTACGGCAAGCACTTTTTTTCAGAACGAAGTGTTCCCTCACATTTCTAAATTCGAATTTGTCGGTGTTGAAACTACCCAGTACAGTCAGCCCTTTCAGCGTATACTTTATCAAGACGAAAGTCTTTATCACAAGGATGAAGTATTTGATCTTCTGAACCTTTCCGCAGGCAGAAATTATGTATTTTCCAATGAGTTGTTTGTAGGTCAATCGCTCTACCTCAACTCTTCAAACAGAACACAAATCGCTCTTCGATTAAAAGAAATTTTTCCTGACGGCGAGATTGTGCTTTTTTTGAGAAATCAGGCTGATTTGCTGGAATCACTATACTCGATTGGAGTATATTCTGGTCATACGACAAGGCCCGAAGAATTTATCCGATTTGCGGACGAAGAATCGACTATTAAAAGTCCTTTCTACAGGACTTTCAAGGCAGTGGAACAAACGGAGCAATACTTCTACACCCCTCTTATTCAACTTTATTCGCATCATTTTGAGAAGCTGAACCTTTTCTTGTACGAAGATTTCAAGAATGAGCCTGAGGCCTTCATCTCCTCATTTTGCGAACAGATGAAGATTAAACTAGATAGAAATATTGATTTTCATCGCTCTGCTAATAGCAGCCTTAGTTCAAGGCAAATCGAATTCTTGAGAAAGGCCAATAGTCTTAAGGGTTTTTTTGACAGAACAGCCACAGGGAGGAGGATTTTTAAGAAAAATGTCCAAACTATTGAGCATAGAATTGGGGGATTGGAGAAATTTCGCTTTGCACCTGCTCTTCGGAATAAGATAAAGGAACACTTCGCGGCGGATAATGAACGATTAATGAATCGACTTCCCGAATTGAGGAATTCTTTAACCTTCGCCAAAAACTATCTACCAAACGGTTAGAGATCCCAAATTCCGGAAGCCTTTCCTTTCAGAATAAGGTAGGTCTGATAAGGCTGAAAAAACAGTCTCACTGAGGCGCCCAGAGCACTGGCCAGTATGACCCCAGCACTTCCAAGTATTGAAAACTGGGCCAACCAAATCGATAAAGGAATGTTTACAACCATCACAAAAACTGCATGAAAAAGCGATACTTTTAACTTACCTACTCCGCTCAGAAAAGTACCAAAAATGCTCAGCAAAGCTGAAAGTACAACCCAAAAACCCATGGCCCAATTTAGAACTGATGGAATTTCAACCTCGTCACCAATCCATATATGATAGATCATTGGCGCCAGAAAAATCAAAAGCAACACCCCTAGAGCCATGGCAAGCCAGAGAAGGAGTAATCGCTTGAGCATAACATTGATCCATCCAAAATCTTTCTTTACGTACGCGTCAGTAAAGGCTGACCAAAATGGAGTGGTGACCAAGCCAAAAAACACCAGTGCCAAGTTAAAGTAACGGTACGAAATATTGTAAGCAGGCACCTCTTCAGGGCCAAGAACCTTGGTAATGATGAAATTATCAGTCATGAAAACTACCAAAGCGGCACCTTGCAGTATGAAAAACGTTGCCCCCAATCCGAGTAGATCCTTTGAATACTGAAAATCGATGGATTTGATAGATGGGGTTAAACCCGAATATCTGGTCGTAAACAAATAGATGCTCGCAATGAGTGGGACAATTAAATTGACACCAGCTATCATCCAAGCGAGATTCACCAATGTCCCCATACCAAATTCTCCCAATATGTATACCGCAGACAGCTGAAGCACATTTACGGATGTGTTCATCAAATTCGCAAGTGCTGGCCGTTGGTCTGCCGTCACGATCATCTTAATGAGTTGCGCAACGAACTGAGGAATAAAAAGGCAAAACAAAACGGTGACCATAGCATTCACTTGACCACTCAAATTTTCGGAAGCTTCAAATATCGTTGACCACTCAAGAAAGGAGTCGGCAACAAAAAAAGCCAGCAACATTCCCAAGGCTATCATGGTTACCAGAGCGTATGTGGTACTCACATAGGTTTTTCCGAGTGTTTCATCTTCTTTTGCTAGAGCCTCAGCCAATTTATTTCTCAGTCCATTGCCTATTCCAAGGTCAAAAAAATTGAACCATTGTAGTACCGTACTGACCGTTAACCAAATTCCAAATGCAATTTCCGTTAATAGTGTCAGATAAAGTGGGATAATGATGAAGCTGATAGAGGCATTTACAGCTTTCAATCCGGTGGACCACAGAATATTCTGGAGCACCCTTTTTCCTCTTTGATCAGAGGAAGAACTAAACCTCGCGATGAGTTCATCAAGCATTATTCTTGAATGGATTCCACTTTGACTTATTAGCGTCTTTTTTCTCGTCGAAATAGTTTCCGTAATCGGTTTGGTAGCCGTAACCATAGCCGTAACCGTATGCCCCTCCATAAGCGTACGATTTATTTTTTCGCTGTACAGCATTAAAAACGATAGCAGGATGCATCAATCTTTCCTTTTCAAACATCTCATTGGCCTGAATTAAGTGTGCTTTGCGAGTCACCCCTTCTCTTACCACAAAAATCGTTGTGTTGGCATATTCGGTTATTTGGAGCCCGTCAGAAACGAGCCCAACGGGAGGCGTATCGATGACGATTTTATCAAAGCGCTGGCTTAACTCTTTTATCAGCCGTGGCATTCGATCAGAGTTGATCAACTCGGATGGGTTTGGCGGCGGAGGACCAGAGGGTGCTATAAAGAGATTGTCGGTGTATCCAGACGGTATAAGTATATCGTCAAGCTGTGCATGACCGCTCAAGTAATTACTACAGCCTGTGCTATTATCAATTTGAAAATCCTCAACAATACGCGGTTTGCGAAGGTCGAGTCCGATAAGGACAACTTTTGAACCTGCTGCTGCCATTATCGAAGCAAGATTCATTGCTGTAAAGGTTTTTCCCTCAGTTCCAATAGAAGAAGTAACCATGACAACTTCGGCACTACCGTCAGAATCGAAAAAATTAAGATTGGTTCGAATGCTACGATACTCCTCCGAAATACTCGAACGAGGCTTTTCCAGCACCACCAGCGGTGAATTATACTCATTGAACCTCACCATCCCGACAACAGGAATATTAGTAAGCCTTTTCAAAGTTGCGATGTCGGTGACTTTATCATTTAGATTTTCGATGAAAAATATGATGAGAAGGGGTACAAAAATCCCCAGCAAAACCGCTATTGAATATGCCCTTTGGGGGACTGGCGAAATGGGGCCAGGGATAACTCTAGCAGCGTCAACCACCCTTGTATCGCTCTCTGTCGCAGCCAGAGATATAGCCAATTCCGCTCTTTTTTCGAGAAGGAAGAGATAAAGGCTTTCTTGAATTCTAAATTTTCTCTCGATTTCGAGTAGCTCCCTTTCGGTTGTGGGTATGCGTTGAATCCTATTTCTAAAGGAATTCTGAGACTCTTCGATTTCTGATTGCTGCTGAACCAGGCCTTTTTCAATATTCTTAATGTTCTCAAGAAGCGAAGATCTTGTCAGCTCAATTTCAGCGTTTAAAGAAAATAATCGAGGATCGTTAACGGTCGCATTATTTATGATGTACTCGCGCTGGCTCTGGAGCTCACTTAATTTATTTATCAACTTTACAAGGAGTGGGTCGGTAATATCGAGAGCAGCAGGAGCTAAGTCTCTCATGTCGACATTCTCCGTCACATAATCGCGTAGCTGACGAATGAGACCGAGTTTAGTGGTATTAATAGCGCCCTTTGAATCTAACTCTTTGATGCTCTCAAGGACTATTTGGGATTCTGACTTGAGGTCAATAATCCCTTTCGAAGCCTTGTATTTCTCGCGGTTGACTTCAATATTTTCGAGGTCGTCTGTTATCCCTTCGAGCTGATCATCCAGAAATTCAGCAGTTCTAGATGCTGCCTTATTCTTCAAATCGACATCATTTTCCAAGTACACTTTTATCAATGCATTCAAAAAGTCCAGACCTTTTTGAGGAACTTCGTCTTCTAGATATAGCTGGAGAATGGTGCTCTGCGATCTAGCAAGTGCCACCGATAGTTTTGAGAGATACCTATTTTGATTCGAGGAAATCGTATTAAATAGAATGCGATAATTTCTCTTATCGTAATTCGGATTTTGAAGATCTTGGTTAGAAAAGTTCTCGCGTTTATCAACCTTTATTCTACCAAGCTCAAAATCAAAAGCTTCACCAAATTTTTGTTTCTTCGTGACCTCTTCTTCTCCTTGCGAATATGAAAATTCGAAAGAAGAGGAATCGACTATAAATACTTCGAAAAAGTGCCCGTATGCAGCGAAGTTTAGAGAAGATGCATCAACGATAAACGGACTGTCTTTATACGCCTCCGACACTTTCAAATCACCGATCAAGTAATATGATACATCAAATTCAAGTTCATTCAATGTCTTTGCCAACAGACTATGAGATCGGAGAATCTCAATCTCGTTCTCGAGATTTTTAGAGGGAGACTCAACATCAAGCTGCTTTAAAAACTGATCCTTAGCTACATTTTCATCCTTCACGAGCAGCTTAGCTGTTACCGCATAAATAGGATTCTTATACCAGTTGTAATATTTGGCAACTGCAAGGGCCAATACCAAACTAAGCGGAAACCAAAACCAGTATTTTAAATATCGGAAAAAGAGTGATTTCAAGTCAAAATCACGTTCAGCTCTCTCTGGTCTGTTTAAATTCTCAGTCGCCATTTCTATGATTGATTGAGACTTACCACAACGGCTAGAAAGGTAAGAGAACTAATAACCAATGGAAGGATGCGATAGATATTGTCGTCCTTTGAAGTAAAGCCCTTGCTAGGTTGAACGTAAATCACATCGTTGTTCTGCAGGTAAAACTGCTCACTCTCCAAGACACTGGATTCATTGAGATTGAGTCGATGAAAACTCTTCTCTACGCCATCATCGTGAATGACTAAAACATTCTCTCTTTGCCCAAATAAGGTGAGGTCTCCCGCATAACCAAGCGCCTCCAAAACAGTAGCCTCCCCTGTCGGAATCTCATATACGCCGGGGGCATTTACTTCACCGAGTATGGTGATTTTATAATCGGACTGTCTGAGATTAACAGTAGGTTTTTGGACGTAGTCCAATAAATTTACTTCAATTATCCGACGGGCCTCTTCCTTCGTTTTCCCTGCAATTTCTACTTCTCCGACCAAAGGAAGATATATCAGACCTTCGGCATTGATTTGGTACATATTTCCCCCAAATCCATCATCCACTGAGCTTTGATCCTTCTCAAAGTAAGGGTTAGTTTCCAGGCTAGCGCTGGAAATTTGTATTTCAACGATATCACCAGGCTTGAGAATTGGCTTCGGCGCATTGGGAATATTTAATTGGCCAGTTTGCAAGTCTTTGATATCATTAAAATAGGTGACTTGTTTGTGAGAAACACAAGAGACGAGCAAAAGAAGGGTGAAAAAATAGAAGAGATATTTCATTGCTTGGTTACTACCGCCTCGACGCGCATATTTTTTTCGAATTCTTCAAAAGTGGATGCATTGGGAACTCTCTTTTTTGAATCCCCATAACCTTTGGATACTAATCGTTTTTTCGAAACGCCTTTTTCAATTAAATAAGCCATGACAGCATCTGCTCTATACTCGCTTAGCTTTAATGCTGAGCCTTTAAAATTCCACTCTTTACCTTGACCTTTAAAGTTTGGATCAGGACGAATCTCCTCGGTATTGTTTGCTGTATGACCCTGAATCTCCACTTCAACTGTTGGGTTCATTTCTAAGAATTGTACCAACTGATCCATCTCTTCCTGGGCGCCTGGCTTAAAGGCAAATGTATTATTGTAGAAGTAAACTTGATTAAGAATTAATCGGTCTCCCACGGTGATTAGATCTTCGAATTCGCTTTGCACCTCAATGGTTTCTAGTGCTCCAAAACCCAGCTCTGTTTCGGGCTCGGGTGGAACCGTATCTCCAAAACTCAATTGTAGAGTGACATCTTCCACAACCTCTTTAGCCGTGGAGAACTCTGGCTGCTCCAGTCTGGTAAAGTTGTAACAGGGTCTATGAATAGCGTGAAAGGAAAACTTCTCATCACCCCACTCCATATAAAGGAAGTGACCACAATCCTCTGCGTTTAAGCTAAGTACGGATATGTAAAAAGTGTCGCCTTTGGCAGCTTCGATAGTGTTCTTGTATAGAATTTCTCCGCTCTTGCTGAAAACGGGAGTTCTCTTCACTCTTTTGGGCTGTAGATTTTGGTTAACGAGCTTATCACAAAAATCGTTTCCTCCGTAATCGAATAATATTGACCTGTACCTATCGTCTGAATTGGATGGACTTACTGAGAAATTTATTGTTCCGTCTTCAGTGGCGATGAACTTATACCAGAATGTATATCTGTCTTCGTAGAGATAATAAAGAGCATTGAGTTTAACATCATTCAGCAGCACTTCGCTCGCTGAAAAATCATTTACTGAGAGGGGGAAAACCACTTCTTGCGCGTTAAGGCAAGACATTGGAGAAGGGCCCTCATCCTGTGCCTGGAGGAAGAAATTGATCATCAAGAAGAAAAGCAGAAATAGTTCTTTTCTCAGCATATAAAGGGAGTGCAAATGCACAAACAAAGATAGCCGCACTCTATAGGTAGGATGCAAAATTGGCAACGTCATTATCCACAGGTCGTTGAAGAAAGATAATTTCCATAAATCCTCTTCCACTCTAGCTTATCGGTAGTTTTACACCTTGCCCCTCCGATGACTATGTGGAAAACTTACACTTATGATTAGAGTAAAATATCTTGTATCAATAATTTTCCTTTGGACCTTCCTTCCTGTAAAGTCGCAGTTACTCAAGGAGCTTATTGAAAATGATGAAGGTTACTATAACTATGTAAGCAATCCTGGGTTTGAAGAGACCAAAAGAGAGTACTGCAAGTGGAACCAAAATGGCAGAAACTACATGGAGGATATCATCGCTTGGGATTCACCAACAGAAACTACTCCAGACCTATTCAGCCTCAGAGTAAAAAAATCTTGTTGGTCAAACCCCTACAAACACAGTGGAGGAAAACAAAGCCCAAGAAATGGAGATAATATGGCTGGTTTGAAAACCTATGGCAAGGGAGGCACGGAAACCTTTTGGCATGAGTACCTTAGCATTAAACTTGATTCTACTCTGGTACCCGGAGAAAGATATTATGCCGAATTCCACGTAAGTCGAGCGGTAAAGAGTAGATATGCATCCAATAATATCGGCATGTACTTCAGTGACACGGCCATTGTTACGCGAGATAGAATGCCACTTTTTTTGACTCCTTGTATCAACACAAATAGGATCATCAAATCCAGGTGGAATGCTTGGCAAAAAATCTCTGGAGTTTTCGAGGTAGATGTAGAATCTAAGTACCTACTTATCGGGAATTTTTACCATGATAACCGAACGGAAATCCACAAATTTGATGAGGGTGAAGGCGGCGCTTATTATTACATCGATGATGTAGAGGTCAGACGAGCTAAGCCCGAAGAAGAAATAAGCCCGAGTCCAAAAAGAAGTATTCCTCCGACTCCAAAGCGAATTCTAAAGAAAGCAGAATTGGTATCCACAAAAGAAATCAAGCTTGATAGCATAGATTACAAGGTAGGCGACAGAATTACTCTTGAGAATATCTTCTTTGAATTTGATAAAGCAGAGCTTTTACCTCAATCAAAGCAGGAGTTAGATAAACTAGTGGATATCATGACAGACTATCCGTTTTTGAGAATAGAAATTGGAGGCCACACAGACAACATTGGCGGCATTAGCTACAATAAGATACTCAGCCAAGAGCGAGCAAAAAGCGTGGTGGATTACTTAATCGAAGAAAACGTAAACCAAACAAGGGTGTCTTATGCCGGCTACGGTTCTGAAAAACCTCTAACAACGAATACAACAGAAGAAGGTCGAGCCATTAATCGCCGAGTCGAGTTTATTATTCTGGGGAATTAATGTTGAATTTGTAGAGATAGTTCGTCTCAGACCATTTTCTCTTTGAAGACAATCTCTGAAATTCCGCACCCTCTAAATCAGCTATTTCCAGAATCTTTTTTATATCGCAACTTTTGGCGAGCGCCATGACCAATTCACCACCTTCACTCAAGTGGTACTTCAACTTGTCAAATAGAGAGATGTAATATTCATAACCTTCTCCACAGCAGAACGCAAAATCATCTTCACTTTCGGGATATCTCGGAATAAATGGTGGATTTACGAAAATGAAATCAAACTGAAAGCTTTGCTCCATCTGATCAAACAGGTCGCTCTGAATGACACGCACATCCAACCCATTTTTCAGAGCATTTTCTTCAGTGTTCTTGCAAGCAGAATTCGTAATGTCACTCGCAAAACTCTCCGCTCCTAGCTGCGCCGCTCTACAAGCCAATGCCCCTGCTCCGCAGCCCATTTCAAGAACAGTTTTACCCTTAACATTCATTGCCTCGATTGTTTCGAGTAACATAACTGAGGTAACGAACCATCCCGGATGAAAAATTCCTGGATGAACGCCAAGCTTCATATCGAAGTACTCCCAATTTCGAAGAGAACCTGAGTAGAGCTTATACAGTGGGTGGGCAAGGGACTCAAGGACAACTCTTACAGGCTCTTTCTTCAACATAATCTAATCTACTCGCTTGTGTGTCAATGTAAATATATCGTTCAAAATTGCATTTTGTTTATCCTTGAGGATTTTATCGTTAAAAAGCCCCCTAATTATTTGATTAATTTTGCGAGCAAATGGCAATGATATCAGAAGATTCGCTAAAGATTGCGATAGATTTTGACGGCACAATTGTAGAGCATAAATATCCTGAGATTGGAGAAGAAATGCTATTTGCTTTTGACACACTCAAAGCACTTCAGGAAAAGGGGCACAAACTCATATTGTGGACTTATCGCAGTGGGAGAAGACTGGAGGAGGCAGTGGAATATTGTGAGTCAAAAGGAATAAAATTTTACTCCATAAACTCCAGCTACCCCGAGGAAGTGATGAATGAAGAAATCAGCCGTAAAATTGACGCCGATCTTTTTATAGACGACAGGAATGTTGGTGGATTTTTGGGATGGGGAATAATTTATCAAATGCTACATCCCGAAGACGGAGAATTCAATCATCAATTAAAAAATGCTGAAGCTCACCACAATCACCAAAAAAAAAGTGGAGGGCTTAAATCAAAGTTCAAAACATGGTTCACTTAAAGAATTCAGAAGAGATAGAATTGATGCGCATTAGTGCCCAGATTGTTTCTAGAACGCTAGGCTTGATTGCAGAAAAAGTGGAGCCCGGTGTTACACCACTGGAATTGGACAAGTTGGCCTTTGAATATATCAAGGATCAAGGAGCCGTTCCAGGTTTTTTAGGTTTTGGAGGATTTCCCAATACTCTCTGCATCTCAGTAAATGAAGCAGTGGTTCACGGTATTCCTAGCAGTAAATCTCTTGAAGAAGGCGATATCATCTCCGTGGATTGCGGAGCGATAAAGAATGACTACTATGGCGACCACGCGTACACCTTTGCAGTTGGTGATATCTCAGCGGAAGCTGAAAATTTATTGAGGGTAACAAAAGAGTCTCTCTATCTAGGAATTGATCAAATGAGGGTCGGTAAACGCATAGGAGACCTAGGTTTTGCCATTCAGACACACGCTGAAAATCAAGGATATGGTGTAGTGAGAGAGTTGGTAGGGCACGGGCTTGGTAAATCAATGCACGAAGATCCTCAAGTCCCGAACTACGGAAAGAGGGGAAGAGGGAAGAAAATAACAAATGGGATGGTCTTGGCAGTTGAGCCGATGATCAATTTAGGAACAAAAGACATTCTCATGTTAGATGACGACTGGACTATTATATCAGCAGATCGAAAGTATTCTGCTCATTTTGAACACGATATTGCCATAGTAGAAGGATCTCCTGACATTCTTTCCACTTTCGATTACGTGGAGGATGCTCTAGAAAAGAAAGGAGCCAATCCGATGAGAATGTCTTTAGAATCGATAGCAACTATAGGGTAAACTCAGCTTTCTTTTCTCTCAGAAGATCGAAGTGCTTAATTTTCTTTTCAGCACATCCGGCATCAATCTGGGAAACCGATACAGTCCTCACAAGGTCGTTTCGGTTCATCACCATGTCGTTTTCTGGATCACCATCTCCCCCTCTCAGGTGAAAATTCAAAAGGTCCTCTGATGTTGCGTTTGAATTGTTAATAACCTCCTTGAACCAGTTCTGCCTCTTAGCGAGAACCTGGGGTGTATAGAGTTTTGCACTCGCTACAATAAAGGGTTCGTTTACATTTATTTCGCGGTAATGAATTTGATACTCGTCCCACCTCAATTCTTCAATAGAACTTCCAAAATGAAGCAAAGTAAAAGGCTCAACACCGTATAAATCTTCCTTTTGAAACGAGGTGAGTGAGTCAAAATTTAAACTCTCTAAAAGGACGATTCCCCGGCTCTTACGGTAGCTCATTTTTCTCTCATGCGCCACGAAAGCTCCGTTAATTAAGACCGCCACAAGGTTTACCCCTGCTGCCAGATTCGTTCCACCATGCAAAGGCTCCTTGGCAATCAAAAACTTCTCCTCTGAGGCATTAAAATGAGGAACCAAGCCTTCAGCATTTCTAATAGGCGCTTCGTCGCGATTTGCGGTGATAATTGATCCCATCTGTGATGGAACATAAGTCACTGTGCACATGGTCTAAAAATTCAGTTCCTCGTTTTATGGTATTGATCTTCAAAAATACGAGCTTCTGAAAACCTTATATTCGATTTCGCTGAGTGACGAAATCCTTCAAAAATCTCTTCCTGCAAGAGTTAAGATTTACCAACCTCGTCAATCACAGCACAGTCCATTTTGCATGGAAACCCGAGGAATAAAAAGACTCCGATTTGTCTTAACCTTTTAGGGGAGCCAAACCATCTCGCTATTGAATGTATTTTAAGAAATGGAAAGTAATCCCATATCGCTACAGTTTTGAAAACTCCAATTAAGATCACAAATCTACCTTCAAGCCATTCAATTCAAATCTATGCAAACTGTATGTGAGAATATATCGTATTCATGGGTCAAGCTCTTGATATCATAGCAGCTTGGATTCTTTGAACGCAACACCATAGTGATGATCCCAAGGCCTGCCCCCCCTTTCTCGCTTCTTACTCCATTCATCATCACTTCCATGTATCTTTCTTTAAGTGCGATCTGATCCATGGAGTTAATCTCATCATACCGTCTAGAGAGGTCTTGAGCAGTGGATGAGGCAATTATATTTGAAAATTGAGCACAAAGCTTCAATGCACTCTTATAGACGGTGACGACGCTATGAACATGTTCATTATTGTCCATGCCTCCGTGAAGGCGTATGTTTTGAATTGCTTCAATGAAAACGGTAAAAAATCTTTTTCGAGCTCTGCGGTCATCGATTTTTTCTTCAATCAGCCTTTCTATGCGGTGAGTAAGTGCGCTTGCAAAGCCAAAATTTAAATCTCCCGCGTAATGAACGATAACCTCTAGTTGGTCATCATTTGTCATTTTTTGGTAAGAAGATTCAGCCTCAGAATAAAAGAATTCTAGAGCTTCTTTCGAGAGATGCATGCGTAGGAATTAGTCTCGACGAATATAGGAATTATCGCGCTGAATGGCCTTTTATGCCCGAAGAACGTAATTTAAACATCAGAACTTAGCACAGGGCATAACCCTTCTTTTGTTCTTCTTCTTACTTTTTTTGCTGGCAAATTCCATGATGATAGACAGCTCATGTGCTCCTCCACTATTTGGAGTTAGCGAAGAAATGGTAAGATCATAACTGTAGCCGATCTTCATATTGTTGATTTCATACCCCACCAACACGGCTAGTGCATCCTGATTTATTGAGCTATTCGCATTTTGTTTTAATCCTGGAAGTCCTCGATACCAAAGACCCAGTATAATAGGATCATACTCATAGTAAAACCCTAGATCGAGCTGGTCAAAAAGACCTTGCCTTTGATAATTAAAGGCCGGAACGATGAATTGCCTCTTGGAAAACGCACCAACTTCAGAAAGTTTCAATCGAACTCCTCCGTGAGCAGAAAACCTTCTCGGTAGAACACTTTCTCCGCCAGTGAGTGACTGAACTGGTTCATTGATATGAAAAACTGAAGCGCCTAACCAAAACTTTTCGGCATAAATCAAAAGACCAGTACCGAAATCGGGATAGGCGACAGGAGATTGTTGAAAACGCGCTCTATCAGGATCTAGAGTTGTTACTCCATCCTCTTGCCGAGCCAATTGGTCACCAAACGTGAGCCTATCAATATCCAGAAAATCACTCCCGTAACCAATAGTTACCGCTGGCCTTATGCTGACCTGACGCGTTAGATTAAACTCATAGGCGTAGTGCAGGGATACACTTGTAGAACTAAGAGCACCTGTTCCTGCTCGGTCGTGGGAAACATTAAGGGCAACTCCACTTTTCACATCTGCAAAAAAGTGGTCAAATGAAAAATTATAGGAAACAAATGCACGAGGCAATTGCGGCCATTGATTTCTATAATTCATAGCCACACGGCTTTGAATTGATGTTCCTGCAAATGCAGGGTTCAACAACATTGGCGCTGTATAGAATTGCGTGTATTGTTGATCTTGCGATTTCAATTGCAAGGCCATGAAAACGAGCAACCCACAGATCGATATGTAGCGAAAGAGTTTCACTTATTTATTTCTAGATAGCGTCACTAGCTCTTCGACTTCCTTGAGACCATCAAGTTCAGCTCCAAAGAAGAGTGGCTTTTCCACTGGATTATATCCGGCAGCTTCAATAAGCATCGTATACTTTTTGTTTGTGTTTAGCGCCAGAACAAATTCGCCTTTTTCACCTCTAGTTTGAAATAAGCCTTCAACAATTCCACTATCTTCATTTAGCAGGGTAATCAATGCATTGGGAGGAAGGCTTTGTTCGGTGGCTAACTGCCCTTTAAGTATGATCGTACTCGTTTCGTCAAAATCAATCTCATAAATATCCTGCAAGCCAAATCCTCCAATTCTTTCGGAGGAGAAGTAAGCCTTTGTTCCATCTTCATTTATTGTGAAGAATATATCATCTCCAGGAGTGTTGATAGGATAACCAATATTCTGAGCTTTGGACCTTCCATTTGGGAGATTTCTTGACACAAAAATGTCATATCCCCCCATAGTTTGATGGCCTTGTGAAGCGAAATACAAATCCCCATTAACATCTACGAAAGGAGCATCCTCGTTATACGGGGTATTAATTTCCTCTCCAAGATTTTGCGGCTTCCCCCACTTGCCGTTCTGCAACTTCCTTACCACATAAATGTCTTTTCCTCCGAAACCACCTTCTCGATCGCTAGAGAAATAAAGAATTTGATCGTTGGCCCCATCAAAGCAAGCACTGGCTTCCTGATGCTTGCTATTAATTGTCTGAGTGAGTTTTTCTGGGTTTGACCACTGGTAGTGATCCAGACTTGTTATGTAAAGATCGCCAGAATATCCATCTTTACTACTCCGGTAAATAATCAATTCTTCACCGTTGGGTGACGAGGCAACTGCAGCGTCATTTCTTTCAGTATTTAGGGGTGAGGGGGCAGCTTCAACTTTTTTGCTTGCAGAAGCTAAATCGAGAACAAAGATATTTTCATCAAACTGCTCTGAAATATCCTTCTCACTTAATGCATTCAATTTCCTACGAGAAGTAAAGTACATTGTATTGTGAGCAGAATCCCAAATGGGCGCATAATCGTGATACTTTGAATTGACCGTTTCGCCCAAATTTCTAATGGTAACAGACAATGGTGTTTGCACCATATGAATCGCTCTCTCAGCCGATTTTTTTAAGTGCTCTATTTCAGATGCTGATTTGAGGCGCTCGGAATCACTTTCATAATCACTCAATAAATTTAAAGCATCGTAAAACTTATATTCCGCAATTCTATCTTTTGCGAGGAAGAACTTTGCTTCCGTATAATCCTTATCTACGGCTAATTCTAGAAATCTTTTTGATTCGCTTTTATATGGAGGCAAATGGAAATAGCATATCCCTATTTTACCCAAAATTTCGGGATCTTCTGGGGCCACTTTCGATACTTGAGTGTAAAGCTCAGCGGCGTAATAATAGTCACCTTGAGTAAAATAAATGTCAGCCTCATAGAGTAGGTTTTTATGGTATCTACCCATCTTCTGCCCTATAGCCATATTAACCAACATCGTTCCCAATAGAACTAGAATAAGTTTTAAATTCAATTTTTTCATCTCAATAGTGTTACATCGCCTGAATCAATTAATTCTCCCCCATCTGCAAAAGTCACCTTTACTCTCCAGACGTATACATCCTGCTGGCACATCTCCCCTTTATAGTATCCATCCCAACCGCGTCTAACCTCTTTTGACTCAAAAAGTAATTCGCCCCATTTATTAAAAATTTGCATCTCAAAGTCTTCTACTCCTTTGTATTGAGGAAAGAAGATATCGTTATTAAATAGGTCGTCAACAGTCCATAATCCACCATTAGGACCTGCATTATTAGGAGTAAACGCATTTGGAAATGCTATCCTAGTTTCAACATCACCTCTCACCGCTTGGTCAAGACTGAAAGTATCTTTGCATCCAAATTCAGTATCTGCTACTAGAGTAACCGGATGCCAACCGGTCGTCTCATAGAAATTATAAGGTGAGAACTCTATAGATGTATTTCCATCTCCAAAATCCCAGAAGTACGAATCCGCATCTATGGACAAGTTCAAAAAGAAAACTTGATCTGGAACAGTAATCACCGGGGGATTTACGGTGAAAAAAGCCTCCGCCCTCGGGTGTACTGTAATTAGGCTAGGTTTTATCTCCGTATCTATGTCTCCACCCGGACCAGTGACAGTCAAAGAGACATTATATGTGCCAGGATCTGTGTAAAAATGAGTCGGATTCTGCTCGTCACTAATCACGCCATCACCGAAATCCCACAGAAATTCCACACCATATGTCGAAGTATTGGTAAACTCCACAACCAGCGGTTCACAGCCAGTACCTTCTCCCTCAAAAGATGCGATTGGAAGCGGTGGTTCTATTGTTATCTGCTGAAAAGCAGTATCATTACATACATCATTTCCAACACTCAATACTATCGTATACTCTCCCCAAGTTCCATACGTATACCCCATTATTTCATTAGGATCAGTGGCAGAATCGATAACCCCATTACCCCAAGCCCAGACATAATTCGCACCATCATTCGCAAAACTCAAATTCACCAAATCGATAGTTGCATTCGGAAATTGCTGAACTGCAGGAGTAGCGATAAATTGCGCTTCGGGCAATCCTAAAACAGGAAGTATATATTCAAGTGTATCGGCACATCCGTATAAAGATTGCGCTATAAAAAGTACTGTATATGTTGAGTCTTCTGAATTGAAGTTCTCGTAAGTATAAGTTGGCTCTTCCTCTTGGGAAAAGTTTCCATCTCCAAACTGCCATAAGTAACTGAAAGCACCAATCGTATTGTTCTCAAACTCTGCTGTATAAGGTGAACATCCACCTTCTGGGAAGACGACATCAGCCTCAATTTCAGGAATGACCTCTACTTCAATCGATTCTTGATCTTGGCATCCGTACTCTGTAGTTGCGATAAGAGTAACGGTCTTTGTCTCCAATTCTGTGGTAGAGTTTACATACGTATGCGTATGAAGAGAATCCGAACTATCAGACTCATTTCCATCACCGTATTGCCAGAAGTAGGTTTCAGCACCTTCAGTGTAATTAGCAAACTCAAAATCTGCTGGGAAACATCCTTCTACATTGTTCAGAGCTATACTGACTTCGGGAAGCGGGAAAACTTTAATGTTGCCGATAGTTGTATCGGTGCAACCAAAACCGGACTGAGCCACCATAGTGACAGTAAAATCTCTCACGGTGTCGAGAACGTTCACAAAAGTATTGGACGGATTTGGGATAAACGCCTCATTTCCATCACCAAAAGACCAATTGTATGTGGCTCCTCCAAAAGATGTATTCACAAAATCTACCGATAGAGGAGAACAACCTTCGGTTTCTGGAGCAAATTGCGCAATCACTTCAGGGTAAACCGTAATCCCTATTAAACTTGTATCGGCGCAACCAAAATCAGTAGAGGCAATAAGTGAAACTTCAAAGTCCTGGGGAGCTGTAGATGTGGATACAAATTCGTGTTCGTGAACTAAGTTAAGTGTATCAGAAGTATCGCCATCGCCGTAGTTCCATTGATATGATGTGGCAATCGAACTATTGTTCTGAAAGTTTACTGTGTAAGGCGAGCACCCTGCTACTCCACTCGGAATAATTGAGGCCGTAGGCTTGGGATGAAGGATAAGTTCGCTCCTCGCAGTGTCTTCACATCCAAACATTGAGGTAGCCACAAGCTGGATACCAAATGTATCTGGCTCAAAGCCATTCAATTGATAACCACCAAGCGGATTTTCTGCCACACTTACCACTCCGTTTCCTAAATCCCACTGATAGAAAGAGGCGTTTACACTTTCGTTTTCAAATACGAACGATTGCGGTGAACACTCTTCTACGGGATGGGAAAAAGCGGCCTCCACTAATGGATGTACTTCAATATTTCGTGTAAAGGTCTCGCTACAGCCTTCGGCCGTGTATGCCATCAGTTCTACGGTGTATGAAATGGTCTGATTTGTTGTGTTGTTAAAAGTATGGCTGTGGATGAAGGAAGACGTATCAGATGTTGTACCATCTCCATAACTCCAAACTACAGAGTCTGCCAGTATACTTTCATTGGTAAACCTTACAGTAAGGGGGCTACAACCCGACGTTTGATCTACTGAAAACTGTGAAACAGGATTTGGATTTACGATTACCTCAGCATAAGAAGTATCGTTACAACCAAATGGCGAAGTAGCTACAAGTTCTACTTCATACGTGATTGGAGCGAGAGTATTATTCCCGTAAGAATGTGACGGATTAGGTGCGGTACTGATGGTTCCATCTCCAAAAGTCCATTGATTATTTATGGCGCCAGCCACAGCAGGAAACTGCACTGTAAAAGGACTACAACCAGTGTCTACAGGTAGCACAAAATTAAAGTCTGGTTGAGGAAAAACAGAAATGGTACTCGAAGTCGTATCGTTGCATCCGTTTGCAGTGAAGGCTACGAGCTCTATGTCAAATTGCTCTATTATTTGACCCGTATTCTGAAAATCGTGGGTTGGATTCTCATCGGTAGATATTGTCCCATCTCCAAAGTTCCATTCAAAATTATCAGCATTGATAGATGTATTCAAAAATATCGCAGAATCTGGATCACACCCCGGTGTATAAAAGGATTGAAACTGTGCAATCGCATTCGGATGCACCGTGATAGAGCTTATAGCTGTATCACGACATCCAAAAGCATTCTGTGCGACCATAGTAACCTGATAAACCGAATCAGCATCTCCAAAATTATTGAAGACATTCGCCGGACTTTCATCTCCACTTCCACCTCCACCACCAAAGATCCATGAGTAGGAATCCGCCCCAGATGTGGTATTTGTAAAGGCTACTTCTAATGGTGAACAACCGGAAACTACAGCATGGGTAAAAGACGCACTTGGTGCAGGCTCCACAACTACATTCTGCGTGGAAGTTGACGTGCAAAAAACAGTAGCTACTTCAAGCTCAACTGTGTAAGTACCTGCTCCAGGATACTCGTGAGTGGGATTTTGATCAACAGCACCGCTCGCATCTCCAAAATCCCAAGACCATGAAATAATCGGATCACTAGTTTGAGTAGTAGATAAATCTAGAAAGTTACCTTCAGTTCCGACACAGACATTCTGAACTAGAAAATCAGAAACTGGCGACTCATGGACGGTAACAATCTCCGTATCGGAATTAGAGCATCCATTTGCAGAGGATACAGTGAGAACTACATTATAAGCACCTGGCAAATTATAATCCTGCTGTGGTGGAAACTGACCATTATGCGTATTGGAGTTTCCAAAATCCCACTGCCAATCATTTATGGCTCCGGTGGATGCATCGGTAAAGTTTATGCTCAACAAATCGCAGGCTTCAATATTATCAAGATCAATAACCGCAACAGGAGCTGGCAATACAATAATTGGAACATAAACCGTATCTGCACAATTGCTCCCCGTGCCGCCCACGGCAGCAATTAATTCAATATCAAAAGTTCCAGCAGTATTGAAGACGTGATCAATGGTAGCCGCTCCAGTAATTACAGGAGGTGTACCGTCGTCAAAGTCCCATTGATAGTTTGTCGCTCCTCCCGTAGAATTATTGCTAAAGGTGATCGTTTCGCCTTGACAAATAGTGGTTGCACTCGCAGCAGCTGCGGCTGTTGGCGGAGCTACAATTTCGACTTGAATAGTCACAGCGTCAATCCCGCAAAGATTACTGTCAAGAAGTGTCACTTCGTAAGTACCTATTGCCGGATATTCTATTGTTTGAGGAAATGTCGGTGGCCAAGGGGTCCAATCAACGATGGAGTCATATCCTAAACCCCAGTAATCACCAAAATTCCAGTACTCATAGCGCTGGAAGATGTTACCTTGAAATAAACAGTTTCGGTCAGTCGTGTTATTGAAAGTAAACTCATTATCCGGCCAACAGAGCACACTAGCAGAAGGAGTAATTCCTGCGTCATCAATGTCCCAAATTCGAATCGGGTTAAAAGTTGCGGTACTCGGACCACCCTGCACGGTGTTGCAATAATTTTCGGCCGTGAGTGTTACTACCGTTTCACAATCTACCGT
Organism: Flavobacteriales bacterium; assembly: GCA_022448105.1. GTDB lineage: Bacteria > Bacteroidota > Bacteroidia > Flavobacteriales_D > Cryomorphaceae > JAKVAV01. Next base: position 182,506 of record JAKVAV010000005.1, on the reverse strand, counting down.
ACCCGGTAGGTAGGTATGGGAAACCACTTGACCTAAGTTGGTGTAATCGTAAGTTTCAATGGGAGATCCATCACCAAAATCCCAGGTGAATACTGTCGTTTCTGAAGTATTTGTACTGGAATTAATGAATTCCATTGTCTGTGGCGCACAAGCTTGAGTCAGCCCGCCAACAGGTACCTGGATGGAAGCATTACTTGCTTCTTCCATCACTACTACCCCATTAACCGTGCATCCCGTTCCGATTTCCGTGAACGTCAGCAGGAAGGTATCAACCGTGGATGTGTACGTGTGCGTAATAAAATCTGGAGGAACAAGACTAGCACCGCTTTGAATACCAGAACCATCTCCCCAATCGATTTCCCAAGCACCAATATTATTTGGAGACTGCAAATTTAGACTGAAATTGTTTCCGTTACAACTGTACCAATAAGGTGTAGCCGAAGCATTACCAAAGAAATCAAACAGCTCGCACTGAGCCTTAATTTCAGTAGCTGAAAGCAAAAACAAGGGGAGAATGGCTGAAAATATGATTCGTGCTATCCTCATACTCCGCGTTTACGGAGAATTTACAGAAAGGTTTGTTTAATTCAACCGGGCGACAAAGACCGAAATCAGGGAGATTTGAATCCCGCTAGTGAGGATCCTGAAAATCAGGATTATTGACAAACTCTTCGTCAGTTAAGCTTTCCAAGAAAGCAATCAAATCGTCAATATCTTGATCAGAAAGTCCTAAGCCTACACCTTGAAATTTCATTAGTGGATCTAGAGTGAGTGATATGTGTCCTCCAGAGTTGTAGTGCTCAATAACTTCCCTCAGGGTGGCAAAACGACCATCGTGCATATAAGGAGCCGAAAGCGCAATGTTTCGGAGTGTAGGCGTTTTAAATTGACCCTCTGATAGAGGACTTCCATTAACTTCTGCTCTACCGAGATCAGTGAAAATACTGTCGAGTCCATTATTGTGAAAACTTTGATCGGTAAATAGAGTAAGACTTCCACCGTGACAATGGAAACAATCGCCACCTCTTTGCCCCCCAGGAAATACGTTTGGATCACCTCCTTCAGCGAGAAAAAGTTCCAACCCTCTTTGCTCACTCTGAGTCAGCATCTCTGATCCATAAAAAGATCTGTCAAATGGACTGTTTGCCGAAATCATGGTGCGAATAAATTGAGCCATGGCATAGGTTATTCTGACGGAGTCAACACATGGACTACCAAACGCATCACTGAACATTTTCTGGTACTGAACATCTGTTCCCACAATTTCGACGACTTCTCTCCATGAATGATCCATTTCGATTGGATCTTCAATTGGCTCAAGCAATTGCTCTTCTAGAGTGCGAGCCTTCCCATCCCAAAAAAAACTAGTATTCCAAGCCAGATTGACTAAGGCCATGCTATTACGACGGGTTTGACCACCGTATAGGCCCAGACTTTTTCTCTTATCGTCACTGAAAGTAGCAGAGGGAAAATGGCATGATCCACAGCTAATTGTGTTATTCCGAGAAAGTCGTTTATCCCAAAAAAGATACTTACCTAATTGAATTCCTTCTTCAGTAAGTGGGTTATCTGCTGGTATTGCAGGTTCTGGAAAGTAAAATGGTTTTTCTAGTTGATAAGGCGTCCCTGTCTCCTGATCACTATCACATAGGACTTTGCCACTCGAGGGTGCTAGGCGGTTTGAATCGTTGTTTTCTTTTGAACATGCCGCCCAGGTAAGACTCATAGCAACAACCAAAATGGCAAACCGAGTCGACATTTGGTATGTCCCCCAGATTCTTATCATTTCAGCACAAATGATCGCGCCATGTTGTTGGCAATCTTCTCTCCTTGATCTATGAGATCCAACGAACCATGGAAGCTGTCAAAAACAGCCAAATCTATGACATCACCACTGGTCACGAAAATACTATCAACGTCTACTGCAAATTCGAAGAGTCCATTCCCTCCTGAACTCAAGTCCATGTCTTTGGAGAAAAAACCCACTTCTCGATAGAGAACATCATGCCCGGTATGGAAGATGAACGAATTAGGTAAGACGTCCGTATTAGGCTGAGTATCGTATCTTCCTTCAAAGGAAAAGAATTTATAACCCGCTGAAAGTTGCCAGTACATTTGAGTCGTTTGCTCATTTAGGGGGTGACCGGCAGGATATTGAGCAGTGGAAAAATCTTGGTCATCCACCCCATTCATATCTGCAGGCACTCCCAAATCATACCTCACGCCAACGTAGCTTCCATTTGGAACAGTGAACTCGAGAGACCTTTTGTTCTCTGACATATCAATTATTTCAATATCAGAAAGCTCAATAGCTGAACCGTCATCTTTTACAAGTTCGATTTTCGAAAGAAAAAACTTCATCAACGAAACAGAGTAAGGATAATCCATTGCATTCGTATGAGTTTGACCTAACTGCAGGACCTCCCCTCCTCCTCTCGGGTTAAAAGTCATAAATACCTTAGATTCAGGTGTAGACTCTTCTTCATCGCCACAACTAACGAATAAAAGAACGATGACGATGAATGAAAAAATACTTTTCATGTTCTAAGGATTGGTAAGGTCACAGATGCTATACAAAAATAGCCTAAATTTCCCTGCTCTAAAGAGGGGTGTAAAATTTGGCTTTGAGCGAAAAAAAGAGTTTTCACATTTACAAATCATCGGCAGGGTCAGGTAAAACGACTGCCTTAATCGGAGACTATCTACAACTTAGTCTATCCAGTTCGAATCCGCACGAATTCAAAAAAATTCTAGCAATCACCTTCACCAATAAAGCTGCGAACGAACTGAAGCAAAGGTTTCTCTCGATACTCAGCTTGATTAAAGATATCGATATAAGCATCCCAGCACACCTTCAAAATTTTGAGGTCAAGCAACTACTTTCTCAGGTGAAAATATCAGCTCTAGAGCTAAAGCTGAGAGCCAAAAAGGTACTAGAGATTGCTCTACGAGATTATGACGAAATAGGTATTAGCACCATTGATAGCTTTAATCATAAACTCATCAGTTCATTCAGCAGGGACTTGAATATTAAATCTGATTTTGAAGTGGAGTTAGAAGAAGCGAATTTCTTCTCTGAAGCCGTAGATATGCTACTCGAAAAAGTTGGATCAGACGCTCACATTACGAAGCATTTGTTAGGTTATTTAGAGCAATCGCTTGAGGAGAATAAAAAGACAAACATCTCCCAACAGCTCATTAAGTTAAGGCCACTCCTTACCTCTGAAACAGCGATTAAGCCAATCGAATCAATCATGGAGGTAGAGCCGGAGGAATTCGAAAAAACCAAAAAATCACTTTTCCCTATTATTTCAAATTTTGAAAAGAGTGTTCAAAAAATCGGCTCGAGTGTTCTATCTATTTTTCTGGAATTAAATGTTTCAGCCGATGATCTGAAGCAGAAAAGCAGTGGGTATTTCGGTTATTTTAAGCGATTGAGCGAATTCAAAGGAGAATATAAACCCCTGCACGGCAAATTGCTTCCTGTTGTAGAGGAATCCTGGTATGTGGGCTCCGCAAAGCGAGAGGTTAAAGACAGTCTAGACCTGAAACATGGAGAACTTCTGGATCTCTATCATAGATCAGAAGAGCTCTTTGAAGGTCCCTTTTCAAAATACATGAGCGCCAAGAAACTACTGTCTCAAATTCATTTATTAGCGGTGTTGGCCGACCTTTCCAAAAGCCTGAAGGAACTAGCCAAAGAGCGAAATGTGGTCATGATCTCTGAATTTAATCGCATTATTTCCAAATCAATGCATGGCGAACCCGTAGCTTATATTTACGAAAAGTTTGGGAATCGCTTTAAACATATTCTCATTGATGAATTTCAGGATACCAGCGAGCTTCAATGGAAAAACATCACTCCATTTATAACGGATTCTCTGTCGGAGGGACAGCTAAATATGGTTGTTGGTGACGCCAAACAAAGCATTTACAGATGGCGCGGAGGAAAAGCTGAGCAGTTAATCCATTTACCCGAATTAGACCATACTGACTCTTCAATTTCGCCAACGGACAGGATTTCACTCCGAGAAAATTCAAGGATAGTTCATTTGGATACAAATTATAGAAGTTTACCCACCATCGTTAACTTCAACAATGGCCTCATTGAGCTTCTTAAGGACTCTTTAACTGTCTCCAACACTATTTTTAGAAAAGAATATGAGGGAGCGAGCTCGAAACAAAAATTTCCTGATCACAAGGTTGGAGGCTATGTAAAATGGACCCAGTTGGAAAAAAATGCCCGACCCGTTTTGATTTCTAATCAAACAATTGACTCCATTCAAGAAGCAATAGCCGACGGATACTCTTTTGGGGACATGGCCATACTGGTAAGGAAAAAAGGCAAGGAGGTAAACGCAATTATCGAGGCTCTAACAAAAGCGGAAATACCATTTACGACCAGAGACAGCTTTGGGCTCGACATGAATTCTACTGTAGTGATGCTTCTCGAATTCCTCAGGTTATCCGCAGATGCAAATTTACCTCCTTCTCAGGTAAGGGTAATGCGAGAAATTTGTCGTCTTCAAAACCTTCCGTTTCATCCAGAAGAATTTTGGAAACAAGGGAAAAATAATGGGGATTTAAATTTTACTCACTTTCTCAAATCAATCGATAAAGAGTTCTCACTTGATCAACTGCGACGGTTCAGTGCGATAGAAATTTGCTATGAGGTGCTCAATAGATTTGTACCAATCCCCATCAGGAATGATGTGTTCATTCAGTCCTTTCTCAATTGCATTCTAGAGAGAGGTTATTCCTCTTCAGCAACTGAGGTCATTGATTGGTGGGACAGTCTAAGTTTAAAACCAGAGGCAAAATCCGGGGTGTCTGAGAATCAGGTGAAGATCATGACAATTCACAAATCAAAAGGGCTTCAATTCCCGGTAGTCATCATTCCAAACCTCAATTGGAAACTTAATAAAACCGAGATCAAGTGGATCCCTTTGAACTCTGGTGAGAATATCCCATTCTCATATATGCCAATGCCTATGACAAAATCACTGATCGATATAGGTTATAGTAGTGAGTATGAAAAGTATCTCTTGGAAATAAGTTTTGACAATTTAAACCTGATCTACGTGGCCTTGACCAGGCCTTCTGAGCGTCTCTACCTCTTTCATTGCATTGGTTCCAAAGATGAGACGGGACAAGTCGTCAACCAAGCTTACGACAGAATAGCAAATGAGGAAATAAAAATACTTGATACCACTCTACAGAAATTACATCACTCAGAAGAGGGAATTCAGTCTAGCATATGCTTAGGCGGAAGAGCAAGACCTCTGGAGAAACCTAGCCAGAAGCAAACTAAAGAATCCAACTTAAAAGTGGGATCTGCTCAAATCATCCCCATTCAAGAAAGGTTCAAAATCAGTCATGAAGGAGTTTCTTCTAACCGAGATACAGGTATTCTATTTCACGATATTGCCTCAAAAACGTTTAGCCTTGAAGAGGCAAAGGTTCAACTTGATAGATGTAGGATTAATGGTGGAGTATCTGACGAATCCTATATTGAAGTGTTAAAATGGTTTGAAGCGCTCTACAGCGATGAAAAGTACTTAAGTCTACTTGAAACAGCTGCCAAGCTCTCCGAACGACCATTACAATCCGATGGGGATGTCATGAGACCAGACGTCGTTTTCAAAACAAAATCAACCTTCAAAGTAATTGATTTTAAAACTGGACGAAAGGAGAAGAGTCATATTCAGCAAGTGAAGAAGTATTTAAAGGCCATTACACAAGTTGAAGACAAGACTGGTGAAGGCTATGTAGTTTATGTGCCAAGCATGGAATGGACACCAGTACTAAATACCGAGGAAGAGAATATCCAGGGCACCTTATTTTAAACACTACTTGCTTATTGGGTGGGGCGGAGTCATGATGTACTCCGATAAAGCTCGACCACCTTTGGCTAGGATAAGGTCATTAAACTTTGAGAAAATAAGGCATTCATTTAGGCGCTACCTACCTCGCGAGCGAGATCTTGAAGACCCCATGCCTCCCAAGACAATATTTTGTTCGACGATGACCCCATTATCTGCGATCATACTGCTTCCCTGGGGTTCTATCAGCGATCTGCTATTGTTATTTGGGTTTTTGATAGCAGGGCTTATAGGGTAGGCATTCATATATCCATCATACGGCTTTAACAATGCAGTAATTTCGATAAGATCAGCGTTGGAGTCGAGCCATTTAGTTTCGTCATTTTGACTCAAAATTACTGGTGATCTATGGTGTGGAAGCTTTTGAAGCAATGGAGTTGCTGTAGTTGTAATTATTGAATAGGATCGTATTATTTCTCCAGTAGATTTGTCCACCCATTCATCCCAAACACCAGCAAAAGCAAATGGTCTTTCTTCTTTTGAGAGATGAACCAGAAATGGTTTACTCAACTTTTCACGGCTGGTGCCTTCAATAAAACAATCGGCAATTACAAGGCACCTTTTACTTCTTATCGACTTCCGGAAGGCTGGTTTAAAGATAATTCCTTTAGCTCCCTTGTAATTTGGATCATTCTCTTTGTTTTGATCTCCTTCGGCCCTAGCGTTGAACAAATACATTTTCTTTTTTGCCCAAAAAGGAGTCATTCCAAATTGAAAAAACTGAAGTACTTTAGGCTGGTCATTGGTGATCACAAGACCTCGATTTCCGGGGCCAAGATTGAAGTTGGGCAATAAGGGTTCTAAAGCCTTTGCATTAAACCTTTTTTCTATATCAGTCACCTTTGAAATTACAACGTATCGACCACACATAATTTGCTCTTTCACCGAAAGTACTGAGAATGGCCCTAGAACAAAAACCCACTATTAAATGGGAAACCAAAAATTTTAATGATTTATCGCTCATTGAATTGCACGATCTACTCAAAGTAAGGTTGGACATTTTTGTAGTCGAACAAAATTGCCCTTACTCAGAAATTGATGGCATGGATCCGGTGTGCCTTCATGTTATTGGTAAGAATAGTGAAGGTGAAATCATTGCTACAGCCAGAATAGCTCCTGAGAATACGATTTATTCGGAGTGGAGTATAGGCCGCGTAGTGGTAAAAGAAAAATTCAGAAGATTCAAAATTGGCAAAGAGCTCATGCAAGTTGCCATCGACTATTGTGAGGGTGTGGCTTTTGCTAAAACCATAAAAATTGCAGCTCAACTGTACTTAAAGAAATTCTATTCAGAGCTGGGATTTGAGCAAATAAGTGACGTGTATCTCTGGGACGGAATTGATCACATTGACATGAGGCTAACTATTGAAAGCTAAGGTCAAATAGATTTGGGGCAAGACCAAAATCTTGAAGAGAAGTGCCGGTTTTAATATCTCTCACAGCAATTTCTAGAGGCCCAAGATTGTGAGAAGTAGAAATCATTGCCCCGTCAAACTCCTTCCAGTCTGACCAAGTAGACTTTACTCCTCCAAACGGAATAATTGATACCCACATTTTATAAGAGACTGGCAAATAATTTTCATCCAGCTGCCACAGGTAGGCATCTCCTGGAGTGACTCCCCCAGACTCATATTGAATTAGTAGTTGATCGCTGCCATTTTCGTCTACCACAATTTTTCTGGTGGCCCCATCATCAAACGCCTTAGCAGGAGCATTCAACCAGAAGCTATCATTGCAAAAGAATGCCCAAGCATTTAGAACTGCTTCTTCTCGCTCAGCTCCTTCTAGTGCTTTTCCCGATCTAGTGGCTTTCCCCTTTATTAAATTAAGATCAATTACCGCCTCATAATCCTCCCACTTTACTAAAACCAAATGATTCTGCTTATCCCAGACATAATGATGCGCATCTCTGAAGCTCCAAGAAATGAAGGGAATCTGCTCCCATGCTTCAACATTGATAGCAACAAGCATACGCTCAGCCAAGGCCTCAGCATCTGGCCCAGACTTCCCTTCCGGCATCGATTCATCGATCAAAAAAAATATTATCACCCCGACTGAAAATAGAATCAAAAGGACATAGAGAGTTTTCTTCATAAGTTTAACGAATCAATTTTACGGATCCTAAGTATTCAAAATTTGTATTACCGTAATCGGTTATTAATACCTTGTAGTTGTACTGTTGATTTTGGAGATAATAATCTTTGCTCACACCTTCTCCCGACCACCCTTTAGGATCCTCGGTAAAGAAAATCTCGCTTCCCCACCTGTCAAAAATCCACATTTTAAAATCCACCACCCCAGTCATTACTGGTCGAAAAATATCATTTATGCCATCACCATCAGGTGAGAAGGCGTTTGGAATGAATATGAGGTGATCAGTCAAAAAAATGTCCGCTTCTTCCTCGTCACTGCAACCAAATTCATTTTCGATCACCAATTTGATTGTTTGAGGCTCTAGGTTTTGCAATGTGTGAATGAAATCGCAATCATTAAACACTTCGCCATCCAAAAAAAAGGTGCAAGAGTTACTTCCTTCGCTCAAGTTGATTACTTCGAGCTGAGGATCGAGTACGGATATGGTAGTTGGCAAAATATCGAAACTAGCTCTCGGTGTTGGAGTAACTGTTATTAAATCAGTTAAGACAAGATCACTTGTCTCTTCACAACCATCCAAATTCTCTAACCTGAGAGAGACTGTGTAGGTACCTGGCGTATTATACTCATGAGAAGGATTAATAGAATTTGAAAAAGTTCCATCGCCAAATTCCCAATAAAAGGCTCTAAGTGAGCTTGCAGTAACCGATTCATTTATAAATCCTACTGTAAGGGGCACGCAGCCACCTGTGGGAAAAGCCTGAAAGGATGCCAATGGGTTTGGATGAAGATCAATAGTCGTCTGACTTATCAGCTCACATCCATTTTCGGCCACCGATAAGGTAATTAACTTTTCGCCTGGAGCTGTGAAATTGATATCGACAGGATTTTGGGCCGATGAGGTAGCTGGATCACCATCTAGAAAGGTCCAAGAAAAACTAGCAGAGTTGGTAAAGCTTCCTCCAGCAGTAAAGTTGATACTATTATTGTCAAAGCAAAAAATGCCCTGCTCTACGATTTCAGGCGCGAGAAGTGACTGAACACTAAATTGCTCTGATACAATGACTGGGCAATTATCAGAAGAGGAAGCTTCTAGTGTCACCGTATATTCTCCAGGACTTGAATAGGTATAGGAAGCTATTGGNCCATTACCTATATCGCTATCAGTAGATGTATCACCAAAATCCCAACTAAAATCCGTTGCATTTGCAGTATTCGAACTAACTGTAAGTTCAAAACCTTGGCAAAACTCGTCTTGTGGATTTATCTGAGCAGTCACAGGCTCTCCAACCGTAAACTGAAATGTGCTTTGGGCCTGACAAATATTGTTTGTAGCATCAATGTTGACGGTCTTAATTCCTGGTGTACCAAAAGAAATTCCTGCTACACCTATACCTTCAGCGAACTGAGGTGTCGCATCAGGGCCGAAATCCCAAGAGACCAGTGTTGCTAACTGGTCAAAACTGCCAGTGGCATTGAAACTATATACCGGTTCTCCGCCAATGCATTGAAAAGAAAAGGACTCAACCTCGACTGTGGTTTCATTATAAACAGGTAGGACGATCTCTGCCGTATCTGAGCAAAACACTCCAGGATTGGAAATTACCGTTACGGTATAAGTCCCAGTATCTGGAAAGGTGTAAAACCCATTGTAGCTGACAGATTCGTCGTCATCTGTAGTAGGATCACCATAATTCCAGACGTAAACATTGTTTGGATCGCCTAGGTTGATAAAATTAAATGTTAAATCATCGCACAATTCTCCTTCTTCGACTTCTTGTATCAATGCCTCAGAAACTGGGTCACAAGGCTCTACGTTGAATTGAAAATCTCTTTTATTGACACCTATCAAAACTCCATTGCGGTATTCTTCTACACAAACACCGACTACAAATTGGCCTTGAACCGTCGGCTGCCCAGTCAAAATACCTGTTATTGGATCGATCGAGAGACCTGGATCTGAATCCAAGGGATCTATTGCAGTATATACCCCACTGTAAAGCACCTCATCGTAAGGTGGATCACTTGCGGTTACGGGCGCAGGTACAGCTTGAGACCCGCCTAAAAATGGGGCACAAAGGGAGTAAACTAAGTCGTCTCCGTCTGGATCCGTAGCACTATGATCGAAAACCAAATCTTCGAAAGTGCATAGAATTGGCGGAGGGAAACTATTGAAAAAAGGACTAGAATTACATTCTGCTAGGTCATTGTTTGGGACCTCTGAAACAATGGTTAAACCTTGAAACCCCGGATTCTCTAAGTTTTGAATCGTCTGATTTCGACAACATCTTTGGTATACTACCTGGTATCCAATTAGGTCTGTGTCCAATGGGATGGTAAATGTATAAACCCCTTCTTCCACGCAGACATCAGGAGGAAAATTTAAACAGGGGGAGTCAAAGTTTGGATCGATCTCGTTTACCTCTGACAAGCTAGCGTTTAGATTATTGAGCCACGTATTGTTTTCATTGAAAACTGAAAAACGAGCGGGGTTATCAAATTGAGCACCACTACTATTGCAATCTCTATATATTTTCATAGTGAAGGTGTAGGTGCCGTCTCCATTACACACATAGAACATCTCCCCTCCTATAATATGCTCGGCCTTAGCATGGAGCAAAAAGAAAAATGACGCAAGAAGTATGGCTGCTCTTACAAATGAAAAATTCACTATCACTGTGGAATAACGTTGCTAATCAATTTTAGTTGGATAATCCGTTGGGTTATGCTTGAAGGTAGAATTGTATAACGAGTGTCCCAAATCTGAGTTCGTCAACTCTTGCTATTCAAAGAAGCCTTTTCAGAAATAGAAAAGTACTCTTCCGCTTTGATTTTCACCCAATTACTTTCAGCTTTTATCATATCTGCAATAAAATTTCGATCAGGTAAAATTCTTGCTTTGACCCTATTAATGAAGTAGTGACTACCTAAAACCTGTATCTCTTCGAACTCTTGTTCCGAAAACACTTTAAAGAAAGACTTGTTATTGGGGTACTTACGAAATTGGGGAAACTCATTTTTCATATGCGCGAACTCTATGTCTTCCAAATATAAATTTGAAAAGAAAGCTATCGAAGCCTATCAGGCAAAAGATTTTGAAAATGCCGTGTATTGGTATTCTAGGGCTATCAGTGTGAGTCCTGAAGACCCTGAGCTTTACAGTGAACGAGGCGTATCCTATTACCATAGAAAAATGCTACCCGAAGCATTAGATGACATGAACCGCGCCCAACAACTCCAACCGGAAAAGCCCTATAGATACAGCAGTAGAGCTTATATCAAAGATTCAATGGGAGATACAGAAGGTGCAATAGAAGACTACAAAATCGCCGTTAAAATTGATCCAGAGGATGCTGTTGCCCACAACAACCTTGGGCTTTTAGAAGAAAAATTAGGCCGTATGGCGCAAGCCAAAGCTATGTACGAATTGGCAGATGCTCTCGCCAAAAATGAAAGTCGCTCAGGCAAGCCTGAAAACTACCAGGCCAAAAACATCCAAAAAGAGATTGAAAAAGAAAAGGTTCAGCGCTCATTGAGTAATGAAATGATTAACGTTTTTAAAACGAAGGAAAGGTTTAAGGAATTTCTTAGATTTATCCGAAACGGATTCAAATAAATGCATTCTTTCCTTGAGTCTCTAGCCAGTACAGTCTTAGCTATTGATTCATGTCCAGAAAATCATCTCATAGTTCTACCGACCAAAAGAGCAGGTAATTTTTTTCTCAAAATTTTAAGTGATAAAATCAACACTCCCACATGGCTTCCTGAAATCTACACACTCAACGAATGGGCGAGTCATATCTCAGGGTTGCAGAATGCTGAAATTCTCAGCTCTTCTTTCATACTTTACGATTCTTATAAAGAAGTTTTAGGAAATGAGGCGCAAGGCCTATCTGAATTTTTGTCTTGGTCAAATACGCTTTTGAGTGATTTCAATGACATCTCTGCCTACCAGATCAACCCTGCATCACTTTTTAAGGAATTGGTGAATTACACCGAAATTGACAAATTCAGTTTCCTTAATTCTCCACTCACAGAAAAACAGGAATCGTATAGGAGATTCTGGCAGAAGCTACCCCTGATATACAGGCACTTTATTTCTAGGCTTGTAAAACATGGGATTGGAACTTCCGGAATGGTTATGAGCATGGCTGCTGAAAACTGTGAAGAATATTTTAGTCTAAATAAGAACAAGATCTTCACTGTCGCTGGATTCAACGCATTGACAAACAGTGAAAAGATGCTATTGAGGAAAATGAAAGCGACTGGAAGAGGAAATGTATTCTTCGATGCTGACAATAAACTGCTCTCTTCAGACAAAAATTCTGGAATCTTTATAAAGAAAAATCTTAAGGAAGGACTCGGTGTCGTACTCAAATCTAATGAGGATCGGAATCAGAAAAAATTGAAAGTCCAAATTGTAAAAGCAAATCACAAGTTAGATCAGGCAAATGCTGTAGCGGCTTTAATCGGGAAAATTGATGTCGAAGAACTAGAGAACACCGGACTCGTATTAGCAGATGAGTCGATGCTCGTTCCAATCATCGAACGTCTGCCCGCTTCAGTGAAAAGCGTCAATGTCACCATGGGGCTGAACATTGGGCAATCAACTTTCGCTGTTTGGATCAATTTCTGGCTCGATTTGATCACTCCTTTCTCCACAAATCCAGCTTCTGGAAAAGTAAAGACCACGAAAATTCTTGAATTCTGGAATCTTCCGTTCAGTTCAATAATAAATATCTCCCCGATAAATCTGGGGGAAAATAGATATCTGTATTTAAAAGATTTCCAAGAACTCCAATCAATTCCGTCCTTTTCTTCGAATGGTAAGGACAGGTTAGATTTAATCGGAATAATTAAATCTGGACTGGATTGGACTAAAAGAAAAATTGAACCATTGAACAAGTCTCTTCCAGCCGTCCAAATGGCAAAACTGGGAATCGATAAACTCAAGGAAGCGATAACTCACTTAGAAACTTTCCGCGAAACGGATCAATTAAATCTGGTTGCACTTAAACAAATATTTTCGCAAATATTGAACTCAACCACACTATCCTTGATCGGAGAGCCACTTCACGGCCTTCAAATAATGGGCGTTTTAGAAACAAGGGCATTGGGTTTCAAAAACCTAATTATGTGTTCTGTTGACGAAGGTAATCTTCCTAAAAAATCGACAATAGATAGTTTTATTCCTTTTGAGATTCGCATGTTTCACAAGCTCCCAGGGCGGAGAGAAAAGGAGGCAGTTTATGCCTATCAATTCTATCGCCTTTTAAACTATGCTAATAATTGTAGTACAATCTACAACTCGGATACTGGCGCATTGGGTGGCGGAGGAATCAGTAGATACCTCCTTCAACTAGAACAAGATTTGGACGATACCAGCCAATTATCAAAAGTAGAGGTACAAACAACTCGAATTCCATACACTGCGCAACCATTAAAAGTCATCAAGGACAAAAGTGTCGTGTCTTTAATTCTTGAATCAATAAAAAAAAGAGGGCTTTCTGCTTCTTCCATCAACCGATATTATGAATCGTCTCATGAATGGTTTTACACTCACATTCTAAAATTACGTGAGCCAGAAACTGACGAAATCAATCATGCTACTTTTGGAATCATTGTGCACGAAACCATTGAAAAGCTCTTTGAGCCCTATCAGAAAGAGATTATTTCGGTAGACCATCTTAAATGGATAAAAAGCAGAGTCCAAATTGAGCTTCATCAATCGTTTGAACGAAATGTGGGGAAAAGAGATGTGAGCTCTGGGGTTGATCGATTACAATTTGAGACAGGATTTAGGATGATACAGGCCTACCTGAAAAGGGAGAAGCTCGAAGTGGAAAATGGAACTGAAATCCATTATTTAGGTAGCGAAAAAAGAACTGAAAAAAAACTAGTCATTCAGACTTCGTTCGGACCAATCGATTTGATACTAAAAGGATTCATTGACCGAATTGAACGCAGAAATGGAGTGCTACACCTTATCGACTTTAAGACTGGTAAAGTAGAAGATAGAGACCTGAACTTAGCCATTGCAGGTGACTTCGAGAAAAATAAATACGCTCTTACCAAAAAGCTAAAGGCCAAAGGAAAAGCACTACAATTGCTTCTTTACGATTGGCTAATGCGAAATCACTTCCCGGACGAACCGATCAAAAGTCAAATAATCTCTTTGCACGCACCCAGTAAGAGGAATCTCGTGCTAAAAACCTCCGAGCATGAGTTAACACTAGAATACTTCGAGCAATTTTTAAGAGCAACAGTTGAAGAGATGTTAAATCCTGAAATAGCCCTTGAGGCCTCCGAGAAATTTGATTTTGCTGCCTTTTAATAAAAAAGCGCTCCGTAAGGAGCGCTCAACCTGCAAGGAAAATTTTGAAACCATGTAACCTTTAGGTCACATTATAAAGACGAAGCGAAATTCAATGGTTGTCTTTTTTTTTAAGACTCCGAAAATCTAGACAAAAAAAGAAGTATCAGTCGGGATACTTCTTTTAAAAACCTGCAAGAATAATTTGAAACCATGCACAGCCCATGCGGGATGCATTTCGATAAAAAGACGGATTTAATCTTTGGAGTTGCCTTATGGTAACGAATTAATAAATTTATAGCCTACTCCACGCACAGAATGAAAGTACTTCGGGTTCTTCGAATCCTGTTCAAAATGTTTTCTAAAAGAGAGGATATAGTTGTCAATCGTTCGGGTGGTAGGGTACACATCATAGCCCCAAACGGTATCTAAGATCTCCTCCCGAGAAACGACATTTCCCTCATTTTCAATAAGAAATTTTAAGAGGCTCGTCTCCTTTTTAGACAGGTTTTTTTCCTCCCCGTGTAGATTAAAGATTTGAAAATTTTCAAAATCAACCCTATTCCCACCGAATTCGTAAACTCTAATTTTGGTTTGGCTTGGCTCTGGCAATCGAGTGAGCCTAAGTAAGTTCTTAACTCTCAAGAGCAATTCTTCCAGATTAAATGGTTTGGTGAGATAGTCATCTCCACCCGCCCTTAGGCCTTCAACCCTGTCATTGCCAGTAGATTTAGCACTCAAAAAGAGAATTGGGATCCGCTGATTTCTCAATCTTAACGTCTTACAAACGGTAATCCCATCGACCTTTGGCAACATTATGTCGAGGATACACAGATCAAAACGAGCCTTTTCTGAAAGCTCTAACGCAACCCTTCCATCCTCTGCTGTGGTGACGTCATAACCTTCTAACTCAAGATTAAACCTGATCATATCAATCAGACTCTCCTCATCTTCGACCAGAAGAATTCTGTGGCGTTTACTTTCATTTTCCATCCTTGGCTTCAAACTTTAAGGTTATAAATCTTGTTAGCTTCCAGTTATCTTCGTGCAAAAATAATAAGGTGTGAATAAGACATCACTACTGGAAAAGGCAAATGCAATTTCCAAGGGAAATATGCTAGAAACATTGGGCATTGTTTTTACCGCTATAGACGAGAAAAGTATAGAGGCCACAATGCCAGTCATCCCTAAAGTGCACCAACCTTTTGGGCTTCTACACGGCGGAGCAACAGCCGCTCTAGCCGAATCAATAGGTAGCAGCGGAAGTGCCATGCTCCTCGGAGACGAAGCAGACGTTGTTGGTATTGAAATCAGTGCAAGTCACCTGAAAAGTGTCAGAAGCGGATTGGTCACAGGCAGGGGCGAATTACTCCACAAGGGCAGAAAAATTCATGTTTGGGACATTAAGGTAACGGATGAAACAGGAAGGCTGATCAGTGCTTGCCGAATGACAAATATGATTTTACCACGTTCGTGATTTTGAATGACCTGAAAAAAACATTTCACGACTCACTTCAACACGGGAGGGGTTGTATGCTTTTCCGCATCCCAGGCAGGTCCCCTGAGCTTTCCACGGCTTATTTACCCGAGGAGATTATCATCACATCTTGGGAAAAGAGCCACCTGCCTGTAAACGAAACGGGCAGCAGTAAATTGGGTATTCTACCAGAAGAAACACCACGACAAGCGTATGAGGAAGCATTTGAAGTATACCAAAGAACTTTCGAGAAAACTAAGCTAAACAAGGCCATCCTTTCCGCGGTAATTCGCCAAAAGAAACCAAAGGGATTCGAACCGGTAAACTTTTTCTTCAAGCTCTGTGAACATTACCCAAACGCTTTTACTTACCTACTTTTTCATCCCGAAGCTGGGCTCTGGTGTGGTGCCACTCCCGAAATCTTGATCTCTGGCGAAAGCGCTACGTTTCAAACAGTTTCACTTGCGGGTACACAACCAAAATCGCAGGGTAGTGAATACAATTGGAAGGACAAAGAGATCGAAGAACAGGAACTGGTGAGTAAACATATAAGACACATTCTCCAGGAAGCTCAGACTTCGAATATTCTCGAATCCCCAACCGAAACAGTGGAAGCGGGAGAGGTCGCCCACCTAAAGACTGTTTTTTCCTTTTCCTATACCGATTCCGTGGATATACTATTAGACAGACTCCATCCAACACCAGCAATTGCTGGATTTCCCGTAAAGGACTCAGTGGAATTAATACAAAGAACTGAAACCCATCATCGAGGGCTGTACACGGGGTATTTAGGTATAAAAACCAAACTCGAGACTCGTATTTACGTAAATCTACGATGCATGCAGATGGGTACAGAGGATATTGCTCTCTACGTAGGCGGCGGAATAACCGCCAAAAGTGATTTAAACGCAGAGTGGACCGAAACACGGCTGAAAGCAAAAACACTCTTAAATTTGTTAAAAACCACAGATTGATACTGTCGGATAAAAAAGGAGTACAGACATTAGTACAAGCAGCGAGGGAATTTGGTGTGAAACATGTGGTGATTTCACCGGGATCTAGAAATGCACCCATCACCATTTCTTTCAATCGATCAGGGTATTTTTTCTGTCACAGCATTCCCGATGAGAGAGCAGCTGCATTCTACGGATTGGGTATTGCTCTAAAAACAGACCAGCCCGTTGCATTGGTCTGCACAAGTGGATCAGCTGCAGCGAATTACCTTCCTGCTATTACTGAAGCCTTTTTTAATCGTGTTCCACTTGTTGCCATTACTGCGGACCGTCCTCTGAGTTGGACAGATCAGGGAAATGGTCAGACCATCAGACAAGAAGGGTTGTTTCAAAACCACATCAAAGATTGGTTTTCCTTGATAACCGAACCGCGAAATGAGGAGGAATCTTGGCAGAATCAGCGGATGCTTTCGAAAGCATTCAACACAGCACTTACTCTTGACCCAGGTCCGATTCACATAAATGTCCCTCTCTTTGAACCTCTTTACCAAACGGAAGAAGTTCAAGAAGAAACTGCTTCTCGCTTTTACAAAAGCCATCTTATTAGCAAGCCATTTGAACTAGAATCAGCTAAGTTACTGGCAAAACAGGTTGCTGATCATGAGCGTATTATGATTCTGGTCGGTCAACATCGGCACGATAAAAAGCTTTTGTCCTGCCTTGAAGCATGGTCAGAACTTTCAAATGTGGTAGTGCTTACCGAAACCACTGGAAATATTGGAATCCCCAGAGCCATTGACACCATAGACCGGATCATAATGCCTTTGGAAGAAGCTAATGGACTTGAAGATTATATGCCCGATGTACTAATTTCTCTTGGCGGCTATTTAATCACCAAAAAGCTAAAAAATCTCCTAAGGAAGTACAAGCCAGCTTTTCACTGGCATCTTCATCCCCACGAATCTGGCCTCGATACCTATATGAGTTTGACTCATGAAATTCATGTTGATCCTGAACATTTCCTCACAAAAACCCTTCAGCACAATAAAAAATTTGCTCAAAGCCATTATGCGGAATCTTGGCAAGAGCTTAAAAGTTTAGCCTTAGAAGGTCATTTAAACTACTTAAAAAGCGCTCCTTATTCAGACTTTAAAGTGTTCGAGTGTATCGATAAAGCGATTGCTAAAATCCCCAACCTCACCCTTCACCTGTCAAACAGCACCCCGATTAGGTATATCCAGCTGCTCGGCATCAGAGAAAACATTACCTACCACTGCAATAGAGGAACCAGCGGTATAGACGGGTGCACCAGCACGGCCTCCGGATGGGCAGCAGCTGAAGAAGATGGAGATGTCCTACTTATAACTGGAGATATGTCCTTTGTTTATGATTCGAATGGGCTATGGAATAATAGGCTTCCTGCCAATTTGAAAATCATTGTGATCAATAATCAAGGTGGTGGAATATTTAGAATAATTGAAGGTTCGGAAGTAGAAGAGGAAAAAGAGAAATTCTTTGAAGCTCACCACCCTGTTAATATCGAGCGATTGGCCTCAGCTTTTGATATCGAATATTTCTCATCTCAAGACGAAGATGCTCTAATTGAGGTTCTCCCACGATTTTTAAATAAAACAGGAAGAGGAATTTTCGAGATCGTCACCCCACGAATAGTCAATGACCGCATTCTGAAAGATTACTTCAAAAAAATTGCGGTTAGTTTCCGTCAGCTCACTAAACAAGACTAGTTAGGAATTAAGTCTTGCTTTTCCATCCATGCGATGCCTTGGGGTACATCGCGAAAAATTCGAGTTGGCCTTTACGGCTTAAAATGTCGCAAATCAAAGGAGGTAGAAATTTTATGGGCAAAAGTGTCAATTAAGATCGAGTGAGCAGTTCTAAACCGATTCTCGTTTTGCGCGAGGTATGCTTAAACACCGTGGGATGAAGTAGTTCTATATCCTAACTCAATCAAAATAGGCCTCCTTTCTCCTTCATTTTTTCAATAAACATTCTATCCGAGAAACGTCGTCTAGGTTTACCTCCTCTCCTTCATTTATTTTAAAGTAATAACAACCTCTCTCATCGGGATAGAAGACAACAGAGACAGCAAGAAGTTTATCCGGGGCAGACACCGTTAAAAGCTAACGATTTGGCATTTTCTGATGATCACATGCAGAATTGACTAATTAAGCATGTCGGATACGCAACATCAAGCCACCCCGGGCTGTTCATAAAATGATGGCAAAAGAGCAGCAGAAATCTGAGTCAATCTTACGACCTTCGCAGCCTATGTCCAAGACTAAAGCATGGCTCAGGGCCTTTCGGCTCAGAACATTGCCGCTTTCTTTTTCTAGCGTGATACTAGGAAGCCTCATGGCGGCCTACAGGCAATCCTTTGACCTGAGTATTCTCATTGGAGCCTTAAGTACGACACTTTTTTTGCAAGTCTTGAGTAACCTGGCAAATGATTACGGAGATTTTGTAAAAGGAGTAGACAATAAAGACCGCACAGGTCCAGAGAGAAGCGTTCAAAGTGGAGCGATAGAAGTAGGCGAGATGAAGCTGGCCATTGTCATTTTTTCTCTACTCTCTTTTGCGTCTGGAATATGGCTGCTGCTCAATGCTGCTGACAATCTGGAGTTTGGTGCGATCGCCGTATTTCTTGTTCTGGGTCTTTTAGCTATTGGTGCAGCAATAAAGTACACTGTTGGAAAAAATCCATACGGCTATCAAGGGCTCGGCGATCTGGCAGTCTTTCTCTTCTTCGGAATTACCGGAGTCGGCGGCACTTATTACTTGTATACCGCAGAATTATCTTGGGCTGACTTACTGCCGGCAGTTTCTATCGGCGCTCTGTCTACCGGAGTATTGAACTTGAACAATATGCGCGATCACGAAAACGATCGAGCTTCCGGAAAGAGATCATTGGTAGTATTATTGGGCCTAGAATCAGCGAGACGTTATCACATAGCACTACTGGTAATTGCTTTGCTTGCTTCTTTAGCCTACACATTCCTCAATTTCAAATCTGGATTTCAATTCATTTACCTCATCACAATTCCTCTCTTGTTCCAAAATGCCAGAGTTGTAATAACCACCAATAGAGTGTCAGATTTGGACAAAGAACTTAAGAAGCTAGCCATCTCCACACTGCTTTTCGCCTTAACATTTGGTGTAGGTTTGATTTACTGATTGATGAGAGACTACAGGTTAATTAAGCACACTTTGAACTTTAAGAGTCCAGGAGGCACCAGCCGCGGAATTTTAAGAACAAAACCTGCCTGGCTCATAAAGTTCACCGAAAACCAAAAAACAGGTTTCGGTGAGGTGAGTCTTTTACCCAAACTCTCTCTCGATGATCGCAAAGATTTTGAGAAGCAGTTAATAACCTGTCTTGATACTTGGAAAGATTATCAGTCTTTAGATTTAGAAATTTGGCCATCTATAAGGTTTGCCTTCGAAGTTGGCTTACTTTCCCTAGAAAAAGAAGATCCATTTGTTCTTTTTGACTCTCCATTTTCACTGGAAAATAGGGGGATCGAGATAAACGGTTTGGTCTGGATGGGCTCCAAGGCCGAAATGAAGTTGCGAATTAAGAAGAAGCTCGAACAAGGATTTAAATGCATAAAACTGAAGATCGGAGCCATCAACTTCGAGGATGAACTAGGCCTCATCAGAGCAATTAGGCAAGAGTATTCCGCTGACGATATTGAGCTACGGGTGGATGCAAATGGTGCCTTTTCTCCAGTTGAAGCATTAGAAAAGCTTGAGCGTTTGGCTCAGCTCGATTTGCATAGTATCGAGCAGCCCATTAGACAAAAGCAGTGGGAAGAAATGGCATTTCTATGTGAGAAAACTCCACTCGACATTGCACTCGACGAAGAACTGATTGGCATTACATCTCAAGCAGAAATGGAAAATATGCTGAACACCATACACCCTCAAGCCATTGTACTAAAACCTGGTCTCTTAGGTGGTTTTACCATTTCTAGCAGTTGGATAAATACGGCAAATTCGATCGGTGCCTATTGGTGGATTACCTCGGCTTTGGAGTCAAATATTGGATTAAATGCCATCGCTCAGTATGCCGCAACGTTTCAAAACGAGCTACCACAAGGACTCGGAACTGGTCAGCTTTATATCAACAACATTCCTTCACCATTAGAGATAAGAGGAAAGGAGCTTTTCTATGATTCAGATTCAAATTGGATTTTGCCTTCAGACTTGTGAACCCCTTTCTAGCATACAGCGGCATTCAGCTAAACGGCAAATTCATTTCAAAGGGTGAGTTGAAGAGTGTATCACCTAAAGATGAGTTCGAAGGTCAGATCATCAACTATTGCCAAGAACTGTTTGACGGAAGTTCGGAAGCTGAGATCCATACTTCAGGATCCACTGGCAAGAAAAAAACTATTCTTTTCCAGAAGTCTTCATTGATTCAAAGTGCGGAAGCCACAAATTCCTATTTCGGCTTATCGGCTGAAACGAAGGCTCTCCTCTCTTTACCAATAGATTACGTTGCAGGGAAGCTCATGGTAGTTAGAGCTATAGTTGGAGAATACAACCTCATCACCAAAAAGCCCGAATCGAACCCAATTAAAGACTTGGATCAACCGATTGATTTTGCCCCATTCACACCTCATCAAGTTCAGGCAATCATTGACGAATCAAGCTCATACTTGAACACAATAAAAACGGTTCTTCTTGGGGGCTCACCTATAACCAAAGAGCTGCTGGACCAAATTCAGGACACCGACACCATTTTTTATGAGGGTTTTGGAATGGCAGAAACCTTGACTCACGTTGGGATTCGTAAAATATCTGACTCAAAAGAATCGTTGTTTCAACCGATGAACGATGTCATACTTGGACTTGATAGCCGAGGTTGCCTAATCATTGATCGCCCAGGAATCACAAAAGGAAAGTTGGTCACAAATGATATTGTAACCCTTGATAGTGAGGGTTTTAAGTGGATAGGAAGAGTAGACAATCTGATTAACTCTGGTGGGATCAAAATAATTCCAGAAGAAATCGAAAAAATTCTTCACTCTCAGCTAACATCTAACTTCTTTGTAGCTGGAATTCCGGATCAAAATTTCGGTGAAATCGCTTGTCTTTTTATTGAAGGAGAGGAAGAAATTGACGTAGAACGAATCGAATTCGAATCCACTTACCATAAGCCTAAAAGAATAGTACACGTGAAAGAGTTCTGCTATACCCATTCCGGTAAAATCAAAAGGAGGGAAACAATATCAAGAGCTCTTTCTAGCGTCGGCTGATATATTTCCTCCATCTATTCAAAACAACAGCAAAATCTTCTGGTAGTTCCGACTCAAAATTCATACGCTCACCGGTAAAGGGATGAGCCAATTCTAGCTTTCTAGCATGTAATGCCTGACGAGGCAACAAGTCAAAATTATTGACGACAAACTGCTTGTATTTGCTAAATTGTGTTCCCTTCAAAATCTTGTTTCCACCATACTCAGGATCGTTAAATAAGGGATGATTGATATGCTGGAAATGAGCTCTTATCTGGTGTGTGCGACCTGTTTCCAATTTGCACTCAACCAAAGTGACGTAAGTAAGTCTCTCCAAAATTTTGTATCTCGTTCTCGCTTCTTTGCCGTGTTCACCTTCAGGAAAAACGGACATCACTTTTCTATTTTTTAAGGAGCGGCCAATGTGTCCTTCAATCATTCCATCTTCCTCAATATCTCCCCAAGCCAAGGCAATATATCGACGATCAATCGTTCTTTCAAAAAATTGCAAGGATAAATTGGTAAGCGCTTTTTCTGTCTTTGCAATTACCATGACCCCAGTGGTATTCTTGTCTAGTCGATGAACGAGTCCCGGCCGTCCGGGAATTCCGTCTTTTGCTTCAGGCAGGTTGTCAAAATGATGGATCAGCGCATTGACCATAGTTCCGGTGTAATTACCGTAACCAGGATGCACCACCATGTTCGCCGATTTATTGAGGATGATCATGTGCTCGTCTTCATAAAGAATATCTAGCGGAATATCCTCTGGAATGAGCTCAATCTCCCTCTTTGGATAAGGCAAAACTATCGAGATCTCATCGTTTGGTTTGACCTTGTAGTTGGCCTTCACCTTTTGATCGTTTACCCGAATATTTCCTTCGTTTGCCGCATCCTGAAGCTTTGTTCTGGAAGTATTTGGAATCCTATCCATCAAGAACTTATCGATCCTCAATGGTTCCTGACCAGAATCAGCCACTATTCGATAGTGCTCGAATAGTTCTTCGTCCGTTTCGCTGTATTCTGGTTCTTTATCGCTCAATGACCAGTTTTTTGGTTCCGCCCCTCCCCTTTGAATCGGTCACTCGAATTAAATACATCCCATATTGAAGCGTAGAAACATCTAGTACCCTACTGGTAATTTGATTCGAAATCAAGCGACCACTCAGGTCAAAAATAGAAACGTTTAGATTCCCGCCATCTTCCGTCACCAAAGTAACCATATGGTGAGCTGGATTAGGATAAAGCTTAAATCCTGGAATATTATCACGGTCATTTGTGGAGACAAAAATGGAACTACAGTCGGAGGAGAATATGGGGTGAATCATCACCGACGCTTCTGCCACTAGGGCTGTGGTTTGCCAGCCGCCTCCTGTATCAAAAACGAGATTTCCATTATCATTTCCTAAAGTATTTCTATCCAGTCCAACGGCGACTCCAGAAGATTGAGAGGAATTCTGATAACCGACAAAAAACGTTCCAGAAGGGATGAAAACAGGCTCTTCAAATTCGTAGTTTATAATTTCTTGGTAGGTGTTAAGTCCATAAATGACCTGTCGTGAAGCCGATGCTAGTTCCTCTCCAGGAACTCCCCCATTGTCCTCCCAAACTTTAATGGTAAATGAAGTGCCTTCAAAATCATTAGAAATCGGCATGGTGTAAATCCTCAGAGCACACAAAGAGTCTGAAAGGAAATTGTTATATCTAATGGCTAGCCGCGAACCGGTCCCAGCTGCAGCATATCCTGATTCTGCAGAACCATCATCGTAAGAATAGTAAGTACTAAAGATTTGCTCGAAGCTAAATGTATTATTTGTAGCAGTTTCCGAAAAGTCAACGGTTCCTAATTTAATATCGACATCAAAAATGAGTTCTTCATCTCCGAGTGATGTATCAAAGACAAATTGATCACCATTAGTTTCTAATTGGTAAGAGTAATTTGCTGTACTCAATGCTGCTATTGCCGGTGTATTGGGGTTGTCAATAACATCGAGATTAACACTCTCCAATGAGATTACAATTTCGTTTCCTTCAAGAGTTCTTGGATTATCATTGAGATTCCGAAATCGTACGGCTGTGTTTTCCAGCATTCTTTGGCTGGGATCACTTGCATAATGAGTTAGTGGCATTGCAGAATAATCTGAAAGCAAAGAAATCGGGCCATTGATAAAGGCGACGTCATTCACTATGGGATCATCGTTGATATTATTTTCATCAAGCCACACATAGTCTATGTTCCAAACGCTAAAAAGTCCATCCAAAAAAGCGATATTTCTAAATCTAAACTTGAAACCCTCTTTGAGAAATCGAGAATCCGTAATGGGCAAATAGACAAAAGAGAAGTTTTCAAAATCCGAGAGATCCAATGTAGACCATGCCCAATACCATGTATCAAGTTCAGGCGCATAAAATTCGAGGATTAAGGAGTCATTTTGAGAATTAGGCGGAAAAAAAGAATTCCCTCTAGGTTGGTAATAAAAGCTTATTCCTACGCCATCACCGCTATCGTAGTTTAAATTGATAGGGCAGGATGTGAGGGTATCAGCAGGGCCAGTTCCTCCAGACTGGAAGTCATATGGGTAGCCGCTCTCGTCAGTTCCATCAAAGCTAACTATCCCTAGTGTAGGTGGATTGATCCCCAACCCGCGATTCAACGAGGCTTTCCTTTGCTCCCAGAGAACAGGGTTTCCTTCTTCATTGCCAGGAAAAAAATCCGAGCTAAAATCATCTACAAATGGTAAACTGATGAGCTCCCCGCTTTTGGCGATGTAGCGATTATCTTTTCTATCCTCAACTGCCCGCTCAACATTTATGGTGGCAGGAACTATCATTTCCTGAGCGAATAAAAAACTGGGAGGAAAGAAGAGTAGAATGGCCAGAATCTGTTTAATTTTCATCTGAAATAGTATCTTTTAGAGATTCGATTATCATGAGTTTACTAGTATCCGTAGATAGATAAAGATCAATAAAACTGCCCAGACTAATCATGTCATCTCTTTTAGGCCGTTGATTAGTCACGAAAGCTTTCGCCGAGTCTTCTCTTGTTTCACAATCCTCGCAATATAGGACGCTTCCCATGTTCAAAGAGGAAGCAATGATCAACTGGTAAGCCTCAGTATAAGTTAGTCCTAGAAGATCTGGAGTCGATGTTGGAACATCTGAATTTTGACCTAAAATCAAGTTAACTCCAACATCTTTCATCAGCAACTGGCCTGGTTCCACTTCTTTACCTTTGTACTCTAAACCTACTACGCAGTCTGTGCATGACTCATCCGGTCTGTACTTGAGAGAATTCAATCGCAATCCTGTAATCTCGAGAATCGGAATAGCTATTCTTTTAGACTTACCTATCAGATCTGGAGTAGCCACCATTTCAGGAAGAGAACTGTTAATTGTTAGGTAAATTGTACGACCCTGCTTAACTTCTTTACCTGGCCTAGGGTTTTGAGTTACCACTGTTCCACGAGGGAACTCATCTGTATGGAGACTATCCGTTACCTCATAAGTCATATCAGAATTTGCCAGTAAATCTTCTATTTGAGCGATGGTCTTACCTTTTATTTCTGGTACAATAATCATCTCACCATGCATGGTGTATAGCTTGAGCCATTGCACAGTCAGGAAAACCACGACAATTACGAATACCCCAATTAGTAGGATATTCATCCACACTTTACCGCTTGTTAAGAATCTCCAAATTCCTCTCATCAAGTACGAATTGGCGCCAAAGATAGCAAGATAGCGCAGGCATAAAACGTTATGAAACCTCTCGTATTACTTTAGGTAAGTGGTTATGAGAAAATGCATGTGTAAATTTTGTCAAGTTTATATTCCCCTTTGTTGGATTTAACATCACCTTAGTACAATGAAAAGTCAAATTGGCATCGTATGTGGCGGATATTCTGGAGAGGCAGTCGTATCCATGAAATCTGCCCAGATGATTTTGGATAATATTGATCGATCTAAATATGATCCTTACCAGATCGTTATCGAAAAAGACGAGTGGTACTGCCTAATTGGTGAATCAAAATACCCTATCGATAAAAACGACTTTTCGTTTCGGAAAGAAAATGAGAAGATAAAACCTGAAATTTGCTTTGTCATCGTTCATGGCACGCCTGGCGAAGACGGGAAGCTCCAAGGATATTTCGAAATGATCGGAATGCCGCATACAACTGGAAATCTGCTCAATCTCTCTTTAACCTTCAACAAAAGAGCGTCAAATGATGTCTTGACATCTAGAGGATTCAAAACCACCAGAGGAACTTTGCTGACATCCATGGAAGACTTTGATCTCAAAGAAATTGAGAGCAATATGAAGCTCCCACTATTTGTCAAACCAAATGAAGGTGGTTCGAGCATCGGAATGTCAAAAGTCAACCAGTTTGACGAATTAGAGCAAGCTCTGAAGAAGGCATTTTCTGAGAATACTAGCGTGCTCATCGAAGAGTTTCTCGTTGGCCGAGAATTTACTTGTGGCGTGCTCTGCACTGAAGGTGATTACCGTGCCATGGAAGTCACGGAGATCATTACCGAGAGAGAGTTCTTTGACTATGAGGCAAAATACACTCTAGACAAAACTCAAGAAGTCACCCCAGCCGACTTGTCAGCTGAGCTCTACGAAAAGTGCAAATCGATCTCAGCAAAAGTAGCCCAAACTCTAGACTGCGTGGGTGTGGTAAGAATGGACTACATCATGGTAGGTTATGAATTCTACCTCATTGAAGTCAACACGATTCCAGGAATGTCTCAAGCCAGCTTAATTCCCAAACAAGCTGAAGCAATGGGAATTTCTAAAACGGAGTTGATTGATCGAATCATTGAGTCTGCTAAGTAACTTATGTCATTGATGGTAAAGCGCAACGTCTCCAGCCAGATGCTCTCGCCCACGACGAGTATTAATCATCGCTACTCTATCAAAAAATTTCTTCTGAATAATCTGGAAATCTTTGGTGGCTTCGGCCCTACTCAACCACCAAAAAAGATTAATAAGATCCCTTCAAGAATTCAATGAACTTCCGAAAAGCTCTCACTCGGTGGTTCTCTTTTCCTTTTTCTTCCACCGACATTTCAGCAAAGGTTCTCGACTCACCTTCTGGCATGAAAACAGGATCGTATCCAAAACCTTGCTCTCCAGATTTACTTTCGGCGATGTGTCCCCTTATCTCACCAGCGAAAAGTTTCTTCTCGTTTTCGGTTACAAAAGCAATGATGGTCTTAAAAACGGCAGAACGATTATCCTTTATTCTTAGCTCACCGAGTAGCTTTTTAATGTTCGCATCAGCATCTCGGCTGCCTGAATAATGAGCCGTGTCTACTCCTGGTTCTCCATCCAAAGCTGAGACTTCCAAACCAGTATCATCGGCAAAAACGGGTGCCCTGTAGCGATCAAAAATGTAGTTCGCCTTTTGAAGCGCATTGGCCTCCAGCGTCCTCCCAGTTTCGGGAATATCACCTTTGAAGCCAAGATCGCTTAAGGAGACGAGCTCAAAATCATCTCCTAACTCATGCTGAATTTCAGCGAGCTTGTTGGCGTTATTGGTGGCGAAGATTATTCTCATGGACGGTGATGTTTTCTACCACTTCAGATTCAATCTGTTTGAGGTATTTGTAAAGATCTTTTTTGGCCAATCGGATGATGAGCATTCTCCAAAAGGTCAAATTGTATCGATAAGGTAACCTGAGTTCTCTCACAACAAGCACACTCAGCGGAATCGATGCAAGGATCGTCAAGTCCATCCAATATGGAAAAGAATTGAGAAAAATCAAAGTCAGAGCAGCGATAAATCCAAAAAATGGAAAGAGAAGCATCATTCCCACTAATTTCAATGAACTATGAAACTGAATGTCTTTGATATATTTTCCTAAGAAAAATTTGATGAGGGCATATCCCGGAAGGTGAATCAACCAAGCTAAGAGATAAAGCGGAGAGGAGAGGAGAAGAAAAACACTGCCTAATAAGTTCAAGGCAGCTCCTTTCCTTTCCAAATAGAAAAATGGTGCATTCAGCTTACGCTTTTTCATTTCCGCGTCGTACACAAAAATTCTCCTGAAGTAGGCACTGTCATCGTCTAGTTTCTCCAAGGCGAGTTCTCTCGACTTGTAAAATGGGTTCTTTCGCCGAGTATCGCTCTTCACCAAAAATGGAAGAATGCGATCTAGTTCAATGTCAAAGGCCCTCATAGCATTCTCCCCTTCTACATGAATAATCTCTTTCGAGAGCGCCTCAAAGAGATCATTCTTCAGCATATTCATCGCTTTTGGCTTACTCTCAATAAACTGATCATGATAATCCTGAACCGAGATTGGCTTGCCGTAGCTGATCAATACGGTAGACTGAGAGTCGCTGTAATTGCTGTAATTCAATCCATAGGGCACGACTTGGATGTCCAGATCTTCATGACCTTCTAGTGCGCCAAACAGAATTCTTGAAAAGCCTTTACTCAAAGGCCTTAGCTTTCTTACTCCTTCGTGAGTCGCCTCAGGAAAAAGTAGAAGTGTCTGTCCCGAACGGAGAATCTCATAACACTTCTCAAAGGTCTCCTCATTCTTTGCCAGATTTTGAATTCCATCACGCTGACGATACACCGGCATCATGTGAATNGACTCGAAGAATTTTCTGGCGAGAGAAGATTTGAAGACATCAGCACGAACCAAAAAGTGAATGATCCGTGGGCAGAGCGTCGCTGGCAAGAGCGCATCCATAAAAGCATTCTGATGATTGGGAGCAAGCAAGACCGGACCTTCCATCGGTAAGTTTTCCTCACCTTGGATTTCCACATTCCGGTAGAAGAGGCGAATAGCCAACCTCACCCAAAAGCGCAAATGGAAGTAATAAATCTTGCGCATTATCTCAACTCGGCGCCAAGTGATGATTCAAGATCACTTTGAATATTTGCCATCGTTTGTTCAATCTTCTTGTCTGTCAACGTCTTGTTATCGTCCCGAAGGATAAAAGACACCGCGTAGCTCTTTTTACCTTCAGGCAAATTCTTTCCTTGATAAACGTCGAAAAGACCTACTTCTTTTAATAGCTTTCCTGCTTTTCCATAGGCCAACTTTTCAATCTCTGAGAAGGTAATTTTCTCATCTAACAGCAAAGACAAGTCTCTACGGACCGATGGAAACTTAGGAAGGTCCTTTAAGGTCTTCTCTGCATGTTTCACTTTCTTGAGCGAAGTGGTGAGATCAATCTCAGCATAGAGTACTGATTTCTTAATGCCGTATGTTTTGAGGGCTTTCTTATTGACTTGCCCCATTGATGCATAAATCTTTTCACCTTTTTTCAAGCAAATGACATCCGAGAGAAAGTCATGAGACCCTGATTCTGAAGTGAGGGCTTCAACTCCCATGGAAGTAAAAACATTCTCCACCTCCCCTTTTAGATCCGAATAGCCAAAAGGTTCTGCCGCATTATTCCAGTTTTCGCGGAAGCGACTTCCCACCATGGCTAGTGCTAAGGTTAAAGTCTCTTTGTAGCCACTCTCTATTTTTGAGTATGCAGTTCCGATTTCGTAAAACATTAAACGCTCAGCTTGGCGGTTCATGTTGTAAGAGATCGCTTCCAAGAGGCTAATTGCTATGGTGGGACGCAACACGTCCAGCTCTAGGCTCAGCGGATTTAGCATCGCTACCAAGTCTTTGGAGGCATCCTCTCCCGCTACTCGTAAAATCTTAGCCGATTCTGTAAGCCCATTAGACATGATTTCGTAAAAACCTCTGGCCGATAGTCCGTTGGCCAAGGACTGAATAACAGTATCACGCTCTGGTTTCTTCGGAATATTCACCGAAATCGACATTCTGTCTGGAAGCGCTACTGCATTGTATCCATAAATTCTCAAAACCTCTTCAACCACATCTGCTTCGCGTGTTACATCCACTCGGTATGACGGGACTTTGAGCTCATAAGTCTCACCATTTCTTTTGATTTCAAACCCTAACGAGTCGAAGATATTTTCTAGTTCCTGTTCAGAAATATCAGATCCGCAAAGGTCATTGATCCGCTTTCGCGTAATGCTGACTGTGTTCTGGGCTGGCAATGAACTCACCTCATCAACCAGTGGTCCTCTAACAGTTCCACCCGCTAATTCTTGAATGAGTTGAGCAGCTCTTCTTAGCGCAAACAAAGTCATCTCGTGATCAACTCCTCGCTCATAACGGAATGAGGCATCTGTATTGAGCGCATGTCTTTTCGCTGTTTTTCTCACTCTGGACGGATTAAACCACGCACCTTCCAAGAACACATTTTTCGTCGATTCGCTGACTCCTGACTCTATTCCACCAAACACACCTGCAATGCACATTCCTCCTTGATCGTCACAAATCATCAAATCGCTTTCCGACAAAGTTCTCTCTGTTTCATCCAATGTTTTGAACTTGGTTCCTTCTGGGAGCGTCTTCACCAAAACAGTTTTTCCAGAGATTTTGTCAGCGTCAAAGGCATGCAGAGGATGGCCCAATTCGTGGAGAACATAATTCGTAACATCCACCACCGAATTGATCGGCTGCAGGCCAATCGCTCTCAATCTATTTTGCAACCACCCTGGAGATGGTACAACTGTAAGTCCTTCAATGTAGAGCCCAGCATATCGACCACACCCGTCGGCATCTTCAATTTTTACAGAAATCGGATTGCCCTCCTCAATGGTCAGATCAAAATCTGGCAGCTTGGCGCTCACTCTATTCGATAAACTCAAGCGAGCGGCAAGATCGCGGGCTACTCCGTGGTGACCAAAAGCATCAGTACGATTTGGGGTAAGACCAATTTCGAATACGTAATCACTCTCTACCTCAAGCACATCAGCTGCTGCTGTTCCAACAGGAGTAACATCGGCAAGCACCATAATTCCATCATGACTTTCGCCAATTCCCAATTCGTCTTCTGCGCAAATCATCCCAAAACTCTCCTCCCCTCTAATTTTGGCCTTCTTGATTTTAAAAGGTTTATCTGGCTCGGGCATTAGCGTAGTTCCGACGGTAGCCACCAATACTTTTTGTCCTTTGGCCACATTTGGAGCACCACAAACGATATTCAATAGCTCATCTCCACCCACGTCTACTTTAGTTACCTTAAGTTTATCCGCATTTGGATGCTGAACAGCTTCTTTCACATGGCCAACTACTACACCTTTCAGTCCACCAGGAACTGATTCAAAAGGCTCGAGTTTCTCAATTTCCAATCCAGTATCAGTAAGAATATCAGATACTTCTTGGGGAGAGAGATCAAAATCGAGATAGTTCTTAAGCCAGTTGTAAGAGACCTTCATTTTCGCAAAAGTTTGACCGACAAAACTAAAAATTAAAAGGGTCGAAAATAATCACTTAAAAAAGCTAACCAGTATAGACCCAGAACAGACCGCAATAAATGCCGCGATTGAAAAATTAAACATTTCACATTCGTAATTGAATCAATAAATCTTGCTGCAATTGGGCTTATTGAAAATGATTAAATAAACTCTAAAATCATTATTCCCCGCTGCCGAGCCTTGATGCTTAAGAAAGGTGTACAACCTTCAGGTCGATCTTAAAATTTGAGCTCATTATCCCCTGCTGGAGGCAGTGTCAAGATGACTTCAGGAGCAATTGACGGGTACGGAACTACTTCAAAAACTCACGAAATCCGGCTCCAATTGGGCTTATTGAAGATGATTTGTTTCGCACGACGAAGTATATTGGCATTCTTTTCCATTTGTAGTGAAGGATCCTCATCCAACAGATCCATAGCGCAATTTCTGGCATAGGCCAAAATCTTCCCGTCGGTCGCCAAATTAGCCAAGTTCAAATCTAGATCACCGCTTTGGCGAGTACCCATCAGATCGCCCGGTCCGCGGAGCTCGAGGTCCACTTCGGAAATCCGAAATCCGTCATTGGTTTCGGTCATCGTTTTCATGCGTTTTCGGGCTTCATTGCTCAATTTCTTGTCGCTAACCAAAATACAATACGATTTCTCGGCACCTCGCCCCACCCTTCCTCGAAGCTGATGCAACTGAGAGAGACCAAAACGCTGAGCACTTTCGATTACCATTACGGATGCATTCGGAACATTCACCCCAACTTCGATAACCGTTGTAGCGACCATAATCTGAGTTTTGCCATCCGCAAACCGATTCATCTCAAAATCTTTATCCTGAGGTTTCATACGACCGTGGACTACACTGATTTGATAATCAGGCTTGGGAAATCTTCGTTCTATGCTTTCATAGCCGTCCATGAGATCTTTCAGATCGAGGGCTGATGACTCTTCGATAAGTGGATAGACCACGTAGACCTGACGGCCCCTGCGGATTTGATCTTCCATAAAACCGAAAATCTTGATCCGAGCACTGTCAAATACATGACTAGTATCGACTGGTTTTCGTCCCGGTGGAAGTTCATCGATGACGCTCACATCCAGATCGCCGTAAAGGGTCATAGCCAAAGTACGAGGAATGGGCGTAGCGGTCATGACCAATACATGTGGCGGCTGAGTGTTTTTCTTCCATAGTTTGGCTCGCTGTGCAACTCCAAACCGATGCTGCTCATCAATTACTGACAACCCCAAATTCTTAAACTGAACCTTGTCTTCTAGCAAAGCATGTGTTCCGACAATTAGGTGAACTGCCCCCGATATCAATCCTTCGTGGATATCACGGCGCTTGGCGGTCTTTGTTGAGCCGGTGAGAAGTTCAACTCTTAGCCCGACGGGCTCGAGCATCTCAGTGAAGGTCTCAAAATGTTGGTTGGCCAAGATCTCGGTGGGAGCCATTACCAAAGCCTGAAAATCATTATCGACGGCTATTAAAGCAGCTAAAGCTGAAACCATCGTCTTTCCGCTTCCCACATCTCCTTGAAGGAGTCTATTCATTTGCCTCCCCGAACCAAGATCTCGCCTAATCTCTTTTAAGACTCGCTTTTGAGCCCCAGTCAATTCAAATGGCAGATAATTTTTGTAAAAGTCATTGAAGTACTCACCAACCGACTCAAATACAAAACCCCTAACTTGTTTCGCATGAAGGTCCTTCTTCAACAACAACTCGAGCTGAATAAAAAAGAGCTCCTCAAATTTCAATCTTCGTCGAGCATGCTTGATGTCATGATCGTTCCTAGCCAGATGAATGAGTTTGATCGCTTGCATCTTAGAAACTAGCTTGAGCTCTGATTTGATCTCTTTAGATAAAGTCTCAGGCCAATCAAAATCAGGGTTAGCCAACACATTCTTTATGGCCTTTTCAAAGCCTTTTGAACTCATTCCTCGCTTAGTGAGCTTCTCAGTAGAGCTATAAATAGGCTGCAAATAACCTTTGTGGACCGTGGAATCGGTGGCTAGCTCCAACTCAGGATGAGGCATGGAGGGACGGCCCTTGTAAGCTCCAATCTTTCCGAATGCAATGTATTGCTTACCCGGTTTCAGGCTTTCCTTGATCCATTTTAACCCCTTGAACCAGATGAATTCCATTACTCCTGAATCATCGCGTAAAGATGATTTAAGTCTTCTATTTCGTCCCGTTCCTTCTTCGATTAGTTTTCCCAACACACCCTTTACCTGAACGAAATCATTGGTCTCTTGAAGTTGAGAAATCGAAAGAACTTTCGATCGATCCACATAGCGAAAAGGATAGTGCTGAAGTAAATCAACCACCGTTCTCATTCGTAATTCAGAACTGAGCAATTCGGCTCTTGCTGGGCCGATTCCTTTTACAAAATTCAGAGGTGTATCTAGGAAAGAATTCAATTAGGTAAAAATAAAAAGCCTCGCAATATAAGCGAGGCTTCAGATTATTTCGTAGTATTTTGTTAATCCGCCAACATCAGCACAGGATTTTCCATGTACTTTTTGAAAGTTTGGAGAAATGCTGAACCAACGGCACCGTCAACAACTCTATGATCGCAAGAGAGTGTGACTTTCATGGTATGACCAACCACGATTTGGCCATTCTTCACGACTGGCTTCTCAACGATTGTCCCCACCGCCATGATACAAGCATCTGGAGGGTTTATAATTGCTGTAAACTCTTCTATTCCAAACATCCCAAGGTTAGAGATAGTGAAGGTATTGCCCTCCATCTCATTTGGCTGTAGCTTTTTATTTCTTGCTTTACCTGCCATTTCTTTCACCTCTGCGTTAATAGCAGCCATCGGCTTAGCATCGGCAAATTTGACTACTGGCACTAAAAGACCTTCGTCGACAGCCACCGCTACTCCAACATTCACATGATCGTTGTATCGTATTGTATCTCCTAACCAAGATGCGTTGACCGCTGGGTGTTTCTTCAAAGCTACTGCAGTAGCTTTGATCACCATATCATTAAAAGAGATCTTTGCAGGTTCAATTGCCGCATTAATTGCCTTTCGAGAATCCATAGCATTTGCCATATCAATCTCCATTGTAAGGTAGAAATGTGGAGCGCCAAACTTGCTTTCCGAAAGACGTCGAGCGATAACTTTTCGCATTTGAGAAACTTTTTCCTCTCTGAAACTTTCTTGACCTGCCACTGCCATTGTTGCGCTTAATGGGTTGCTCATTGGAGTGTAAGACTCAATGTCTCTCTTAATGATTCTTCCACCGTCGCCAGTTCCGTGAACAGCTGCCAGATCTATTCCCTTTTCGCTAGCAATACTTCTTGCCAAAGGAGAAGCTTTAACTCTACCGTTACTGCTAGCCACAACTGGTTGAGGAGCTGGCGCAGGAGTCGGTTCTAGTGCTGGCGCTGGTGCCGGCTCAGCTACTGGATCCGGGACCGATGATTCTTCCTTTGCCGGAGAGCTAGGAGCAGCGCCCTCTTTGAGCAAGTCATCAATATTCTCACCTTTCTCTCCAAGTATGGCAAGTATGGAATCAACCGCTGCTGTTTCTCCAGTTTCAACACCGATGTGCAATAAAACACCGTCCTGAAACGATTCAAACTCCATGGTGGCTTTGTCTGTTTCGATTTCAGCCAAAACATCACCAGTACTTACTTCATCACCAACTTTCTTGTGCCACTCTGCCACAACACCTTCTTCCATGGTGTCGCTAAGCTTCGGCATACGTACGATCTCAGCCATAATTTTCTAATTATTCTTTTACGTAAGGGTAGTCTTCTTGTGTGTAAACATCTTCGTAAAGTTCTTCTGGTTTTGGGTCTGGTGACTCTTCTGCGAACTTCACGCACTCCTCCACTTCAGCTTTCGTTTTCTTGTCTAACTCAGTGAGTGCTTTTTCGGTCATCCATTTGTTCTTGAGGATAACATCTTTTACTATACTCAAAGGATCTCTGTCCTTGTATTCTTCTACCTCTTCCTTAGTTCTGTATTTCTGAGGGTCAGACATCGAGTGCCCCTTGTATCGGTAAGTTCTCATTTCTAAGAGAAAAGGGCCCTTTCCGCTTCTCGAGTGTTTTGCAGCTTCTGCGAATGCGTGATGAACTGCCTCACAACTCATTCCATCCACAGAAAGAGCTGGCATGTCGTAAGATTCTCCCAACTCACTCAAATTTGTAACGTTGGAAGTTCTTTCTACCGATGTCCCCATGGCGTAGTTGTTATTCTCTATCACAAAGACTACCGGTATTTTCCAAGTCATTGCCATGTTAAAGGTCTCATGGAGAATTCCTTGACGAACTGCACCATCACCCATAAAGGTGTAAGTGACCTGTTTTTTACCTAGGTATTGGTCGGCAAAAGCAATTCCAGCTCCTAATCCGATTTGGGCGCCAACTATACCATGTCCTCCGTAAAGATGTCTTTCTTTATCAAACATGTGCATTGATCCACCTTTACCTTTGCTCAGTCCAGTAGTCTTTCCGTAAAGCTCGGCCATCACATATTTGGGATCTGTACCAAGAGCTATAGGATGAGCATGATCACGGTAGGCTGTGATAACTCGGTCCTCCTTATCCATTGCCGAAACCATTCCTGCAAGGACAGCTTCTTGACCTATGTATAGGTGACAGAAGCCTCCAAATTTCTGCTGTACGTATAAATGACCACACTTCTCTTCAAAGCGTCTCATCATCAGCATGCTCTCGTACCATTTGAGATAAGTAGCCTTAGGGAAGGCTGTCTTTTTCGCCGTTGATCTCCCTTTTGTAGGAGCTTTCTTTGGGGCTGCGGTAGTTTTTGTTGCCATCTATAATTGCCTTAAGGAGCACAAATATACAATGCAATGAGGATATTGCACACCTAATTGTCAATTACACACTTTAACTTCCTAAGGCCTCGTCAAAGAAGGCTAGAGGCAGGAGAGATTGAGCATTATTAAATACAGTGATAGGACCATTTGCAGCACCAGTTATCACTTTAAAATCCTTGGAATGTCGACGCTCATATTCTAACATCACCTGCCTGCAAGCACCGCAAGGGGTGATCTCGGACGCAGACTTTTCTGTTTGTGGTTGAGTGGTAATCGCAAGACTCACGATTGGAACATCTGGGAATTGAGTAGCCGCAGCAAAAAGAGCCACCCTCTCCGCACAGAGACCACTGGGATATGCAATATTTTCTTGATTGCTACCGAGAATTATTTCACCATTCTCCAGAAGAATCGCTGCTCCAACAGGAAATTCGCTGTAAGGGGCGTAGGCAGATTTCATCGCCCGAATCGCGGCTTTAAAAAGAGCCCTATCTGGAACATCCAATTCCTCGATCGAAGAAAATTTACCGAAGACAATCTTTATAGAGTGCAAACCCATATTAACCGAAGGTAGAAAAGAATGATGACACTTTCAGTTAAGCAAAGAACTGCGTCTCAAAGAATATACGCAGATAGAAGCTTACTGATTGTTAGGATCTGATGGAGCAGGACCAGAACTATCAAACGCTACTCTCAAGGTAAACCTCAAAGTATTGGCAAGTGGATTTCTCTGCTCTGTAGGAATCAAGTAGGAGAGATCAAGGCCAAACACATTGTACCTAAAGCCTGCACCTACAGTAAAGTACTGGCGGTTTCCTTTTGTAGGGTGCTCATAGAAGTATCCTCCTCTTACAGCAAACTGATCGGCGTACCAATACTCAAAGCCAATTGAATGATTTATTTCTCTCAATTCTTCTTGGAATACACTGCCATCTTCGATTTCAGCGTTACCATCGGAGTCTAGTATTACAGAACCGTCTTCGTCCCGTATAGGTCTACCCGGAGCATCAGTAAAAGAGCCAAAAAGCCCTTCGGCAACTCCGACATCTGGATCTCTTCCGGCAATTATTCTTGTTGGCTCATCTTGATCATATAAGG
Source organism: Flavobacteriales bacterium (assembly GCA_022448105.1). Lineage (GTDB taxonomy): Bacteria > Bacteroidota > Bacteroidia > Flavobacteriales_D > Cryomorphaceae > JAKVAV01. Next base: position 145,345 of record JAKVAV010000005.1, on the reverse strand, counting down.
CAGGAGAAGGAACAAGCAATTTATTTGCGTCATACGCTAAGGTAATCTTATTGAATTGATCCAAATTAATTGTGAATGCACCTCCTAAGCGCATATTCATCGGTAGGAAATCTCTCTGGGCCGTATTCGTGTAACTAATCTTATTTCCGATATTAGAAATGGAGATACCGAATGCTAATGCAGCGTCTTTATCCCCTAAGGAAATATCATCGTCATGATAATATGCAGAAACGTCTACCGCAAAGGCATTAGCGGCTTTTGAGTCTGCCCCACCTACGTTGACCCCCCCTGTCAGGTTAGAATTAATCCAACGAGCGGTAATTCCTCCAGAAAACTTACTCGACAATTGGAGCGAGTAGCTCACATCAAGTGCAAACTCCGCAGGCCGAAAAGGACGTATTTCGGTACCATTATTATCAGTAAAAATTATGTCTCCCAAAGTGAAATACCTCAGACTACCTCCAATGGCAGATGTTTTAGTCAACTTCTTGTAACCAGCCAGATAAGCCAAATTCATATCATCGACCAATTGCCTCAACCAAGGACTGTAAGAAAGAGAAAACTCCATCTCCTCTTCTGCAAAAGCAAGTTTGGAAGCATTCCAATGTTGCGCATTCGCATCCGGAGAAAGTGCAACCCCAACCTCGCCCATGGCTCCGCTTCTGGAGTCTGGACTAATAAGTAAAAAGGGTACAGCAGTGGTAATCGCTCTTAATTCGTCGCAATCACTGCCGTTAACAGCACCTGCACAATCGACTGGGTCTTGTGCTTGTAAGTTGAATACAAATAATCCAGTCGCTAACAGAGAAAGTAATTTATTATTCATTTGCAAAAAATTGCGGTGGCAAATATAGTTAATTGAACAGCTTAGGTAAACTAATTGAGTATCACAAGTTTTTCAAACTTCATGTCTTTGTCGCCAGATTGATTTTTAACTGAGACTTTATAGACATAAGTTCCTGTTGCGAGTTTATCTCCAAAATCATCACGTCCATTCCATGAGATAGGTTCATTACGAAATCCATCCGTATTGGATACAGTATTTATAGACTTTACCAACTTGCCCGTGACGGTGTATACCTCAATTAAAACATTGAGAAATTCTGCACTTTGATTATGCTCAAAAAAGAACTCTGTACTCGTTGTGAACGGATTTGGATAGTTTAGAACTCTCTCTATGGCCAATTCTTCGGATTCTGCCACAATAAAATCTATTGATGATTTATTAGAATTATTGTGGACGTCCCATACCTTGAATTCCACAGAGTGGCTGCCAGGGCTTAGCTCATCAAACGGATACCTTACACTACCACTTTCAAAAGTGTTTAAATCCGAGGTGTAGTAATCGTTCAGAATCAATGTATTAGCAATATCACCATCTAACACAGCGCTAATGTCATGACCTATTCCAGTACCTACGGTATTTATCCCGTTTGGATCAATAATATTTGCTAAAAGAATAGGCTCAGCATCTGTATATCCGCCAAAAACGAAGTTTTCGTCATTCATAAACAAATCAATAGATGGACCCACCCCATCGTCAATGGCATTTTGATCCCTCCCACCGATAGTCAGTTCATCTCGAAATCCTGCTGCATCTTCAGTCCGAGAAAATGCATATAAACTAATTCTGGCCGTTGTGTCCGTTATAAACGGAATATCCTTGGGTAAAACAAAATCAAAACTGAACTGACCATTTTTTACCTCAGCAACACCCCTGTAGATGACATCCTCTTGCGTTGGATAAGTGAACACAGTACCTCCATCATTAGCGAGAGTATTTCTAATTTTTACTCTATCAAAAACCGTAGCTTCCAAAACCCCATCAAATTGTGTCACATTCGTTGAACCAGTGGTAATCTTGCCGTTCACCCTAGCGATTCCCAAGGCCTTTAATGTATCTATTGGATTATTCAGCGTATCCGTAATCGAGCTTATTTCAACATTGTATTTGGGAATTGCCATAGGTAATGCTGGATCACCAATTAAACTAAAGTTTCGGTAGTTGCTTGAACTTCCCACTCCATTTTTACAGTCTCGATAGACATCGCCAAGCCTCGTAATGTTCTCATCCAATGGCCTTTGAAAAAGCGCATCATAAAATGATTGGTTCAACCTGAAATTAGGAAGAGCATAAACCAACCTTGTGGTTGTTAGTAAGGCAATACCACCACCAGCAGCATTCAATAAAACCAGCTCACCCCCTGAGGTTCTCAGTGGATCGTCAAACCTGGTAAATTCACAAGTAGCTGTCATAAATATTGGCATCCTGTTGGTGTTATCCCATTCCAAAATTGTAGGAATATCTAGAATCCTCTCTTGAGCCCAACCAGATTCACCGCCATGACCGATATAGTTTATGATAAATGCCCCATTGCGGACACGTCTATCAATGGCAGAATTGACATCAGGATAACGATCTCCACCCGGTGTAGCGATCTGCTGGAAGGCGTCGGTAAAGACTCTTTCAATATTATATGTTTTTGAATAGGACTCAATTTGAGCGCTAATCTGCCGCGAATTATCCATATGATCATTCCCATCCTCGTCGTCTGCGACTAGCGTGATCGTATTTCTCCAGGAACCAAATGCACTATTGTTTTCAGTTAAATCTCCTGTAATTACCTGTGTCATGTACCTCGATATTTTATTGACAACTGAAGATGCTTCCGCTCGATTTTTAACCGTCAGTCTTCCCACGCTAATGTCCATCAGATCGCTATTAGCCTCTCCATCATCGTCACTTAGCAGCCCAAAGTAATCGTCACTTACAAATGAACTTGTAGGACTAAGCGAATTTTCAGACTGATAGGTTGGAACAAGATTTGAATTATTTGAAGAAAAATTAACATTATCATATGACCCATCTCCGAAAAGAAGCACGTGACGCGGGGCGTTCTCCATATTGTCTTTTGCTCGATCGTAGAGCATCTTCATAAGCCATTTTATGGCGGTAACATCCCTCATCCCTGATGAAAACTCATTGTACACTTGACTAAGCTTAACAACTTCAACACTTAAAGGATCTGATGGGTAGTTTCTGTGAAGATCGGCCAATTGCTCAGCTTCATTCACAAGTAATGAGGGCGATACAATAACCATGTCGATGGGATTTTTCGTCCCAAGAGAATGCAAATTTTGATTTGGAACTTGGCCTTCTAGGCTAGGGACTAAAAAATCAGAATCCGTAAACGCGATGAACTCCTCTAATTCTGAAGCATCAATCGTGTAGGACGCGACGTCTTGGTTGAGCTCAAAATTTACTCGCTTCACATTAGCAGGGTCGGTAACTTTCCATATCTCCTGAATAGTCTGTGCGTTAGCCACAAAATACTGCGCTACTCCCCCCTCCCCAAAGGAATCGGAATTCCTAAATTTCATCTGAGACCGAGCCATCCTTAGCTCTCTTTTGAGATTAAGCTCGAACCAGTCCAACCAACCACTTGCGGAAGGAATATCTTTTTTATCGAAGCTAAAGCTTACATTTAGTGAAGGAGAAGAAGTGAGCAGTGCTAATTGTCCTTTCGCCTCTTTGCCAAATGGGGCAGTAGCGCCTATACCGGTACTTGGAACAACAACTGAAGATGCTGCGCCATTTACAGAAAAAGTGAATTCAGAATTTACCACCGTGTTCCTACCCATAAAAGCTACGTCTAAGTAAACTGAATCACTAGCGAGAATATTTGGAAAAGTATATTTATCTCCTTCGAAAAAATATGTGGTTTGAACATCAAATTTCTCTCCGTACCATGATCTCCCACTTTTTAACACGTTCTCTCTATCGATTTCGTGAAAGGCGAAGTCGTTAAAGGTGTTTACCTGTACAGTGGGCGGACTCCCGGTAGATGAAATGGATTGTATTCTTTTTGCAGGGAGACTGGTATTTATCCCTATGAAATAATAGGATGAATCGGAATACAGATGTTTTGAATGTTTAAAGCGATTTGTTGACTCGTCAAATTTCCATGTATTTGGGCCGTTGGCGTAAAACAAAATGTAGTCGCTGTCATCGAAAGACCCATCTGCCTCACCTTCTATGTAAATGGCGGTTTGCAAAAGATCATCTGGCCGGTCAATGCTATTCTCGTATGGAAGCTGACCATATCCATTCCCGAATATGTTAAGTGTTTGGGGATCCAAATTTTCTACATCAATTCCCAATTGCTCCAAATCATCTGACTTCATTTGGTAAACTCCGTCTTCAACCACTCCAATCTTGTACCAATCTCCCACCGCCATAACACTACTAGAAGCATAAGAATTTGTCTTTCTTTTCCTGAGGTTCTGGTCTAGCACGTATTTAATTCTGTACTTTACAATAAGGGCTCCTAAATCTTTGGAATAGGGTAAATAATGAACTATCAACTTTGGAATTCCCCTCTCGTCTTTCACTTCCCACTCTAGCTGAGGTAGATCGTTCAAGGAGGCTTTATCGATAAATTCAAGTAATTCTCCAGTCTCCCTTACCTCAATAGATAATGCACTCACCGAAGTGCCTTTCGGCAAGGCAATTTGAGTCACTGAAACTGGAAAGTAGTCAAATCTCTCATCATGCATCGCATGCTCAAACGAAGGAATCATTTGTAAATCCGCAATACCTGCTAAACTGATTGGTTTGTCGCTCCATTCTATACTAACCTCTTTGGAAATTTGCCCCATCATCGTAAAGAGTGAAAACAAAACCATTGACGTTGTCAAAAAGAATCTCCTCATGTTTGCTACTATTCCTTTACATTACAATCTTCTGGCAAAAATACACCATGTAAAACGTAACTTTAACCTCAGAATGCTGTAATTTTAACCGTAAACATGGCCAGAACGCCATTCCAAATTAGATTATTGCCTAGACTACCTATTACCTATCGAACCGCGAATAAAAAAATTCGTATAATTGGAGCTTTGAAAAAAACTACACTTTTAGCCCCATTTATGGAGTGTAAATTGCATCGAGCCATTGTTTTGTGTGCATTAATAGTAGCTTGCTTTAGCAGTCAAAATGCTCAATGTCAAGACCCTACATTCACACAATTTTACGCCAACCCACTATACTTAAACCCTGCTTTGGCAGGCACAGCCACTTGTCCACGTGTAGTTCTTAACTATAGAAATCAGTGGCCTGCCCTTTCTGGAAACTTTGTCACGACTGGCGCTTCGTACGATCAGTACGTGGATGCAATCAGCGGGGGCGTCGGGGTTTATTTGATGACGGACAATGCGGGAAGAGGCACGCTCACTCAATTTTCGGTAAACGCCATCTACTCTTACCAAGTCGCTCTTAGCGAAAACGTTTCGATGGTCGCAGGATTCCAAGCAAGCTACTTTCAAAGAAATTTGGACTGGAGCCGCTTAACTTTCGGAGACCAGATAGATCCTAGACGAGGATTTATTTATGAATCTCAAGATCGAGAAAGGGGAGGCAAAGTAGATAATGTTGATTTTAGTAGTGGGTTTGTCATTTTTAGTGAAACCTTCTTTGGGGGTGTCGCCGTACACCATTTATTCGAACCGAACGAATCATTGATTGTGCAAGAAGCTCCTCTAGAAAGAAAGTATACCGTACATGCAGGCGCTAAAATACCTATGGGTAGAGACATTAAAGGGAATACAGACACCTATATTTCCCCAAATATTCTGTACCAGCAGCAGTATGATTTTCAGCAATTCAATCTTGGAGTATACATTCAGAAAGGGCCGCTAATAGGTGGTGTTTGGTATAGATTCGAAGACTCATTTATCATACTTCTAGGGGTCGAAACAGATCGTTTCAAAACCGGTTACAGCTATGATTTAACGACTAGTCGCTTGACCACCCAAACAGCTGGGTCTCATGAAATATCATTTGCATTTAATTTCAACTGCAAACCGAAGAAGAAGAAATTCAGGGCAATAAAGTGTCCAGCATTCTAGTTTTTGAGGTAGAAGCGCTACAAACCTGCAAAACAGAAATCAATAACCCCATGAAAGCATTCAAAATAAAATTTGGCTTAATCGCATTGACTGCAGGGATCCTTTTAGGAGTCTCTTCCTGTAGTTATGAAAGCTCAAATGCTACAGGATGGAACTACAACGATCCAGAAAATGGTGGATTTGAACGAGTTCTATATTCCGAGCAGGAAACTGGTCCTGGTCTAATTCTCATCGAGGGAGGAACCTTTACGATGGGAGCTACAGAGCAAATGGTTATGAAAGATTGGAATAATATTCCGAGAAGAGTGACCGTTTCCTCTTTCTACATGGACGAGACAGAAGTCACAAATGTATATTGGCTAGAGTACCTCTATTGGCTCAAAAGAGTTTACGGCGCTGACTATCCAGAAATATACAGAAAAGCACTTCCCGATACTCTTGTTTGGAGATCTCGGCTTGCATACAACGAGCCGTATGTTGACTATTACTTAAGACATCCTGCCTATAATGATTACCCCGTTGTTGGTGTAAACTGGTTGCAAGCAAATGACTTTTGCGCATGGAGGTCTGATCGTGTTAATGAAGCGATCCTAATCAGAGAAGGACTCTTCGAGCACTTTCCTCAGCAAATCAATGAAGACCATTTCGATACGGACGCCTATCTGGCAGGTCAGTATGAAAGCGGAAAAAGAGTAGATGGTCTTTCTGATCTTGACCCAGACAAGGAATTTCGCAACGTGCGCATGGAAGATGGAATCTTACTTCCTCGGTATAGACTTCCAACGGAAGCTGAGTGGGAATTCGCAGCTTATGGCCTAGTCGGTAATTCATTCCAAGAATTAATAACAGAGAGAAAAGTTTATCCATGGAATGGCCATTACGTGAGAGACGGAGATAATAATAGCCGTTTTTACGGTCAGCTAGTTGGGAATTTTGTGAGAGGCAAAGGAGATTACATGGGAGTAGCTGGAAGCCTTAACGATAATGCAGATGTCACTGCTCCAGTTTACGCGTATCAGCCAAATGATTATGGCCTCTACAACATGGCTGGAAATGTAAGTGAATGGGTAATGGATGTTTATCGACCTCTGAGCGCAGAGGATATGGAGGAGTTCAGACCTTTCAGAGGTAATGTTTATAAGACAAAAGTGTTAGACAGCGAAGGAGCGATTGATGACAAACTCACGGTGGTAACTTATGATGTTGATGGAGTAAATCAATACATAAAAGCTTTTGACGAAGAGACTCAGGGAAAGCTTAGTCCAGAGGAAGCTCAACTAATGGAAAACCTTAATTCATTTTGCGAACAAGCCGTGGAAAGGATGAACGAAGGAAAGGATGATGAGGCCTACACTTTAGTTAGAGATGCCATTCAAGCCATCAGAACAAGTGACGTGAGAATTGCACCTGAGTTACTCAGTGGAGTCGGAGACTTTGTCGAAAACACTCCAGGAAACGTAAGAATGAGAAATGTTCGACCTGAGGAAAATATTGATCGAGACAATTATAGAATTGCAGACAATATAGACTACAAAGATGGAGACTTCAACTCGAGCATAAACTATACCGCGCCAAATTCGGGCGAAGTTTCAATGTATGACTACGGAAACACTACTTTAGTGAGCAATAGAGCAAGAGTTTATAAAGGAGGTAGCTGGAGAGATCGAGCTTACTACCTAAGCCCTGGAACAAGAAGATACATGGATGAAAGAAAAGCAACCGCCACTATCGGATTCCGTTGCGCGATGGATAGAGTGGGTAGCCCAGTTGGATTCAACCAATCCAGATAAAACATTTAAAAAGTTAAAATAAAAATGCCCAATCAGTCTATCGATTGGGCATTTTTATTTCTGATGTATGGACACAGCCAAATTGTATGAGATTTACAGCAAGTTTCCTCGAGTTACTACCGATACGAGAAATCCGGTTGAAGATTCTATATTTTTTTGCCTAAAGGGACCAAATTTTGATGCTAATACCTTTGCGAAAACCGCATTAGAGAGAGGTGCAGCCCATGTCGTTGCCGACGACACTGCTCTGAAAGGAGTAGAAGGAATAACTGTGGTAGATGATGTGCTTACAGTCCTTCAGAAACTGGCAAGATATCACCGAGATCAATTCAAGTTCCCAGTGATCGGACTCACAGGGAGCAATGGGAAGACAACCAATAAGGAATTGATCGCTGCAGTGCTGAGCAAAAAGTATAAGACATACTATACCTCGGGAAATTTAAACAACCATATCGGTGTCCCATTGTCTTTGCTGAGTATTCCTCTAAATGCTGAAATTGCAGTCATCGAAATGGGCGCAAACGCCCAAGGAGAGATTCGTGATTTATGCAAAATCAGCGATCCTGACTACGGAATGATCACTAATATTGGCAAAGCACATCTTGAAGGTTTTGGAGGGTTCGAAGGGGTTAAAAAGGGCAAATCAGAACTCTACAAGCACATGGCTGCTAAATCTGCAAAGCTATTTGTAAATGGAGATGATGACATGCTTATGGAGCTATCCGAAGGAACGGATAGAACTCTATATGGAACTCGAAAGGATTTCTTTTGCGCTGGATCAATACTGAAGCCCAAACCGTTTATCTCATTCGAATTTTCTCATGAGGGTGTCGCCTCCGGTGAAATCACCTCTAAACTCGTTGGATCTTACAATTTTACCAACCTAATGGCCGCCGCTTGTATAGGCAGCTATTTCAAGGTAAGCATTAGAGATATCTCAAGCGCTCTTTCCGATTACCAACCTCAGAACAATCGCTCAGAGATGGTCAAAACTGGAAAAAACAAGCTCATTCTCGATGCATATAACGCCAACCCATCAAGCATGGAGGCTGCCCTTAGGAATTTTGCAAAGATGGATCATAATCCAAAACTTGCGCTCATTGGACACATGCTTGAACTTGGAAACGACACAATCCTAGAGCATCAAAACTTAATAGACTTATTAGAAGAGCTGAAGCTCAATGCCATTTTGGTTGGACCACATTTTGTTAGTTGCAACAAAAAAGGGTATCACTATTGTCAAACCCCCGAAGAACTGGAGAAATTCCTCGCGACGAACCCCATCAAAAACCATCTGGTCATTGCAAAAGGCAGCAGGATGGTGGCAATGGAACGAGTGAAAAAATTCCTTTAATCCTTTAGCAATGACCTCGAGATCACAATCTTCTGGATCTCAGAAGTACCCTCGTAAATCTGCGTGATCTTAGCATCTCGCATTAGTCGCTCCACGTGATATTCCTTCACAAAACCGTAGCCTCCATGCACCTGAACCGCCTCAACCGTAACGTCCATTGCTACTTGAGAGGCGTATAGCTTAGCCATGGAACTGGCATAGTCGAAGTTTTCGCCATTATCTTTCTGCTGAGCAGCTTTGAGACAAAGCAAACGGGCGGCTTCAATTTGGGTAGCCATATCGGCCAATTTAAAAGCAATAGCTTGATGCTGGTGAATTGGTTTGCCAAAGGATTGACGCTCCTTACTGTAGGCAAGGGCCAGCTCATAAGCTCCACTTGCAATTCCGAGTGCCTGCGCGGCAATTCCAATTCGTCCACCGGAAAGAGTCTTCATGGCAAACTTGAATCCAAAACCATCCTCACCCACTCTATTCTCCTTCGGGACTTTAACATCCTGAAACATTAGCGTATGGGTATCGCTCCCGCGAATTCCCAGTTTATCCTCTTTTGCGCCGAGCTGGAAACCTTCCATCTCACGCTCAACGATTAAACAATTTATGCCCCTATGACCTTTGTCCGAGTCAGTTTGTGCTATAACGAGATAGATCGACGCTGATCCACCATTGGTTATCCAATTCTTAGTGCCATTTAAAAGATAGTGGTCACCCTTGTCAATAGCGGTTGTTCTCTGCGAAGTTGCGTCTGATCCAGCTTCGGGCTCACTTAAGCAAAATGCTCCTATTTTCTCTCCTTTTGCCAGGGGCACCAAATACTTCTCCTTTTGTTCCTCAGTTCCAAATGCTTCGAGGCCCCAGCAAACAAGGCTGTTGTTTACCGACATACATACCGAAGCAGACGCATCGATTTTCGAAAGTTCTTCCATGGCCAAAACATAGGAAACCGTGTCCATTCCGCTTCCTCCGTATTTCGGATCAGTCATCATTCCCATGAAGCCAAGCTCCGCAAGCTGTTTGATCTCTTCCTTAGGAAATCTTTGTTGATTGTCTCTTTCGATAACCCCTGGTTTCAATACGTTCTGAGCAAAGTCTCTAGCCGCATCTCTCACCGCAATTTGCTCTTCTGTCAATTGAAAGTTCATATTTTACGTGGTTTAATTTTCAGCGCTGCAAATTTACTCTTTAATTGCTTACAAAAACCGTGAACCAAAAGCACTCATACAAACCTGATTACCAAATAGGAATTGGCGTAATGACAGGAACATCACTCGACGGAGTAGATCTTTGTTTATGCAGATTTGGAGAAAAATCTTTTGATATCTTAGCGTTTGAGTGTTCGGCATTTCCGAAAGTTCTACACGAAAAGTTAAGTCAAGCCAGCAGACTTTCAGCTCTCGAGTTCTTCGAGTTAGAAAACGAATATTCTCTTTTTCTTGCCAGAGAAATCAAACGTTTCGATGAGTTTTATGAAAATCGAGCGAAATTTGTCGGAATCCATGGGCAAACGATTTTTCACAATCCTAATTTTGGGCTTACAACTCAGATGCTCAACGGAGCCATTGTTGCTGCTCACGCAAATTTGATCACGGTTTGCGATTTCAGAAGAAATGATCTTGCACTTGGCGGCCAAGGAGCTCCTTTAGTACCCATAGGAGATTCGGACCTTTTCAGCGAATATTCAGCATGTTTAAACCTCGGGGGATTTGCCAATATCAGCAGGGACCAAAATTCAACACGAATAGCCTTCGACATCTGCCCAGTGAATTTTGTACTCAATCATTTTTCGAAAAAACTTAGCAAGTCATTTGACGATGGAGGCAAAATGGCGAAATCTGGACGCTTAGTTACCCCTTCACTCGATGAATTGAATGCATTAGATTTTTATCAATATTCACCGCCAAAGTCATTGGGCAGGGAATGGATAGAGGAATTCATTTTCCCCATACTCGAAAGCCTCAACCCATTCGATGCTTTGCGAACTTTCACAGAACATGCATCAATCCAGATCGCAAATTCACTTCCCAACAAAGGACATACCTTAGTGACAGGAGGTGGGACATATAATACCTTCCTTATATCCTTAATTACCGAGAAAGTGGGATCGGAAAATCTAATCGTTCCAGAAAACAAGTTGATTGAAGGAAAAGAAGCATTGATCTTCGCCTACTTGGCAAAACTTCGATTAGAGAGTAAGATCAATGTCCTCAGATCTGTAACGGGAGCTTCAAAAGACTCCTGTTCTGGAGCAGTTTACTTCCCGTAATTCTTAATCATTTCTTCTCACCGTGCACGAGTGCTTTTGATATATTTGCGACTCATTGAAATCCACCTTTATGAGAAACCTACTCAAAAAGTTTGAAGAGCGAGCCCCTGAAATAATTTTTGAATGGAATGATCCTGAGACAGAAGCTGTTGGATGGATAGTGATTAACAGCCTCAGAGGGGGGGCTGCTGGTGGAGGAACGAGAATGAGAAAAGGGCTCGATCAACGTGAAGTTGAGTCTTTGGCAAAGACCATGGAGGTAAAATTCACCGTGTCAGGACCTCCAATTGGAGGTGCAAAGAGCGGTATAAATTTCGATCCTCAAGACCCTCGAAAGCAAGGAGTGCTTGAGCGATGGTACAAAGCCGTGACTCCGCTTCTAAAGAACTATTACGGAACTGGCGGAGATCTCAATGTAGACGAAATTCATGAGGTGATTCCGATTACTGAAGATTACGGATTATGGCATCCTCAGGAAGGAGTCGTGAATGGCCATTTCAAACCCAGAGAAAACGAAAAAATCCATCAAATCGGTCAACTCCGTTTTGGGGTTTCAAAGGTTGTCGAAGACCCTAATTATTCGCCAGACCCAACAAGGAAGTATGTGATTGCAGACATGATTACAGGTTATGGTGTTGCTGTGAGTGTATTGCATCACTACACCCTTCGAAATGAGCAATACCACAGAAAGAAAGCCATTATCCAAGGCTGGGGAAATGTAGGAGCAGCAGCAGCCTATTATTTGGCTCAAGCGGGTGTATTAGTAGTGGGAATCATAGACCGAGAAGGGGGCATCATTCGTGAAGAAGGACTGTCCTTCGAAGAAATTAAACAGATCTTCCTGGACAAAGAGGGTAATAAGCTTGTTGGAAAAAATTTACTGAGTTTCGAAGAAGTAAACTCAAAAATCTGGGACTTACCTTCAGACATTTTCCTTCCTTGTGCGGCATCAAGACTTATTACTAGAGATCAAGTTGATCGAATGATTGCAGCTGGGCTGGAGGTAATCGCGAGTGGTGCCAATGTTCCTTTTGCAGATCCTGAAATATTTTTTGGTCCAACTATGGAATATGCCGACCAAAAGGTAAGTTTGATCCCTGACTTCATCTCCAATTGTGGAATGGCAAGAGTTTTTGCGTATTGCATGGGAAAAGATGTGGAAATGAGCGATGAAGCCATATTCTCAGACACTTCTGACATTATCAAAATGGCAATTGAAAAAATTATAGAAAAACACCAAAATAAGACCAATATGGCGGAGACTGCTTTCGAGATAGCACTCTCGCAACTCGTTTAAGATGGAAATAGCAATTGTAGTAGTATTCGTCCTTGGGTATCTAGCGATAGCACTCGAGCATCCTCTTCATATCGACAAAGCTGCCTCTGCTTTGCTGCTAGGAATAATATGTTGGACACTTTACGTGTTTTCTATCCCAGACGGATCCGATTTACATCATATCATAGAACATGGAGCAAGTGGAGAAGGAGGACTTATACATCATCTTTACGAGATCTCCAGTATTCTCTTCTTCCTGATGGGAGCCATGACGATCGTTGAGACTGTTGACGCACACGAAGGTTTTAGAGTAATTACCGACAAGATTAAAACCACCAATAAGGTTAAATTACTGTGGATATTGAGTATTTTAACCTTCTTCTTCAGTGCTATTCTTGATAATTTGACGACTACCATTGTCATGGTTTCACTTCTGCGAAAATTAATAGAGGACAAAAAAACCAGATGGTTTTTTGTTGGTTTTCTTGTAATTGCGGCGAATGCAGGTGGAGCTTGGTCGCCTATTGGCGATGTTACCACTACCATGCTTTGGATTAAACAACAACTCCCCTCCACCCCGATAATTGTAAAAGAGCTATTGCTCCCCAGTTTGGTAACAGTAATAGTACCTCTAATTTTCCTCAGTTTCAGAATGAAAGGAGATGTGACGAGACCTGTAAGAAAAGCAGGTAGAGAAGAAGAAAATCCGGCTTCTCCAAAAGAGAGATTTACCATTTTTGTGTTAGGTGTTGCAGGACTTCTATTTGTTCCCGTATTTAAAACTATTACACACCTTCCTCCTTTCATGGGAATGATGTTAAGTTTAGGAATGATCTGGGCTGTAACTGAAATAATGCATAGGAAGAAGCCAATGGAAGACAAGAAAAAAATTACCGTTCTCTGGATTCTTAGGAAAATTGACTCAGGTTCTGTTCTTTTCTTTTTGGGAATTCTGCTTGGGGTTGCTGCGCTTCAAGAAGCCGGTTTACTTCAACAGGTCGCCATGTGGCTAAATGATACCGTCGGAAATATTTATGCTATAGACCTGACAATAGGTTTACTTTCCGCTATTGTCGACAATGTTCCACTCGTTGCAGCTGCTCAAGGGATGTATCCAATAGCCGCTGAAGGAGTTTTTGCGGCCAGTGGAGATTTTTGGCTTTTTCTTGCCTATTGCGCTGGAACTGGTGGAAGTGCTTTGATCATCGGATCAGCTGCTGGGGTTGCCGCTATGGGGCTTGAGCGTATTGACTTCATCTGGTATATGAAGAAACTTTCTCTACTCGCAATACTAGGTTATTTGGCTGGAGCTGGAGTATTCATACTCCTTAGTGCATAATTTGTAGAGGACTCTATCGTTTATACACCAATCTCAACTATTCTTGTTTGCATGAATACACCCTTGATTTTGCAAATCGACCCTGCAGTATCAGATAGTCTGTCCGCAGGTCAGATCACAGAAGAAACTCTTTCTATTTGGGAATTGCTTCAAGGAGGCGGATGGTACATCATGATTCCTCTCGCGGCTCTTTCCATCTTAGCTATTTATATTTTCGCCGAAAGGTGGATGGCCATTTCCAAAGCCCAAAAAGAAGACAAGGACTTCATGAATCGCATCAAAGACTACGTGAGCGACGGGAAGCTCGAGGCAGCTAGAAGCTTTTGCCAGTCCAGCAATACTCCGATTGGTCGAATGATCGATAAAGGAATCGCGAGAATTGGTAAACCAATGGATGATGTCAGTGCTTCTATTGAAAACGTTGGCAAACTAGAAGTTTACAAGCTTGAGAAAGGATTAGCTCTGCTAGCGACTGTAGCAGGTGCTGCTCCCATGATCGGTTTCCTTGGTACGGTAATAGGTATGATCGCGACATTCCATGCCATGAAAATCTCAGATGCTGGCGTAGAAATCGCAGCTCTTTCTGGAGGAATTATGCAAGCGATGATTACTACCGTGGCCGGTCTCGTGATCGGAATTATCGCTTACATCGCTTACAATACTCTTGTTGTGAAGGTGGATAAAGTTGTGCACCGAATGGAAGCTAGATCAATTGAGTTTATTGACCTTCTTGAAGAACCTGGTAAGTAAATAGCATGAACCTACGGTCTCGGAATAAAGTCAATGCAAGTTTCTCGATGTCGTCGATGACGGATCTGGTGTTTCTCTTGTTGATCTTCTTCATCATCTTGTCGACATTGGTCAGTCCCTATGCGCTTCCGGTTGATTTGCCTGTGAGCAAAAACAAGGCTAAGGACAAGCAAACCATCGCTTTGAGAATTGATCAAGATTTGATCTATTCCGTAGATAATACGATTATTGATCCTCTCTCTTTGGAAGCAATATTGGCTGGAGAATTGGCTGGAGCCGAAAAACCGGGAATTGTACTTCACGTGGATCAACAAGTGCCGACTGGCAAAACAGTAGAGGTTCTTGATATTGCCAAGCGCAATCAGTGGAAAATAGTATTGGCCACAAAGCCTGAATAAATGGACTCTGGCGAGGAAAAAAAAAGAAAATCGAAAGCTCTGATGGCGACCATTCTATTTCATTTGGTGGCCCTTATCCTCTTTGTCTTTTTTGGACTCAAACAGCCTAATCCATTACCCGAGGATGCTGGTGCTTCCGTAGAATTTGGTTGGGAAGAAGATGCTGGAGGACCAGATATCGTTAGTCCTACGCAACAAATTCAAGATCCAGAACCCGTCGTGAACTCCGAACCTGAAGTGGTCGAAGATCTGGTTGAGGAAGTTGCGGAAGAGGCAGAAAGTGAAATAGCTGTTCCAAAGCCTCAGGAAGAAAAGCCAAAGCCAACTGAAGAGGAACAACCAGAAAAGCCAGTTGAGAAACCGAAGCCAAAACCAACGATCAGCGATCAATTAAGTGACGCACTGCAGTCACTCAACGAAACGAGCAACCCAGGCGATGGTCAAGGAGAAACTTCTGGCTCTGGAGATCAAGGAAGCCCTGACGGAAATGATGGCGAGGGACTTGTTGGCGGAGGAAGCGGAAGTTGGCAGCTAGATGGTAGAAGCATGCTTCCAGGTTACGGTACTAAAATATCCACCACCAANGAAGAAGGAATTGTTGTTCTAAATATTTGGGTGGACAAAAGTGGGAAGGTTACCAAAGTTCAACCCAACCTGAGAGAGTCAAACACTACTAGCCAGTACCTCATCAATCTGGCCAAAAATGACGTCTTGAATAATTTCAAATTTAACGGCGATCCAGATGCGGCCATCTCGCAACGTGGAAAAGTTCGGTATGTTTTCCAACTGAAATAAAATGGATTATCGCGAAACTGTCGATTATCTATTTAGCCAGCTCCCAATGTTCCAACGAGTTGGAGCAGCCGCCTATAAAGAAGATTTATCGAATACCATCGCACTTTGCGAAGCCTTTGATCATCCTGAGAGGAGGTTTAAGTGTATACACATCGCTGGAACCAATGGAAAAGGCTCGGTTGCACATACCTTAGCTGCCATATTTCAATCTTGCGGTTACAGGACTGGACTTTTCACTTCTCCTCACCTCAAAGACTACCGAGAGCGAATCAGAATCAATGGCGAGATGATTCCAGAAGATGAAGTCATCAAATTTGTCGCAGCTTTTCAAGCCAAAAATCTGGATCTCCAACCGTCATTCTTCGAACTTACCTGTGTCATGGGATTCGATTATTTCGCTCATAAGGAGGTGGATATTGCCATTCTCGAAGTTGGAATGGGCGGTAGACTGGATTCGACCAATGTGGTGATCCCAGAGTTATCTATCATCACTCATATTGGAAGGGATCACCAGCAGTTTTTAGGCGATACCCTTGAGCTAATCGCGGCAGAAAAAGGTGGGATTATCAAAGCAAAAGTTCCCGTAGTAATTGGCGAAAACACCTTCGCTGCCAGAAATGTCCTTGAAAATATTGCCGATGAGAGAGATTCCAAAAGATATGACGTATTTGCTAGTTCGCCCATTCTTGAAACGGATCTAAACGGGTCATATCAACGAGAAAACATGCGCACAGTGGCCATGGCGGTAAAAGCCATGAAGGAAGCAGGCTGGGAGCTCGAGGAGGCAAAAGTGAGATCTGGCGCTCAAAATGTGGTGGAGCTAACCGGACTGCGCGGTCGCTGGGAGAGTATTGGCGAAATGCCAACCGTCATAACAGATGTAGGACACAACGAATCTGGAGTACAGCAGGTTGTCGACTTTTTGCGCAAACAAACCTACGTAAGACTCCACATGGTTTGGGGAATGGTCGGTGACAAGGATGCTAAATCGATATTGAGTCTATTGCCTAAGTCAGCCACATACTACTGGTGCAGACCAGATGTACCTCGAGGAAAGGACGCAGAAGAGCTGGCAGCTCAAGGAAATAAGCAGGCACTTTTAGGCAAAGTCTATCCGTCGGTAAAAATTGCTCTTGAGACAGCAATTGCTGAGTCTCAGCTCAACGATCTCATATTTGTAGGCGGTAGTGTATTCGTGGTGGCTGAAGTTCTCTAGGTCAAAAATCATTTTTTTCTTGTCCTCGTTTGCTACATAGAAAAATCGTCTATATTTGCACACCCGAAAGGGAGATTAGCTCAGCTGGTTCAGAGCACCTGCCTTACAAGCAGGGGGTCACTGGTTCGAATCCAGTATCTCCCACAAGCAAAACCACCCCGACGATTGTCGGGGCTTTTTTATGCCCAAAACTTTGGTTGAGCTCGCTCAAGGCTAAAGTTTTGGGCATAAAAAATTCAACCTTGGCGAAGCAAAGGTTGGGTTTTGCTTGGGTACAAGGGGTTTGATAAACTGGATCAACGGAGTTAATCCAAAAAGCTTTCTCAAAAAGTGATTTTCAGACGCAAAAAATTCAACCTTGGCGAAGCAAAGGTTGGGTTTTGCTTGGGTATA
>JAKVAV010000005.1:78271-127770 GCA_022448105.1 Flavobacteriales bacterium | reverse complement strand
AAAAGCTTTCTCAAAAAGTGATTTTCAGACGCAAAAAATTCAACCTTGGCGAAGCAAAGGTTGGGTTTTGCTTGGGTATAAGGGGTTTGATAAACTGGATCAATGCGGTTAAGCCAAAGAGTTTAACCGCGGGAAATTTATGCACTTTACACTTGAAGATAAACACAGACTGTCTCCTGAATCGAGCAAACTGCCAAGACCACTAAACCCCTCTCCTCTCCCGATCATCCAATCCATTGTCCATCGAACTTTTAAAACAACTCTTACCAATTAAAACGTAGTAAATTCGCTTTGTGCAAATGGCGAAGGCATATCTCAAGTATCGAATCAAGGCGCAAAAGCGTCATGGAGTTCATTCGCCATTTGTATATGATCTAAGTGAAGAAGTCATTCATAAAAGTGGAGCAATTAACTCTGATGCTATAGAAGGTCTCAGAAAAGACCTGACTCGGGATTCCTCTAGAATCAAAATCAAAGACCACGGAGCAGGATCCAGGATAAATAGGGAAAGCGAAAGGAGTATTTCAGAGATAGCCAAAGTTAGTGCCTCGCCAAAGAAAATAGGCCAACTCCTTCAAAGACTGGCCAGCTATCTTCATTTGGAAAATATCCTGGAACTCGGAACAAATTTGGGGCTAACGACTGCCTATTTGGCTAGCAGCTATCATTCGAAAGTTTGGAGCCTTGAAGGTGACCCTACATTGGCGTCTCTAGCCGTTAAAAATTTGCAAAAGGTTGGCCTAAAGGGCGAAATAATAGTCGGAAGATTTGAGGATACCTTAGATTTGACCCTCGATCAAATAGAAAAAGTTGAATTGGCCTATTTAGATGGCAATCATCAAAAGAAACCAACTATCGAGTACTTTGAAAAGATTTTGCCTTTCACCAATACTGAATCTGTAATAGCGATTGGTGACATTCATTGGTCGCAAGACATGGAGGAAGCTTGGGAAGAGATAAAAGAACATAGTGCAGTGAGCCTAACCATTGACTTGTTCGATATTGGACTGGTATTTTTCAGAACTGATCGAGCAGAAAAAGAACATTTTACAATCCGATTATGAGCACACCCATTATCAAGGTAGAAGACCTAGCAAAGATTTACCAAGTCGGTTCGCAGGAAGTACATGCCCTTAAAACCGTCGATCTCGAAATTGAAAAAAGTGAATTCGTGGCTTTAATGGGCCCTTCGGGTAGTGGAAAATCTACCCTGATGAACATACTCGGTTGTTTAGACACACCGAGCAGAGGAAAATACCTGCTCAATCAAAACGATGTGAGCCATATGGATGATGACGAATTGGCAGATATTCGAAACCGAGAAATCGGTTTTGTTTTCCAGACATTTAACCTTCTACCAAGATATTCGGCTCTCGAAAATGTTGCACTTCCACTCATTTACAAAGGGGTTTCGAAAGACAAAAGAATTCAAAGAGCCGAAGAAGTATTGCATCAGGTGGGTCTTCAAGACAGGATGGACCACAAGCCAAATGAGCTATCTGGAGGCCAAAGACAGCGCGTGGCGGTAGCAAGAGCCCTTGTAAACAAGCCATCTATCATCCTTGCCGATGAGCCTACTGGAAACCTAGACACAAAAACCTCCTATGAGATTATGGCCCTTATCGATGAAATTCACCAAGCCGGTAATACCATAATTCTCGTAACTCACGAGGAAGACATCGCCGAGCATGCCAAACGAATAGTACGACTTCGCGATGGTGTCGTAGAAAGCGATACCAAAGAGGCTTCATTAGCTTAAGTTTCAACTGCATCTTCAGATTTCGCTTCTTCTACACAGAACAACCTAGCCCTTTTTCCGTTAGGGCTCTAAACAATCTCGCATGAAGATTTACACAAAGACTGGCGATCAAGGAAAAACGTCTCTACTGGGTGGTTCTAGAGTAGCTAAATACCACCTCAGAATTGAATCTTACGGCACCGTGGACGAGCTCAATACTGCAGTTGGGATGCTCCGATCGATGGAAATCAGTGAAGAGATTTCAAAAAGTCTTGTAGAAATACAAAATAAACTCTTTACCATTGGATCTCAATTGGCCTCAGAGCCGGGAGAGCCAAAATTTCCCATTCCGAAACTTTCTGAGGATGATACCGTTTATCTCGAAGAACAGATCGACGCAATGGACAAAGAATTACCACCCATGCGAAACTTTGTTTTACCGGGAGGAAACCAAACTGTAGCGCAAGCTCACGTTGCAAGGTGCATTTGCAGAAGAGCTGAGAGAATAGTACTTCACCTAAAAGATGAAAGTGAAGTTCCACCTGAAATCCCGATATACCTGAACCGACTTTCAGACTTTTTATTCGTTTTAAGTCGAAAATTATCACAGGATTTGGGAGCGAAGGAAATCCCGTGGAAGGGAAATTAATTTTAACAATTGATTATCAGCTTTTTATAAAATTTTAGAAAGAGTTGATTGTGAGAGTAAAAAAATTACTTTTGCAAAAATTCAGTCAACGGTCTAAAACGACTCTATTATGTATTGGACATTAGAATTAGCATCATACCTAGAAGACGCCCCTTGGCCTGCAACAAAAGACGAGCTTATTGACTTCGCAATGCGCACCGGTGCGCCCATGGAGGTAGTAGAAAATCTTCAGGAAATCGAAGAAATTGGAGAAGTGTATGAGACCATCGAAGATATTTGGCCCGATTACCCTACGAAAGAAGATTTTTTCTTCAACGAGGACGAATACTAAATTCATCTAACACTAGATATGAAAGGCCTGCAGAATAGCAGGCTTTTTTATTTCGGCCATTTTGGCACCCCAATCGATTCGGTACATTTTATGAGAAGGTTGAACTCGCGAGAAAAGGTATCATACGTCTGAATTGGGTACCTTTACCGACTCGACGAAAATCGAAAATAAGAATACACCTATGTTAGGTTCAGTAACTAAGACACTCAAGAGATTATTTGGAGATAAATCCGAAAAAGATATAAAAGCAACCTCTCCTCTCGTAGATAAAACAAAGGAGTTTTACGAGCAATTTAATTCACTTACGCACGACCAGCTACGCGCCAAAACGGAGGAACTCAAGGCTAAAATCAAAGGTTCTACAAGTGATCTAGAAAGGGAAAAAGCCGACTTGCAAAAACAAGTTGATGACAATCCTGATATGGAGATCGAGAAGAAAGAAGAAATTTTCAAGGAAATTGATGACATCGTCTCTCGAACTGACGATAAGATCGAAGAGGTACTTCTCGATATTTTGCCGGAAGCATTCGCAGTCGTAAAACAAACGGCAAAGCGATTTAAAGAGAACGAACAACTAGAAGTAACTGCCACAGACTTTGACAAAGACCTTGCAGCCACTAAAGGGAGCATTACCATAGAAGGTGATAAAGCCATTTGGAATAATTCATGGCTCGCTGCAGGAGCTGAGATCAAGTGGGATATGGTTCATTACGATGTCCAGCTCATCGGTGGTGTAGCGCTGCACCAGGGAAAAGTAGCAGAGATGCAAACTGGAGAGGGAAAGACATTGGTAGCGACTCTTCCAGTATACTTGAATGCCATCGCTGGAAAAGGTGTACACCTGGTAACAGTGAATGACTACCTGGCTCGTCGTGACTCCGAGTGGATGGGTCCGATTTACGAATTCCACGGTTTATCGGTAGACTGTATCGACAAACACCAACCGAATAGCGATGCAAGAAGAAAAGCTTACAAATCGGATATCACTTTCGGCACAAACAATGAGTTTGGTTTCGACTACTTGAGAGATAATATGGCAAGCACTCCAGACAGATTGGTGCAGCGAAAGCACCACTTTGCTATCGTGGATGAGGTCGACTCAGTATTGATCGACGATGCTCGCACTCCGCTAATTATCTCGGGACCCACACCAAAAGGAGATGAACACTTATTTGATGATCTCAAGCCAAAAGTTGAAAAACTTTACAACGCTCAGAAAAAATTGGTGAGTAGCCTTTTGGTTGAAGCCAAGAGAAAAATTGGAAACCCAGAAGAAAAACCGGCTGATAAGGACGAATTCAATGAGGGAGCTTTATCTCTTTTCCGCGCTTATCGAGGTCTTCCAAAGAATAAAGCCCTGATCAAGTACTTAAGCCAACCAGGAGTAAAGCAACTTCTTCTTAAAACTGAAGGCTACTATCTCCAAGACAACGAGAAGGAGATGCCCAAAGCTGATGAGGTACTCTACTTCACCATTGAGGAGAAGAATAACGGAATCGAACTTACCGAAAAAGGAATCGACCTTATCTCGAGCAATACCGAGGACTCAGAATTTTTTGTCTTACCGGACATGGGAACTTTGATGATGGAGATCGACAATGCCGAGGTAAGTGATGAAGAGAGAGTAAAACAGAAAGATGAGCTTTTAAGAAACTACTCGGTAAAAGCCGAGCGAATTCACACCATTAATCAATTGCTGAAGTCTTACAGCCTCTTCGAGAAGGACGTAGACTACGTAGTAATGGACAATAAAGTAAAAATCGTCGATGAGCAAACTGGTCGTATTATGGAGGGGCGTCGCTACAGCGATGGACTGCATCAAGCGATTGAATCGAAAGAAAACGTTAAGATCGAAGATGCCACTCAGACTTACGCGACGATCACTTTGCAGAATTACTTCAGAATGTACCACAAACTCGCGGGTATGACAGGTACGGCGGAAACTGAAGCTGGTGAGTTGTGGGACATCTATAAGTTGGATGTAATGATCATCCCAACCAACCGCCCTATCGCTAGAGCGGACAGAGAAGACAAGGTTTACAAGACAAAGAGAGAAAAGTACAATGCTGCTATTGAGGAGATCGTGGAACTTTCAAAAGAAGGAAGGCCAGTTTTGGTCGGTACCACTTCAGTTGAAGTTTCAGAGTTCTTGAGTCGATCGCTCAAAATGCGAGGTATCAATCACAACGTATTGAACGCCAAGTTGCACGCACGAGAGGCGGAAGTGGTAGCACTAGCCGGTCGTCCGGGAGCGGTAACCATCGCCACGAATATGGCAGGACGCGGTACCGATATTAAACTCGGTGACGGTGTAAAAGAAGCAGGTGGTTTAGCCATTGTGGGTACCGAAAAGCACGATTCAAGAAGAGTTGACCGACAGCTGAGAGGTCGATCTGGGCGTCAGGGAGACCCAGGTTCATCCCAATTTTACATTTCCCTGGAAGACGATTTGATGCGCTTATTCGGTTCTGACCGAATTGCAAAAATGATGGATAGACTTGGCCTAGAAGAGGGTGAAGTGATTCAACACTCCATGATCACCAAGTCTATTGAAAGAGCTCAGAAGAAAGTTGAAGAGAACAACTTCGGGATCAGAAAGAGACTCCTCGAGTACGATGACGTTATGAACTCTCAAAGAGAGGTGATTTACAAGCGTCGTAAACACGCACTTTTCGGAGATCGACTAGAACTCGACATCCAAAATATGTTCAGAGACTTAGCTGAGCAGGTTGTTCTAAATAATCAGGATGCCAAAGACTTTGATGGATTCAAAATTGACCTTCTGCAGTTCTTCGGAATGGATTCTCCAGTTTCTGAAGATGACTTCATTGGCAACAAGCCAGGTGAGCTAAGCGAATTGGTTTACAAAGAAGCACGTGAGCGTTACAAACGTCGAATGGATTCCGTGACGACTTCAGCGATGCCGGTAATTCAGCAGGTTCACGAAAGAGAAAACAAATTCGAGAACATCGCCATCCCTTTCTCGGATGGGAAGAAGGCACTTCAAATTGTAGCAAATATTGAGAAATGTATCGAGTCAGAAGGAAAGATTCTGAAAAATGCGCTCGAGAAAAGTGTTACCCTTTCGATTATCGATAACGAATGGAAAGAGCATTTGAGAGAAATGGACGACTTGCGTCAGTCCGTGCAGAACGCCCGTTTCGAGCAGAAAGACCCACTTTTGATATACAAATTTGAATCTTTTGAACTCTTCAAGAAGATGATCGGAAGAGTGAGTATGGAAGTGGTTTCATTCCTTTCAAAGGCATCTCTTCCGGGAAGAGCAGATGAAGTTCAAACTACAAATCGCTCAACCACTGCCAAGGATGATTCTGGCAGATTGGAAACAAGTCGCCCAGGAATGGAAGCAGGCGCTACACCTTCAAACGGAAGACAAGGAGCACAAAGGCAAGCTCCTACACCTCCGCGAAAGGCTGAGCCAGTCCGTGTAGAGAAGAAGATTGGCAGAAATGATCCTTGTCCGTGCGGTAGCGGTAAGAAGTATAAGCAGTGCCACGGAAAAGTGGTGAATCAAGCTTAAGTGCGAAAACAGTATTCTATGAAAAAGCCCCGCTCCAGAATCGGAGTGGGGCTTTTAAGTTGGTTGAATGTTCTAATTTCTTAAAGCTCCGAAATAAGCTTTTCGTTCATTTTTATGTAAGGCTCATATTCCGCTTCTTTCGACATTTCAAGAGACTTCATCGCCGTTTCTTTGGCTTTTTTATTGTCACCATTCGCGTGGTAAGCCTTTGCCAAGGTGTGCATATTCCAAAACACTTCTTTTACCTCTACTGATTTCTTAGCCATTTCCAAAGCCTTTACTGTATCTCTATCGTTCTTGAGGTAGTAACTAGCGGCATCTTCGTAAAAGCCGTAAACACCATTTATTTCTTTCATTTTGTCCTCCATAGCTACAATTACTTGAGCATCAGTATCCACGGTGATGGGAACTGAAAACATCATATCGCTCCACATAAAAACAAAATCAGCCTTCGAATCTTCTATATTCTCAAAAGAGAAGCTCATACGCTCAACTACAATTGGGCTTTTCATGAAAGGGACCTCGACGGCTGCTACATTTAAGCTTTCGTCATAGTTTCCCGTTCCTCCTTGATTGGCATTAGAGTTGAGCATCACTTTGATCTTGTCTTTCATAGGTATAGTAAAGACCGCGTAAGTGCCAGCTTCTACAGAAGTACCCGCAAACATGACATCGTTGCTAAAAGAAACTTTTGTAGCTCTGTTTGCTCCAGTTCTCCAGAGCTTATCAAGTGGTACGAGATCTCCAAAAATGTCGCGGCCTTTAACCCCTGGACGGCTATATTCTACTTCCATCTCCGTAAGACCTACCATTTGGTAATTCTTTGCTTTCGGACTTGGTGCTGGAAATTCTTGAGCGCTCGAGGCTACAGTGGCAAGCGCAAACGCCACTAGTAATACTGATTTTTTCATGGTGTAATTGGAATTGATTTATTAGGATTTATGCAACTTTCAGCTGCGATATCTTGGATTTACTGAACTTAATTTCAGCGTATTTTGATGTAATTTTGAAAGACTTCAATTCACTATTGCCAGGAGCTTCGTACATAAGATCTGTCATAATAGCTTCACAAATCGATCGAAGTCCTCTAGCACCGAGCTTGTATTCCATGGCTTTATCTACAATGAAATCGAGGGCTTCTTTCTCAAATGAAAGATTTAAGTCATCCATCTCAAAAAGCTTCACATACTGCTTGACTAAAGCATTCTTTGGTTCGGTGAGAATTCTTCTCAAGGTCTCTCTATCAAGGGGGTTCAAGTATGTAAGAACCGGGAAACGACCGATCAACTCAGGGATAAGCCCAAAGGACTTTAGATCAACTGGGGAGACATATTGGAGCAAATTATCTTCTTCAAAATTTGCATTCTCCGCGCTGGAGCCATAGCCTATAGTACTTGTTTTGACTCTTCTTTCGATATGCTTCTTGATGCCATCAAAAGCACCGCCACAAATAAATAGAATGTTCTTTGTGTTGATTTGAATGAGCTTCTGCTCTGGATGTTTTCTTCCGCCTTGAGGAGGCACATTGACTTCCGAGCCTTCAAGTAGTTTTAGTAAAGCCTGCTGAACTCCTTCCCCACTCACGTCACGAGTTATACTGGCATTATCGCTCTTCCGGGCAATCTTATCAATCTCATCAATAAAGACGATTCCCCTCTCTGCGGAAGCCACGTCATAATCGGCGGCCTGCAGCAGCCTAGAAAGGATACTTTCTACATCCTCTCCAACATAACCCGCTTCGGTTAAAATTGTAGCATCAGCAATACAAAAGGGCACGTTGAGCATTCTAGCGATTGTTCTCGCCAAAAGCGTCTTTCCCGTTCCTGTTTCTCCAACAAAAACGATGTTTGACTTTTCTATCTCAACATCATCATCTGTGTTGGAATCTTCCTTTTTTTGAAGAAGTCTTTTGTAGTGATTATAAACTGCTACCGAAAGGGTTCTTTTGGCATCGACCTGCCCGATCACAAAATCATCAAGATAAGCTTTAATCTCTGCCGGCTTTTGTAAAACGAGATTCGATTCTAATTTTGAATGAGCTTTTTGTGAGAGTTCCTCATTAACGATGCTCTGAGCTTGAGTGATGCAATTATCACAGATGTGCCCTGTAACGCCCGCAATGAGAATGTTCACCTCACTCTTGCTTCTACCGCAAAATGAGCACTTAACCTCTCTTTTTTCGCCTCCGGCCATTAAGTCAAATCAGTTTTTGGGGTTTCTAATCAAAACCTCGTCAATCATTCCGTACTTCTTCGCTTCTTCTGCAGTCATCCAGAAGTCTCTATCGCTGTCTTCACTAACTTTTTCAAATGTCTGACCACTATGTTCAGCAATAATCTTGTACAACTCTTTTCTAAGCTTCACAATTTCTTTAGCAGTGATTTCGATATCTGATGCCTGCCCTTGAGCTCCACCGAGTGGCTGGTGAATCATCACTCTGGAATGCTTAAGTGCGGTACGTTTTCCTTTGTTACCAGCGCAAAGAAGAACGGCTCCCATGGACGCTGCCATTCCCGTGCAAATTGTTGCAACATCTGGACCTATAAACTGCATGGTATCATAGATTCCCAAACCAGCATAAACTGATCCCCCAGGAGAATTGAGATAAATCTGAACATCTCTTTTAGGATCGACACTTTCTAAGAAAAGAAGCTGTGCTTGAATAATATTCGCGACTTGGTCATCGATACCCGTTCCCATGAATATGATTCTATCCATCATCAATCGCGAGAAAACATCCATCTGAGCAACATTCATCTGGCGCTCCTCGATGATGTAAGGCGTCATTGCTTTCGCATAATCGTGGTAATACAAACTATTTACCCCGTGATGCTTCTTAGCGTACTTTTCGAACTCTTTATGTTCTGACATTTATTCTTAATCTGTGAGTGAAACGTGAAAGTTACCGAAAGGTTGATTATCCCTGCTCAGCCAATTCGACAAATTTATCAAATGACACCTCTTTGTCCTTAATAGTGGCTGTTTCTTTGACATAGGTAATCAATTTCTCATCGTAAAGCATGTCATAAATTTTACGCGCTTCATCTTGATTTCCCAAAACTCTTTTTGCCGACTCTTCAAGCTCTTTATCCTCTGGCGCTGGCATACCGTATTGAGCGTAGTTCCCGATGAGTAATTCCTTGGTCTTAGCAACAACATCTTCTTGCTCAACCTTTATGGCTTCTTTACTCACCAACTCATTGAATATCAGTTGCCACTGCAAACTCTTTCTGTATTCTGCGTAGTCATTATCTACCTCTTCCGCAGTCAGGGGTTTTTCATTTGATAGCCTAATCCATCTTTTTAAAAATTCATCTGGTAGATCAGGATTGTACTTGTCGATCATCGCATTGCTGATGTCTCTTTTAAAGAGTTTGTCGCTATCTGTTGCGAAGTGTTTTGCTAAATCTGCCGAAACCTTCTCGCGGAAATCTTTTTCTGTTTTCACTTCACTGTCCTCACCAAAAGTCTTGTTAAAGAATTCTTCATTTAGCTCAGCAGGTTCCATTCTCTTTATTTCGCGAACGATAAACTTAAAATTATCACCAGTTGTAGCAAGTGAATCTGGAGTAAGTCCAAGCATGCGTGCATGGTCATCCTCATTTTTTGCAAGATGAGAGGGCTGCACAATAATTTCAGCATCTTTTTCCGCCCCATGGAACTTTTTGGCTTGATCCTGATCGATAAACTCTAGTGATACTGTACTCTGATGCATAATTCCAGCTGGAACAACCTCATTATTTTCATCTAACTCAACAAAATCTCCTACGATCAACTCTTTATCGGTAGCCTTATCTGCATCTTCTACCTTCCCGTATCGACGAGCGATTCGGTCCACCTCTTCATCGACTAGTTTTTTGTCGATTTGAATAGTGTAATAGGTGTATTTGTCTTTTTTGGTAATAGTCACCTCAAGTTTCGGCGCTAGACCAAGCTCATAAATGAACTCAAAGTCACCTGGATTATCCCAATCACCATTATCAAGGTGATCTTCCTTTGGCATGGGGCTACCCAGTATTTTGAGATTCTGTTCAGCAATGTAAGATTGGATACTTTGATTAAGTACTTGATTCATTTCTTCCGCCAAAAGAGACTTACCATATTTACTTTTTATCACTCCCATCGGAATTTTACCTGGACGGAAACCTGGCATTTGAACTTGCTTGCGCGCCCTTTTGAGGGCGTCGTTGTAGCGTTCATTATAATCAGTTGGCTCTACTTTGATTTTGAGGAGAGCATTCTTGTCGTCAATTTTTTCCTGTGTAATATTCATCCTGAGAAGGATTTATGTGTGTAACATGCCCCAAAAATGGGGCTGCAAATATACGCCATTTCTTAAAAATGGCCTTACTATCCAAGGAATGGAGATAAATAAAAAAGGGAATCGAATGATTCCCTTTTTTGCGTGCGGGTGGAGGGACTCGAACCCCCACGCCGTGAAGCACTAGATCCTAAGTCTAGCGTGTCTACCAATTTCACCACACCCGCTTGTGGTATTTTAGCGTGCGCAAAGATAGAGCAAAAGAATTATTCACAAAGCGTTCTAGTAAAGTTACTATCGCATTTTAGTTTTTAAATTTGCATCCACTCATGATCACTAGCCTTAATCCCTCAGAATTATCACTCGGCCAACTGCACGGAATCCTACTTGGATCGGTTGGTCCGAGGCCCATCGCGTTTGCGAGTACGGTCAATGAAAAAGGAATTTCAAACCTTTCTCCATTTAGCTATTTCAATGTTTTTAGTGCAAATCCACCTATTCTCATTTTTTCACCAGCACGAAGAGGAAGAGATAACACGACCAAACACAGTTTCGAGAATGCCAAAAAGCATCCTGAGGTTGTCATCAACATTGTTGATTTCTCAATTGTGCAACAAATGTCGTTATCCAGCACGGAATATCCAGAAGGAGTGAATGAATTTGAGAAGAGTGGATTGACTCCGATTGCATCTGAGATAGTTGCTCCCCCTAGAGTCAAGGAAAGCCCTGTTCAATATGAATGTAAGGTAAACGAAATAATTGAGTTGGGACAAAATGGTGGCGCTGGGAACTTGATCATCTGCGAAGTGGTGAAAATCCACATAAGAGAAGATCTACTTGATGAAAACCTTCGCATTGATCAAACGAAGATTGACACCGTGGGCCGCATGGGTGCAAACTACTACACAAGGGCTCACGGAGATGCACTGTTTGAAGTATCCAAACCTTTGAGCACCATGGGAATTGGTGTGGATCGAATACCGGAAGAAATAAGAAATAGTACTATCTTAACAGGTAATGATTTGGGTCGACTTGGGAACGTAGAAGAACTGCCCAATGAAACTGATGTCAACGAATACAGGCTAACCGAACTTAGTGACCTTTTTGTGGAGTACGAGGACAAACCGCACGAGCTAGAAGTAAAATTGCACGAACGCGCTCATGAACTTCTCACCATTGGGAATGTGTCTGAGGCTTGGATGACTTTAATGACTTTTAATAATTAGAAAAAGAATAGAATATGTTTTCAATCACAGGAAAATTGGTGGTAAAGAATGGCACCGAGCAAGTAACAGAGAAATTCAAAAAGAGAGAATTTGTGATCACTGACGAAGCAAGCCAGTATCCACAAGAAATCATCTTCCAGCTCACTCAAGACAGGGTTGATCTTCTCGATCCTTATAATGAAGGTGATAAGATCAAAGTGAATTTCAACCTCAGAGGGCGTAGATGGCAGAATCCAAATACCGGCGAGACTCGATTTTTTAATTCACTTGATGCTTGGAGAATAGAAAAAGAAGCTACGCAGGCCGCCTCTCTAGGCAGCGACTTGCCACCACTTCCAGAAGCTGAGCCGGCAAATCTTGACGACGGCACAGACGATCTTCCGTTCTAGAAAATGTCTTTCGCCCACAGCTTCGAAAAGGCATTTCGCACTTTACTTCCGTCACCCTTCACTCTCGCAGTGATATTGAGCTTTGGGGTCTTTGCAGCGGCAATACTGTTATTCAGGCCCGCGGATACGAGCTTCCTCAGCCATACCACAGAAGTAATGCAATATTGGTACTCGGGAATTTGGAACGCTCCACTTTTGGTCTTTGCGTACCAAATGATGCTCATTTTGGTCTTGGGTCATGTTTTGGCATTAGCACCACCAATTGATGCTCTAATCAAGAAGCTAACGAAGTATTGCGATACTAGTTCCAAGGCTGCAGGCATAGTTACCGCGACTTGCGTGCTTCTCGGGCTCATCAACTGGGGATTGGCAATCATATTTGGTGCTATTTTCGCCAGAAAAGTCGGCGAGTATGCAGTACAACGCGGATTGAAAATCAACTACCCTTTAATCGGAGCTTGCGGCTATACTGGTTTGCTAGTGTGGCATGGTGGAATTTCAGGTAGTTCAACAATTAAGGCTGCAGAAGAGGGTCATCTTGCCTCCTTGGTATCTGGAAGTACTTCAATTGATCTGAGCAGTTTACCCACAGCAATTGGATTCGGTGAGACCGTATTTTCTCCAATGAATCTAACAGTATCAGCGGCCTTGCTCTTGATACTTCCATTTGGAGCATTTATTTTGGGAGAGAAAATTCAGAACGAACTCCCTCTTATATCTCGAGAAAAAAGACCATCCACAAACTCAGTTGCTCTTGGATTGGCTGAAAGATTGGACTATCATCCAGCAGTTTCCATCACACTAGGTATCATTTCTATTTTAGCAGCGACTATCATCGCCACAAACTCAATAACCAGTGGGAACGGTAATTTTGTCAATCCCAACTTCATAAATACCGTTTTTTTTGGCCTTGGATTACTCGCTCATGGAAGCATCAGTAATTTTGCAGCAGCTCTGGACGAAGCAATCGGCGGTGCAGCTGGAATACTCATTCAATTTCCGCTCTACTTCGGAATTCTGGGCATCATGAAAGGAGCAGGTATTATCGGTGAAATCTCAACCTTCTTCGTTTCAATTTCGAACCAGACCACCTACCCAATCTTCAGTTTTATATCTGCGGGCTTTGTGAATATTCTGGTTCCTAGCGGTGGAGGCCAATGGATGGTGCAAGGACCCATCATTATCGAGGCCTCTCAAGAAATGGACTTAAACCTTGGAAAGAGCATTATGGCTATGGCTTACGGAGATCAGCTCACCAACATGCTACAGCCTTTTTGGGCTTTACCTCTTCTTTCGATCACTGGATTAAAAGCTAGAGACATCTTGCCTTACACGGCTTACTTTATGCTGATTGCAGCGGTGATTTATACAGCGGGATTACTGCTCTTCTAGAACGAGCGCTTGTCGACACTATCTCTGAGGCCATTGCCAACAAGCATAAAAGCCAAGACCAAAATTACAATGCAAAGACCCGGGAGAATGGCCAAGTAAGCCAAATCAGTGGTGATGTATGGATAATGATCTTTGATCATTCTTCCCCAGGATGCCATTGGAATTTGAGCACCAATTCCCAAAAAGCTCAATCCTGCTTCCAAAAGTATCGCTGAGGCGAAATTTGCAGCAGAAATCACAATCACTGGCCCCATGACGTTTGGAACGATATGACTGAAAATTATTCTGACCGGTGAGTATCCAAGAACTTTTGCGGCCTGCACATACTCGAGGTTTTTCACGGTGAGCACCTGGCCTCGAACAACTCTAGCTACCTCCACCCACATCGTTAGACCAACGGCTATAAATACCTGTACGAATCCCTTTCCTAAGGCGAAAGTGATGGCTATAACGAGAAGTAGTGTAGGAATGGACCAAACCACATTGATCAACCATGTGATTAAATCGTCTATTATTCCTCCAAAATATCCAGCGATAGCCCCAAGAGATACTCCGAGTAAGAGTGAAATAAGAACCGAAATAAGACCTACCGAAAGACTGATTATCGTTCCTGCCATCAATCGACTGAGAAGGTCACGACCAAACTTATCGGTCCCCAATATAAACCTTCTAACGTCAATTTGAGATTGAACTTTCTCAACCAGTTGAGGTCTTTCAACACGCACTACTTTCCCATCTATTTGAGAAAAAACATACTGGCCTTTAGACTTTTTAATCTCCCCACTTATGCTATACGCAACTTCTACTAAGTGGTAGCTGAACGGTATTCCTGAAACTTCATCCTCACCACCATAAGTACAACCTAAAATAGAATCATTAACAATTTTATAGTCATGGAGTGGGATGATTTCACTCGGATCCTCAACTCCTCCGAAAAATAGGGTTTCGAAAAAGCCAGTTGGTTCTTGAGACGAATTCTTCTTAACCTTCAAAACTTCAACCGAAAAACCAATACCCTTTTTCGCCAAACTTAGATTTTGGTTGTTTGCATTGGTGGTTGAATCTGGTCGAATAAGTCCTCCCAAGATAGAAACAAGAAGTGCCAAACAGATTACACCTAGTCCAAAGATCGCAGGACGATTTTTGCGAAACTGCTTCCAGTTTCGCTGAAACGGCGACTCCGAATTTTCATACTGCATCAAGAGAAGGTTTAAAAAATTGAAGTCTATACCTCAAACCATAAGCTATGAGGATAAAAATATAGAATGGATAGAGCAATTGGGTCAGTGGAAGCCAAAAAAGTAGATCTCCCCGATGGTATTGCGTTGTCAAATGCCAAAAAAAGAACCATTCAGAAGCTAGTTTTATGAAAATCACAGGAAGCACAGTATACCAAGAAAACACACCTCCAAAAGAGCCCATCATCAATAACACTGGTAATAGATGGATAATCGCCATTAGAATTGCGACAAACTGGTACTGGAAGTCATCCACATTAGTGGTTTTCGATATCCACCGCGCTCTCTGGGCAAATAATCGAAAAAAGTTGGAAGGAAATAAGGTGTTTACAGGAGCAACCCATGAAGCGGTTCCAATCGATTTCTTTCCATATTCTTTTATTATCGCAAACATTCCAAATATGTCATCTCCCGTTGGGATTGCATAGTCATTCCTCTGCTTGTCTGCCATGAAAAACGCTTCCTTTTTGAAAAGGAGACAGGCTCCATTAGAAAGCAGAGGTCTGTTTTTCTCGGCCATTCCTATTCCCACGCCTTGCAGAGCGAGAAATTCTAAATCGAAAAAGGCCGAGATAAACCCTCTTCTTCGAATTGGTCTCATTGAAAACAGCAACATCTGTCTGTTTTCAAAACTGACATTTGCGAGTTCCTGAAAAAAATTTGGAGATAAGCAGACATCAGCATCTAGGGTTAAAATCCAATCAAAACGCGCGGCTTGAACTCCCTGCCGAATAGCGTTTTTCTTTCCGTGATCAATCGCCGAAATGAGCCGTACATCTTGAATCTTTCGGATCAAGCTTTGTGAAGCGTCGGTAGAATGATCGTCAACGAAGATGAACTCCACACTCATGCAAAATATATCTTGCTCAAGAATAGAATCAATTAGATTCGGAAGATTTCTCTCTTCATCCTTAAATGGAATGACTAACGAAATGCTCTGCGATTCTGATTTTTGACTTTGTATCCCATGTGATTTTATTGAGGGAGTTATCACGTAGAGAAGAAATACCATGTAAACGGAAACCAGAATAATCAGGAGATGCATCAGTTCAACTCAACTCGTTTTAATGCGCCGTATAAAGACCAAGAAGCGATTGGAAAACCAATATTCAAAAGCCATAAACAAAAAGCGGCCATTACTGCCCCCATTTCATTCTCGAAAAATGCAGCGAACAAGAATATAGAAAGCACTTCTCTAACACCGAGCTCAGAAAGCAGAGAACCAGGCATGTAGGTCTGAACAACGTACAGAACAAATACACCAAAGTACGCCTGAAAAAAATCTCCCTGAAAACCAAAACTGTTGAGCAAAATCACAAACTGACTTGTAAATATGAGATACCTCAAGAAAGCAAATACTGAGGCAACAAATACTCTATTTGGTGCAACATTAACGTGTTTTTCGCGGAATCTTCGGAGAGGACCTGTTCGAAAAATCGCATAAGAAGCGGCAATTATGAGCAGACCGATAAATACTGTTGAATAAATCGGCAGATTGATCTGAATCGGAAACTTGAAAAATGCAAAGCCAATTGCTCCCATGAACAATGTTACCACTCCTTGAATGGCAGAGCCTGCTAGGGTAGCTACAATAGAATCGTTTCTTTTTTCTTTGGAAACATATTCCAATCTCCCGATAAACTCTCCAGCTCTATTGGGCGTCCAGATACCGACACTCATTCCAGCAAGAATAGACTTAAAGGATCGATCAAAATCCATTTCCTTTTTGCCAAATAGGGTTTGGTACTTCAAAGCCTCTGTAGCCAAATTCACTAAAGTTAGAATGCCCACGATCAAAATTGGAAGTAGGAAACCCAAATCGATCTGTAATGCCGTAGATTGTACGTCCGCATATTTTAACCAAGCCAATGAACCTAGGAGTACAATCGTGGCGAGCCGCAGAGTGATTAGTGCCGCAGAATTATTAAGTGCAGTGGAAACTCTTTTATACATTTAGAGAATAAAGGTAATCTTTTGAAAAACGAGCGCATCATTCTAGGAATGGATCCGGGAACAAATATTATGGGATACGGGATCATCAAGGTAGAAGGAAAAAAATTTGAAATGTTGAGCTGTGGGATAATAAAGCTCGGAAAATATCCGGATCATGCCCTGAGATTGAGGAAGATTTTTGATCGAGTTGTTTCACTAATTGATGAATTCACTCCAGACGAACTTTCAATCGAAGCGCCATTTTACGGAAAAAATGTGCAATCAATGCTAAAGTTGGGAAGGGCACAAGGAGTAGCTATCGCTGCTGCATTAAGCAGAGATATGCCTTATCGTGAATATGCTCCTAGAAAAATTAAGCAATCTATTACGGGAAATGGTAACGCCTCGAAAGAACAAGTCGCAAAAATGCTTCAGACCATTCTGGGGCTTAAAGAACTCCCCGAAAGTCTGGATGCCTCAGATGCTTTGGCAGCTGCGGTTTGTCATGGATTTCAAACTAGAAAAGGTTTGGAGACTACTTCCTACGCCTCGTGGAAATCATTCTTAACTGCCAACCCTGACAGAAAAAGAGGATGATTACGCATTCTTGATTTTCTGCGCTAAATCGGCCATAAACTCAGACGACAAATTAAGCTTCGGTCTTGCAAAATTCATATCGGAAATAGAATTCATTGGAATGAGATGGACATGAACGTGAGGAACCTCAAGCCCTATTACAGATAATCCAACTCGCTCACATTCGATAACCGCTTCAATTTTTCTTGCTACTTCTTTTGAAAAGAGCAGAATTTCGCCCAGAAGGTCTTCTGGCAGGTCGAAAATATAGTCTATCTCCTCTTTAGGGACAACCAGTGTGTGGCCAGATTTTAGTGGGTTAATATCTAAGAATGCTATAAACTTATCGTCTTCATGTACCTTATATGAAGGAATATCTCCCTCAATTATTCTAGTGAAAATCGAGGCCATTAACGAGTGATTTCTAAAATTTCAAACTTCGCCAAGCCTGAAGGAATGTCAATTTCTGCTACATCCCCCACTGCTTTTCCAAGAAGACCTTTGCCAATAGGTGATTCTACAGAAATCTTTTTCGCTTTAAGGTCAGCCTCATTTTCGGCGACTAAGGTGTAGGACAACTCCATTCTGTTGGCCAAATTTCGAATCTTCACTGTACTCAAAATGTAGGCTTTGGAAGTATCCATCTGCGATTCATCAACAATGCGAGCATTGGCAACTACATCCTTTAATTTTGCAATTTTCGCTTCAAGCAAACCCTGAGCTTCTTTGGCAGCATCGTATTCCGCATTTTCCGAGAGGTCGCCTTTATCTCTAGCCTCCGCTATCTGTCTTGAAATGGACGGGCGTTCAATGGATTCTAATTGGTGTAATTCATCCTTAAGTTTTTGGAGACCTTCTTCTGTGTAGTAGCTTAATTGTGACATGACTATGGTATATATCAAAAAAGAGAAAACCCGTTTTCCGGGCTTTCTCGTTTATGCAAATATAAGAAGTTTGTCGAATTCTAGTTCGCTCGCCCTAAGTGAATGCGGGCACCGATTGAATGAGAACCATCAAATGGCATGGTCGCTCGATAAGCATAATCAACACTTATTCTTGAACCATTTCCGCCAAATTCAAATTCAACGCCTGCACCTGCAGATAAACCTGTATATACATATCGTCTCTCATCGTCACTGAAGATGTTTTCTTCATAATGATACCCACCTCTTAGATAAAACTTGCGCAAGAAACTATACTCAAGCCCGAAAAGGTAGTTATCATTACTAAAAGAATTGGCAATAAAGGTTCCATGTGCGGTGAGAAAATGATCTTCGGATAGCAAGAAATCATAACTAAAACCAATTGTTACCAATGAAGGCAGCTCATATTCAGCACTCCTCAATTCAGAAGTAAAAGCGAATTGGTTTTCAGGAGCTGTGGTTTCGAAGCTCAAACCGTCACCCTCGAATGACATCGCAGGCCCGACATTTTTAAGCGCAATACCAAACTTAATTTGGTCCCTTTCGCCTGTAACATATTTAATCCCTGCATCGATTGCAACACCAGATGAACTTAAATCGGCTACGCTTTCGGATAGGATTTTTAAGGTTATCCCCCCATAGATGCTGTTCGAGAAAGCTTTTGCATACGAGAGTCCAAGATTTACCATATTCACGTTAAAAAACGTTCCATCACCATCGGGGGTCGATGTTGTTGTTCTTCGAATATCTCCGAAGTCCATAGCAACAATAGACAGTCCAAGCACACTTGTCTCTCCCACTCGTTGGGCTAGAGCTACTGAGTTGACGCCTACATCAGCTCCAGAAAGATAATTGGTGTAGGTAAAGCCTACTTCTGTTTGCTCAACGAAGGCTAGACCTGCAACATTCGTGTACATAGATTCAATTGGGGTGGCATCAGCCATATTGGCTCCTGAGAAAGCTCCACTTCGAACCCAAGGGTTGATGAGCAATTGCAGTCCCCCTGCAGACCCTGCTCGATCAGGATTTCCCGCATACAAGGCCGACACCGATAAGATGAAACAGAAGGTGATCGAGGCTAATGAAGTTCTTTTATAGAAATTTGTCATAAGCTTTGTTCTCAATAGTTGGTGATTAGTTCTCTTTATAGGTTTCTAAGGTCAGCTGGGCGTGTAGCCATGAAAAACTTCAGCACTCTTTCTCCCACTCCAGGAACTGAAACATGAATCAAATAAATCCCTCCTGCCACGGGAATGAATGTTTCATTTCGTAAATCCCATTCCAGGAATGTATTAGGATTATCTTTCTCTAGAATTCGTACGAGTGTTCCATTTATGGTAAATACCTGTATTTTACATTCAGGAGGGAGGTTCACAAATTTAACCCGATTATCTACTCTAGATTGTTCATAGGAGCTATACGCGTAATATGGGTTTGGCACAATGTCGATCAAATCAAGCGCATCTTCAGCCACACTCGACTGAAAGGTTTGTGCTTGCGAACCCCGGGTGCTAAACTCATACATTGGATACCATTGATTTTGGCTAAGGGCAATCGCAGAATCGACAGGGACGTAGGGTAAAGATCCTTCCTTGTTCGGAACATAAGGACCATCTCCCAATTCATCTGCTGCGGTTGCATACGGCTGGTAGGGTGTCGCGACGCTCGCCGAAATTATTACTTCTCCTGGGACCAATCCAGCCTCGGGAGATAAGTAGCCATCTGGCGAATTTAGCAAGGGCATGGCCACCCATTCAATTCCCGCATAAGTCCTTCTCCTATCGCTGGATTTTCCAGTTGTTAATGCTTCATAGGCAAATTGTCCGTTATCATACATTGGCATTTCCTCGGGAAGATCCCCATCGTCAATGTCTAGATCAGCAATTTCGTCTTTGTATAATGAATTATTATCAAAAATGTAGACATAATGCTCTCCTCCAAATACAGGTTGAATAAAGCTGAGCGATTCTCTATTTGATGGATTCCAAAGCATGTCTCTACCATTGTCTCCTGCGAAAAATGAGTTTTCAGCAAAAGCCATATTCAACCTTTCACCAGTCTCCACATTTATTGCAAATCCAGGAAACCACCCCATACCGAATGAAAGCCCAATCATCTTGTCTTCGTTGTATGTTATGTTGCCAGCTTCATCTCTATCAATAAGACCAAGACTCGGGTACTCTCTGTCGTATTCCAACATGACAAACTGCCATTCAAAGACTTCGTTGCCGTCAATCCAGTCGATTTCGCCGTCTAAGTCTTCTTTAATTTCAGCCCAAACAATGTCGTCAAGGACTTGATCATTATCAAAGGTAGCCTCTGACAAATCAACTCCTCCTTGTGCTTGATTCAATCCATTCTTATCAACCGATAAAGCTCCTCTCAAGCCCATTTTTATCCCTGCCTCATTTCGTAGAAGTTCTTTGGCAGTTCCCAATTGAGCGAAGGCTGCATCGTGCTGCATCTCGAATACGGGCACCCTACTCCACTTAGACTTATCTGGAGTGATAAATACCTGCACCGAGCTCAGGTCAGTCATATCCCTATTGGATGTATTAGTTCTTGCTTGTGATTCAGCCGTTGTGTTAAAAGGACCTACACCACAGTTGTTAGAATAAACAAGGTGGGCTGGTGAAAAGGTTCCATTTATCACGTTTTCGTATACCTGCCTTGTATCAAACCCTTCCTTATCATCCCAGAATGGTCCTACTGGGAAGCCGTTGATAAGGTAGCAAGGGCTTTCTGCATCCCCGCCGTCTTCTGCGATTGTGGTCCCAGCTCTAATCCAGTTGTTGTATGTAAAGCCCTCAGCGTCAATTACACCTGTCAGCCAATTAAAGCCTGAGGGAAATTCTATTGATGAATTCAACAAAGCAGGCAAGAACTTTTCTGATCCAGCGCCAGGATTGGCCACTTCGAACTCATACTGTCCAATCTCTACGCTAATACCGTATTCTGGAATAATTTGCTCGTTAGCGACTCTGATTGTTGTCTCGCTAAATATGGTGTCGTTGGGGTTGTCCTTGTCTATCAGGAACCACCTAGCATCTTCAAAGTCACCGACATACAAACCAGTACTATCCTTTTCGTTGTAAAATTTAATAACGAAGTCGGTTGATTTAACGTTCAACGGATCAACAATCTTTGCATTTAAAGGACCAAACCCAGCTTCGTATTCAAGTCGATCAGCCTTGTAAGGTGGGCCAGCCATAATGGCATCAACAGACTCTTCTGTGAGTCGTAGCTCGTTACCTCCATTTCCGGTACCCTCAATCCTTGTAACCGGCAAGCCATCTCCGTAAGCAGAGTTTATCACGCTACCGTTAAATCTTGGATCGTGTTTCGAAGGGATTGCTACAACTGGCACAATGGCTCCAGTTGCAGACGATCTACCCACAAGATAAGGAGCAGATTGACCCGTTGGGTTATCCGGGTCTGGATTATAATCTTCGAAGTTATTATATCCGTAAGCAACTGCCACATAGTAATATTTCTTAAAATTGATCAACTGGTTATCGCCTTGTGCAAATAAGTCTGTAGTAACTCTGAAAGAATGGCTGATTCCAGCGTTTTGGCCATTCACTTTCTCGACTGGCACAGAAAGACCGATCTCTTCGTCAAACTCGTAATTTATGATTTGACCAATTGGCTCACCATTATCATCGAAGTCTTCGACATCTACCTGAAACAGTAGTCTTGCCAATTCAGGATCTTCCAAGTCACCTGTGGATACCTCCTCATCTCTCAATTGGTAGACTTGGTATCCCTGAAATCGGTAGAATCTATCTTGAGGTTCTCCATCCTCGTTGAATGCGGGGATTGTCGGGTCAAGCTCTATATACTCTTCTGCCAAGTTATTGCTCAATGCATTTGTATTCCTCAAATAGAATATCAATTCTTTGTCCAATTCTTGAAAAGTAAGATCTGGTGCATCTGGGCCGCTCAAAAGACGGAAACAGTTTTCAAATAAGGCTTGGGCCTTGTCGTCAGCCACGAAAAGACTATTTACAGAGGCAAATGGTCCTCCTGTGTTGGCTCTTGCGTAAACTGCTCCAACGGTTATGTTATTAAATTCGCCTGGATCGAGTGTAAAGGGACCCGCCGACTGAAGGAATCTCCTATCCTCTGCAGGGTTTCCCTCATTTTCCTCTGTCCAACCTCCTGGTTGAGGGTATTGGGGGTCTACTCCGTTTGTACCCCAGAACAGTGGGTCTGAATCACCTGGAAACATAAAGTCTGCGACTAAATTAGGGGTACCAGGATTGTATCCAAGACCTCCGAAAGTCATAGGCTCAGAATCTCTCCAGATACCTCTCATCATTTGATAGTATTCCACCGCTATTTGAGGTCCTCTTGTAGCTTGTGGACCACTTGCATTTTGGTGGTAAATGAATCTCCTCATTCCAAATCTTTCATTATCGATAACTGAATCGGGACCAAGGATGGTTAAGGTATCCGCAATATTAAAGTAGCCTAAGCCATTCAGTGCTTCGTTATTACCTATACCATAGTTGTTATTAATCCCATCAGGATCCTGGTAAGGTCCTTCGAAAAAATCAATTCCAATTGCTGGGGGTTGCTCACCGTATCCAGGGCCGCTTGTGCTACTTCCATCGAAGTTTGATCCATTATAAGAATAGCCCAGCCCTCTCTGCACATCGCAACCCACATAATCGTCCGTTGGATTACCCAGATCAGTATCAACCCATTGAGCAAAGAATGTCTCTTCTAATGTTAATGAACCTCTATTAATCAATACGTAATTACAAAAGGTCATGTTATTGATCTCGTCATTGGTATTAAAACCAAACATCTGGGCTTGGATTTCCATCCCTATTGGCTCTCCTTGGGATTCAGTGTGAATGTTTCCCTTGTCGTTAAATATCCAGTACATTGAAAAATCACCAAAAAGTGGCACAGGATCGGTGACGAGCCTCGTCCTACAATCGATATCTGACTCTAAATCATAGAGCGGATAATCGCCTAACTCGGGTTCATATAGTCCAGGAGTTGTTAAGATCTCGCCAGTTTCTGGATCCCGTAAATCGGCGAAAGGCGCTAGATTAAAACTCTGGCCCAATGCTGTATTACCATGAGTTGGCCAATCCAAAATGGTATTAGGAATAGAATAGCCATTCTCAAATAATGGTTCTGTCGAGGGATCTATACCTTGATTTACCAGAGTAAAATAGAATCGGTGGATCTCTACATCTTGTCGGGACATGTTAAAAAATCTATCATACTCCTCACAAGTTTCGTCAAAGGTTGTGGCGGCACCATCATCTGTCAGAGGACCTGGCCAAAAATCGTTTCCGACCTGTCTAAATCGAATGGCAGCCAGTTTGAGGTTACCGGCAGGGTCTGTTCCACCCATCCAGAGGGCACCTGCAAAAATGGCATGGTTCCCACCGCCTTCTGGAACCTCGTAGAATGGCAAACCATTTCCCCTGTCATACCATGTGTTTCCGGCAGTTTCTGCAGCAGTTCTCACATTGTTCACTGCAAACTCAAACTGTGCTTGGGCTGGCGAACAAGCTTCAGACTTAGTCTGAATTTCTGACTTCGAAGATTTTGGGCCCAAATACTCTCTCGCTGATATACTTCCGCTCAAGCCCATAAATAGAGCAGAAAAAATCAATATGGATCTAGTCACTCTCATATAATTGTTGTTTTTATTCATTCTTTAAAAATCTAATCTCAAACCAAGTTGAATGGTCCTAGGTGCCGAAAAATTAAATGGGTCATTCACTTTTAGAGCATACAACTGTCGGAATGCAACCGGATCAATCTGATTTTCGATATCGGGCTGAAATCTTGGATTATCCAAATAACCGTCATTATCAGGATTCCCAGTGAAGCGGAACACTCTCGTAACATTCATCACATTGAATATATTGTTTACCAGTAGGTAGGCATTCAAGAAGGCTGATTTCTTTTCTTCACCCTTTCCAAGCTTTAATTCCCAAGACTTGTCTAACTGCGCATTCACATTAAACTGCCAAGGTAGGCGAGAGCCATTTACAGATCCTTCTAATTGAGGCTGTCCCCCTCCTCCAATCAGCTGTGTGCCAGTCACCAACCGCTGCTGAGAGTATGGCGTCCCTGAGCCCAATGTCCCTACCAAGTTTAGACCAGTGTTTGCCAAAATCTGCTTCCCTCCAATGGTTGGACCGTTATAGTCGGCACCCGAGCCATAACGATAATCAAAGCGAGTAATCAATAGATGTCTTTGATCACGTGAAGTAGGGAAAATAACTCTTAGATTGGGCTCACCAGAGTTAATCAAGTTGAGTGCTGAGCCGGAGTTTGATCCAGTCGCTGAAGCAAATTGCAAAGTATATGCAACATTAAGCGTCACATTACCAGTGCGACGGAGGTCATATGTCAATGTGAGACCTTTGATTGTCCCAAAATCGAAATTATCATAAGAATTGTAAGATACTGGATAAGCTTCCAAAAGATTTCTAACCTGAATTTCATCTCTAGTTTCTCTATAAAAGGCGGCAATCTTTAAAGAGGAAGAGCGAGACAACACCTGTTGGAATCCCAATTCATAATCAACCGTTCTAGTAGGATTCAAATTTGGGTTATTAACTGGCCTTTGCCCCACGTCACGAATGAGTAGGTAATCCCATGGATTGAGTATGTTATTTCCAATAGGTCTTTGAGTAAGAATGTCATAGTGCGCAAAAAATACTGCTTCATCCGAAATTGGGAATGAAAATGAAATTCTAGGCATCACATTCCACTGAGGATCATAATCCTCAAAAGCGCTTCCCGATAAATTCTCGCCTACCGCGTTTGCATCGACGAGAAGAGGTGCTATTCCACTGGCTGGGGCAATAACTCTAGGGTCTGAAATCGCAACTCCTTCAGCATTATACCATGTATTCCCATCTCTATACCCGTTGATAGCCGTAGGATTTTGCAAATCGTTCACATAAACCACCCAATCATCACCTACCACATTTGGATGCTGACGTATGGCCTCAGGCAGTTCTCTTCCTCCTTCGCCTAAGGTTCTGGTATCAGACACTGTTAACGCCTCACCTATCACAAATTGGTCTTTGAGAACAGGTTGATTTGCATCAAATCTATCCACGCGCAACCCTACATTAAAAATAATGTCATCAAACGTGAACTTATCCATGACATAGCCAGCAATATAAATGGGTTCGAAAGCACCTCTTGGTCTTGTGAGGGTTCCATTTTCGTCTGTTTGGTTGAAGAAGTCGTCAATGGTTGGCCGACTTCCAGATTGCCGATTGCCGGCATAGTCATAACCATAATATCCTACTCTACTATTATTGTTTACATAAACATTCAGTTCATCCGCACTGAACATATCGAGACTAAACACACTTGGATCCAATTCATCCACATAAATAAAGTCAGTACCGTTTGGATCTAGACCCAGGGCGGTTCTTAGGTTTCTGTCAAAAGTGGTTTGTGCGTCAGCACTATTGATTCTATCAAAATTGTACAAATTGTAAGTAGGTATTACGCCAGTTATTGAGTCTGATGGCGCTGACGAACCTATAGTTTGAAACTCATTAATATGAGCATTTGAATACTGTCGCGCTAGGTTCCATAATCCGATATTCGCTATGGAGAAAAACCTTTCGGTATACTGCTCAAACTCAAAACCCAAAGTGATGGCATGATTACCAATGTCTGCAGAACCAGAACCGGTTATTCTGAACTGGTTTATATCGAATGTTTGATACGTTCCAAAGGGAACTCCAATAGGACTATATAAGTTGTAAACTGAAGGCGGAGTTCTCCCATTTCTCAAACCGCCAGAAGCATCAATTTGGTCTCCTGTGACAACAGGAATTTCATTCTGGTCGTAAAAAGAATAGAAGTCAGAGGTATATGCTGCCAATTCTGGATTTTGCGAGCCTGGTGTGAAAAGAACCTGACGAGGAGTAACACCGGTCTGGTAGTATCCCGTGGTAGGTATAGAGTCTCCGTCCTGCTCAAGAAATTCGTAAAATGGAGCCTCTATAGTTTCAAACCTTCCTACATAACCGTAATCAAAAAAGTTGTCCTCATGCCTCGAATCTTGTGTCGTTCCCGTATTCTGGGTATAGTCGACCATAAGAGAGTAGAACGCATTTTTAACCAAACTTGAATTATCTTCTTGCTTGTTGGCAAATCTCTGGGTGAATCGACCAAACACTCGAAATGTTTGT
This sequence comes from Flavobacteriales bacterium, assembly GCA_022448105.1. Taxonomy (GTDB): domain Bacteria; phylum Bacteroidota; class Bacteroidia; order Flavobacteriales_D; family Cryomorphaceae; genus JAKVAV01. Next base: position 101,379 of record JAKVAV010000005.1, on the reverse strand, counting down.
CTTAAATCTTCACCGTTATTTACCGCATTAAACAAACTATTGTTGTAGCTCCATCTGTTGTTTCTACTCCAGTCATAAGTTCCTCCAAATGATAAATCGACGTTGGGTGTCGTTGCCACATCAAGTTTAGTCGTCAAAGACACTGCTGTACTTCTATCGTTCTGACGTGCAGGAACTTCTTCCCAATCGCTTGATCTTAAAAATTCTGCATTTCTCAAAACTTGCACCTGAGGTAGTATTTGAATGGCAGGGGCTAACTCATTACTCTCGTTTAGGAAAACACCATCTTCACCCAAAATATTTACACCCTCTTGTATGGCAAAGTCAAGTGGATCACTAACTAAGCGATTTCTCACGTCATCTTTTAACCTAAATGCCCCTGTGGCAAGCGGTCTATCGTCCAAAGCAGTCCTAAAGTTGGCCGACAAGAAGAAGCCCAATAATGGTCTCTCATTATTTCCTTCAGCATCTTTTTTCCAAAGCAGGGGGCCAGAGAGGACTGCCTCTACTTGTGTTCGTCCGTATCGATCCAAACCGATACCATCACCATCTTCATTAGCGAATCCTGATGTAATAACATCGATACCACCAAACCAGGTACTACTCGCTCCTCTTGTGGTAATTGCGATGATTCCTCCAGTTGCATCTCCATAACTCGCGGGGATTCCTCCAGTCATTACGTTAACCTCTTCTATCGCCGCCTTGGGAAGGTTAGTATTACCTCTCACCTTTATACCATCAATGTAATAGAAAGTATTCCCCTCTCTTGCACCGCGAATAGATGTTCCATTGCCATTTTGTTGAACGCCCCCAACAGTAGCTGCAATAGAATTGGCATCTCGCCCGGGCATTTTGGTAATATCCTCACGAGTTACAGTACCACCCGAAGACCCACCGTCTTTATCGATTAATGGAACAGTATATTCAACCACCTCAAACTCGTCAAGCTTGATACCAGACTCCAATTCTATATCAACGAAGCTGATTTTGTTGTTATTAATAACTACCCCTTCAATTTTCCTCGCATTGTAGCCAACGTAAGAAACAAGTACATCGTACGTTCCTGGGGGTATAGGCTTTATCGTGTAATTACCATCAAAGTCGGTAGCGCTACCGGTAACCTGTCGGTCGCCTTGTTGGAGCACAATGTTAACAAAGGGTAAGGGTTCACCTGTTTCTGCGTCCTTCAAGGTTCCTTTCAAAGTTCCAGAACCAACCTGAGCAAATAATGATGTAGAAAATATAAGGAGTAGAGACCCCAAAAGGTAGAGGTTACGCACCATAGAAATCGGGTTTACAATTTTTAACTTTTCGCAACAAGGCCGTAAATATATAGTTTTTTGGCTCACTTCGACAAGGACAAAAAACCCTCGTCAGAATTGTTGTTGTTCGCAATTTTAATTCTTCTGATAATAAGTGAAACAGAATCGTTTTCACTATATCGCTGAGAGTGAGCAAACTCTCGTTCGTTTGCATAAAGATACAGTCATTGATATGATCGAACCAAAAAAGGTCAAAAAAGGATTTCTCAAATCTTTACAACTCAGGAATCCTACGAGGGGTTACCTTCCCTTTTTTGTAAAGAATCGCGCTAAAAAGCCATTGGCATTCTTATCTTTTCGAATGCGTCTTGTCTTCTTCTTATTTTGCTTCATCCGCTTTCGAGTCTCCTTAGTTTGTAGCTTTTGGTGCTTCTCAATTCCTTTTGCTATTGCCTCGGCATCTTGCTCTTTCCGTTCTTCTTGAAGCTTCTTAAATTCTTTAAATTGCTTTTTTGTTTTTACTTTTTTCTGCGTTTGGGCGCAGGCACTTGAACCAAAAGAAAAAACAAGAGCAAAAAGAATTATAATCCGAAGAGTATTTTTGCGTTGCATCATGATGAATCGAAGATATACAAGTTTTAAACGCGTCCTCACTATTGGAAGTCTTCCGCTCATTTTGTCTCTTCTAATTCTCGCTGGATGCAAAGAGGATGATGAAGATGAAAGAGTGCCAAGAATTCAGACTGATTTCACCATAAATCTTGATTTGCCAGAGTTTACGGATCTCTTAAATCCAGGTGGATGGATGACATTCTCAGGAGGTTCGAGAGGTGTAATCATTTACCGAGTAAACTTAGATGAATTCGTAGCTTATGATAGGCATTGTACCCATAATGTACCGCAGGGATGCAGGGTAAACGTGGAGGAATCAGGCCTTACTGCAAAAGACGAGGACTGCTGTGGTTCTGTATTCGATATTTTCACGGGTAACGCCGTAGAGGGCCCTGCTCAATTTCCTTTGCAAGCGTTTAGAACTCAATTCAACCCGAATAATAATACGCTCAGGGTTTTTAACTGAAAAAATGATCTCAAAAAGAGGGCCGCTTAAAGCGGCCCTCTTTTTTGGGAAAAATACCAGTTAATATCGATATTCATCTGTCTTATATGGGCCTTCGATAGTTACACCTATATAATCAGCCTGCTCTTGAGAGAGTCTATCCAGCTCTACACCTATTTTACTTAAGTGTAAGACAGCTACTTTCTCATCGAGATGCTTTGGCAAGGTGTAAACCTTATTTTCATAGCTATCCGTGTTGTTCCACAACTCCATTTGAGCCAAAGTCTGGTTGGTAAATGAGTTTGACATCACAAATGAAGGGTGACCAGTTGCGCAACCAAGGTTCACTAACCTTCCTTCGGCAAGCAAAATCAGATCTTTTCCACCCAATCTAAACATGTCAACTTGGGGCTTTACATTGACGTGCTCCCAGTTTTCCTTAAGATAAGCCACATCAATTTCATTGTCAAAATGACCGATGTTGCAAACGATAGCCTTATCCTTCATCACTTTGAAGTGCTCTTCTCGAATAATGTCTTTGTTACCAGTTGCTGTGACCACTATATCTGACTCAGCCACTGCGTCAATCATTTTTTTCACTTCAAAACCATCCATGGCAGCTTGAAGAGCACAGATTGGATCAATTTCAGTAACGATAACTCGAGCTCCCGCTCCCCTCAAAGAAGCGGCCGAACCTTTACCAACATCCCCGTACCCAGCAACCACGGCTACTTTACCAGCCATCATGACATCCGTAGCTCTTCTAATGGCATCTACCAATGACTCTTTGCATCCATATTTGTTATCAAACTTTGACTTTGTTACCGAGTCATTCACATTTATGGCTGGAAGAGGTAAAGTCCCATTTCTCATGCGCTCGTATAATCTGTGCACACCTGTTGTAGTTTCTTCCGAAAGACCTTTAATACCATCTACCAATTCTGGATAATGATCCAAGACCATATTGGTAAGATCACCCCCATCGTCAAGAATCATATTGAGCGGTTTGCCATCTGGAAAGATTATAGTTTGTTCTATACACCAATCAAACTCTTCGTCGGTCATCCCTTTCCATGCATAAACTGGAACTCCGGCTTCTGCAATTGCAGCGGCTGCTTGATCTTGCGTTGAAAAAATGTTACAGCTAGACCAAGTAACTTCTGCTCCAAGCTCAACTAGTGTTTCTATAAGCACGGCAGTTTGAATAGTCATATGCAAGCATCCTGCTATACGAGCGCCTTTTAATGGTTTTTTTGCACCGTACTCTTCTCTCAACGCCATTAAGCCCGGCATTTCTGCCTCAGCAAGCTCAATTTCTTTACGCCCCCAATCTGCGAGGGTAATATCTTTAACCTTGTAAGGTAACTTTTGTGTTTCCGCAGAATTGCTCATTCTTTGTGTACTTTTTAATTTGAGGCGCAAAGATACGAAGAACCTTGATGTCTGATGCTTTAAATTTGCTCAACTAATTTTAGAGAATGCCACTTTCGTATTACCGATCTCATGATTCTTGCGAAGTCGCTCTTTGGAGCATTGAAGAAGATATAGAATTTTTTCGAAGTGCATTGTTAAGGGAACAGTTCCCAATTTCAAAAGGAGAAGACATCAATCATCCTGAGCAAGCTATTCAATGGTTTGCTTCACGCTTCTTGTTGCTCCAATCACATCCCGCGGCGATAGACTTTTATATCAATAGAAAACCGCATTTGTATAACGGTCCAAAAATTTCCTTCTCTCATAGCGGAAAAACAGTGGGTGTTTTGCTGTCGAAACATGACTCAGGCCTTGATATTCAGTATTTTGATGAAAAACTCAAACGAATAAAACCGAAGTTTACTACAAACAAGGAAACTGGATTGATTAGGACAGGTTCTAAAATTGCTTCTTTATCCCTTATTTGGTCAGTTAAAGAAGCTATTTTTAAACTTTACGGTACAGGAGTTCCATTCCTTTCAATAAATATTGTTTCATACGACCCGATTAGAAAGATCGCGATAGCAAAGCTTGAAAGGGGAAAAAGTATGATTACTCATAGCGTGCAGGCACACTTTATTGGTGATATGAGTTTGGCCTATGTTCTCGAATAGATACATTTGAATGAATGAAAGGATTACTCTCTGATATTAATGCCTCAAAAGCCAGAAATGAGAAGCAGTTTGCTCTACTCATCGATCCTGACTCCTATCAAGATTCAGATCAATTGATTGATACTGTCCACAAGGCTGAGAAATCAGGCGTTGATTTTTTACTTTTTGGTGGAAGCCTAATTACAAAATATGACGAAGTCGATACACTAAAACTAATCAAAGACGTCACATCAATTCCGGTAATTCTTTTTCCGTCAAGTCCATTGCAAATTGATAATCGGGCTGATGGAATTCTTTTTTTGAGCCTTATTAGCGGTCGCAATCCAGAATATTTAATAGGCCATCACGTAAACGCGGCTCCACTTCTCAAAAACTCTGATTTGGAAGTATTACCAACGGGCTATCTATTAATAGAATGCGGAAAAACGACCACTGTAGAGTATGTAAGCAACACTAAACCAATCCCTTTTAACAAACCTAATATTGCCTCTTGTACAGCTCTAGCAGGAGAATTTATGGGTCAAAAACTCATCTATTTAGACGGTGGTAGTGGTGCTGACAGACCCATTAGTCCGGAAATGATCAGTGAAGTCTCTCAATCAGTCACTGTACCGATAATTGTAGGTGGAGGAATTAGAACCATGGAATCAGCCATTGAAGCATTTGAAGCAGGTGCAGACATCTTGGTAGTAGGAAATGGAGCAGAGGAATACCCTGATTTGATAGCAGAAATGAGCGCAGCTAAAAAGCAGTTCGGATGAAAATTGTGGTGGTCTCGAGTCCAAAAGATCAACCCAACGAGGTTGCGGAAGTGATCAAAATGTTTGACCTCGGACTTGAATACTTTCATGTCCGAAAACCGAAAATGGGGCGAAAGCAACTAAATGAATTCATCAGACAGTTCCCCGAGCGATACCGAGAACGGATCATTATACATAGCTATCATAGTCTATGCTTTAGCTTAAAACTCGGAGGAATACACTTGAGTCGCAAGCACCGAAAAAGGGGGAAATTTTATCAATTCAAACTATTTCTCAGACGAACTTTTGGAAGGAAAATTATCGTTACCCGAACTTTTCACAAGCTCACAGATCTCACCACTGACAAAAGGAGATATTCATACACCTTTTTGAGTCCAGTTTTTGACAGCATCACTCAAAGCACGCTCTCAGCAGGATTCAGCAAAAGAGCCTTATTGATAATGATCCCCCAAGCCAAGCAACCAGTGTTTGCGATGGGAGGAGTAAGTTACGACAGACTTTCTGACGTGGCTAATCTCGGTTTTGAGGGAGCGGTCTTCCTAGGATCAATCTGGAATGCAAAAGAAAAGCCCCATGAAGTTTTTCAAAGGGCTCTTCTAGAGGAGGTTGATAAGTTTGATTAAAAGATCAAATTTAATCCAGCTAGGAAATTGGTTCCAGCTTGAGGATAAAAGAAATTTTCAGTGATCTCGTCACCAACAATGTAAGAATAAGTATATCCGTTTGAAGAATATTCTGCATTCAACAAATTATTAATCAAGAGATTTAACTCAATTCTTTCAAAAACAATATCGTGGATGGTGTAAGCAATTTTGAGGTCATTCACGAAGTATGCATCAATTTTTCGATCTGCATTAGACGTATTATCCAAAAACTGATCTCCTACATACTTTGATAAGAACATTACGTCAAAATTCTTGAGTGGGGTCCACATCATCCTACTACCTGCAATAATCGAAGGACTAAAACTGATATCAGTATCTGTGAACTCATCTCTGATTACATCAAATCCATTAGTGTAATCATAAACTACATTTTCAAAAGTTCCAATTTTATTCTGGCTGAAAGTTGCGTTTATATTCCAGCTAAAGTTTGAAGAAAAGAAGTAAGTGGCATCTAACTCAAACCCTACACGATAAGATTCATCCACATTTCTCCTGATGGTAGAACCAACATCATTGAGTTCGCCGGTCAGCACCAATTGATTCTGGTATAGCATGGCATAACCATTTATGTTCATGAGCAAATTGTCGCTGGCCGTAGTGTATCCTAACTCAATATTTGTGAGTGTTTCATGTTCAGGCTCCTCATTTTCAAGGGCATCGATGAAGTCATTTCGAACGGGCTCTCTATTTCCAATTCCTGCATAGAAATAAATTGAATTTCTTGGGCTGAGCTTATATCGAGCCCCTATTTTTGGATTGAAAAAGTTGAACTGCCGATTCACATCAATCATTAGTAAATCATTATCAATTCCTCTTGTGGTGTAATCTACAAATCTGTATTGGAGGTCTGCCATAAGACCCCAGCGATCAGTATCCATATTCCATTTGAGGTAACCGTTGATATCATCCTTGTTACCAAAATTTCGGTAGTACTCTTGTTCATGGGCTATACCATCATTCACCTCAGCCCAAATGATTTCACCAAAATGGTCTCCGCGATAGAGGTGTGTTCCACCTCCCAGAATCAATTGATGAATGCCCTTTTTGTATTCTAATGAATAAGTGGCTCCATAAAAATCATTGTCTAACCATCTTCTCCGAATCATATCAGATGAGCTAGCCTGAGCAATTGCATTCAAAAGAACATCCCCAGACTCATTCATTATTGTATCACCCTCTGAATCAAATTGAACGATAAAAAGTTCTTCCAAACCTTCGTTGTTAGGAATATTGTCTCCAAATGTTGAGTTTATAAATTCACCATCGTCATCTTGTGTATCACTAAAAATAAAATCATCTTGATATACCACTGGCGATAATCCATAATCAGTAAAATCATCGTCGTAACGGAATTGCTCGAAATACCCTCTACCATAAGTGTAGTGGCCAGCCAGCTTTAGCTGCAGATTTTCGTTTAGTTCCTGAATCCAGTGCAATTGATAGTGGTCTTGATTGTAATTATCCACTTGATTATCGTAGAGATAGAAATTATACGTTCTCCCACTATTCAGCAAGTTTTGTGTTTGCTCTTCATTAAGCCCTTCATTTGCTGCATGCTCAAGCATCCCTTCTACATCATTATCAATTCTAGATTGGGGGGTTCCAAACCAACTTTGGTAAGTTCGTTCACGACCTGCGAAAGTTATGGCTTTGACTATAGTCTTTTCACCATAATAACCGGCGGATAAGTAGTAGCTCTTGAGATCACTAGACGCCCTGTCGATGTATCCGTCCGACTGTATTGAAGAAAGTCTTCCCTCAATCGCAAGACCATTCTTCATCCTTCCAGAACTGTATTGAACCGTATTCCGAAAGGTATTAAATGAGCCTGCATTACTCGAAATCATGGACGTCGGCTTTTCTGGTAGATTGTTCGTTTCTAAATTAACCGATGCCCCAAATGCTCCCGATCCATTGGTAGATGTTCCAAGTCCTCTCTGAATTTGGACACTCCCCAAACTTGATGCAAGGTCAGGCATATTTACCCAAAACACTCCTTGCGATTCTGAATCATTGATCGGAATCCCATTGACCGTAACATTAATTCTAGTTTGATCACTTCCTCTTATCCGCATACCCGTGTAGCCTATACCCGCTCCTGCATCACTTGTGGTCACCATGGAAGGGGTCCAATTGAGAATTACAGGCAAATCTTGTCCAAGATTTAATTGTTGAAGATCTTTCTTCTCAATGTTTTTAAATGTTGCTGGGGCCTCTTTCTGGTAGCGTGTTGCTTCGATCACTACTTCATCCGTCAGAAATGGTTTAATTTTAAGATTAAAATCTAGCATCTCAGAACCTTCTCCTACTTCCACCTGCAAGCGCTCGGTTTGATAACCCAAAAAGGATACTTCCACTGAGTACACTCCACTTTTTAAAGTTGAAGTTTTGAACTCACCGTTTTGATCTGTGAAAAAAATTCTGGAAATCTCATTTATAAGAACACTTGCTTTCTCAATTGGAGAACCTGTAGAGTCCTTAACAGTACCTTTTATATTTCCTTGAGAAAAGGAAAAAAAGGTAATCATGCTGAATGCCCATAGCAGGCAAACACTTTTCTTATTTGTCATTTGTAAAATATTTAGTTCGGGATCGATCTCAGGGAAAGATGAATCCGAAAACCTTATTCTCCCTACGCCGGCATTAACCGGATCAGGTGCACAACTCGCAAGTTGTAGGGTATGATCTCAGCCTGTCAAATTGAGACTTTTCTCAAATATTGATATAGGCACCCCTGTGAGACGCCTCAAAGGTAAAAAGAAAAATTCCTTGATGAAGTCTAAAGGAGATGTTTGATAGCTTTGATGGCAGATTCCGTTCTGGAGTTACCTCCCCCCTTGATAACCGTGTATGGTAGGCAGGATTTTTCAAGTTCTCCACAATACATTTCAAACAGCTCCAATCTTTCTTCTTTGGAAGGGTTTTCTCGCAAATGATCGGGCTCCCAAGGCAAATCTGGCATACAAAGCAAATAGTGGTCATAGTGCCTTTCGGCAACCGCCTTTCTTATAGTTGGAGAAACTGAATGGTACTTTACAATCGACCAAATTTTCAAAACTAGCATATCGGTGTCAAAAAAGCAGATACCATTCGCTTTTGACAGCGCTTCTTCATCTTTCTTAATCTGACCAAGGCAGATCTCCTCGAGATCCTTTTGAACATATCTCGAACCATTTTCGGCTAGAAATGCTCTGGCGTATTCTGGGGAGAATGATGTCTCAAAATGATTTGCCAGTTTCTCTGCTAAATATGATTTACCAGAGCTCTCTGGACCAGTGATTGCAATCCTGATTATGCTATTCTTACTAATTATTGTCAAAGCAGATGCTCGTAAATCTTGATAAGACGCTCACCTCATTCATTTAGAAGAACCAACCTCTTTTCGACTTCTACTTTCTCTTGCGTCAAGTTTAGCTGATTAATAAGGAATTCAATGCGGTCGTTTGTGGTGTAAGGATACTCAATTCGAATTTCTTCATCATGGAGCATTCTGTAGGTACTTTCTAGATATAAGGCAAGAGCAGAATAATCTATATTTTTTCGAAGGTAAGCTGAATAGAGTGTACCAAAATATTTCAGTCTGAGATCAGCATCCGCTGAATGATGAATAACCAACCAAGGAGTTTTGGTAGCAACCTCTCCTAGACTGATGAATTCCGGATGGCCATACTCGGCGAGATAGCTCTCAATTTTTACAATATTTTGCTCATCCTGTCTCCATTGATCTTCGATGTAAGTCATATGCTGGTCAGAGCGATAACCGTATTGACCTATTATACTTACCTCTTTTTCGGTGTTTCGAACTTTCTGATCTGCCTCATAAATCCCTTCTAAGTAAGCTCGTTTTTGATCATCCGTTTTTAATGACTTAATCTCGTCAAGCTGAGTTATTGGAAGGGCGGGACTGGGTTCACAAGTATAGAATAAAAGCAGAATGAGGACCGAGAATAGCGACTTATTCATGGGTTTTCTGAATCTGAAGTTTTTGGTCTTTACGCCAAGATATATAACCATAAACTGATAAGATTACATACAAAGCAGAAAGGATGGCATATAGGCTCAAGTCTCGGGAGAAGTAAAGGAAAATAGTCAAGAAATTTAGGACAATCCAATAAATCCAATTCTCCAAAATTTTCTTTGCAACCATCCAAGTAGCAATAAAACTAAAAACAGTAGTAAATGAATCCAAAAGTGGCATCTCTGCGTCAGTGAGTCCTTTTAGCGTAAAAAACAAAACTGCTGTTAGTAAAACTCCTAAGAGGGCGATCAAACCATGGCTCCAAACTGAAAAAGTGATGATTCGGAGACTAGTTCTTGAAGGATCGTCACTCTTTTTCCAATTCCACCATCCATAAAATCCCATCAGAACATAGTACGAAAACAAGATCGCCTCGGCATAGATCTTAGAGTCCACAAATAGCCAAATGCTTAAAGCAGAACCTACAATTCCAAAAGGCCAGCACCATATACTTCTAATCGCAGCGAGAATTACGTAACACAAATTAAAACCAACCGCAACCAACTCTAAGATGCTAATTTCCATACTTATATCCCAAATCAAGCTTTCCTTCCAGTACTTTTACCACGAAGCTGGCTTTAACTCCATTCTCATAAACTCTCTTTATGGAACATTGAATTGCGTCAAAAGCGAGGTCAAAATCGCCGACCACTTGTGTACTCATGGCATTTACCTTAATTTCAATTTGATCAACCTCGTGCAAATAGCCTAGAAATTGAAGAATCTGTTTCTCGTAATCTTCGCAAAGCGGGTACATGCTTATTTCAATGGTTGTCTTCATGGCTTAGTCACAATTGCAGGGCGAAGAAAAGAAGATTTTCAACTTTGGATACTTAGTTCTCATTTGATCTTGGTCCTCTTTGCTGATTGAGGTTAAGCGGAGATCAATTTTCTCGAGATGGTCTAACCCATCGGGCAATGAAACAATTGAGGTTCCGCGTAAATCAAGCTCTCTCAGCGAACTCAAGGTAGAAATTTCATCTGGAAGATAAGCTAAACTGGTATGTTTCAAAGAGAGTTTCTCAAGTTTCTTTTGACCTAAAATCTGCTGCGGAAAAGTGAACAATTCCACTTGCTCAATCTTCAATTCTACAAGTGATTCTTGAAAGCAATCTGGAATGATAGGATTCAGCACTTTCTGAAAGTGCAGGGAGGTCAAAGCGCAGTTGCAAAACTCCTGAAGTGAATGGCCATGATTCACTTTCAGCTTGCCTTTTTTGAGCTGCTCGCAAGGATCGGAAGTCTGATTAACCTGAAAAGCTTGAAGCATCAAGCTGATCAGCGGCCACAGCAGCATCGTTTTCCAATTGTGCCTTAAGCTGGTCAAGACTGTCAAATTTTATTTCGTCACGGATTCGATCAACGAAAGTAACCGTGATTTCTTTTCCGTAGAGATCATCCTTAAAGTTGAAGAGGTTGACTTCTAAAATCGGATCACGAGATTCATTTACAGTGGGCCGCATACCTAAGTTTGCCATTCCCTGGTAGGTGCCACTCTCAAGTCGAACGACAACACTGTATACTCCGTTTCCTGGAATCAACTTATAGGTTTCGAGGGGCTCTACATTGGCCGTGGGGAAACCAATGGTTCGACCAACACGTTCTCCTTTAACGACGATACCAGAAACTGAATAATAGTATCCTAAGAACTCATTCGCTCGCTTCAAATCACCCTCAATAAGAGCATTTCTAATCTTGGTTGAACTTACATTTACATCGTCGATATCCTGTGCCGAAATCTCTTCTAACTCAAAGCCGTAATCAGGAGCCATACCCTTTAGCTGATTCAAGTTACCCTCTCGATTCCTGCCAAAGTGGTGATCATATCCAATCACCAGTTTAGATACATTCAAGTCCCTAACCAATATGTCACGAACATATTCAAGAGCTGTAATTCGACTAAAATCTTTGGTGAAAGGATGGATAATTAAGTGGTCTAAACCAGCATTATCAAGAAGCTGTATCCTCTCCTCAAGGGTAGACAATAGCTTTAATTCGTTGTCGTCAGGAAAAAGAACGAGTCGAGGATGAGGCCAAAAAGTAAGCAGAGCTGATTCAGCGCTTTGTTCGCGTGCGAGGTCAATTATCCTCGAGAGAATTGTCTTGTGGCCAATATGAACACCATCAAAAGTACCTACAGTAATTATGGTTCCAGACTTTGGCTTGAATTCAGAAACGCGGTGATAAACCTCCAATTTGCTCTTTGAATTTTAATGAAATGAAGAGGCGGATGATTCAACAAAATTATGAAAAATTAAATGCGCTAAGCTGGTTGGTTATAACCAAGTTAAAGATTAGCTTTGCACCGCATTTTGCGACCTTATTAGATAAACCTAAAAATAAGAATAATGGCAGCTAATACCGGTAAAGTAGTTCAGGTTATCGGACCGGTAATCGACGTGAGTTTTGCAGATGAGCAAAATTTGCCAAATATCTATGATTCACTTGTTATCAAAAGAGCTGATGGATCACAACTCGTTCTCGAATGTCAACAACACGTTGGAGAAGATACTGTGCGAACGATCTCCATGGAGGCCACTGACGGTATCGCAAGGGGAACTGAAGTGATCAACACAGGTCAGCCTATCGTAATGCCGACTGGTGATGAAGTAAAAGGACGCCTATTCAACGTTACTGGGGATGCGATTGACGGAATAGGTCAAGTGTCAAAAGAAGGCGGTTATCCGATTCACCGTGAAGCCCCAAAATTTGAAGACCTTTCTACGAGTAACGAGATTCTCTACACTGGGATTAAGGTAATTGACCTTATTGAGCCATATTCAAAAGGTGGAAAAATTGGACTCTTTGGGGGTGCGGGAGTTGGAAAAACGGTACTCATCCAAGAGCTCATCAACAATATTGCGAAGGGTTATTCTGGTCTTTCTGTATTCGCAGGAGTAGGAGAAAGGACTCGTGAAGGAAATGACCTTCTTCGTGAAATGCTTGAATCAGGAATTATCTCTTATGGAGATGAGTTCCTAGAGAGCATGGAAAATGGAGGTTGGGACTTGTCTAAAGTTGACAAGGAAAAAATGAAAACGTCACAAGCGGCGTTTGTGTTCGGTCAGATGAACGAGCCTCCAGGTGCTCGCGCGCGTGTAGCGCTTTCAGGACTCACGATGGCAGAATACTTCCGTGATGGTGACGCGGACGGACAGGGAAAAGACATCCTTTTCTTCATTGACAACATCTTCCGATTCACACAAGCGGGTTCTGAGGTATCAGCACTTCTTGGCCGTATGCCATCCGCGGTAGGTTATCAGCCTACACTAGCCACTGAAATGGGTGCAATGCAGGAAAGAATTACTTCAACTAAAAGAGGTTCGATCACATCTGTTCAGGCCGTATACGTACCTGCAGATGACTTGACTGACCCTGCACCAGCAACGACATTCTCTCACTTGGATGCAACTACGGTACTCTCTCGTAAGATTGCGGAGCTAGGTATCTACCCAGCGGTGGATCCACTAGATTCTACTTCGAGAATTCTATCTCGTGAGATCGTAGGAAACGAGCACTACGACTGCGCACAGAGAGTGAAAGAAACACTACAGCGCTACAAAGAGCTTCAAGATATCATTGCCATCCTTGGAATGGACGAATTGAGTGAAGAAGATAAGCAAACAGTGCACAGAGCGCGTCGTGTTCAGCGTTTTCTATCTCAGCCATTCCACGTAGCCGAGCAGTTTACAGGATTAGAAGGTGTTCTCGTTCCTATCGAAGATTGCATCAAAGGATTTAACATGATTCTCGATGGAGAATTAGATCAATATCCCGAAGCGGCTTTCAATTTGAAAGGAAACATTGACGACGTAATTGAAGCGGGTGAGAAAATGCTCGCGGAAAACCAATAAGACATGACACTTGACATTATTACTCCGGACGAAAGCAGATATTCAGGAGAAGCTACGGCAGTGACAGTACCTGGTATTGATGGAAGTTTGGGGATCCTAGAGCGTCACGCCCCACTAATCACTGCTTTGAAGAAAGGGCAGGTAAAAGTGACTGAAAGCTCTGGTAAAGAGACCACGTTCGACATTGAAGGTGGAGTTGCTGAAGTAAAAGATAATAAGGTGATTATTCTGGCAGAATAATCTCTTCGAGAGTCAAATTAAAAACCGCCTCACTGAAGTAAGGCGGTTTTTTTTATCGCCAAAAATGAAAATGGCAAACAATTCTTTCTCGCATCAAATAGTTTGCAACAGGGCAACAAGTTTCATGTTTACCTTTGACATGTTCAGGCCATCAGTCGAGATGCATGCATTTCAAAACTTTAAAGAATGTCACTAATGAACTCGGAAAACAAGAAGAAAATCAGAAAATCCGACATACTCGAATATCATGAAGGTAAGCGTCCGGGGAAAATCGAAGTCATACCCACGAAACCATCAAATAGTCAAAGAGACTTATCAATTGCTTACTCACCTGGAGTTGCCGATCCTTGTTTAGAGATTCAAAATAATCCCGACAAAGCATATAATTATACAGCTAAAGCAAACTTAGTAGCAGTGATATCAAATGGTTCCGCCGTTCTAGGTTTGGGAGATATTGGAGCATTGGCTTCCAAGCCAGTAATGGAAGGGAAAGGTGTTCTTTTCAAGATTTTTGCCGATATCGATGTATTCGACATTGAGCTTGACACACAAGACGTAGATAAGTTTGTGGAAACGGTAAAAATTATGTCTCCAACTTTCGGCGGAATTAATTTGGAAGATATATCTGCACCAGCTTGTTTCGAGATTGAAAAACGTTTGAGAGATGAACTTGACATTCCAGTAATGCATGATGATCAGCACGGAACGGCTATCATTACCGGGGCGGCTCTATTAAATGCGCTAGAGATCGCTGGGAAGAAAATAGATCAAATCAAAGTGGTTTTTAATGGCGCAGGAGCAAGCGCCGTGTCTTGTGCAAACTTATACTTCTCCCTTGGTGTAAAAGAAGAAAACCTATTGATGCTCGACAGCAAAGGAGTGATTACCACGAAAAGATCTGATCTCAATACACAGAAGAAAGCATTTGCAAGGAATACCGATAAAAACACTCTTTCGGAAGCAATGGTTGGTGCAGATGTTTTCGTTGGATTATCGAAGGGAAACATCGTGAATCAAGAGATGGTTAAATCAATGGCAGATAATCCTATCGTATTTGCCCTAGCCAATCCTGATCCAGAAATACCTTACAAGGAAGCTATTGCTGCAAGAACGGATATCATAATGGCAACAGGGAGGTCAGATCATCCAAATATGGTCAACAACGTTCTAGGGTTTCCATACATTTTTAGAGGTGCTCTCGACGTACGGGCTACGTGTATCAACGATGAAATGAAACTTGCTGCCGTAAGAGCCATTGCCAATTTAGCCAAAGACCCCGTACCCGAGGTCGTAAATCTAGCCTATAATCAACGTGATTTAGCATTTGGAAAAGATTATATCATTCCAAAACCATTCGATCCACGATTGATAGCAAAGCTAGCTCCTGCAATTGCCAAGGCTGCAATAGATACCGGTGTTGCCCAACACCCAATTACTGATTGGAAATCTTACAAAGAAGTTCTTATTTCGAGATTGGGTAGGGACGACAAATTTATCCGAATAGCCATGCAAAAGGCAAAGGCCGATCCTCGAAAGATTGTCTTTACCGATGGAGAATCTTACAAAGTGCTCAAAGCTGCCCAAATTCTGGCTGATGATGGCATAGCACATCCAATAGTCCTTGGCCGAAAGAAAAGTATTAATGCCTTGGTGGAGAAGTACAGCCTTACTCTAGATGGCATCGAGATAAGAGATATTGAAGATGATCAGTCCAAACTAGAAATGTACACTGAAGCGTTTTATGAAGCTCGAAAAAGAAAAGGCTTAACCGAGTATGAAGCTAAAAAGCACATGCGCACAAGAGGGTACTACGGATCTATGATGGTCAAACATGGTGAAGCTGATTCTGTACTTACTGGTTTAGCTCTAAAATACCCTTCAGCAATTAAGCCCATCCTCAATGTAATCGGTCGAGAAACTGGTGTACTTCAAGCGGCTGGAATTTATATTCTACTGACCAAGAATGGACCCTTAGTTTTAGCTGATACCACGATGAATACTGATCCGACTGTTGAAGATATAGTGGAGATCACTATAAGCACCGCGGAGGCCGTCAAAAGAATGAGCATAGAGCCTAAAATTGCATTACTGAGCTACTCAAACTTTGGTTCTCACAAGGGCATTACTCCGACGAAAATGAACAAGGCTACAGCTATTATCAAAGAAAGACGCCCAGATTTGACCGTGGATGGGGAAATGCAAGCCAATTTTGCTATGGACAATGACCTTCTTAAAGAAGTCTTCCCGTTTAGCAACTTAGTTGATAATAAACCAAATGTCTTGATTTTCCCAGGCCTTGCATCTGGAAATATTGCCTACAAACTCCTTCAATCTAACGGTGTTGGAGAAGCCATAGGCCCTATTTTAATCGGTTTAGACAAGAGTGCTCATGTCCTTCAGATAGGTAGTAGCGTGAGGGAAATTGTCAATATGGCAACTCTTGCAGCAGTCGACGCGCAAACACGATCGCTGTAGGCCCGCCCGGGTAGTGCAGCTGGCACTAAAGCAAAAAATGCCGGCTCCAATAAAGAAGCCGACATTGCTGCTGAGGATTAAACTTGTTTGTTAAAGGGTTAGAATCTTGCGATTCTGTATTTGTTTACGTTGGCTTTTTTTTGAAAGTTTCAAAAAATCAGTCTTTTTTTAGTTTCGGGTTAGAGTGGTGACGGTCTTTGTCTCGGAAAGTCTTCTTTTCAAAATTTCTTTGGAGCGCTTCTTCAAGGTTAACACCCGTTTGATTGGCGAGGCAAGTTAGTACCCAGAGTACATCTGCCATTTCATCTCCAAGGTCTTTATGCATATCTGATTCTTTCTCGGATTGCTCGCCATAACGACGAGAAATAATACGGGCCAGCTCGCCCACTTCTTCAGTGAGGATGGCCATATTGGTAAGCTCGTTAAAGTATCGAACTCCGTACTCTTTTATCCAGTCGTCTACTTTTTTCTGAAGCTGATGAATCTCCATTATTGTTTGTCTTTTGTGTCAATGATTATTGTGACAGGGCCGTCATTGTCGATGAGCACTTTCATATCAGCACCAAAAACACCAGAAGCCACTTTACCTTTGATTTCCCACTGCAATCTATCCAAAAAGTACTCGTACAGCGGGATGGCAATATCAGGTTTTGCTGCCCGAATGTAGGAAGGTCTAGAACCCTTTTTAATTTTCGCGTGAAGCGTAAACTGACTTATGGCTAGCACTTCTCCTCCAATTTGATTGATGGATAAATTCATGACTCCTTCATCGTCCTCAAATACCCTCAGTGCTGAAATCTTAGCAGCAAGCCAATCAGCATCTTCTCGAGAATCTTCCAATCCAATACCAACCAATATGTTTAAGCCAATACCTATTCCTGCCTTGATCTTTCCATCAATCTCAACAGACGATTTTCTAACTCGTTGGATGACCGCTTTCATGATCGATATGATTGTTCCGCATTCTCTTCCAGCATATTGAGGTAACTATTATAGCGAGTCTGAGCTACTTCTCCTGTTTCAAGAGCCTTCTTCACGGCACAACCAGGCTCACTGACATGTATGCAGTTATAGAACTTACAATCTGGAAGTAGTCTTCTCATTTCTGGAAAATATCCTGCTAGCTCGTCTTTTTCAAAATGGACTAATCCAAATCCCCTTATCCCAGGCGTATCGACTATGTATCCGCCGTGACGATGCCTGTGCATTTCTGCAAATGTTGTGGTGTGTTTTCCCATTTGATGAAAGTCAGAGATATGACCTACTTTCACTTGAAGGTCGGGGTCAATTGCATTAACTAACCTCGATTTCCCAACTCCAGAGTGGCCGGAGAGCATGACTGTTTTGTTCTGGATTAGATCCTTAAACTCTTCTATTCCTTTGCCATTTTCTGCAGAAGATATTAGTGTATCATACCCTAGGTCAGCATATACGTCTAAAAAGTTTCTAGCCACCTCCAACTCTTCCTCATCGAGTAGATCGGCTTTACTAATCACAACGGCAACAGGGATATGATAAGCTTCAGCAGCGGTGCAAAACCGATCGATAAACGTCGGATACGTCGTCGGATTTTTCAAAGTTATCACGATGATGGCCAGGTCAAGGTTAGAAGCAATGATGTGGCTTTGCTTCGATAGATTAACCGATCTTCTTACGATATAATTCTTTCGCTGATCAATTTCAACGATCGTAAATGCGCCTTCCTCTCCATCAATTTTAACGAAGTCACCGACAGCTACGGGATTGGTAGTGCGAATTCCTTTGATCCGTAGCTTTCCTCTCACTCTACAGCTGATGATGGCACCATCTGCTAATTCAACTGTATACCAACTACCTGTACTTTTGATTACGCGCCCTTTCTGCATTGCGAAGGCGAAAGTAGCACAGATCGAATAAAGTTGGCTAATTTCGCTGACCTATGTCAATTCGAGTACAAAACGTTTCTAAATTTTACGGAAGTCAAGCAGCTTTGAAGAATATCTCATTCGAGGTAAAAAAAGGGGAAGTCGTAGGTTTTTTAGGTCCAAATGGTGCAGGAAAGTCCACCATGATGAAAATTATTACCACCTATATTCCATCTGATAATGGAAGTGTTGAAGTCTCGGGTTTTAACGTTGATAGCAAGCCCATCGATGTTCGGAAAAGAGTAGGCTATCTTCCCGAAAGTAATCCGCTTTATTACGAGATGTATATCCGCGAATACTTGTCTTTCGTGGGAGGGCTGTATGGCATTTCTGGAAGAAAAAGACGTGTAGAAGAAATGATCGAGATGGTAGGCCTGACACCTGAAAGCCACAAGAAAATCGGGGAGCTCTCTAAGGGTTACAAACAAAGAGTAGGTCTGGCGCAAGCAATGCTTCATGACCCTGAAGTTTTGATCTTGGATGAGCCAACTTCAGGTCTTGACCCTAATCAACTAGAGGATATCAGAAACCTTATCCAATCTTTAGGTAAGGAGAAATCAGTTCTTCTTAGCACTCACATCATGCAAGAAGTCGAAGCAATATGCGACCGAGTGATTATTATCAAAAACGGAGAAATCGTAGCTGACGATCAAATGGCCCAGCTTAAAGAGGAACGCGAAGTAGAAGTCGTGTTTTTTCATGTTAGTGATAAGCTGAACACAGATCTTATTAGCTCTATCTCAGGGGTAATAAAGGTGAGAGGGGTCGAAAAAGGTCAATACATCGTCTCGGCGAAGAAAGGTGGTGGAATAATCGGGGAATTATCGAAGTTAGCCACGAAAAAGGGGCTTGATATTGAAGAGATTAGAAAGGAGGAAAAAAGCTTAGAAGACGTCTTCAAATCACTCACCAAATAGAGTTCTGAAGTTCACTTTTTTGCTATTTTTGTTGCGCTTTTGTGGAGGGATTTGGCCTATTGCAACCACAGTAAAAAATGCTAAAACAGCAAAATCTATTGGCCAACATTCCTTCGAAGGCCGTAAAACTTTATAAACACATGCCATATTCCTTTACTTCCGAGTCGGTGTCAGAAGGGCACCCGGATAAAATTGCTGATCAAATTTCAGACTCGATTCTAGATAACTTTCTTGCCCACGACCCGAATTCAAAAGTGGCTTGCGAAACTTTGGTGACGACAGGACAGGTAGTTCTTGCCGGTGAAGTCAAATCTCAGGCGTATGTGGATGTGCAAAACATTGCAAGGGATGTCATAGCCAGAATTGGCTACACCAAGAGCGAGTATATGTTTGAGGCGAATAGCTGCGGTGTACTTACCGCTATACACGAGCAATCTCCTGACATTAATCAAGGAGTTGATAGAGGAAATCCTGAGGAACAAGGAGCCGGAGACCAGGGAATGATGTTCGGTTTCGCTACAAACGAAACGGATAATTACATGCCGCTTGCACTTGACCTCTCACATCGTATTCTGAGAGTACTCGCAGATATTAGAAGAGAAAATAACGACATTAAATACTTGCGTCCTGACGCAAAGTCGCAGGTAACTATCCAGTACAACGATAATCACCAACCGGAGAAAATCATGTCCATCGTGATTTCTACTCAGCATGATGAATTCGTTATGTCGAGCGATTCCAATTCTAAAGATGCCGCTGAGAAAGAAATGTGTGACAAAATCAAAGAAGATTTGGTCAACATCCTTATTCCGCGGGTTAAATCACAGTTGCCGTCGCACATACAGGGACTCTTTACAGATGACATCGTGTATCACATCAACCCAACAGGAAAGTTTGTGATCGGAGGTCCGCATGGTGATGCTGGTCTAACAGGAAGAAAAATTATCGTCGATACTTACGGTGGAAAAGGAGCACACGGTGGTGGTGCATTCAGCGGGAAAGACCCGAGCAAAGTGGATAGATCTGCAGCCTATGCGTCAAGACATATCGCGAAAAACTTAGTGGCTGCAGGCATCGCTGATCAGGCTCTCGTTCAAGTATCTTATGCCATCGGCGTGGTTGAACCAACAGGTGTTTTCATCGATACTTACGGAAGTTCAAAAGTGAAAATGACTGACGGTGAAATCGCCAAAAAAGTAAGTGAGCTTTTTGATCTTCGCCCAGGCATGATAGAAAAAAACCTCAAACTCCGTGCGCCTATTTACGGCGAGACGGCAGCTTATGGCCATATGGGGCGCAAACCCCAAACCGTTATAAAGACCTTTCACAACGCCAGCAGCAATGGACTCCATTCAAAAGAGATTCAGGTAGAGCTCTTCACTTGGGAAAAACTCGACAGAGTGGACGACATCAAAAGCGCATTCGGATTGAACTAACCCAAAAATGATAAATCTGAAAGTCCCAAACTGGAATCAGTTTGGGGCTTTTTATTTTTATTTCTTACGGAAAAAGATTAGAATCGGAATTCCTTCAAGATTGAAATTTTCCCGGAACTGATTCTCCAAAAATCGCCGATAAGGCTCCTTGATGTATTGAGGAAGGTTGCAGTAAAAAGCGAAGGCTACCTTATTGGTTGGCAGCTGCATCACATATTTGATACGAATAAATTTTCCTTTGTAAGTAGGAGGCTGTCTAAAATCAAAAATGGGCTGGAATACTTCGTTTAGTTGAGAGGTTGGAATCCGAGTTTTCAGTCGGTCAAAAACACTGAGCGCTTCCTCAATTGCTTTATGTATTCTTTGCTTGGTCAAAGCCGAAGTAAATATGATAGGAACATCGGTAAATGGAGCGATTCTCTCCCTAATCTTGTCCTCGTACTCTTTGGTCGTATTGGTTGATTTTTCGATCAAGTCCCATTTATTCACGAGGATAACCACACCCTTACCGTTCTTCTCAACCATATTGAATATGTTGAGATCTTGCTTTTGAATTCCTTCAGTCGCGTCCAGAATAAGTATACATACGTCACTGTTTTCAATACTTCGAACCGAACGGAGAACAGAGTAAAATTCAATATCCTCTTGAACCTTACTTCTCTTCCGTATGCCTGCGGTATCGACTAGGTTGAAGTCAAATCCATAAGCATTATATCGGGTGTAGACTGCGTCGCGCGTGGTTCCAGCCTGGTCGGTGACAATATTTCTTTCTTCACCGAGAAGTGCGTTAATGAATGACGATTTACCGACGTTTGGTTTCCCGACCACAGCAATTCTAGGTAAATCATCTTCTTTCTCGGGGGTTAGTGCTGGGAAAGTTTCTACCAAAGCATCAAGAAGGTCTCCAGACCCTCCACCATTAGATGCGGAGATGCAATACACTTCACCTAG
The DNA here is from genome assembly GCA_022448105.1 of Flavobacteriales bacterium. GTDB lineage: Bacteria > Bacteroidota > Bacteroidia > Flavobacteriales_D > Cryomorphaceae > JAKVAV01. Next base: position 79,752 of record JAKVAV010000005.1, on the reverse strand, counting down.
ACCATAAGAGTAAAACTCCGATGCCTGAACAATGCGATCGTTCGTATCTACCTTATTCGCTACCGTCAAAATTGGCTTATCCGTTTTTCGAAGAATATTTGCAATGGCCTCGTCGTGATCTGTAATCCCGGTAGTAACATCATTCAAAAAAACAATGGTAGTAGCCTCGTCAATGGCTAATTCGACCTGTTTTTTAATCTCTTCTTCAAAAACATCTTCACTATTCACAGTATAACCACCTGTATCAATAACGGAAAACTCACATCCAGTCCACTCAGCTTTGCCGTAGTGGCGATCTCGAGTGACGCCACTGGTTGGATCTACCACAGCATCTCGAGTCTCTGTGAGCCGATTAAAAAGTGTGGACTTCCCCACATTTGGTCTTCCGACAATAGCTACAATATTGGGCATGGTTATCCTTTGTATCCGTAATTTTTCAGTTTGTTTTCTTTGTTTCTCCAGTCTTCATCTACTTTGACAAAGAGACTCAAAAAAACCTTTTTGTCAAGAAATTTTTCGAGGGATTTCCGAGCTTCTGTTCCTACTCTCTTTAATCCTGCACCTTGATGCCCAATAAGAATACCTTTCTGACTTTTTCGCATTACGTAAATCACTGCGGAAATTCTCACCAATTTCTTCTCATCTTTGTATTCTTCCACCTTAACTTCCACCGAATATGGCACTTCTTTTTTGTAATGAGTTAAGATTCTTTCGCGAATTCTCTCCTCCACAAAAAAGCGCATCGGTCTATCGGTCAATGCGTCCTTATCGTAATAAGGGGGTGAGTCTGGTAGCAGTTCAATTACTCTTTTTTTCAAGACATCTACCCCAAAATTATGCAGGGCAGAAATGGGAATCACTTCATTCAAGCCAAACTTCTCCATCAACAATTCTGACATCTCCTCAACCTTGGCTTGATCGGAGAGATCAATTTTGTTAAGCACACCAATTTTAGGGACGTCGATTTCCTTTAATGGCCTTTGAAGACCGTAGAAATCTGCATTCTTATCATCAATGTCAATGAGAAGAAGGAGCACATCGGCATCGCTTATGGCTTCCTTTACAAAGGACATCATGCTATTCTGAAGAGCATATTTTGGCTCTAGAATTCCAGGAGTATCGCTATATACGATCTGATAATCTTCGGTATTGACTATGCCGGTGATTCGATGTCTTGTCGTTTGAACCTTCGGATTGATAATTGATAGATGCTCCCCTACCAAACGGTTCATTAGCGTCGATTTGCCTGCATTGGGTCTCCCAATTATATTCACAAAACCCGCTTTGTGAGCCATTGAAAAAAATTTTGCTGACAAAGAAACAAAATATATATTTGCACCCCCTTGAGGGTAGCGCATCTGCGCAAGAGCAGATTTAAAAAGAAATAATAGCAATCAAAATATTGCGGGGTGGAGCAGTTGGTAGCTCGTCGGGCTCATAACCCGAAGGTCGTCAGTTCGAGTCTGGCCCCCGCTACTACC
>JAKVAV010000005.1:0-78173 GCA_022448105.1 Flavobacteriales bacterium | reverse complement strand
AGGATCGTTGTGCATATCGAATTCTTTGCAACACGATCGCGAGCTTTGAAAAGGGAGAGAGCTCTTAAACAAGGGCAGGGAAGAACTTGGATCAGAAATGAAATAATCTCAAGATTGCCTTTAGGGCTAGTATCCGCCTGAAGCGGACGTCAGTTCGAGTCTGGCCTTGCCCCCGCTACTATCAAAGCCGTTCAGAAATGAGTAGCCTATTGTTGCTCTTCCAGTTTTAGGGTCACCTTTTCCCATTCTTCCATCTTTTTATCGAGTTTGTTTCTGGCTTGGGTAAGTGCGAAAAGATGAAGTTGGATTTTCTCAGAGTCTGCATGATCTATCTCTTTTGCTTCTAGTTCGCTAATCATTTTTTCCGTCTTCTCAATTTCCTTTTCCAAAGCTCCAAGTCGTTTCTTCAACTGCCACTTTTCCTTTTCCGAGATGCCTGAAACTTTCTTCTCTTTTGACTTGGACTGAGATTTCACGTGTTCATACTCCTTGATACTCTGTGATTTCTTTCTTTCCAAAAATTCGCTAATGGTGCCCGGAAACGTCGTGATGGACGAATTATGCATTTCAATAACTGGATCTGCCAGACCTTCAAGGAAATCTCTATCGTGGGACACCACGAGAAGAGTCCCATCATAGGCCATCAATGCTTGTTTGAGAACATCTTTGGATTTCATGTCGAGGTGATTGGTAGGCTCATCCAAAATCAAAAAGTTGTACTGATGGAGCATCAGTTTGCAAAGAGCTAACCTCGCCTTTTCTCCTCCGGAGAGCACTTTGACTTTTTTAAAGACATCATCTCCACTGAACATGAAAGCTCCGAGCAGAGACCTAACTTTCTTGCGGTAATCACCCACGGCTTCATTTTCTATAACCTCAAGGGCCGTAAGATCTGGAGGAAGCTCGTCGCTTTGGTTTTGAGTGTAGTAGCCTACATCAACATTATAACCGAGTTCGCAATCGCCTTCGTACCTTGTTTCTCCAGCAATGGCCTTGGTCATGGTAGTCTTTCCTACACCGTTTTTTCCAATTAGGGCTACTTTTTGGCCTCGGAGTATCTCAAAGTTTAGTCCCTTAAAAACTTGCTTATTACCGTAAGCCTTAGATAGATTCTCACCTTTCACTACTACCTTACCTGCTCTAGGTGCAGGTTGAAATCGAAAATCCATGCTGGAGTCGTCTTGATCGTCGATTTCAATACGCTCCATCTTGTCAAGCTTCTTGATTAAGCTTTGTGCGAAGGCTGCCTTGTTGGCTTTTGCCCTGAACTTATTTATCAACTCCTCAGTTTGCTTTATCTCTCTATCTTGATTCTTCTTGGCTTCGATCTGCTTTTCTATCACATCCTTCCTGAGCTCCACAAAGCGAGAATAAGGGGCATTGTAGTCAAAAAGGGAGCCATTGAGTAACTCAACTGTTCTATTAGTGACATTGTCCAGAAAGAGCCTGTCGTGAGAAATGAGTACGACGGCTCCAGCGTAATTTTTTAAATACTCTTCAAGCCATTGAATGGATTCTATATCCAAATGATTCGTTGGTTCATCAAGCAGCAGAAGGTCAGGTTTTTGAAGAAGAATTTTAGCCAGAGCAACTCTCATCTGCCACCCTCCGCTAAACTCTGACAGTGGCTTAGAAAATTCATTTGGTTCAAAACCTAATCCCAATAGAACCAGCTCAATTTGTTGGTCCTGAGAATCCACATCATATATTCCAAGTTGAGTTGAGATCTTATTCAGCTCTTCGGCCAAATCCAAATATTCAGAAGACTCATAATCATCTCTCTCCGCTAGCTGCTTTGAAATTTCCTCCATCTTCTTCTCGAGAAGAATGGTGACCTCAAATGCTTTAGAAACTTCATCCTTCACACTCAAGTTAGAGTTGAAGGCAAGCTCTTGAGGAAGGTAGCCAACCTGATATTCTTTTGGTTTAGAAACTCGACCTTCATCTGTTCCTTGATCGGAGGTAATCACCTTAAATAAGGTCGTCTTGCCTGCCCCATTTTTACCCACTAGTCCTATCTTATCGTTCTGTCCTATAAATAGGTCTATGCCATCAAATATGGGTCTCTGGGCAAAATTCAGTCGAATATTCTCTAAGCGAAACATAAAGCAAAAAAGCACCATGCCTAGGCATGGTGCTTTTGATTATCATTTGTAAATACAATTAGTAACTCCAAAGGTCATGCTCCATAATAAAGAGCTTTTCCTTTACCTCTTCTGCTTTTAACAGTCTGTCAATACCAGAATAGACATCGTCTAGTTTTCTGTCATAGACATTAGACTCTTTTACGATAGTAGAATTGAACATTCTTTTCTGGAATAGATCATCAAAAGATCTTCTTTCAGAATCATTGAATCGATTGAAAGAATCCCAGTTGGCAAAGACGTATCTGCATTCTGGGAAGTACAACCAGAATAGCGTTTCGTAGGCGCCAGTGGCTTCACCGTCTTCGTCTCGTCTTTCTTTTAAGGGTGCGATACCAATAATTCTTACATAGCGTTCCGATCTCTGTTTATCAAAAAACCAATCCTCTTTGATGCGATATCTTTTAATGTCTTGAGAGGTTGTTTTCACTACTTGGTAAACTGGAATTAATTCGCCTGTATCAGGATCTTCGGTAAATGTAGTATCTGGCTTTTCGAGCATGGTTTGCACATCACTTCTCAATAATGGTGTTCTAAAATCATCTTCACGCCCTGTAACCCCCGTACTATATGCCGTGATAGACCCTTCTACGAGTAATGCATCCTTTATAACATCAAACAAACTCTTCATTCCATTGGACTCCTCCAATGGATAATAAAGAGGCATATTCATCTTCTCACGCAAGTCAATATCCTGCCAAATACGCTTTGCAAACATTACATCCGCTTCGCGAATAAATGGATATTGAATAACCTTTTTGGTCTTGTTATGCTCTTTAATCCAAGCTCCATCAAGCACGGTCTGCGCTTCAAGGGAATGAGAACTAAAAGCGGTTCCAATCAGAGCAACGAATAATAGATGGAATATCCTCTTCATATGTGTCAATATTAGATTACGCGAAGGTTAATACTCCCAAGTTTTCTAATCGTGCCATCAGGAGCTGTAGCTTTGATATTTTCTACGATTACAACTTGATTCCTTCTAACTTCTCGTAATAATTCTTTTTGCTGTGACGTCAGTTTATTGCTCGTTGAAGATAGTGTTTTCACGTCACCTCCCATCACCACTGTGATATCAAAGGAGCGAATCGGGTAGTTTAGATCGAACACAAAGTCTTTCAGTTCAGCAATAACACCGAGAGATGCTGTAAGCTGAGATTTCTTTACCGTATTATCAACAGAGGTCTTTCCGGCAAATTTAGCAACAGGATCTGGAACCGATTTAAGCCTGAAATCAAAAGATCCCATTTGCTTTGTTTGCCCATTAACTTCGGCTGAAACACTCACTGTGGCCATAGATCCCGTTTTAACTTTAGCTACATAAGTTCCATCTGACTGCTTTGCAAGAGTCCCCGTACTTATAGTCGGTTTAAGCGCCTCCTGAGGTATTCCAGGAACTGAAATGGCAATAGGATTATCTATACCTCTGTAAAGAACATTCATTTTGATGGGAGAAACCACTAATGAAGGCTTAGCAACTTCGTAGTCAAAGCTGTAATTATAATAGTCAAACCCTCCACCTTGTGGCTTTCTGAATTTGATTACACCCTCCCAGTGTTTGTCTCCTATTGAGTTTGCGCTCAGCCGAAGTTTTCCTCGGCCATCGGAACCCATGACTACTTCGCTGGCATTAGGATCAGCCAATTCCTGTGGTATCGTATCTACCGAAGTCCCTTCTGGAGCAAGTTTTATGGATGGCAAATTTGTCCCATCGTATGCTGCTAAAAAAACATCCGCTCGAAATGAGTCATTCTGGAGAATGTATGTTTTTTCAGGAAGGACAACAGGAATGAGCTCTGTAAATTTGTAAGAGGCAGCATCAACGTCCGCAAATAAATGACCAAGAACGTCAGATTCTGCATTTCTTATATCAGACTGTATTTTAGAAAGAATGGTAGTTGTTGCTGTAATAGGAACGTGATAAAAGTTTAAAGATTCCCAATTTATGGGTGTTCCTGAGGCATCTTTCACCTTTTCTGGAAAAGTAAATGTAGTCTCGAGTGAAGAAACTAGTGCTGGGTTATCCTTCACCATTTCCTTCAATTTCTCTCCATATTCACTTAGCTTCTGTTTAAGAACCGCTGCGCGGTAGTTATTTCCATCGGGATCATCACTAAGCGCAGGCGATTCAGGTTTCGAACCAATCATAATCAGTGTATTCACGTCATAATTATCTTTGGACGAGATATACTTTAAGTTAATGATCGTATCCACACCAAATTCGTCTTTGGCCATAACTTGATCCATGGGCAATCCCTCAGTGTCAGCGATTGTTTTTGCTTTAATAAGATCAATGTGAACCATGAGCTCATTTGCTGCCGCTTTAAGCTGCTGCGCATCCTCCCATGCTGGACCGTATTTGACCTTATTTTCATTGTAGGAAGCGTTAAATCGAGCATATTGATTTGACAGCTTATCATCGAAGGTAACCTTGGTTGTTTCGAGACCTGTATTTATTGTGATGAAAGCATCCAAGATATCTTTGGACACATTCATGGCGAGAAGAGCGGTAAGTACCAAGTACATCATACCGATCATCTTCTGCCGCGGGGTTTCTTTTCCTCCTGCCATAACGTCTTAAAATAAAGTGTTTTGGTTAGAAATTAGGCATTTGTGCTAACCGGTGCACTCATTGCAGAAAGCATATTTCCGTAAACGGTATTAAGCCTTGACAGATTTGTTGCAAGCTCTGAAATATTGTCTTTGTACTTTTTGGTGTCTTCCACGGACTCATTCAAGTTCTTCATTAATTCTGTAATACCGCTATACAGTTGAGAAGAGGTCTGTAATTCTTGCAATTGGGTCTCGTACATATTGTTCAATTCCGCAAGATTGGTGCTCATCTTTTTAAGGTGCTCTCCAGTAGATGCTCCTTCAGCCTGACCTTCAGTTAAACCTGTAAGCGCCTCGGATGCCTTCTCATACGTTTCAGACAAGGCTCCAACTTTTTCAGAAGCTCCTTTTAATGATTCCGCATACTCGTTGGTAGCAACAGATGCATCAGAAATCTCATTCAGCCTTTCTGCTTGAGAACTAAGACTTCTAAGTCCGTCTCCGAGACTCGCTATAAGCTCAGGCTCAATTTTAGCCTCTTCAAGCATGTGGTCGAGTTGCTCAGTAATAGAATCGTCATCACCAGAGGCTAAAGCCTCTTTGGCGGGCTCCCCTGACCTTAATTCTGGATAGACCAAAGACCAATCAAGTTCTTCGTGAACTGGCTCAAAGGCAGAGAAAAAGAAAATTACTGCTTCAGTACTCAAACCTAGAATCAGCATTTCGTTTGCTCCTGGCCAGTGCATAATTTTAAATAATGCTCCAATAATTACAACGGCCGCTCCAATTCCGTAGAGCTTTGCCATAAATTTTTTCCACTTTTTACTTCCTGGTTTCATTTTCCTTGCTTTTACAAATGATTATTAATTCTTGCTGGTTTCAATAAGAAGGATTGTCGATGAATAAAGATAAAATTCTGTTAATTCCAGTCTTCAGGATTACCAGTCTTACCTCTACCGAGATAACTCATAACCGACCTGAAGCCAATGTAACACTTGGAGGTGTCTTGATATTCGTAAGATCTTGTTCCATTTTGCAGGTAATAGAACACATCTTTCCAAGATCCTCCTCGAATAACTTTCCTTTTTAGCGCTGGCGGATCATCTGCCAATGCATCATATTGGTACTCTGGGTTCAAATCATGAGCGAACTCGTATACAGACTCATCATAAGCTGTACTTGTCCATTCAGCCACATTACCGGCCATACAATAGAGACCATAACCGTTGGGCTCATATGACCTTACATCTACTGTGGTACACCCATCATCATCAACATAATCTCCTCTTTGAGGCTTGAAGTTTGCCAGGGGACAACCGAGTATATTTCTAATGTAGGGACCTCCCCATGGGTAAGGGTTTTTATCTAGGCCACCACGCGAAGCGAATTCCCACTCAGCTTCCGTCGGTAGTCTAAATCTTTGGACAAAAATTTCCCCATTCTGTTGCTGCCAAGTACTCAAAAGTTGCGATCGCCATACGTTAAAAGCCTTAGCTTGTTGCCAAGTGACCCCAACAACTGGATAATTGTCATAGGCAGGGTGCCAAAAATAGGTCTCAGTCATTGGCTCGTTGAAACCATAAGTAAAGTCATGCACCCATGCAAGAGTATCAGGATATACGTTTATGATTTCTCTTATGATAAACTTACTTCTATCGGTATGACCTCTCATTCCATTGTTCTGACCTTTGGTGTTGGTGTATGAAAGATCAAGGTCTCTCCCAGACTTACCAGCAGCTGCTTTAAGATCAATCCAAAAATATTCAAACTTCAATTTTCGCGTATCAATTTCCTTTCTTCGATAGAAACGCTCATATTCAGGAAGAAACAAATCAGCCAATTCTTCTCGCTCATCTTCCCCATTCCAATCAATATCTTCATCCCAATTTATGATAGGAGGGTCAATAATTTCGCCATACTCGTCTTCTTCTATCACGTGCTCACCGACCCCCGCTTCACCTAGGTATCTGTGGGCAATTGAATCCTTCACCCAATAGACAAATTGTCTGTACTCATTATTGGATATCTCTGTATCGTCCATGTAGAAGGCAGACACGGTTACACGTTTATTGCTATTCACGTGTGCATATGGCACATCTTGATCGTCTGCTCCCATCACGTAGCTCCCGAAGTGGATGTAATTCATTCCGTAAGGGTTGTATTGAACCCAATCTTCTCTTGGTGCTACACCTGTGAGCTCGCCCCGGCTTCCGCCAACGCAACTCGCTAATGTCGCGGCAACTAATAGAAACAAAAATATTCTTTTCATGCCATGCAGGTTATTAATCCTCTCAAAACGATTTTTCAGCAATTTCTTTACGGCAGTTTGATGCAATGGTTTCAAGTTTATTTACAAGAATCGAGGGTTCTTGTAAACTCGTTTCGGTAAAGGCTTTTGCAATTTATAACAGTAGCCCAACATTATTTCGTGGCTACCGCTACTGTAATTATTTAATTCTGAAGTGGTCAAGTCGTAAGAGTAGCCTATTCTTAGATTACTCTTCCCATCTGGGAATTGATAATTGTATCCAGCCATGGGTGCAATAGCATCTTCCAGTCGGTAACTAACGCCCAACCAAAAAGTATTATTGTAAGTAGCTGTAGCATTAACATCTACTTGCGTGGAAGCAAGATCAGTTTTAACGAGTGTCTGAGGAGTAAGTGTGAGCATGGGGGTAAGCTCAAAGTCATAACCGGCCATGAAATATAAATGACGAGCTACTTGGATATTTAGTTCTGAAAGATCTCCTTCAGTAAGGTGCACGGCTGAAATTCCAACATAGTATTTGGGGTTATACAGATAAGCACCAAAGGAAGCATCAAAAGTGGTGGCTGTTTGATTTTGAGCATTTATTGATTGATCTCCAACGCCCGTTCCAATGCCAACAAATTGTCCTTCGTCACCGTAATCATAAGCCACCCAATCGTTATTAATGCTACTGTTTACAAAGCCCAGTCCAACGCCAAGTCCCAACTTTGTAGAACCCGAAATTTTTAAATGATAAGCATAGGAAAAGCGGCCAACAGTGGTGGACTGTGGACCTATTTCATCCAGATACACAGTTGCACCTACGCCACTTTTAATAGAAGACAGCGGAGCCGAAACGTTCAAAAGCGCAGTAGATGGCTCTCCTGAAAGCCCCGACCATTGTTGCCTTCCTATAAGGGTTGCACAAATGGCATCCTTACTTCCAGCATAGGCTGGATTTATAGAAAGGCGGTCATACATAAATTGCGAGAATTGAGGGTCCTGCTGACTTTTAACCAAAGTGGTACTGGCAAGAAGTATAGCTAGAGAAAGGCTAAGTCTTTTCATTTAGGTTCAATTGTATTTCTAAAGAAAACAACCCCTTTGAAGGGGCCATATACTTAGAAGGATGTGGCTAAAATAACTAAATATGATTACTGACAAAAATTTTTAACCCTATGCCACCTCAACACTATGATGGATAATGGAATCCTACGATCAGTGAATTAACTAAGCTTTCGAAAAGTTTTCCACCATAAGTCGGGCATCTCACCGTTACTCGCGCTTTCGTAATCAGCATAACCACAAGGCACCAAGTGATGACGCTCGGCATACTTGGATCCTTTAACCATATATGGAATTTTCATCCACCACTTATCTGTTCTCTTACTTTTAAAGAAGACCAAATCATCGGCATATTCGGGGAGTTGGACCTTATACTCCAAAAAGTTTTGGCGTTTTACCAAGGGAAATTCCCTTATTCTCCCTTGGAGCCCTTCAATAAAATACCAGATCATTTGAGCCATTAGCGTCGCTTGCTGGCCAGAAAAATCATCAGGAAGGTTATAATTAAACAAACCGGCTACCGCAACTTTATCACTCAGACCAGCATATCTCATGATTTTACAAGCAATCTCACCATTGAGCCCATTTGGCTCAAATGTCCCGGGAGCAGCTTCATCCTTGATAGCAGACATATCAAAAGACAACATATCTGAATTTCTAAGAACTGGCTCTGCCATTTCCGGGGTGGCTTTCAGATCACCAAGACGGATATGGTCAAAGTACATCTTATCCATGAGTTCAATAACCTTTGGATCTGCATAGTAGGCCTGATAGCCAAGAATGGTGAGACTAAAGAGGTAAGAAGGGTCATGAAGGACCATCTTACTCAAATAATTATCAACGGAGAGTTCAGATCGAAACTCTCCCAGATCTAACCTGCTGTCAATGACAGTGTGATTTACCGATGTTTCTAAAGATTCAAACCCTTGGTGAAGAGCAAATGTCAAATCCTGGCTACCCCCAAGTACTATAAGTGGTATCTTTTGAGAAGCAAATTTGCCAGCGATCTGCTTTAAAGCTGCATCTGTATCATCTGGTGTCTCTCCGGGTTTTATATTTCCTAGGTCAACACCGACGAGTTCCCCAAAAGGACTGTAGAGTTCATAAAACTTAACGCGCACCGCATCGGGTGCACTAGGCTCAAAATTGGTCTGCGACCTTCTGTTCTCATTGACACCAAGGATGGCAAACTTCACTGAATCAATATCTGGAAAGCTTTCAGAGGTATGTTTGAGCAAGGTGGCACCCATCCGGTTATCATCTTCATCCGCAGACTTGGTAAAATACTCGTCCAACGGAGAAAGGAAATATGCAATATCATCTACCCAAGACATGAGATTAGGGGAAACTTGTTATTTTTTCTTGGCAGTTGATTTTCTTGCTCGTGAAGCACCTCGACCTTTTTTAGCTGGAGCCTCTTCTATTAATTTTTGACAATCCTCAAAAGTCAGAGACTGCGGGTCTATGTCTTTTGGAATCTTTATATTCTTCTTACCTGCTTTCAAATAAGGACCCCATCGTCCCTTTAGAACTTGCACGGTCTCATCTTCCTCAAATAGCTTAATGATCTTCTCGGCATCTGCCTTCCGCTTAGCTTCGATCAGCTCAATTGCTCTCTCGATCTCAACGCTATGCGGGTCGTCACCGTCATCGGCCTTGAGCGAAACAAAACTTCCTCTATGTCTTAGATAGGGCCCGAAACGACCAATCGCTGCAGTGACTTTTTCACCTTCGAACTCACCCACCTCTCTAGGTAGCTTAAACAATTCAAGCGCTTCTTCAAGGCCAATTGTCGTCATACTTTGATCGTGACGCAAAGAGGCAAAAGTTGGTTTTTCTTCATCATCGGCATCACCAATTTGAATCATGGGACCATACCTCCCAATTTTGGCGTAGACAGTTTTACCCGTTTTTGGATCCTTACCGAGTTCCCTGCCCGTTGGACGATCACCATGCTCGAGAGTATCCTCCACTGTTTCGTGAAATGGCTTGTAGAAATCCTTAATCATCTCGGTCCACTCCATCATTCCATCTGCAATGTCATCGAACTGCTTCTCAACGTTTGCGGTGAAATCGTAGCTTAAGATTTTCTCAAAATGCTGGACCAAAAAATCGTTTACCACAATACCAATATCCGTGGGGAAGAGTTTTTGCTTCTCTGCTCCTGTAATTTCGGTCTTATCGGTTTGACTTACGGCATCGCCTTCGAGTTCGATCACTTCATATTTTCTTGGTCGGCCTTCGCGGTCTTCCTTTACTACATAGCCCCTTTTCTGGACAGTGGATATCGTTGGCGCATAAGTACTCGGTCTTCCAATTCCCAATTCTTCCAACTTCTTCACCAAACTAGCTTCGGTGTATCGAGGAGGATGATTTGTAAATCTCTGAGTCGCAGTTATAATTCTTCTCTCCAAACTATCACCAACGCTCATAGGAGGTAGAAGACCCCCGTCCTCTTTATCAGCATCTTCATCATCAGTACCTTCTAAGTATACCTTGAGGAAACCATCAAACTTTATGACCTCTCCTTTAGCAACAAAATGAAGATTCTCTGCCGGAAGGGTTACTCCATCTATATTTATTTTGACTCTTGTCTTCTCAAGTTGGGCGTCAGCCATTTGTGAAGCGAGCGTTCTTTTAAAAATCAAATCATACAATCTCTGTCCGGCTGGGTCTCCATCAACGGAAACTATGGACATATCTGCTGGTCTTATCGCTTCGTGAGCTTCTTGAGCACCTTTTGATTTTGTGGAGTATTGACGCGGATAAGAATAATCAGCCCCATAACTTGAAACGATATGTGCTTTAGCTCCGCTTCTTGCCGTATCAGAAAGGTTGAGACTGTCAGTTCTCATGTAGGTGATCTTTCCTTCTTCGTATAGCTTCTGAGCAACTGACATCGTTCTAGCAACACTAAAGCTCAATTTCCTACTGGCTTCTTGTTGAAGTGTTGACGTGGTAAAGGGGGCGGCTGGACTCTTCTTGGCTGGCTTAACCTGTAAATCATCTACCGAAAAGGAAGCTCCATTACAAGCGTTTACGAAATCCTGAGCGTCTTTTGAGACATCGAATCTCTTATTCAATTCCGCTTTGAACGATTTACCATTAGCTGAAAAAACCGCGGTAACTCGATAAGAAGATCTTACTTCATGGTTATTTATTTCTCTTTCTCTTTCGACTATTAGTCGCACCGTAACTGACTGAACTCGGCCCGCGCTTAAAGAAGGCTTAACCTTTCGCCACAGCACCGGGGATAATTCAAAACCCACTAGCCTATCCAATACTCTCCTCGCTTGCTGAGCATCTACTAGTCTATAGTCTAACGCCCTCGGATTTTCAATCGCCTTTGTGATTGCCCCTTTGGTAATCTCATGAAAAACGATTCTACTCACATCTTTCGTTTTAAGATCGAGCACTTCTTCCAAATGCCAACTAATTGCCTCACCTTCTCGATCTTCATCCGTCGCCAACCAAACCTTTTCAGATTTTGCCACAAGTTTTTTCAGTTCATCTATCACCTTTTTCTTATCGGGCGACACTTCATATTCGGGCGCGAATCCATTCTCAACATCTACTGCAAGGCCTTTCTTTTTTAAGTCTCTCACGTGACCGTAGGATGACTTCACAACGAAGTCTTTCCCGAGAAATCCTTCAATCGTTTTGGCCTTTGCGGGAGACTCTACGATGACTAAATTCTTTGACATGTTTTCTGGTTTTAAGCTGGTGGTCGAGTGATGCAAAGTAAAGCAATGAAATCTTAATGATTCATAAGTCGCTTGCAAAACCCTCACGAATCAACCGATTCTCAATGTGACAATTTGGCAGTAAAAGGTATTTTTTCAATACCTTTGCACCCACTTTAAAACACCATAAATGAAATCTGGTTCACACACCATGCTTGCGGAGGAGCGCCAAGGTGAAGCTACCTTAATAGCAGGTTCAAACCCGTCCGGTGCGCGGAAGCTTTATTTGGAGAGTTATGGGTGTCAGATGAATTTTTCTGATAGCGAAATCGTCGCCTCCATCATGCAAAAAAACGGTTTTCAAACGACCAGAAATAGCGAAGAAGCTGATTTAATACTTCTAAACACATGTTCGATACGCGATAATGCCGAACAACGAGTTAGGAATAGACTAATGCAATTTAATCATCAGAAGAAAAAAAATTCTGATCTCATGATTGGTGTGCTCGGCTGCATGGCGGAGCGACTCAAGGCAAAACTTCTCGACGAAGAAAAATTAGTTGACCTTGTAGTAGGTCCCGATGCCTACCGCGAGCTTCCATCGCTAGTTGAAGAAGTTACCGACGGCAGAAAAGCAGTGAACGTTTTGCTTTCTCGTGAAGAAACTTACGCTGAAATTAATCCCGTACGACTCGACAGCAATGGTGTCACGGCATTTATTTCCATCATGAGAGGTTGCGACAATATGTGCTCTTTTTGCGTGGTTCCGTTTACTCGAGGTCGAGAAAGAAGTAGAGATCCAGAGAGCATTGTCCACGAAGCAAAATATCTTTTCCAAGAAGGGTATAGGGAAGTAACACTCTTGGGACAAAATGTAGACTCGTATAGATGGAACATTTCCAAAAAAGGAGACATCCTTAACGAGAAAAAAGAAACTGTAAATTTTGCACAACTTCTAGAGAAAGTAGCCTTAGTTCATCCTGACCTTAGGATTCGATTTTCCACTTCGCATCCAAAAGACATGACCGATGAAGTGCTTTACACCATGGCTAAGTATGAAAACATCTGCGAATACATTCATTTGCCGGTCCAAAGCGGCAATACGGATGTGTTGAAAAAAATGAATCGGGGTTATACTCGGGAGTGGTACTTGAATAGAATACAGGCAATCAGAAGAATTATGCCCAATGCAGCAGTGAGTACCGATATAATCACTGGTTTCTGCGGAGAAACTGACGAACAACACGATGAGACCGTATCCTTAATGAAAGAAGTGGAGTACGAATTCGCCTACATGTTTAAGTACTCTGAACGCCCAAAGACCTTGGCCGAAAGAAAATATGAAGACGATGTCCCTGAAGAGGTAAAGCAAAAACGTCTCGAAGAAATAATAAAAATTCAAACGAAGAGCGGTCTAAAAAGAAACAAAGCTTCTATTGGCAAGACATTTAAAGTTTTGGTGGAAGGTGTATCAAAAAGATCTGATCAGAAGCTGTTTGGCAGAAACAGCCAAAATGCAGTGGTCGTTTTCGACCGCGGAAACATTCAACCTAAAACATATGTGGATGTGAAAGTCGTTGATTGCACATCCGCGACCCTCCACGGAGAAGTAGTTAAATGATGGATATTCAACAGGTTAAGCAGCGATTTGGAATAATTGGCAACACCAGACGCCTCAATCGTGCTTTGGATATTGCCGTTCAAGTCGCACCTACTGACATTTCCGTTTTGATCACCGGTGAGAGCGGAACCGGTAAAGAGACCATGCCGCAGATCATTCACGCACTTTCTGCAAGAAAGCACGGACAATATATAGCAGTGAACTGTGGAGCGATTCCTGAAGGAACAATTGATTCAGAACTTTTCGGACACGAAAAAGGAGCGTTTACCGGCGCTCATGATTCGCGTAAAGGATATTTTGAAGTAGCCAATGGCGGAACCATTTTCTTAGATGAAGTGGCGGAGCTTCCACTTCAAACTCAGGTGCGTCTCCTCCGCGTTTTGGAAACTGGGGAATTTCTTAGAGTGGGGTCCTCAAAAAACATCAAGACTGATGTTCGCATCATTGCCGCAACCAATGTCAATATGGAAAAAGCCATTGCGAGAGGAACATTTCGGGAGGATCTTTTCTATCGTTTGAACTCAGTACCTATTTTCCTTCCACCGCTGAGAGATAGAAAGGAAGACATTCATCTCCTTTTCAGAAAGTTTGCAGTGGACTTTGCTGAGAAGTATAAAATGCCAGCAATAAGGCTCAATGAAGAATCCGTTCAGCTCATCCAGAATTACAATTGGCCAGGAAACATACGTCAATTGAAGAACATTACTGAACAGCTCTCAGTAATTGAGGAAGAGAGAAATATCACTGCTAATATCATGAGACAGTATTTGCCAGATATTGGTAAGTCGAACCTTCCAGCTGTCGTAAGCTCTTCAAATGAAGGGGGAGTAACCTCGGACTTCAGCGAAAGAGAAATTCTGTACAAAATTCTTTTCGAGATGCGGCAGGATGTGAGCGATTTAAAATCCATAGTCCTAGAGTTGATGCAAAACCGCCCCAATGAAGATAACCTGAGGACCAAAAATCCAAATGCCTTGAAAAGGCTTTTTGACGAAACTGCTCAGTTCGAGAGAAAAGACGAGTCATTAATTGCTCCTGAGTACACTTCAACCGAATACGACATTTCAAAACCTACGGAAGCACATTTCATAGATGAGCATGAAGAGGTTGAAGAGACTCTTTCTCTCGAAGAGACGGAGCGAGGCTTGATTGAAAAAGCTCTGAAGAAACATAACAATCGCAGAAAGTGGGCAGCCAAAGAATTGGGGATTTCGGAACGAACCTTGTACCGTAAGATCAAAGAATACAATCTTAAATAGGCTTTGAAAAGAAGATTCATTATCCCGACGTTCTTTATTCTTTCTCTTATCAGCGGGTGCACCATCAACTATTCTTTCACAGGAGCTGATATTCCAGCTGAGGCAAATACATTCTCGGTGCAGCAATTTCAAATTGCTACACCACAAGCGGGCCCTGATTATGGATTAGTACTTTCAGAAGCACTCAAAGACCTCATGCTTCAGCAAACGAGGCTAGACCTAGCTAACAAAAGGGGAGACCTACAATTTGAAGGGGTTGTCACTAGTTATCAAATTGGAAATGCGGCGATCTCAAGTGATGAGTTTACCAGCCTAAACCGATTGACCATTTCGGTGAAGGTNAAGTACACAAACACGATTGAAAAAGACAAAAGCTTTGAAAAAACATTCTCGCGGTTTGTTGACTACAATTCTCAACAAAACTTTACGGATATTGAGGCTGAATTAGTGGAAGACATAAATAGCCAGCTTACTCAAGAAATCTTTGATGCTTCTCTCGGAGCTTGGTAAAAATGAATAGAGGTACTGTCATACAAATGATCGAATCTGGCCATATCCCCAAAGGCTCAGACTTTGAAGACATTAAAAATCTCGTTCAAAAATATCCCTACTGCTCTACTTTCAAAATTCTTCAAGCAATGGGAGCCAAAGAAAGTGATGAATTATCAATGAAGGCATATGTCAACATTGCTTCCATATATGTTCAAGATAGATCGAAACTTTACGACTACGTAATTCGCGACGGACTACTCGCGAAGATTGAAAAAGATTCATACACCGAAGAAGAGGCAGTAAAAGTTCAAGATTCGGATTTTGATCATCGCGAGATTTCAATTGACGAAGATCCTCTTGAGCAGCAAATAATGGCCGCTGCGGTAATGCGGCTTGGTGAACTTGAGGTAGGAACTTTTGTTGAAAAGACGCAACCTGCAAAGGCAGTTTCAAAAGGATTGGAAGATAAGGCCAGAAAGAAACCAAATTCACTTTCAGAGTTTCTAACCTCTATTGATCATTCAATTCAAAAACCTGAAAGAGCAATCATCGACAAATTTGTTTCAGAAGATCGAAAAATCACCCCCGTGAAGAAGGCTTTTTTCTCACCGGCACAAATGGGAAAAATGAGTTTGATGGAAGATGAATCTTTTGTAACCGAGACACTTGCAAAAATTTATGAGAAGCAAGGTGACTACAAAAAGGCAGCTCAGGCCTACAAAAACCTCAGTTTGAAATATCCAGAAAAAAGACTTTATTTTGCCGATCTTCAAAAGCAAGCTGAAGAGCATTTATAAAACTCCTAGACAATGCAAGTTTTCATATTCGTTTTAATCATTTTGGTCTGCGTATTGCTCGCGCTAATCGTACTTATTCAAAATCCAAAGGGTGGAGGACTTGATTCAAGTTTTTCATCGGCAAATCAAATCGGGGGTGTACAGAGGACAGCTGACTTTCTTGAAAAAGGAACATGGAGTCTTGCAATAGTTCTTTTTGTCCTATGTCTGGCCTCCGCCGGTTTCCAAAACAGCAGTTCAATAGCTCAACCAGGACAATTTGAGGAAGTTGTTCCTCAACAAGCACCTATAGAAGAGGCTCCTGCTGAGGCGGCCGAAGAACTTATAGAAGAAGAAAATTAATTAGACCGGAACAAACTGTTAAAATGTCAGTGTGTCACAGATGCACTGACATTTTTTTTACACAAATCGGAAATCTTTTCAGGTCATTGCCATTGGCATGCTTTGTGACTATGCGCAATTTGTAAATCAAAAATTCGAA
Organism: Flavobacteriales bacterium; assembly: GCA_022448105.1. Lineage (GTDB taxonomy): Bacteria > Bacteroidota > Bacteroidia > Flavobacteriales_D > Cryomorphaceae > JAKVAV01. Next base: position 61,830 of record JAKVAV010000005.1, on the reverse strand, counting down.
ACAAATGTCAGTAAATCTTAAACCACTTGCAGATAGAGTGCTTGTAGAAGCCGCTCCTGCAGAAGAAAAGACGGCTAGCGGAATCATTATTCCAGACACGGCCAAAGAAAAACCTCAAAGAGGAACAGTTGTAGCTGTTGGAGGCGGAAAAAAAGACGAACCTGTAACTGTAAAAGTTGGAGATAGCGTCATTTACGGACAATACGCTGGCACAGAAATCAAAATCGAAGGAAAAGATTATCTCATCATGAGAGAGTCTGACATCTTCGGAGTAGTTAGCAGCAACTAATCAATCTAAAACCTTATTAAAACACAAGAATAATGGCAAAGGATATCACATTTGATGTTGAAGCACGTGACAAACTAAAGCGTGGAGTAGACGCATTGGCCGATGCGGTAAAAGTAACCCTAGGACCAAAGGGAAGAAATGTAATCATCGATAAGAAATTTGGTGCGCCATCTGTCACTAAAGACGGAGTGAGTGTAGCCAAAGAAATTGAGCTCAAGGACGCCATCGAAAACATGGGTGCTCAAATGGTTAAAGAAGTAGCTTCTAAGACCGCAGACATGGCAGGAGACGGAACTACCACTGCTACTGTATTGGCTCAGGCAATGGTAACAGCAGGCCTTAAAAACGTAGCTGCAGGCGCTAACCCAATGGACCTTAAAAGAGGAATTGATAAAGCCGTTGAAGCAATTAGAGGTGAACTGAAAAAGATCTCTAAAGAAGTTGGAGATGACAATTCGAAAATTGAGCAAGTTGCGACTATTTCCGCTAACAATGACGAAACCATTGGTAAGCTGATTGCTGAGGCTATGGCCAAAGTGAAAAAAGAAGGTGTAATTACGGTCGAAGAGGCAAAAGGAACTGACACTTATGTGGACGTAGTAGAAGGAATGCAATTCGACAGAGGATATCTCTCTCCTTACTTCGTGACCAACTCAGAAAAGATGATTGCTGACTTAGAAAGTCCATACATCTTGATTTACGATAAGAAGATTTCAAACATGAAAGATCTTCTGCCTGTACTTGAGAAAGCTGCTCAAACAGGAAAGCCTCTTTTGATTATCGCTGAGGATGTAGAAGGAGAAGCACTCGCTACATTGGTCGTGAACAAAATCAGAGGATCGCTAAAAATTGCTGCAGTTAAAGCTCCTGGTTTTGGAGACAGACGTAAAGCAATGCTCGAAGATATCGCTATCCTTACCGGCGGAAGTGTGATCTCTGAAGAACAAGGCAGAAAACTCGAAGATGCTACTTTGGAAGATTTGGGTACTTGTGAGAAAATCACCATCGACAAAGACAACAGTACAATTGTCAACGGTGCTGGAGCGAAAGACGCTATCGAGGCGAGAGTTAACCAGATCAAAGCTCAAATCGAAACTACAACGAGCGACTACGACAAAGAGAAATTGCAAGAAAGACTAGCAAAACTGGCTGGTGGTGTTGCAGTGCTTTATGTTGGAGCAGCTACTGAGGTAGAGATGAAAGAGAAGAAAGATCGTGTTGACGACGCACTTCACGCGACTAGAGCTGCCGTAGAAGAAGGAATCATCGCCGGTGGTGGTGTTGCTTACCTTCGCGCTGTTGCCGCTGCAGAAAGTGCCAAAGGTGCAAATGCTGACGAAACTACAGGGATTGCAATTGTGATAAGAGCGATCGAAGAACCACTTCGTCAGATCGTTGCAAATGCAGGAGGCGAAGGATCTATTGTCGTACAAAAAGTGCGCGAGGGTAAAGATGACTTCGGATACAACGCGAGAACTGAGACTTTCGAAAACCTTTTCGAAGCCGGTGTGATCGATCCAACTAAAGTAACGAGAATCGCTTTAGAAAATGCTGGATCCATCGCAGGTATGCTTCTTACAACAGAATGTGTAGTAAGCGATATCGAAGAGGATGAGCCTATGCCTCCAATGCCAGGAGGTGGCGGAATGCCAGGTATGATGTAAAAACTGCATTAACGCATACGCGAAAGCCATCCACAAATTGTGGATGGCTTTTTTTTGGCGTGTATCACAACTTTAACAAGCCACCTTTCAACCTGAGGAAAGGCGGCACTCATTTTGCCCATGAACAAAAAGAAATGAAACCTTTCAAGTCATAAAATCGAACAAGAATGAGGACCAAAAGTCTTCTGAAGTATGAAAGAGATTAACTCATCAGGGCTAAAACAAGCCGATATTAAGCACCTCTTGAGAACACCCGAGGCCGATCTTTTGGGTGAGATCATCAAGTTAAATCACACCATTTATTCGAATACCTTGGATGTGATAAAAGTCTGTACGATTATAAAGAAGGAACGCAAGACCATAGCCTAAAAACCATATGTCTCGCATACTTTTAAGTAAATAAGTTAGCAGACTGTTAAAGCCTTGGAGAGAGCATTTTCAAGTTAGTACTTTAGCGACATGCGCAGAAATCTGATAGGAATTCTCATCCTGCTCGCCATACTGAGTGTGGTTGGAATTGTAATCACTCAGATTTTCTGGCTAGACAAAGCTTTTGAGGTTCAGCAATCTCAAATAGATCTTCGTAAAGAACGAGAAGCCGCTCAAGCCAAACAGTTCAATGATCGGGTGACAATTGCTCTGACTAACGTTGCAGAAGAAATTCTCACTATCAACGACGATCCGGCGGATCTATTTCAAGCAGTCAAGCAAATTCGCCCTAACTACTTTACCGTAGCGATTAACGACACCGTTCACCCTTACCTTTTAGAACGACTTCTTCGCGCTGAATTCGAAAGGAGGAACATCAAAGAAAATTTTGAATATGGGGTATATGATTGCTTTACTGACAGCATTGTTTTTGGTGATTATATCGCGCTCAGCGAAGAAGAAAACGAACCAGTGGTCAGTGCGGAGGCACCACAAATAAAGTGGGAAAAAGACGGGCACTATTTTGGGGTTTTCTTCCCCCATAAAGAAGTATTCTCATTAGAAACGCCTCCCAACCAATTCTCTACTTGGATTTTCTCTGCGGTGATCTCGCTCATTGTCTTTTGCTTTTTTGCCTATGCCGTATTTATAGTTCTCAGGCAAAAGCGCCTTTCAGAAATGAAAACAGATTTCATCAATAACATGACGCACGAGCTTAAGACTCCAATCAGCTCCATTAGTCTTTCTAGCGAGGTTTTGCTCAAGCCAGATATTATCGATCAACCAAAAAGGCTGAATCGATACGCTGAATTAATTTTTAGTGAGGTGCGTCGACTTCGTCTTCAAGTTGACAAGGTCCTACAGCTCGCTGCCTTGGATCGAGATAAGGTGGAGATTAAAAAAGATCCTATCAACTTGCACGAGATCATTAAAAAGGCCGTCAATACCCTCGAACTAGCCAATGAAAACGAAGGGCTGAAGATTAAAACCCATCTTAATGCAAAAAATCCGGTGGTTCTGGGTGACGAAGTTCACCTTTCAAATGTGGTTTTCAACCTTCTGGACAATGCCTTCAAATACAGCCCTGAGAATCCCGAAATCGAAGTCAGTTCGATTTCGAATCGAAGTGAACTATTGATGGCTATTAGTGATAAGGGCGTCGGTATTCCAAAAAAATCATTGCCCTACATTTTCGATAAATTCTATCGAGTCCCAAAAGGAAACGTGCACGACGTGAAGGGCTTCGGACTTGGGCTTCATTACGTAAAGCAAATGGTCGAAGCCCATGGAGGAAAAATAAGCGCAACGAGTGAAGAAGGGAAAGGGTCAACTTTTAGATTTAATCTCCCGCTGAGAAATGAGTAGTTCCATCAAAATTCTTCTGGTAGAAGACGATCCTTCACTAGGGTTTGTAGTTCAGGATATTCTGTCGGTAGCAGGCTACAAGGTGCACCTTTCCAGAGACGGAAAAGAAGGACTGAAACAGTTCAACTCGCATTCCTATGACCTGTGCATATTAGATGTAATGATGCCCAAGAAAGATGGATTCGAACTGGCCAAAGACATTCGGAAGGTCAACAAAGAAGTGCCGATTGTTTTCCTTACGGCAAAAAGTTTGACCGAAGATAAAGTGGAAGGATTCCGCTCTGGCGGAGATGACTACATCACTAAACCGTTTAGCAATGAAGAGTTTCTTTTGAGACTTGAGGCCATTCTAAGAAGGAACAAATTGACCACCGAAGAGGAGAGCTCTCCTCTATTTGAAATTGGCAGCTATACTTTTAATCCAGAAAACTACGAGCTAAGCTCTGGAGCTTACTTAAAGGTTCTGACCAAGAAAGAAGCGAGCATCCTAAAGATTCTTTGCGAGCACAGAAACCAGGTGATAGAAAGAGAGCTAATTACCAATTTGGTATGGGGGGACGACAGCTACTTCGTTGGGAGAAGTCTAGATGTCTTTATCACCAAACTCAGAAAATACCTAAAGCAAGACGAGGCCGTGAGTATTAAGAATGTTCACGGGGTTGGGTTTAAGTTGGAAAGCATTTAGTGGTTTGTTACTCTTTGCTTATCCTGCTACCGATAACGATCCTATGTAAAAGCTATGAAAACCTTTCTTTTATCTCTTATCAACTCCCTTGCCTTCTTGTCATTTTCATGTGCAAAACCCGAGGTAACTGATATACAAACGGAACATTAAAAAGATTCTAATCGGGAAATAGCAAAACTTGTCAACGCCGACACAACTTTGATCGTAAGAACAAGGAACAGATATCGGATGTGGTCCATATTCTGGTTGTTGCTGGTTATGATCAATTTATTGTTTTTATCACAATCTCAAACGTCTTTGCTGCAAACATTGGCATTGTGGTTTATGTAACAAGGAAGATTGGTGCTGATTATCGCTAGCGGATATGTTCTAGCAGACATTTATTAGACATTACAGTCGTAACGCTGAATAAAAAAAGAACATGCTTTCAAAAAAAAGTTCATCTATCCTGCCGGCACTAAATGCTTACTATTTGGTTTCATGGACAGTTGTTTTCAACACTTTTGAGTCAAACACCTAAATACAAGAGGTTTTCGACATTTTAATTCTAGGTTTGAGTACCAGTACTGTTCATTTTTCTACTTTATATCTAATGCTGTAATCAGTATGTGGCTGCTCACGAAAAAATTGAACTTTGAATTCCGATTTTTGCCTATTTTCTGTACACCTTGTTCTCCTTGTGGGTATCACTGTGAGTGCCTTCGAAACGATAATAATTTCTGACACTACAATCTAAAAGCCTTCTCACATCACGAGTTGAATGCTTGTACTTTAAAAATCTAGCCTCAACATGTTTTAACATTTTAATGTCAGGGTACAGTTGAGTTAAAAAAGGTAATTTAACCCAACTTCGACTTCACAATCTTCGCTACCAAGCTACCATCGGCTTTACCTGCCATAGCCGCATTGGCTTGGCCCATCACCTTACCCATATCCTTCATTCCTTCTGCACCAGTGGCAGCAATGATCTCTGATACTTTAGCTTCGATTTCGGCTTCTGAAAGTTGCTCTGGCAAGTACTCTTCAATGACTGCGGCCTGGAACTCTTCTTCCTGAGCTAAGTCCTCACGGCCTTGCTCTTTGTAAAGCGCAGCTGATTCTCTCCTTTGCTTATGCAGCTTGGTGAGAATCTTCATTTCTTCAGCTTCGGAGATGGCACCGCCTCCGCTGGTGGCTTGAAGTAGTAATTCTGACTTAACCGCTCTTAGTGCAGCTAACTTGTCTTTCTCTTTATTCTTCATGGCCGTTTTCAGGCCATCATTGATCATATCTGCTAATGACATTATCTTCCCTTTTGCGACAAAGGTATTAATCTACATTATCGTGGAGAAAAGGATTGTTTGGAGTTAGCCCTGATCTTTTCTCTCCTTCATTTTCGTTGGCGGGTGAAAGGGTATATTTCGACACTTCAGAATCGCTGCTATGAGGAATGTTATCAAGCTTCACATTTCTCCTTTTGTAGGCTGGTTCCTTCTCAAGCTGGGTCAATCCTTCGGGAGTCTTAAGCCTATCAGCCATCTCTCTCAAGTTTCTCAATCGCTCTCGGTTTACCTGATTCACTACTTCGGCATTCACACGAGTATCTGCGATGTCCTCATCTTCATCTTTTGTATCTTCTAAAGTGTAGTATTTCTTCTCTTCTTGAGTTTCTTCGGTCACTTTAGGTTCTGGCTCTGAAAGTTCTTGAAGAGTCTCTCCGTTTTCCTGCTCGGTAGGCTGATCATCAAAGAGATTAAAACGCTGAACTTCTTCGGATTCTGGAGTGGCGCTCGGCTGCTCCAATTCTTCCGAAGCCTTGAATGTTTGCTCAAGAGAAGTTGTCTGCTCAGGAGTAACTTCTTTCAAATAAGGCTCTGGTTCCGTAGTTGTGCCAAGCGGGTCTTCCAGTGGACGAGCTACCGGAGTTTCCTTTTTGTCTTCGGTTTGTAAAACGTGTCTTACTGGTTCTTCCATTTCAAAGCCAGTGTCGGGAGAAGTCCTAAATCCTGTGGCAATTATGGTTACACTCACCTCATCATCAGCAAGAGTATCGTCATTTCCATGGCCCCAAATTACATCTGCGGTCGATCCAGCGGCTTGTTGGATATAGTCGGTGATGTCAGAAATTTCATCCATCATGATTTCATTCTCACCGTAAGTAATATTCAGAAGGATGTACTTAGCTCCTTCGATATCATTGTCGTTCAATAATGGAGACTCCAGGGCTTCTTTGGCAGCTTTGATCGCTCTATTTTCATCTCGTGCCGTTGCTTGGCCCATAATAGCCACCCCGCTATCTTTCATCACCGTATTCACGTCGTTCATGTCGACGTTGATCGCTCCAGTGACCGATATGATTTCGGCGATCCCTTTGGCAGCTGTAGACAATACGCTATCCGCTTGGGAGAAGGCGTTTTTCAATGAAAGATTTCCATAAATTTCTCGAAGTTTATCGTTTGTGATAACGAGTAAGGTATCCACAGAAGCTCTCATTTCACGCAATCCGTCTGCCGCTTGCATGGTTCTTTTCCGACCTTCAAAGGAGAATGGAATAGTAACGATACCGACGGTCAAAATACCCGAATCTTTGGCTGCTTTGGCGATAACAGGAGCCGCTCCTGTACCAGTTCCTCCGCCCATTCCAGCAGTCACGAAAACCATATGTGTATTGTGAGAAAGAATCTCTTGGATATCATCCAAGTTTTCGATGGCTGCATTTCGTCCCACATCTGGAATAGATCCAGCACCCCGACCTTCGGTAAGACTCTGACCCAGTTGTACTTTGATAGGCACTGGGCTGATATCGAGAGCTTGCGAATCAGTATTACAGACGATGAAGTCTACTCCTTTGATTCCAGATTCGTACATGTGGTTAACTGCATTACTACCACCTCCACCTACACCAATAACTTTGATGATAGAAGATTGGTTCTTTGGCATATCGAATTCCATAGTAAATAGAGTTTTAAGAGTTGGTGTTTTTTAGATGTCGTCGCTGTCGAAGAATTCTTGGCTCTTCGATAAGATTTTGTCAAATAGGTTCATTTTGTCTTTTCCGCCCAAACGGATTGGAGCGCGTCTTCCAGAGCTGCGTTTCTTGTTCTTTTGCATGAGTTGATAGCCTTTCAACACAAGGCCGATACCCGTTGCGTACATTGGACTTGAAAGATCCGCCTTGTTATCTTTTCCGAGGTGCTCCGTGGGGAAACCCATTCGCGTCTCTAGGCCAGTCAAGTATTCGACTAGCTGGGGAAGATGCTTCAACTGAGAACCACCTCCTGTAAGCACGATACCTGCGATCAGTCTTTTCTCGTATCCAGAGCTTTTAATTTCGTATATAATCTGCTCGACAATCTCTTCGGTGCGCGCCTGTATAATATTTGCCAAGTTTCTAATGGAGATCTCTTTAGGCTCTCTTCCGCTAAATCCCGGAATACAAACGATCTGATTTTCCATGCTCTCGGAGCTGAGGGCTGAACCAAACTTCGTTTTCAGCTGCTCGGCGTGCTTCCGCAAAATGCTGCATCCAGCGGCAATGTCGTCAGTGATGATGTTTCCACCAAATGGAATGACGGCTGTATGTCGGATAATCCCATCTTGGAAAATCGCGATATCGGTAGTACCCCCTCCAATGTCTACAAGCACTACACCAGCTTCCTTCTCTTCAAGACTTAGCACCGATTCAGAGGAAGCGAGTGGTTCTAGCACTAAATCACCAACTTCGAGATCTGCTTTGCTCACACTTTTGTAAATGTTCTTCACCGCATTCACCTTACCAGTAATGATGTGAAAGTTGGCCTCGAGTCTAATTCCGGCCATTCCGATAGGATCCTTGATGCCTTGCTCGTTATCAACGATGTACTCCTGAGGAAGAACGTGAATGATCTCTTCTCCCGGATTCATCACGAGCTGCTGCATATCGTCAATGAGGTTATCGATGTCGATTTGTGAAATTTCTTCATCGCAATCTTTTGCTTTTCGAGTGAGGATACCTCGGTGCTGCAAACTTCTGATATGCTGGCCAGCAATTCCGACAATCACCTCTCCTACCTCCTCTCCAGTTTGCTCAATAGCCATATCCACAGCGCGCTGAATTGACTCAACGGTGCGATTAATATTGCTCACCACACCACTGCGCACACCTAGAGATTCGGATTTTCCAAGAGCGATAATTTCTACTTTACCAAACTCGTTGATTCGACCTACTATACAGGCAATTTTGGTGGTGCCAATGTCCAGTCCGACGATGATTTCAGGTTCCTCCATATGGGTATTTTTTGGTGCAAACAATTTGATCCTTGTATTTCAGGTTTATTGATTTGTATTTGTTCCACGCCTCTTCATTCATTCCCTTTTTGTAAAAGGTGCGTAGAACATCAAGTTTTTCTTCCAATCGGCCAGAGCCGAATACTATCTCGTGATTCCCAACTTGTGGGTACGCAACTAACTCTCCGTCGTTTGAAAATGACAAATGCTGAAATTGTGCAGTCCAAATCTCATCGGCTGCGATAAGCGTTGCGATTTCAAAGGCAGCTGCTAGATTAGGATTAGCTACTGAATCTCCAACGTGAAGATTTGATTCAATCAGAAGCTTCTCTAGGCCTAGCTCTCCTGTAATAACAGGCAATCGCGCAGCCGAAACTCCAGAAACTGGCATTAAGAAACCTTCAGTATCCAATAAGGCAGAAACTCCTTTATCATCAATCAGCCTAGCAATGGGGGTGCGTTCATGGACAGTGACTTCTAGCTGATTATCTACTGTAGTATAAACCGTTGCATGATAGATAAACGGGATTCTCTTTAAAGCATCTTCGATTTTATCATAGTCGACCTCTCTGAGGTTCTCGCCAACAATCTGGCCAGAGGTATTTAGCAGGGTCTGCCTGATAAAGTCTTCCGTGATTAGCTGATTAGAGTGACTTCGTACCAACTCAACGTCAATTCCTTCACAAACCGCATCCGCCTTTGAGCTCCCGATAAAACCCAATAACGTTACAACACCGCAAGCTGCAATGCAATAACTCAATAAGACCATGGCTCTATTCATCTTTTTCATTCAGAGCTTCTCTTAAGGGGTCAATCATTCGGTCAATATCTCCAGCACCCATGGTGAGGAGTATTTCAGGGCTTAATCTCAGAACTTCTTCCACTAAGTTTTCGCGCTTCACCAACTTTTTATTCACCATGCGTACTTTATTCAGTATCATCTGAGAATCAACACCTTCGATCGGTTCTTCACGCGCGGGATAGATTTCCATCAAAAGGAGGTCATTTAATTCGGATAAGCTCTCGGCAAAGTCATCTGCAAAATCACGTGTGCGGCTGTATAAATGAGGCTGAAATACACCAGTAATTCTCTTCTCTGGATATAGTTCTTTGGCTGAACTTAGACATGCTTCAATCTCCGTAGGGTGATGTGCATAATCATCTATGAAGATTCGATTATCTCGACGTATCTGGTATTCAAATCTTCTTTTTACCCCAAGAAAGGAGTTCATTCCACTGGCAATGCTTTCCCATTCAATACCAGCGTGGATAGCCATTCCAATGGCCACGAGGGCATTCTCAACATTATGCCTACCCGGGTATGGCATCGTAATATCGCCAAGCTTATTTCCATGAAGCCAAACTTCAAAGTGATACGCACCCTCTTCAACAACAAGGCTTCTTGTCGTCAAATGGGCTGATTCACTTTCCACGGCATAAGTCCAAACAGACGTTTCCGTTTGAATCTCGATGCCTTCTTTCAAAATGAGAAGTCCATCACTTGGAACGAGGTTCCCAAACTCTTCAAAGCTTTCTTTGAGTGAATTCGGATGAGCATAGACATCAAGATGATCAGCATCGACAGATGTTATCGCTGCCACATAAGGTGTGAGTCTTAAAAACGATCTATCGTACTCGTCTGCCTCGACAACTACGATACCTGAATCTTTGGCTACAACCAAATTTGACTCAAAATTAGTCGCTATTCCTCCAAGAAATGCCGTTGCCGAATGATTTCCCTGATTCAGAAGATGGGCCGCCATAGAGCTGGTAGTGGTCTTCCCGTGTGTTCCAGCGACCGCGTATGTCGTCTTCTCATTCACGATAGCCTGGAGCGCTTGAGATCTTTTTAATACTTCAAAACCTTGGGTCCTCATAAAACCAAGTCCCGCATGAGATTCAGGAACGGCCGGAGTGTAGATGACTAAGCTAGAATCCAATTCTGCTTGAGCAAATCGTTCAGGAATACCACGAGGAGAATCATCAAAGTTGATCTCAATGCCCTCGTCAATGAGCTTATCAACAAGGGGAGACGAGGTGCGGTCGTACCCAGCAACATCGAATCCCATTTGATGGAAATATCTCGCTAGAGCGCTCATTCCAATGCCTCCAATACCGAAAAAATATACCTTATTTACCTTCTCGAAACTCAATTCTATTCTATCAATTTCAGTACTTCCTGTGCTATACGGTTTGCCGAATTCGGCTGACCCATCGATTTTGCATTGGTTGCCAATTCTATTCGCTCTTGATCATTTCCAAGAAGATCCCTCACGGTTTCCCAAAGCTTTTCTCGAGCCTTGGCATCAGTAACCATCTTAGCTGCCCTATTCTTCACTAAGGCCATTGCATTTTTGGTCTGATGATCTTCAGCGACATTTGGAGACGGAACCAACACCGAGGGCTTGCCAATCAGACACAATTCTGACAAGGCCATGGCTCCTGCTCTTGAGATAATCAAATCACCAGCGGCGTAGGCCAAATCCATGTCTTCTATAAACGCAATTGCTTTTACATTCGATATTTGTTGGTTCTCAATGAGCTCCTTTGCCTTATCAATGAAGTGCTTCCCTGTTTGCCAGATAATCTGATACTCCGAAGCTTTGATTTCATGCAAAACTCCAGCTATGCTTTCATTGATAGTTCTCGCACCTAAACTCCCTCCGACAATGAGTAATGTGGTTTTAGCTCTATCCAAACCAAATGCTTCAATCCCCTTTTCTCTTTTTCCTCTAATGTTCACAACCGCGCTTCTTATGGGATTTCCGGTCATCAATATTTTTTCAGAAGGAAACCACTTCTCCATTCCTTCATAAGAGACACAAATTCGATCTACATTTCTTGCTAAAAGCCGATTGGTAATTCCAGGGAATGAATTTTGCTCCTGGATTAGAGCGGGGACTTTCTTTTTGCTCGCCACGTGAAGCATGGGACCAGATGCATAGCCTCCAACACCTACCGCGACATCGGGCTTAAAGTCTTTTATAATTTTTTTGGAAGCATTGATACTCTTTAACACCTTTACTGGGAAGGTCAAATTTTTTATCGAAAGGCTGCGCTGAAAACCACTAATTTCTAACCCTCTGATTTCGTAGCCAGCATTGGGTACCTTCTCCATTTCCATTCTGCCCATAGCACCCACAAACAGAAACTCTGCATTTGGCTTTATTTCCCTTATGGCGTCAGCAATGGCGATTGCCGGAAAAATATGGCCCCCTGTACCGCCACCACTTATAATAACTCTAGGCGACGGCATACTTCTTTCTTTTAGCTCGTTTGGAGGTTTTGCTGGTCTCGCCCTCAATATTTGTTCGGCTCACGCTGAGAATCATTCCCACGGCGAGACATGTAAACCAAATGGAAGTTCCACCCATACTAACTAGCGGCAACGGCTGTCCAGTTACTGGAAGAATACTTACCGCAACACCCATGTTAATAAAAGCCTGGAAGGCCAAAAGGAAACTCAATCCAATGACTAGGAGAGTTCCAAAATCTCGTTTACAATCCTTACTGACCCTAATGCATCGAAAAAGAAAAATGAGATATAGGAGCAGCATTCCAAACCCTCCGATAATGGCGCCATACTCCTCGATAATAAAGGCATAAATCATATCGGAATACGGATGAGGAAGATAGTTTCGCGAGTCGCCGGTTCCAGGACCCGAGGGCAATAGTCCTCCCGAATGAATCGCCATCATGGCATGCTCCACCTGATAATTGGCTTCGCTATTTCCAGATTCAAAGCTGAGCAGTCTTGTTTTCCAGGTCTCCACCCTTGGAAGAAGATTTGGCGCTACGCTGGAAAGACTGATTAACAGCACGAAACCCGCAGCTGCGATTCCTANTACGGCGAGCAAATGCTTGATGGGAATACCTCCTATGAATAGCAGAGTAAAACAAACAAAGAATAAGAGGGCCGCCGTGGAGAAGTTAGCGGGTAAAATTAAACCACAGATCAAGCCGATCGGAACAAGTATTGGGAGAAGTCCTTCCTTGAAACTGTTTAAGTTGTTTCTGTTTACGACCAACATTCTTGACACGTAGGCCACCAATGCAATTTTGGCGAAATCTGAGGTCTGGAAGTTTTGATTGATAATCGGTATTCTCAGCCATCTGCTAGCGTCATTGATATTTACTCCTAAAATCAATGTAAGCAGCAGCAATGCCGCAGCTACCCAAACTGCTATTTGAGATAACCTTGAAAAGTACTTATAATTGAGGCGATGCACTAAAAACATGATGAAGAAGCCCGATGCGAGCATCGACCCGTGTTTAAAAAGATAATGAAACGTATCACCTTGAGTGTATTTATAGGCCAGTGACGAAATACTTGAGTACACAGCGAGCAGAGATACCATCCCTAGAAATAGGCATACCATCCAAATCACTTTGTCACCTTTGAGATATTTCGACCAAATCTTATTCACTTTCCTTCCAGAGTTGAAATAAATTTTTCGAACGCTCTGCTACGATCGGCAAAATTGAGATAGCCGTCTTCAACAACACAGCTTGGTGAGTAAATTACACACTCATCGGTTTCAGAGAGCTCGAAGCTTTTTCTTACCGCTTCACCCAATCTGGGCACTGAGACGAAGGCATCGACGAGCTTCTCGAGCTTATTCTGCATGTCACTGGAATCATTACCGTAAACGACAATTGCCTTGATCTTCTCGCTGATCAACTTCTCAATTAGCGCAAAATCTCTTTCGAAAGAAGTAGTTGTTGTCAACCAAATAGCTGGCTTGATCAGGCATTTGAAACTGTCTCGCGTTGTCAGGAGATCAATCGCTTTTGTGTCATTTATAAATTCAACTCCACCTACCTCAGCAACTGTTTCGATACGATAAGAAATACCATCAAGACTCTTTCTCAGTTTGGCTCGGGAAGATTGCGAAGAGGTGGTCTGACTCTGCTTACCCTGATGGATAGTGTATGATTTTCCGTCCATCATTTAAAGCTATCCTTATTTGCTCTGATCTTGAGCAATTGGTTGAAATATGCTCCTCTCTCCTTGAAAGTAGAAAATGGCTCAGAGGCGGGGCATCCAGGGGAGAACACTACCGTGTCGTTAGCTTTTGCAATTTCCAAGCTGAGTTGTATTGATTCGTCCCAACTTTCTGCTTTGACGAAGAAGCCCAGATAGTCCCACAGAGCTTCGTGCCAACCAGCGCTAAGGTCACCATACACGATCACGGCCTTCACCTTATCACTCAATAGGTCTACATAATCCACAAATTCAGAACGAGGATCTTTTGCCTCGGTAATCCAGACTACAGGCTCATCAAAGTAACTCAATGACTCAATCACAGCTATGGCTGACGTGGCTGCAGAATCATTGACAAAAGTCACTCCTCTAACAATGCCAGCAGGCTCTAGAGAGAAAGGTTTATCCACCTGAAGAGCCCGAAGTCGCGACTGTAGAAGTGGATTATCGCTTATGTCTTTACTAGTATTTTTTGGTTTCATCTTAAGGTTTGGTTCGAGGGGAGATGAGGGGGGGAGAAGTCGACTATAACATCTTTACTGCATGCTTAAATTGTTGACCACGATCTTCGTAGTTATCAAACAGATCAAAACTTGCACAGCACGGCGAGAGCAGCACCACATCTCCCTTTTCAGCGTACTGGTAACCGAGACCTACAGCTTCTCTTGCAGATCCTGCTTCAGCAATATTTTCAACTCTTTGGCTAAAAGTCTCTAGGAGTTTCTTGTTGTCCGTTCCTAGGCAAATTATGGCTTTCACCTTATCAGCGACCAGATCAAAGAGCATGGAGTAGTCGTTTCCTTTATCGACTCCTCCTACAATCCACACTACGGGATCCCGCATGCTTTCGAGGGCATACCAAGTGGAATTCACATTGGTGGCCTTTGAATCGTTGATGAACTGAATGCCGTGAATGGCAGCTACAAACTCGAGACGGTGCTCAACATTTTGGAAGTCAGCGAGACTATCTCTGACCACCTCTTTTCTAATTTCTAAGATGCGCGCAGCAACTCCCGCAGCCATGGAGTTCTTAGTATTGTGCTTTCCCAGAAGCGCTAAGTCGTGTATGGACATTTCAAATAATGGTTTATCGGTGATATTTATAATCAGTTTATTGTCAATCAATTTTGCTCCGTTTTCAACGGGTCGGGTAATGGAGATAGGATGAAGCTTAGGCTTAACCTCTCTTTTTTCTATTTCTGAGACCAGAATTTGATTGTCTGCAGAATAGATGAAATGATCGTTCTCATCTTGAGCCTGGGTGATTCTAAATTTGGCATCGACGTATCGATTCATTTCGTTACCATATCTATCCAAATGATCAGGAGTGATATTGGTAATCACAGAAATAAATGGCTTGAACTGGTAAGCGTCGTCCAGCTGGAAACTACTCACTTCAAGCACGAAATACTCCCGATCTCCTTCGATTAGCTCACCACAAAAACTATTACCTACATTTCCTGCAATACCCACATCGAGTCGGGCATTTTTAAGTATATGGTAGGTGAGCATAGTTGTCGTGGTTTTTCCATTGGTTCCTGTAATCGCGATAATCTTGGAGCTCGAATGTCGCGCACCGAATTCAATTTCGGAGATAACTTCTACACCTTGAGCTTTTAGGTTTTTGATCAAATCAATGGTTCCAGGTATTCCTGGGCTTTTGATGACCAAATCAGGGTTTGCCAAAAAGGTTTCAGTATGCCCTTCTTCTTCCCATTTAATTCCCGACTTGTTAAGAACGTTTTGGTACTTTTCTGCCACCTGTCCCGAATCAGAAACGAATACATCGTACCCTAGCTTATGACCGAGCAAAGCCGCTCCCGTACCGCTCTCACCGGCGCCTAGCACCAATAGCTTTTTCACCGAAGCTTGAGCGTTACGATAGACAAGACCGCCAAGAGTATTCCGACAATCCAAAATCGTGAAACGATTTTAGACTCGTGATACCCAAGTTTTTGGTAGTGATGATGCAGTGGAGACATAAGGAAAATTCTCCTCCCTTCTCCGTACTTCTTTTTAGTATATTTAAAATAGCTGACTTGCAGCATCACTGAAATATTTTCAATAAGGAACACCCCACAGAAAAGCGGGATGAGCAATTCTTTTCGAATAGAAATTGCGAATACGGCTATGATTCCACCGAGAGCGAGACTTCCGGTGTCTCCCATAAATACTTGCGCCGGGAAGGAATTGTACCAGAGAAATCCGATACATGCACCTACGAAGGCAGATATAAAGACGGTGAGTTCCCCTGACTCAGGAATGAACATAATGTTTAAGTAGTCGGAGAAAACCAGATTACCTGAAACAAAGGCAAAAATGGCCAAGACTACTCCGACAATAGCAGAAGTTCCCGTGGCCAATCCATCAAGCCCATCTGTAATGTTGGCTCCATTTGAAACTGCCGTAACAACGAAAATAACAATTGGAATAAAGATCAACCATGCCCATTTCTTAGCCTTTTCGGGCCCGAGAAAGCTAAGTAGCCATGCATAGTTAAATTCATTATTCTTAATGAATGGAATGGTTGTCTTAACTGACTTTTCCTGAAACCATTCGGAGCTAATCTCTTGAGTTTGCTGGCTTTGGAGTAGCACTTTTCTCTTGCTCACTACATCCTGATTAAAGAAGAGTATTGAACCAACGAGAAGACCCACAGCAACTTGACCAACAACCTTGAATTTCCCTGCAAGACCCTTTTTATTCTTTTTAAACACCTTAATGTAGTCGTCTAAAAACCCTATACCACCAAGAATAACTGTTGTGGCAATCATGACGATCACGTAAATATTATCGAGTCGACAGAAGAGTATCGTTGGGATCAAAATGGCAGCAATGATGATGAGACCTCCCATAGTTGGTGTCCCTTGTTTCTCAACTTGCCCAGCTAAACCAAGGTCACGAACGGTCTCACCTACTTGCTTTCTCCTCAGCATGTCAATCAATGATTGACCGAAGACTAGAGAAATCAGCAGAGAAGTGATGACGGCCATTGCCGCCCTGAAGGAGATAAATTGAAATACCCCAGCTCCAGGGAGTCCATATGCTTCATCCAAATATTCGAAAAGATAGTACAGCATTAACTCTTCATTTCTTTAAAGGATTCTGTCACTACGGCGAGATCATCAAATGGAAATCTCTCACCTTTGATTTCCTGGTATTTCTCGTGGCCTTTTCCAGCAACGAGGACTATATCATTTGCCTGAGCCAAACTGCAAGCCATACGAATGGCTTCTGCTCGATCAAGAATGGTATTTGTCTTTTTATAATCGACCGGCTCCACTCCTGCCTTCATATCATCGACAATTGCCTGAGGATCCTCACCGCGAGGGTTATCTGAGGTCAAAATCACCCGATCACTGTACTTACATGCAATGGCAGCCATCTCGGGTCGTTTACCTTTATCGCGGTTTCCTCCGCAACCAACGACCGTGAATACCTGCTCATTGTGCGTACGGATATCGGTAATAGTTGACAGTATATTTTCCAAAGCATCTGGAGTATGGGCATAATCGACTATCGCACTTACTCCATCTGTACTTTTAATTAATTCAAAACGACCTGCAACATGGGTTACTTTGCTCAATGCCGTAAGCACATCAATTTTGTCTTCGCCCAATAAAGTTGCAGAAGCATAAACACATAAGAGATTGTACGCATTGAACCTACCCACAAGCTTCGAGTAGAGATCCATCCCTTCGAGATTCACATGCAAACCGGACAATAAATTTTCGATAACCTTGGCTCTGAAATCAGCCATTGCTTTTAGGGCGTAGGTTGTCTTTTCTTTAGCCCTACAATTTTGCAGCATAACCTGTCCTTGACGGTCGTCAAGGTTTACCAATGCAAAAGCTGAATCTGGTAACATATCAAAAAGCATCTTCTTCGCGGCGATGTAATCACTAAAAGTTTTGTGGTAATCGAGATGATCCCTAGAAATATTAGTGAAGACTCCTCCTGCAAATTCAATTCCCGCTACTCGATGTTGATGCAATGCGTGAGAACTGACCTCCATAAAACAATAATCGCATTCGGCAGCCACCATTTTTCGCAGCAATGCATTTAACTGAACTGGATTCGGGGTGGTGTGTGTGGCATCGAAAACTTCGTTGTGTATTCTATTTTCGACTGTAGAGATAAGCCCTACCTTTTTCCCTAGAAGCTTGAAAAGACGATAGAGCATTGTTGCTGTAGTGGTCTTACCGTTCGTTCCAGTAATCCCAACTAGCTTCAATTCGCTCGAAGGATTGTCATAGAAATTGGCAGCTAAGTGGCCAAGTGCTTCCCGACTATTATCCACCTCGATATAAGTGATCTCCTCCCTAAGCGCTTCTGGTAATTCTTCGCACAAAACAGCGACTGCTCCTGAATCAATGGCTTTTTCAATGTAAAGATGTCCGTCAGCCAGCTCGCCTCTTACCGCGACGAAGAGAGAAGAGCTAACCACCTCTCTGGAATCGAAGACAACCGCCTCGATTGCAAGATCGGTCGTGCCTTTTACTTGCTTGATGCGCGATTGATACAGTATGTCTTTGAGCAGCTTCATATCAAGACAATTCAATTTCAATTGATTCGTACCTACCTAGGTTCGTCCCTGGAGCAATGCTCTGACGGGTGATCATCCCTTTTCCTTTAATCTTGACATCTAGACCTGCCTTTTCGAGGAGGTAAAGCCCGTCGCGAAGTCCCATTCCTACCACATTCGGAACACGGTCTCGAGGAATGGTTCTCTTATCGATCGTAACGGTATCAGTTCCGGTGTGAGTGGTAACCCATCCATATTCGGCAGAGTGATCATTGATCGGAACTCCAAACTCATTGAAAATCATTTCGAGATCTTCCTTTTGGCCACTTTTTGAAACAGGTATTCTCACTGCAACCTTGGTATTCTCTTCCTCACTCAAGTCGTGGAGATCTAGCCTTCCCGCAAATACCTTGTCGGCAATTTCTTTGAAGACAGGCCCAGCTACACGGTTGCCATAGTAGACATCGTTTGATGGCCCATTTACCACAACAATACACGTGTATTCGGGCTTCCCAGCAGGAAAGTAACCAACGAAGGAGGCCTGATAGCTCACTTCTTGATTGTACTTGTATCCATATTGAGCATTGGCAATTTGGGCAGTTCCAGTTTTCCCTGCAATCGAGTAGGCTCCAAACCTGAGATTAGAAGCTGTACCCTCTTTACTCACTACTGACTTTAGCATCTCTCTAGCTTTAGCCAAAGTTTCTTGTGAAGCAATGGACGAATTGATCACCTTAGGCTCGAAGGTTTTGATGACCTGGCCATTTCTTTTGAGCTCTTTTACAAAGGCCGGAGCTACCATCTTACCGTCATTAGCAACTGCATTGTAGAAAGTCAAGATCTGAAGAGGAGTCATCAACGTTTCGTAGCCAATACTCATCCAGGGAAGTGTGGTCCCAGACCATGACGGATCAGAAGGATCCTTGATCTTGGGCTCACCTTCACCGGAAATCTCAACATCTAAAGGTCTCCCCAAGCCCATTTTGTACAAACGATCTACAAACTCTCTTGGATCATCTTTATATCGATCGAAAATCAGTCGAGAGATGGCAACATTCGAAGACTTTTGAAAAGCGGTGAGAACATCGACTGTTCCGTACCCTTTATCGTTGCTGTCTTTCATCGTACGGTCGTAAAACTTATGACGACCTCGCTTTGTATTCACCGAATCTGAAAGTTCGAGAAGACCATCTTCAAAGGCTGCCATCAGAGCGGGCAGCTTAAATGTGGAGCCTGGCTCGGTCGCCTCACCGACAGCATAATTGTACACTTCTTTGTACGAGCTGTCTTTGCTCATGGTGAGATTCGCAATGGCCTTGATTCTTCCCGTTTTGACTTCCATGAGCACCGCACAGCCATGACGGGCCTTGTGCATCTTTAATTGCTTTCTCAATGCACTCTCCGCAACGTCTTGAATATTGATATCGATGGTAGTATAGAGATCGCAACCATCCTGAGGTTCCACTTCATTGGTATTGTCAATAGGCATCCAAACACCCCCAGCTAATCGCTTCTCGTAACGCTGTCCAGGTATACCACGGAGCTCAGCATCGTAGGCGCCTTCCAGCCCGACTGGTCTTACATTCTCTCTTTCATACCCAACAGTTCTCAACGCCAAAGTTCCAAAAGGGTGTTTTCTTTCGGTACTCTTTTCAAAGATTACCCCACTCTTAAAGCGGCCTCGGTCGAAAAATGGAAATTGTTTTGCCTCGAGCACCTGATCGTGATAGACCTTACCCTTGACTTTGTAATATCGATTTCCAGATTCGTAGGCTCCCAGAAGATCTGATTGATATTGCTCAGGTGTTCTATCTTTGAATAAGCTGCTGAGATTCTCGCTGAGTGCTTTAAGGTTCTCCGAAAAGGACTCTTCATCGAAACCTTCACAGCGCATATCCATTCTGATTTCATAGACTGGAACCGAGGTGGCCAGCATGTTTCCATCGCAGGTATATACATTTCCTCTCACTGGAGTAATCTCCCGAAGATCTGTAGTTAGCTTCTCCACCTTCGCTTCCCACTTATCACCTTGCATAAATTGGATGGTGATAATCTTCCCAAAAACGAAAAGGGAAAAGAAGCAGATGGCAAAAAACACCACATAAGCCTTATTGACGATATTTTTTCGATCACCCATGAACTTAATCGGCTTCTTGCTTTGGTAATCGAATCACTTTTGGGGGCTCGGTAGATTCCTTTAGTCCGAGCTCACTAATGTCTTTCGCAACTTCAGATTGCTGTTTTCGTTTTTCGAGTCTTGCATTTACCGAAAGGTTGGCCGCTTTTACTTCTCTTAGCTCCGACTCCGCCTGCACTAAATCCTTAGCATTTTGCTCAGCGAAGTAACCATAACTGATGTAGCAAATCATGATGAAAACGAGAAAGAAAATAAAAGGCATATTGTTTTGAACGAGTTGCCGAGTCAAGAAACTCCCATTGAGCAGGGAGCCGATTCCTTTAGAGAAACCGTTCTTCTTCGCTTTTTTTGACTCTTCCTTTTTACTCATTTCTAGTTGCTACCCTCAACTTTGCACTGCGTGCTCTGCTATTTTCTTTAATCTCTTCTTCTGATGGGATGATGGGCATTCCTGCCGATGGCCTGAATGGTCGTTGCGGATTTCCGAAGAAATCTTTCTCGACTTTTCCCTCGAGATTTCCGGCTCGCATAAATCGCTTTACCGGCCGATCCTCAAGGCTGTGGTAAGAAATCACCACCAACTTTCCTCCAGGAGCTATGACCTCAGCCGACTGATTTAGCATCGCGAAGAGCGACCCCATTTCGTCATTTACTTCGATGCGAATGGCTTGGAAAACCTTGGCCAGATTCTGCATTCGTTTTGCTGGAGGAAAAAGCTTCTCAATAGCTTTTACAAGCTGCTCAGTGGTTTGAAACTTTTGATCTAGACGCTCCGCGATTATTGTCGTGGCAATCTTCCGCGAATTACCCAATTCTCCGAACTCTTTCAGAACGCGAGTTAGCTCTGCCTCATCGTATGCGTTGATCACTTTTTTTGCGGTAAGCTCGGTCGCCTTGCCCATACGCATATCCAACTTACCTTCTCCGCGTATCGAAAACCCTCGTTCGGGCACATCGAATTGATGCGAAGAAACCCCTAGATCAGCCAGTATCCCATTGACTTTTCTATGACCCAAGAATCGCAAGTGGTTTTGCATAAAGCGAAAATCTGACGGAACCAAAGTGAACCTTGGATCATCGATCGCATTAGCTTGAGCATCTTCATCTCTATCGAAAGAAATTAACCTCCCGCCATCACCCAATCTTGAAAGAACTTCGCGGGAATGACCTCCCCCGCCAAAGGTGGCGTCCACATAGACACCATTAATATCATTGACCAGCAGATCCACACTTTCCTGAAGAAGCACAGGTACGTGGTAGCTAGTATTACTCATCTTGCCTCCCATGATCACCCATCACTTCCTCAGATAGGGCACCCATGTCAATGTCTTCGTTCAACATCTGCTCGTAATGAAGTTTACTCCAAATCTCAATTCGATCACCATTTCCCATCAGCTTGACCTCCTTCTCGAAATCAGCATATGCCGCCAGGGCCATTGGAACCAACAAACGACCTGTACCGTCGAGAGTAACAGGAGTCGCACCATTGTTAAACCTTCGAATAAAGCTTACATTCTTCTTGATGAATCTATTGAGACCGTCAAGCTGCCTACTCACTGTATTCCACTCACCTCTCGGATAGAGCACGAGACATTTTTCGAAAAGGTCTCGATTGATAACGAAGCCTTCGTGCAGAACATCTTCAAGCTGACGCTTGAGCGCTGCAGGGAACATTAAACGCCCCTTTGCATCGAGTTTGCAATCGTATTCTCCGAGTAAATTGAGCATGGGATACACGTATACTAGTGCTAAAGTATGAATAGTTTACCACTATTCTCCACTTTCTACCATTTTTTACCACCTTGTTGAAAAGTTTAACAGAGACAATTCAAAATCTAGTCACCCACAACACCATCCAATCTCCCAAATTTTGCGCTTAAAAAGCTTCAAATGAGGGTGATTCTGCAAAGCTATACACGACGATTTGTTGACTCAATACTCTGGGAATCCAGCTACAAAAAATTCTATATTTGATCGCCTCAAGGCAGCAGTTAAGAGGATCTACCAGCACTAATTCAAGCTATCTCAAACACCTTTCCATGATCGACATCAAAGCTGAGTTTTTAAAGAGTAGCCAAAAACCCGCTCAGCTCCCAGCGGACAATTTGCCAGAATACGCTTTTGTAGGAAGGAGTAATGTTGGAAAATCTTCGTTGATCAATTTATTGACAGGAAGGAAAAACCTAGCGAAGACTTCGGGAAAACCAGGAAAGACAAGGCTTATCAATCACTTCACCATTACTAATCCGTCCGATAAAGAACAATGGTTTCTGGTCGATCTACCCGGATATGGATATGCGCGTGTTTCAAAGAAAGAAAGAGATGAATTTCAGCAATTGATCTACCCTTACATAAAGAACAGAAAGAACCTGATGTGCCTATTTGTATTGATCGATGTTCGCCATGAACCACAACCGATAGACCTCAACTTTATGACCTACCTGGGGCAAAACGGCGTGCCCTTCGCGATGATCTTTACCAAATGCGACAAGATGAAACCCGGCGGTCTGAAAAACAACGTTGACGCATACAATGAGCAAATGCTAGAAACGTGGGAGGAGCTGCCAACTCAGTTTCTATCCTCTTCTGCTAAAGGGCAAGGGAGAGAAGAAATTCTTGGGTTTATTGAAGAGACGAATCAGCTCTTTTAGGACATAATCTTCGTCTTCTCGGCAAACTTCATGGCAAAGGACCTGATCTCTTTAGCGATATCTTCTTGGCCGGTGGCTCTCGAATAGGTGTCGGCCATGGTGAGCATAGATTGATGGAAGAAGCGCTGCATATCGTAAATGTTCATCTCCTTATTCCAAAGGTCAATGCGAATGGCATTTTCTTCCTGTTCATCCCACATGGTGAGCATCAGCGCCTTGACATTTCCTTTCTCATCGCTGTCGTCAGCATGCCATTTCATCTTTACGGGCACATGATTTTCATCAAGGCCCACTTCAATAATGATGTTCGATTTTTTTATGATTTCGTCGCTCATCTGCCCGGTTTATATTGTTCTAAAATTTCTCGATCTCCCGCTTTTAACAAGTCTTTTAGCGAGTAGGTACCTTTCTGGTCCATGAACGCCTCCACCATCTGCAGCCCCACCCAATTGCCAACTCCACCAGGACTTTCTGGTGGCATTCCTGGGGTAAACGGACCGTCGTTGACCATTTTGGCAATCTGCTTCTGATCTTTTGAAAAAACCAGATCATTTTCAATTAAAAAAGTCCAAACGGAATACTCATTGTCCTTGGCCCAATCAATCTGTTGATCTGAATAATTCAAAAGATCTGCATCCGAAACTTCCATCAATGCCTTGGCTATGAAAAGCATCTTTCCATTGAAAACCATGGAGGACAACATGTCTTCTCCTGCGAGGTTTTGATTCTTGTAAAAGAGAAAGCCCTTGAGCGCATTAATAGCCAAGTATTCGGGCTTCATTTTATCGCGTTTGTATTGCGGGAAGAGATCTGGTGGGAGTTTTTTCACCGTTCCGTTCTCAGGACTAAGGTACCACTCAAGGCCAACTCCGAGCCAATCATCCGAAGGATAAATACCAATATTAAACCCAGAATTGTAGGCCACCAACATTGGAAGATTAGTTTCTCCAAAATGGATCGAGTAGGCTTTGAGGGCATTTTCTAAAACACGCTCTTTTGTTGAAAGATTGGGATAGGTCTCATCGATATCAGCTTGCAAATTCTGCCAAGTAGGATTATTGGTAAATCGACTAATAAATTCTGGAAGCATGGGATTATCGGGTGGAGGCATCTGCATGATGTCCTGAGTGTAGGCCCCAAAAAAATCGCCGTATTCTTCATTCAAATTTACACTAGTCGCCTCACTAATAGGTGAATGCAGCGCAAACATCTCCTTATCGAGACGCTTAAATTCAGCCTTGTAGCTGACAGAAGACACATCGACTTTGAAGCGGTTTCCAGAACACGAAATTATGCACAAAACTACTGTGCAGAGGACAATAAAGCGATTGAGCTTCATCTTGAAAAATACTTACTTTTGGCTGGAAATAAGAATGCAAAACTAATGAAAAAGTTAGGCCTACTCGCCCTAGCAATAGCAACTTCGCTTATTGTTAACGGACAGAATGACACACCGCAATCCCCTGCGCCAGCACCTCCAACAACTCCCAACACCAATAAGGACAATCAAAACGTGCGTCTTGGTCTGGCATTTTCACCTGTAATTTCGTGGTATTCTGCCTCGGGCGACGCCGGAACAGTGGAGCCTGAAGGAACTCGATTTAACATTTCTTTCGGATTGAATATCGATTTAAGAATTGCCCAAAACAACAACTACTTTTTTAGCACTGGGCTATTTCTATTGAACACCGGTGGCTCTCTCTCGCACAAAGCCTTTATAGAAGAGACTGATGGATCATTCAGTCTAACTCAGCGGGAATCTGATTTCAGAACAAACTATGTCAATATTCCCCTCACGGTTTTGCTCAGAACAAACGAAATTGGATACATGCGGTATTTCGGCCGTGTTGGTTTTGATGCAGGCGTAAATACTAAGAGTACCTACGATTTTAGGGATATCAGAGAAAATTCTGAAGACACTCGAGTAGTATCTGTAGAAGACGAGGACGCCTCTGATTTAACGGCATTATTTCGTTTTGGACTTCGTTTTGAAGCTGGTTTTGAGTACAATATTGGAGGTGCAACTCACCTTTACTTTTCTGCGTCTTACAACCATGGTTTAAACAATGTGTTTACCGATGACTACCGACTGCCCGAAACAAATAGCACCACTGGTGAATTGATTATCAACTCAGAATCAGCAATGCCTGAAATGGGACGTCGCGTCAAGGCCAATAACAACCTTTTCATGATCACAACTGGTGTCTACTTCTAAACAAGGGCTCTTTTTAGCCGTTTTGATTTCATGAACACAAAAGCTGTAGCAGACCATATTTCTGGCTGGCTCAAAAATTATGCTGAGATTTCAGGGGCGAAGGGATTCGTGGTTGGAGTCTCTGGGGGAATCGACTCAGCGGTTACCTCGTCGCTTTGCGCAAAATCGGGACTACCAACACTTTGTCTCGAAATGCCCATTCATCAGGCCGACAGTCAGTTAAACCGAGCAGCAAAGCATATAGCTAAGCTGAAAACTCAACACGCATGCGTCTCCTCTGAATGGATAGAGCTGACGGACATATTTGACAGTTTTGTCAATGCTCTACCTGAAGTGACTAACAAAGCGAAACACGATTTCAGTTTGGTGAATACCCGTGCTCGTTTCAGGATGTCTACACTATACTATTTCGCAGCTCTCAAAGGCTACCTTGTTGCTGGAACAGGAAATAAGGTTGAGGATTTCGGAGTTGGATTCTACACGAAATACGGCGATGGTGGAGTGGATCTCAGTCCAATCGCAGACCTCATGAAAACGGAAGTTTATGCCCTAGGGAAGGAGCTAGGAGTTATTGAGGATATTATGGTAGCTCCTCCCACTGATGGCCTCTGGGGAGATGACCGAACGGATGAAGATCAGATTGGAGCTACTTATCCAGAACTAGAATGGGCCATGGAATACCATGGTGATCCAGAGGCTCTTGAAGGCAGACAAAAAGAAGTTTTTGAGATCTACTCAGACTACAATCGTAGGAATAAACACAAAATGGTGCCGATTCCAGTTTGCGAAATCCCCGATGAACTAAAGAGTTAAACTTGATCTCTCCGAAGCTTCGAAAATCGCTCATTAAACTCGGTTATAGAAGAAAGGCCGATTTTATGATTATCGGGGCTCAGAAAGGAGGAACGAGTGCTCTTTTTGAAATCCTTAAACAGCATCCTCACTTGGCCGCTGCTTCAAAAAAGGAGATTCACTTCTTTGATGATGATGAATGGTATGAAAAAGGAACGATAGAGGAATACGATTCGCATTTTCCACTGCCTCATGAAGGACCTTTCAAGGCTAAAGCCTTCGAGGCCACTCCGATTTATATTTACCATCCGCTCACGGCAGAGCGGTTATCGAGGTATAATCCAAAACTAAAATTGATCGTTTCCCTGCGTGAACCTGCCGAACGGGCATTTTCAGCTTGGGCAATGTACCATCATCATTTCAGCTCGGGGAAATATCAATATCTGCACGATCCTAGGCCCTTTGATGTGGCAATTGAGGAAGAGCTGAAAACCCTTCAAGAGAAAAGCTTTTGGGATGATAAAATTGCCTATGTGAAAAGGGGAATCTATCACTCTCAAATTGAGGAGTACTTGAAGTTTTTTCCCAGAGAGCAAATGCTTTTCATTGAAAGTGAAATGATCAAAGGCTCATTTTCACAAGTGAGCTTTGATATTCAAGCTTTTCTTGGGGTTCCGAGGTATTCGCTTCAGCTAAAGAAGTCTAATTTGAGACAGATAGATGATGGGGAAATTTACAATACCACGCTAGAAGAGCTGAAAGAGTTTTTCCCTCCTTACAACGAAAAGCTATTTGAGCTGATCGGTCAAAAGTTTGAGTGGTGATCGTACCTGGGGCAGAAAAGATTTCTAAGAATTCTCCTGTAGAAGATTGATCGCTTCCACTCCTTTGATTTCTGGCACTGCTTTTTTTATACTTTCTTCCACTCCAGCCTTTAATGTCATGTAGCTCATGCTACAATCCTTACAAGCTCCATGGAGTTTCACTTTGGCGATTAGGTCATCCGTAACTTCCACAAGTGAAATATTTCCCTGATCTGCTTCCAAAAAAGGTCTTATTTGCTGAAGTGCACCTTCTACTCTTTCGTTTAGACTATTCATCTCTAGTGTTGTGGTGTTGTTAATCTCTTAAAATCAGTCTTTTTTGGCCTGTAGTTCACTTTCAAAAGTACGAATTATTTGCCTAAAGGCCTCTCCAGAAGCGGTCTCCTCTTGCAGAACAGCTGGCCTTCCCGCATCGCCAGATTCTCTGATTGACTGCACAATAGGAACTTCTCCCAAAAAGGGAACTTTAAGATCTGAAGCAAGCTGCTTCGCCCCTTCTCTTCCAAAAATATAGTACTTCCTATGAGGGAGTTCACCTGGTGTAAAATATGCCATATTCTCCACGATTCCCAAAACAGGTACATTAATCACATCTAAATTGAACATCCCTACGGCCTTTTTTGCGTCAGCTAAGGCAATGTCTTGAGGAGTGCTCACTACTACCGCGCCTGTCAAGGGAACCACTTGCACAAGACTTAGGTGAATATCTCCTGTACCCGGAGGAAGGTCTACAATCATGTAGTCAAGCGGACCCCAGTAAGCATCGCTAAACATTTGGTTAAGTGCCTTGCTCGCCATTGGCCCACGCCAAACTATGGCTTGAGAAGTATCTGCAAAAAACCCAATCGAGAGTATTTTCACTCCGTAATTCTCCACAGGAAGAATATACGTTTTCCCATCAATTTCCTTCGTTTTTGGCTTTTCATCTGCTACATCAAACATGATGGGCATCGACGGGCCATAGATGTCTGCGTCGATCAGACCTACTGAATAGCCTTGCTGAGCGAGCCCTGCTGCCAAGTTTGCGGAAACAGTTGATTTCCCAACCCCTCCTTTTCCAGAAGCAACCGCAATGATGTGCTTTACTCCTGGAAGGATTTTGCGCTGCTCGGGAGCACGATCTTCTTTGCGTAAGACTTTAGTGGAAATGTTCACCTCGAGCTCTTTACCGAAGTTCCTCTCTAAGGCAAATCTGCAAGCATCTTCCATTCTCTTCCTGCTGTGCATCGCCGGACTGAGGACATAAAGCTCAAAACTTACCAAGTTGTCTTCCGACGAAACTTCTCTCACTAGATTTTCGCTAACAATGTCCTTTTTAAGCTCTGGTTCCATGACATTGCTGAGTACCTTCAATATATTTTCTACGGATACCTCCATTTTATTCTATTGTCAATTCTTTTGACGGATCCCAAAAATGATCTTGAAAATTCAGTATTTGATCATCTTCAATTTTAAGCCCTTCCGCTTCCAGTCGGGATTGCATTTCATTTTCATTCCCAAAATGATGCTTTCCTGTTAGCAATCCCGATCTATTGACGACTCTATGCGCAGGAACAGATTCTGACAAAGCATGAGAAGCATTCATTGCCCAACCGACCATTCTAGCAGACCTAGCCATCCCAATGTATGTGGCTATCGCACCATAGCTCGTAACACGGCCATCAGGTATTTGTTTCACCACTTCGTAAACCAAGGAAAAGAAGTCTTTATTCTTTTCAGACAGCTTTATAGTACTCATCGTTCAATTTGAATTGGAGGAACTTAATTTTCTTGCCAATGGCAAGCCATTTTTTCTCATAAAATGTCTTCACACTTAAGATTTCCTGATCATCGGGATGAAAATCTTCCCAATGAATGCCATAGATATCATCTTTCGATCTAATCAGCGTATGTTCTCCTTTTTCAATAGTCTCGAGAGTTGAATCATAAAAAAACTGACTGTCTGTTTTGATGTTGATTATACTTTCTGGTTTCATGAGCTTACCATATCTCTTTAGGAAAGCCCAACCTGAAAGCCGCTTTGTACCCTTCTTGTCTTTTGGCTGAGGGTCAGAAAAAGTGAGCCAAATTTCGCTAACTTCATTCTCAGCAAAAATCTGATTGATAAACTCGATCTTCGTTCTAACAAAAGCCACATTGGGAATTGATTCATCCTCGGCAGTTTTTGATCCACGCCAAATTCTGGCACCCTTCACATCGACGCCAACGAAATTGCGACCGGGATACTTCTTTGCAAGAGCAAGAGTGTACTCTCCTTTACCGCAACCTAGTTCAACGGTGATAGGATTGGAATTTCCAAAGAAAGAATCCCATTTTCCTTTCATCTCAAACTGATCATCAAGCAATAGTTGCTTATCGGGCTCAAAAACACATGATTGTGTTTTCATTTCGGCAAACCTGCGCAATTTGTTTTTTCCCATGATGGCGGTTATAGCCGCAAAAGTATGCAATGTACATGGCTTGAGGACTATATTTGGCTAGTGGAAATTAAAGTTCTTTTTGCAGTTTTGAATTGGGGTCTTGGACACGCTACTCGCTCTGTACCTATGATAAAATCCATTCTCAATACTCCGGCTAAACTCGAACTTGCCTCAACTGGGAAAGCCGCTTCACTTTTAAGTGACGAGTTCCCCAATTTAATAGTCCACGATCTTGATGATAGAGAGGTTAGGTATTCCTCAAGAGGAGCCAAATCAGCTTTAATGAAAAGAGCTCTTCAGCAAAAAGCGATAAATACTTCTCAACAGCGGAAGATCAAAAAGCTTTGCGCTGATAATGGTTACACTCATATTGTATCAGATAACGTATACGGGGTTTATCATCCAAATCTGAAAAGTGCTCTCATTACACATCAGCTTTCGCTAAAAACGCCTCTCGGTTCAAAGGTTGTGAATCAAAGGCTGGCCAATTGGATTAATAACTTCTCAGAAGTTTGGATACCGGATGACCCAAAATTTCGAGTATCTGGGGAGCTCGGGCAAAATTCAAACGTGACTATTCCAAAGCATCATCTGGGCATTCTAACTAGAATTCCTCAGCTAAAGAGGCCTTCTGAAGCGAATTTTAAAATTGGTGTGTTGCTGGGAGGGCCAGAACCTCAAAGATCTATTCTAGAAGAGAGAATTTTGGACGTTCTTGTTGATGTTGATGGGTCAAAAGTGATTTTCCGAGGATCCCGAGATTCACAATTGGAAAGAAAACACTGGAAGATCTACGATTTTGGGACGGCAAAAGAAATGGCAGAAATTATTCCGTCTTGTGAATTAGTAATCGCTCGTTCTGGTTATTCCTCGGTGATGGACTTAATGGGTCTGGCGAAAAAAATTCTTTTCGTGCCAACACCTGGCCAAACAGAGCAAGAATATCTAGCAGAGCATTTAGCTAGTTTGCCGAATATTATGATCTGCAAACAAAAAAACCTGCGCATTTCAACCATTGAGAAGGCACTTCAATCCAAGCTTGGATCGTTGAAGAAACCAATACGATTTACTGGAGACAATGAAGTAGTGAAGAAATTCTTAGGAACCTAGGCTTTCGCCAAAGTGAATGAAAACACGGAGCCTTTGCCAACTTCACTGCGCACGCTAATAGATTGTTCATGCCCTTCAATGATATGCTTACAAATGGCCAACCCTAAGCCTGTTCCGCCTTGATGTCTGGATCTGCTTTTATCAACGCGATAAAACCTTTCGAAAAGTCGAGGTATATGTTCTTCATCGATTCCCGGCCCATCGTCTTCTACCTCGACTAGAATTCTCTCGTCCATATCGAAGAAACGAATGATGATATTCCCATCTATCGATCCGTACTTTATCGAATTGTTAATCAGATTGATGAGAACCTGGCTGATTCTAAAGGAATCGGCGTCGACAAAAATTGGTTTGTCATAATTCTTGCTGAGGCTTATTGTGATGTTCTTCAGCTTGGCTTCTTCTTCTCTTTGCTCAATTACCTCTTTGGTGAGTTCGACTATATCGCTCTTCTCCCTTTCTAATTGAAGATTTCCAGATTCAAACTGCGTGATGGTATCCAAATCTTCAATGAGCATTGTCATGCGATCCACTGACTTGGCGGCTTTAAGCAGGAATTTCCGGTTAAAGTTTGGATCCTCAAGAGCTCCTTCGAGCAGAGTGAGAATATAGCCTTGGATACTAAAAATAGGAGTTTTGAGTTCGTGTGCTACATTTCCTACAAACTCTTTCCTAAAGTTTTCTTTTTCACGTAGATCCTCAATTTCCGCCATGCGATCTTCTGCCCAATCTACCACTTCTTTGTTCACATCCCCGAGCACATCTTTCGACATGTCTAGCTTGAAAGCGTTTCTGTCCACGCTGAGTGAATGCATATTCCTAAAGATCAATTTGATCTTATCATAAATAAACCGCTGAAGAGATTTATGAATGACCAACCACGAAGCAAAAAAGAAGAGGATGGAAAATGAAGTGATTTGGAACAAATCAAGTGGAACATGAAAAAGAAGTAATGTACCTACGACGAGAAAGATACAAACAGTTGAAACAACGATTGCCGTGAAAAGCGCTACCTTAGAAGGACTGCGTCCTGTCATTTAGCTTCGAATTTATACCCTACTCCTTTGATGGTTTTGATAGACTTACTGCCTATTTTCTCCCTTAACTTTCTGATGTGCACATCAATCGTCCGGTCGCCAACCACTACATCATTTCCCCAAATAGTGTTCAAAATTATTTCTCGCGTAAAAACTCTTCCCGGTTTGCTAATGAGAAGAGCCAAGAGTTCAAATTCCTTTTTTGGCAGATTGAGTTCCTTACCGTCTTGCATAACCAAATACTTTTCTTTATCTATCACTATCCCACCCACAGGTGCACCTTGTTTGGTATTTGAAGATGACCTTTTTCTCCGAAGCAACGCCTGAATTCGGGAAAGTAAAACTCTGGGTTTTATCGGTTTGGCAATGTAATCATCTGCGCCCGCTTCAAAGCCGGCTATTTGAGAATAATCCTCTCCACGAGCCGTTAAAAAGGCAATGATACTCGGCTTTAAACTTTCAATTTCTCTCAACTCGACGCAAGTTTCTACACCATCCATTTCCGGCATCATAACATCGAGCAAAATAAGATCAGGAACAAATTCTCTAGCAATGCTGATGGCATCTAAACCATTCATTGCCGTTTTAACATTGTAATTCTCCTTCTCTAAGTTATAGCTAATGAGGTCAATGATATCCTGTTCGTCATCAACCAGTAGAATCTTCTCTTTTTTCACGCCAGTATTGAGCTTTAGATGGTAATCGATTGCAAATGTACGGCTATGATCTGCGAGTTTTGTTAATCGATTATCACGCCTAAGTTAAAAGGAAAGATATAAAGTAAATCGCGTATAGCCATCTGTTAACATTGAGGACACAATCAAATAACTCATAGGTAAGTTTCATTTCATCTTACACTAATTTGACCGCCCGTTCTTCGTGCCAGAAATTAACGACAAAGAATACCAGAAATGAACATATTACTAAAACTAAGAAACATGGCTATGATCCTTATGATGGGATCATTAGTATTGACATCATGCGATGACGATGATGACGAAGAAACACCGCCGCCTGCAACTAACCAGGTTACAATTGTTACTGACACTTTAAGGTGGTCAAACGACCAAATCCAAAATATCAATGGGAGGTTGGTAATAGAAGATGGTGGAGTTCTTGAAATTGAAGAAGGAACAATCATCAAAGCTGCGGCTGGTCAAGGAACCCAAGCTTCTGTTGTTGTGGTGGCTAGAGGAGGTAAAATAATGGCTGATGGTACAGCTACAATGCCAATCATTTTCACTTCATCTGCGGACAATATACAGCTAGGCGAAACTGCTGGAACAAATCTTGAAAAGACGGATAACCAAACTTGGGGTGGTGTGATCATTCTCGGAAATGCACCTATCAGTGCAGAAGATGGTAATGACATGACAAATATCGAAGGTATTCCTGTTGAAGCAGGTTACGGAGAGTATGGAGGAACTGACGAAAATGATGATTCAGGAATTCTAGATTACGTTTCAATTCGCCACGGAGGAATTTCCATTGGTGAAGGAAACGAAATCAATGGTCTTACTTTAGGTGGTGTTGGAAACGGAACTACAGTAACCAATGTCGAAGTGTACGCTACACTTGATGACGGAATTGAATGTTTTGGAGGTTCGGTCAATATCAATAATGCTCTAGTATATTACCAAGGTGATGATGGGATTGATCTTGATATGAGCTACTCTGGTACTATTTCAAATTTTGCTGTAATCCATGGTGATGGAATTGGCACTGACGAGAGCCTTGAAATTGATGGCCCAGAAAATGACGCGAATCCGGATGGTAAATTCACATTGAATGATGGTGTATGTATCGTTGAAGGAGCTGATGGTTCTGCAGCAGATTTAAAGTCTGGAGCACAAGGAACAGTGATGAATGTGACTTTCACTTCAGGTGATAAAGAAGTAAAATTCAGAACGCGCTTCATTGGTTCAGAGACCAATATGGATTGCGAGCACAGAAGTGATGCCTACACAAACTTAATCGCTAACCCAGCTGATCTAGTCTTTATAGAAACATCAATGACCGGAGGTATCGAAGTATACGACGGAGATGAGGATGATGAGAATCCTACTGTTTGCCCAACATCATTAACTGATGCGCAACAAACAGCTGAAGGGATAATTCCTACAGCAGGTTTAGGATCAACTATCGATCCAGCAACCTTATTTAGCTGGACCCTTGCCGGCGAAAGAGGAGAGCTCTAATTTACCTTAGAATCAAAAAAGCAAGCCCTAAGACCGGAGAGGTCTTGGGGCTTAGATATTAAAAACGAGTAAAATGAAAGCAGTACAAATTATAACGACGCTAATATTTCTGGCTTTATTTTCAACAATTCAAGCACAAGAAAAAGGCTTTCTACGAGGAAACATTGCGGACGGAGAAATTGGAGGACCAATGATTGGCGCTACCATCACCCTAACTGATAATCCTGGTGTTGGAGCGGTGACCGATTTTGATGGAAACTATTCTCTTCCTCTTGAGCCTGGAGTCTACGATATCAGAATTTCTTTTATCTCGTTTGTCACGCAAACATTTACTGGAATAGAAATCTCCGCAGGAGAAGTTACTATTTTAGATACAGAACTTAAACCGGCTGTTGACGAGTTACAAGCGGTCGAAATTGTTGCGAAAGCCAGAAGAAATACGGAAACAGCAGTTTTGATGGATATGAAGAATGCAACCGGAGTAATGGATGCACTTTCTGTACAGTCAATTAAAAAAATTGGAGATTCAGATCTTTCTGGAGCCATTAAGCGTGTCACTGGCGTTACGGTCCAGGGAGGTAAGTATGTTTATGTCCGAGGGTTAGGCGATCGTTACACCAAGACTAC
The DNA here is from genome assembly GCA_022448105.1 of Flavobacteriales bacterium. Classification (GTDB taxonomy): domain Bacteria; phylum Bacteroidota; class Bacteroidia; order Flavobacteriales_D; family Cryomorphaceae; genus JAKVAV01. Next base: position 27,633 of record JAKVAV010000005.1, on the reverse strand, counting down.
GCTTAACGGAATGGCTATCCCAGGTTTGGACCCTGACATTAATGCGGTCGCCATTGATATTTTTCCCACCTCGGTTTTAGAAAATGTTGGAGTATTTAAGTCTTTTACACCAGATCAGTACGGCGATTACACTGGAGGACTCGTAAATGTGGTGACGAGAAATTTTCCAGATGCAAAAGAAACGCAAGTTTCATTAGGATTAGGCTATGTGGTCAATCAAACTTTTAACAGTGACTTTATACTCTATGACCGGGGAGGCGTAGACTTCTTAGGATTTGATGACGGCACCAGAGAGCTTCCATTTAATCCTCAAACTGTAATTCCTCTTGAAGTAGCTAATGACCCAGAACTTGAAAGTATAACTCGTTCTTTTAATCAAACTTTAGCTGCTTCTGAAGCAACCGCGTTCCTCAACACATCTTTTTCTGTGAGACACGGAAACCAAATAAATACGGAAAAAGGTGGAACATGGGGATACAATTTCGTTTTGAACTACAGAAACAACAATAACTACTACGAAAATTTTCAAGCAAGTACCTTTCTAAAACCTGCTGGTGATAGTGATGGTGAGACAGAACTATTTCAAGACGAAGAACGAATCGGGGTCATAGGCAGAAATGAGGTTCAGTGGAGTGCATTGGCTTCAGGAGCCTATAAAAAAGGAAACTCTGACATCAACCTCATGGTGATGCACAGTCAAAGCGGTGAAACTTCAGCTTCAGAAAGATTTTCGAGAAACCTTAACCAAACTCAAGCACGTTTGATTGAAGATATTTTGACTTATACCCAAAGATCATTAACATCGGCAATGATTGGTGGAAGACACAAATTCGATAAGCTCAGTATTGAATGGAGGAATGCAGCTACTAGATCTAGAGTGTATGATCCTGATTTTAGAACAACAGCTTTTTCGATCACTGATGGTGATACTACACTGAATACAGGTGACGGTGCAGGTATTGATCGCTTTTGGCGTGACCTCAATGAATTCAATGAAAACTTCAGGTTTGACTTGAATTATAAATTTAATAATACGTTTAAACTATCAGCAGGTGGTAACATGCTTCTGAAGTGGAGAGATTTTGAAACCCTTTCTTACGGTCATGATAGAGTGAACAAATCCGACATTGTTGGAGATCCAGATTGGTTCTTGACAGATGAGAACGTTTGGAGTGTAGAAAACACAGACGGAACTTTCACTCTTGGAAACTTTGAACCACAAAATACTTTTGAAGCAAGACAGAATGTTTTCGGTGGTTATTTAATGGGAGAAAATAGTCTACTCGAAAAGCTAAGAGTCATTTATGGAGTAAGAGTAGAACAAGGATTAATGTATTACACCGGTGAAACCGGAGAAATAGATGGTTCTCTCAATGACACTGAGACACTTAATGAATTGAATGTTCTACCCTCATTGAATCTGGTGTTTGAGGTAAAGAAAGATATGAATCTAAGAGCCTCGTATACCCAAACACTGGCTCGACCAAGCTTTAAGGAGAAATCAAATGCTCAAATTTTTGATCCTATCACCAAAAGAACATTCGTTGGAAACATTGATCTTGAGCAGACTGAGATTCAAAACTATGACCTGCGCTGGGAATGGTTTTTAGGACCACGAGAGTTAATATCCGTTGCTGGATTTTACAAAGAATTTGATGGCCACATTGAACTTGTGGCATTTGAAACTGATCCAGATAACTTAAAGCCAAGAAACTCAGGTACAGCGGAAGTATTTGGAGTAGAGTTCGAAGTAAGGAAGAGTCTAGGTTTTATCTTCAATGAAAGTAATAAGATCTTTAATCGGCTGTTCATCGGAGGTAACTTAACTCTTGTAGAATCACGAGTAGATATGCGTGAAGTAAACACTGGAAATGATGGCCAAACTGAAATTGAACTGAGAAGAGAAAATCTAGCACCGGGAGAAACTCTGGACAATTTTAGAGATATGGCAGGGCAATCACCTTATGCGATTAATGCAAATCTGAGTTACGAAATCATTGAAAAGCAAATCAATCTTTCATTAGCATACAATGTTCAAGGCGAACAACTCTCTGTTATTGCTTCAGGAAGAAGACCGGATGTTTACACAATTCCTTTCCACAGCTTAGACTTTAATGCATACTACGGTTTAGGTGAAAAGTTGAATTCGCGAATTACCCTCAGGGCAAACAACTTGTTAGACGAAGATAGAACGATGGTATATAGATCATTCGGAGCCACGGACCAAATCTTCCAATCCTTCAAACCCGGAACGACGATTACTATCGGTTACCAGTACACATTCTAATGACGAAACTTTTTAAAATGAAAAAGGCGCCTTGAAGGCGCCTTTTTCATTAAAATTGTTTGCTGTTGAGTAGCTCTCCATTTTCGTCGTAGAATTCCCACTTACCAGTTCTTTTCCCAGATTCATAATTCATAGATACTCTAAGAGTTCCATCAGCGTCCCATACCTTCCACTCTCCGTTTTTAAGACCATCTTTGTAAGAGCCCTTGCTTATTTTGTCTCCATCTGGATTATACTTTATCCAAGTTCCCACCTTCTCTCCTTTGCTGAGAACCCCAGTTTCTTCAATCTTGCCATTGTCATAAAAAGCAGCAATATTCCCGCTGAAAGATCCATCAGCCTCAACTGTATACACGTCATTTCTTGTGTAATATGCCTGCTTCGTGTCGGCATCAATGCTTACCAATTTACCCTCCTGACTATAAACAAAAGGAGATGAAATGAGCGCTGTGAGTAATATTACTATGTGTTTTTTCATAACTTCAATTTGAATGATTCACCTTCTCATAATGCTAAGATAAGTTTTTCTTAACAATTTCATAACATTAGACGCAAGAAAATAAAAAAAGTTGCAATTGATAAATCGCAACTCGTAAGTATTTACAGCCTATTTAGAGAAAAAATCGCTTTTTTCGAGACCCTGCTCCGATTTGAAAATTCTCGATGGTTTTGGTCTCATAGCTCAGAAAACTAATTTCTATCGTGTAGTCTCCCTCTGGGATGTCTTGGAAGCTAAAATTTCCATCGAAGTCGGCATAGACTGACTTATTCAATTCGACAATCTTAATCATGGCACCCGTCAATGTCTCGGCGTTTTCTTTGTCCAAGACCTGCCCTGAGTAAGCACAAAGAGCCTTATCGACTTTCGACTTTGGCTTTCCGTTTCCTGCGAATGCAAGTGTTGGAAGCAACACCATCAAAAATATAATCGCTTTGATTTGCATATTTCAAAATTAGAGTACCCAAAGCTGCCGTTCCTTAACCCAATGTTAAGCATTGAGCTTTAGTGTTAATTTTTTATCAACTCATTTGAGGCACGGTCTTGGTTATATTCGCAAAAAAAGAAAATGCGATATCTACTCATCTCTTTGTTTTTTATTTCGACCCAACTCCTCGGCCAGTTTCGCTCAAACTATACCCCTACTTATAAGGAGGCAATTGAATACTACGAAAGAATCGCAGCTGACCATCCATCAAAAGCCAAACTCGAGACCATTGGAAAAACGGACTCAGGGAAACCACTCCATTATTTAGTGATAGATCCGAAAGGCGAGTTCTCACCTACAGCAAGCGATAAAAATGAGCAAACTGTGGTAATGATTATGAACGGCATCCACCCAGGAGAAGCTTGTGGAATCAATGCCTCAATTTCCTTTGCTCTGCAAAAAGCAGCAGAACCCAAAGGAGATGTAGTATACGTCATTATACCGATTTACAATGTAGGTGGTGCATTGAACCGGAATAGTACTTCTCGAGCAAATCAAAATGGTCCGGAGGAATATGGCTTTCGCGGGAACGCTAAAAACTTGGACCTCAATCGAGACTTTGTCAAAGCGGATTCCAAAAATGCTTTTGCCTTTACGCGATTATTTCAACTCTGGAAACCGCATATTCTGATTGATACTCATACTACAAATGGCGCAGATTATCAGCCAAATATCACCCTACTCTCTCCTTTTCCAGAGAAGCTATTTCCAATGCAAAGCACATTCTTAAAAAGGGAGTTTGAACCCTACTTGTATGACTACATGAAAGAAATAAACGATGAAATGATTCCTTATGTAAACTTCAGAGGAAATACTCCAGAAGATGGTATTTATGCTTTTATTGACCATCCTCGCTATAGCAGCGGGTATGCAGCTCTATTCAACACCATTGGATTTACCCTAGAAGCTCACATGTTGAAATCATTTGATCAAAGAGTTGCATCAACATTAAATTTCATTGCGGCTGTTGATAAATTTGCGAGTGAAAGAGGGGAAGTGATTAGAAAAATTAAGGCAATAGCCGATAAAGAAACCAAAAAACAAGAATCGTTTTACACCAAATGGCAAGTAAATACGGCTATTGACAGCTTGGAATTTCCAGGTTATGAGACCACCATGTCAAAGAGCATTCTATCCGGTGCAGAATTCATTGAATATGATTCAACAAAGCCATACAGACGTCTAGTTCCCTACTACAACGAGGTTATTGGGTTTTATCGTTCCGTTGTACCCAAATCCTACTTGATTCCTCAGGGATGGAGTGAGGTTATCGCAAGGCTTGAAGCCAATGATGTGGAGATGACAAGATTTGATTCGGATACGGTGGTCACAGTTACTGCAAAGTATGTTAGCTACTATGAAACAGCGGAAACGCCTTATGAGGGTCATTACCTGCACAAAAATACAGGAGTGGTAGAACGCAAAGAACAAATTCAATTCTTCGCAGGTGATGTTCTCATCTCCACTGAGCAATTAGCAAGGAGATATTTAGCCAATACACTCGACCCTCAAAGCGAAGACAGTTTCTTTAACTGGAACTTTTTTGATTCGGTACTCAACCAAAAAGAATACTTCTCCTCCTACTTATTTGAAAAGACTGCAGGCGAAATCCTCGAAAGAGATCATATGCTCAGGAGAACGTTGGAACTAAAAAAGAGTAAAGACCCTTCGTTTGCCGATGATGCCAAAGCTCAGCTAAAATTCGTTTACGAAAACTCGAAATATTATGAGAAAGGACACTTGAGATTGCCGGTCTTTGAAATTCGTTAGCTGGCCAAAGAAGTGTCAAAGCTATAACCTATTCCCTTGTATGTTTTGATGTAGTGCCTTCCAATTTTGATGCGCAGATTTCTGATATGGACGTCAATTGTTCTGTTGCGAACGAGGTGGTTTGGCTCACCCCAAACCATTTCTTTTATTTCGTCTCTACTAAATACCTTTTTGGGTTTGGACGCTAAAAGGGAAATAATTTCAAATTCTTTTCGCTGCAGCAAAATCTCATCTCCTTGAACCAAAAGCATATATCTATCATGATCTAAAATAATCCCCTCACCGTCCTTACTGAATTTGAAGGCTGCTCTGGAGTTAGAACTATTACGCAGCCAGGCATTGAGCCGACTAATAAAAACTCGCTTTTTGACAGGCTTGATCATAAAATCATCGGCCCCTGAGTTAAGCGCAGTAATCTCAACATAGTTTTCGCTACGGTCGCTTAATATGACCACGGAGCAGTAACGCTTCAAGCCTTTAAGCTCCATCTCCCTTAATAGGTCTATGGCATCTTTTCCTTCTAAGAGAAGATCCATAATCACTAAGGCCGGTTTGCGGCGCTCTATGGCGGGCAGCACCTCATTTAAATTCTCAATACACCTGTAGCTAAAACTTTCTGATTCTATGAGTTTGGTAAGCTCCGGGAACTGACTATTTCTTCCCTGAACACAAATTACTTCTGAATAGGTAGACATGGCTTTTAAATCGACTCGAAAGTAAATTCGACCAATTAAGTCTACCTTAATTGATGGTGAATAATAACTTATTTGATCGCCTCAATGTGAAATTGAAATTCGCATAATGTTAATTAGCAAGCCGTGTATTCATTGACTGAATGGACAAGCCAAGGTTTCCAAATTAACATAAAGTTAATCCTGATTGAAGCACGAAAGCACTCATTCAGAATACCTTTGCTGGCTGTGCCGAAAAAAATTCTCATACTTCTTTGCCTGTGCTTCTCGCAGGCTATAACTCTCGCGGGGCAAGAAGAATTTGTGCCAGAATTACACGGTGCTTACGTAGATGAAGAGCGAGTTAATATTGGATGGAAGGTAGACTGCTCAGCAGACAAGGTCCCAGAACAGGTTGTGGTTAGGTACAACCGATCTGCCGTGTTGGCCAATGAAGGAGAAATTTGGCTTTTTACTGATACAGTATCATTTCTAGAGGGCTCTATTCCCTTGAAAGAATTATTCTCAGCGTCAAGCTACATCTATCAAGTTGGTTTCATTTATCAAGAGTCAGATGGTTCTTCAGCCACTAGCTGGACGAACCGTGAAAGATTTGGTACTAAAATGGAATGGGGCTTTACCAGGTTTCTTCTCATGATAGGGTCTCTTTGTCTCTTCATGTTTGGGATGAAGACCATGAGCGAAGGAATTCAGGCAGGTGCGGGAGCTAAACTCAGAGGTATTTTGGGTCTGATGACCAAAAATCGCTTTACTGGCGTACTTACAGGTTTCAGTTTGACGGGACTTTTTCAATCATCGAGTGCTACGACCGTGATGACCGTGAGCTTCGTAAATGCTGGGCTAATTACCTTAACAGAGTCTGCAGGAATCATGATGGGTGCTAACATCGGCACAACCATAACGGGTTGGCTAGTTTCCATTGTTGGTTTTCGTGTAGACATTATAAATTTCGCTCTAATCATATTTGCCTTGATAATTCCCTTGTTTCTTATTAAGCAACCAGGGGTAAGAAATTGGGTAACAGCCCTGATTGGATTTGCTTTAATCTTTCTTGGGCTTGGCTTCTTGATTGATACTGTTCCAACATTTACTGAGAACTCTGCTTTGGTGCAGTTTTTTGTAGAGTATTCTAACCAACCGTTTCTCGGCACTTTGATGTTCATAGCTCTGGGAACAATTCTCACGGTGGTAGTCCAGAGCTCATCGTCTACTCTGACTCTTACGATGGCCCTTTGCGCCAGTGGGGTAATTCCATTTAACGCAGCTGCTGCGATGGTCCTCGGTGAGAATATTGGGACTACAGCTACGGCAGAAATTTCAGCTTTGGTGGGAAATGTCTATGCCAAAAGGAGTGCGAGAATTCATACTTTTTTCAATGTCATTGGTGTTGTTTGGATGGCCTTGGCAATGCCTTTTATTCTTGAGCTAATAGGTGACTACATGGTTACGGATCCCTATGAAGAGTCTGAGGCCGGAAGGCAATCGGCTACGATAGCTCTTGCAGCATTCCATTCCGTCTTCAATCTGGTGAATCTTCTTGTGCTCATCTGGTTTATTCCTCAATTGGTAAATTTAGCAACGCGAACCGTGCGCTCTAAGGGTGCGGAAGATGAAGAATTTAGATTAGAATACATCGACTCCTCAATTCAGCTTTCAGAGATTTCAATGCTCGAGGCGAAGCGGCAAGTCGTCAAATTTGGAGAAGTAGTTTCACGAATGTCCAACTTTGTGAAAAACCTACTTACCGAAACTGATTTTGGAAATCAAAAGAAGATTGTAGACCGAATCAAAAAGTACGAGGACATTACAGATCGAATGGAAATCGAGATTTCTCAATACTGCGGGCGACTGTCAGCCAAAGAACTTTCTCCAATTTCTTCGGATCAAGTTCGTGCTTACCTCAGCATTGGAAATGATCTGGAACGAATTGGCGATATTTTCTACCAAATGGCTAGAACCCTCGAGAGAAAATCATCATCGAAAATTTGGTTCGCTCCCGATCAGCGAGAAAAGCTATTGAGGATGTTTGGCCTCATTGATATGGCGCTTGATCAAATGCTTGAAAATCTGAAGAAAGAATCAATCAAAGACGTCAGCTTGGAGAAAGCCAAATCTATTGAGGCGGAAATAAACTCTCTTCGAAATAAACTAAGGCGAGAATACATTTCTCGAATTGAATCAGGAAATTACAACTTACGTAGTGGAACGATATACAGTGACCTATTCTCTTCTCTCGAAAAAGTTGGAGACCACGTAGAGAGCGTTTCCGAAGCTCTCATTGGGGAAATTTGATTTTTAAAATCTATTGGAGGATATGATTCTCCGTGGTGGCTAGGTTGCTCAGATTCAAGTCTCTGTCCACCAATATTACCTCGAATTTCAAAGTATCACCAATGGAAAGTTCAGGGTTGTTGCCCTCAGTTAAGGCTTCCAAATCGAAAGCTAAATCATAGGTTCCCGTTACTCTTAATTGTTTGTTTTGTCCCTGCGGGGTCAGCTCGGGGATTCTGAAATCAAAACCATTTGGATTAGAGGTTTCTACGAGGTTATATGAACCCTCTTCTTTTACGAAAAGGTCAAGCCACAAATTATTACTGAACTCGTTAATACCACCATCAATCGAGTCTTGAAAAGGTGGATTGGTCATACTCTCGCTAAGACCAAAATTTCCGTCGCCATCAGTAAAATTGAATATCAATAATTTTTGGTCCTCATCAAAGTCTATCGAATTGATTACTGGTTCATCAGGTAAATCATCCTTTTCATTACAACTTACTGCGGCAACGATCAATAAAAAGATGAAATTGTATCTGAATCGAAAAGCGTTCATGATTGGGTTCTATCTTTGTAAAAATACAACTATCAAATTCCTTACCCTAATTTGAATCCACCGGAGCACAGAGACATTTTTCAAATCACCTCCGAAAAGGAATTTAATGAGATCTGCCTAAAAGTATTTCGCTACCAAGCCCATCAAAACCAAGTTTATGCCGAATATCTCTCACATCTCAGGTGCTCTATTAACAGCGTAAAAGCTCTGGAAGATATTCCTTTTCTGCCCATTGAGCTCTTCAAAACTCGGGAGATCTTTTGTAAAAAACCAAGTGGCACTGAAGTAATATTTTCCAGCAGTGGCACTACCGGAAGCACTGCGTCAAAGCATATCGTTAAAGCAGTTGAAATCTACAAAGAGAGCTTTCTTTCAGCTTTTGAGCTCTTTTATGGAAAACCTCAGAATTTTAGAATTCTTGCTCTGCTTCCTTCCTACCTAGAGAGGTCCGATTCATCCCTTGTTTATATGGTCGACAACCTCATTAAAAAGTCCAGACATCCAGAAAGCGGTTTTTTTCTCGACAATCTCGATGAACTAAGGAGAATCCTTTCGAAAAAGTCTCCCGCTAAAACGCTACTCATTGGAGTAAGTTTCGCTCTTCTTGACTTCATCGAGAAAGGAAGGATAAATCTTGAAAACACGATCGTCATGGAAACAGGTGGTATGAAAGGAAGGCGAGAAGAGATCACAAGGACAGAACTGCATAAAGCGCTCACTGATGGATTGGGAGTTCACTCAATCCATAGCGAGTATGGTATGACGGAGCTGCTAAGCCAAGCTTATTCAAATGGTGATGGAATCTTTCTAACACCGCCTTGGATGAAGGTTTTCATCAGAGACCCAAACGATCCAATGACATTCGTGTCTGATAAAAAATCAGGCGGCATCAACGTCATCGATCTTGCCAACCTTTATTCTTGTTCCTTTATTGCTACGTCAGATTTGGGAAAGAAACATCCAGATGAAGCCTTCGAAGTACTCGGCAGATTTGACTACAGCGACATAAGAGGTTGCAACTTAATGGTAGCTATGGACTAGATCACCTTCACTATGAAGTAATTTTTCTTACCTCTTTGCAGTAAAACATATTTATCTCTGATTAGGTCGGATTCTGATATGGTGTAGTTTTCGTCTACTTTTTCCTTATTTACACTTATCGAATTTTCTTTCAAGGCTCTTCGGGCCTCTCCTTTTGAATTCAAAAACCCTGAGGTCTCCGATAAGAAATCGATGATCCCCGTCCCGTCAGATACGGAGGATTTCTCAACTTCGCTTTGAGCAACACCTGAAAAAACATCGAGAAAATCTCTTTCAGAAAGACCTTGCAGACTTTTTGCGGTGCTCTTACCAAAAAGGATATTACTCGCTTCGATTGCCCCTTCTAAAGCCTCTCTCCCGTGAATCCTCTCGGTGAGTTCAGCCCCAAGATCTTTTTGCAAAACCCTGAGATGAGGGGCCTCTTGGTGTTCGGCAATCAAACTGTCGATTTCCTCTTTTGACTTAAGCGAAAAAATCTTGATGAAATTTTCGATATCCTCATCCGATGCGTTGAACCAAAACTGGTAAAACTTATAGGGACTGGTCTTATCAGGATCAAGCCATACATTGCCTCCTTCGGACTTTCCAAATTTTGAACCATCTGCTTTCTTCACCAATGGGGCTGTAAGAGCGTAGGATTCTGTGCCCCCCATCCTGCGAATTAGTTCAGTCCCGGTGGTAATGTTTCCCCACTGATCACTTCCTCCCATTTGTAGCCTTACTCCCATTTCTTTATTCAAATGGTAAAAATCGTAGCCTTGTATAAGCTGGTAAGTAAACTCAGTAAAAGACATTCCCGACTCCAGACGCGTCTTCACAGAATCTTTCGCCAGCATGTAATTTATTCCAATATGCTTTCCCACGTCACGAATAAATCCCAAAAAACTGAAGTCCTTGAACCAGTCGTAATTGTTCACAATTACAGCATCTGTTGGACCTTCACCGAATGCAAGAAAACTCTCCAGTTGCCTTTTTTGAGCTTCGAGATTGTACTCGATGGCCTCAGCGCTCAAGAGCTGTCTTTCTTGAGTTTTTCCAGAAGGGTCTCCTACTCTTCCTGTGGCTCCACCCACCAAAACAACTGGTTTGTGGCCGGCTTTTTGCAAATGAGTGAGGAGCATAATTGGCACTAAGTTACCGATATGAAGAGAGTCTGCCGTTGGGTCAAAACCCACATAACCTTTGGTGATCTCTTTGTCCAATTGCTCTTCGGCTCCAGGTGTAACGTCGTGGATCAGCCCTCTCCACTTCAATTCTTCTATCAGTGATGCCATGGGTAAAATTTTGCGGCAAAGATAATATTACTCAACTCTGTAGGCTTTATGGATATAGACTCAGATTAACAAAAAGGGCAAATTGCCACATTTGTATGAAATATCTAAACATTACTAGGTGTTGTAAGTACTCAAGACCCTTGTGGCCTGTCAGTTTTGTCTATTCACGATAGGAGCACTGATTCGCGATAGACATGAATTAATTACGTGTTTACAACAGCATTTGGAGCAAATTGAGTGTTAAAAAATCACAGTGTTATATTAACACTGTGAAATATTTTCGTTTAACTTTGTCTCGCAATCATAATTATCAAAACACAAGTCATGATTAAGAAACAGTTTCTAAAATCGAAACCTGTTTGTAAGGTTACCTTCAGTATGCCAGCAGAGGCAGCACCTGAAGCAAAGGAAATACAATTGGTTGGCGAATTTAGCGAGTGGACTAAATCGCCAATTGAAATGAAGAAGCTAAAAAATGGTTCTTTTAAGACTACTGTTAATTTGGAAACAGGTAAGGAATATGAATTCCGCTACGTAATTGATGGTGAGAGATGGGAGAATGACTGGGAAGCAGATGCTTACCGCCAAAGCCCTATCGCTGCTGAGGAAAACTCAGTCGTAAGTTTATAACCTTGTTCTAAGGTTGAGCATAGAAAGGAGCCTCGTTCTGAAGCTCCTTTTTTTATGGCGTTACTTTTTTCTTAAACTGATCTGTTACAATATTGATGTGTTCGGCAAATCGAAACAAATCACCTCTATCCGCCGCGGGAATCTGTGGTGAATGATACCTCAGGATTCTGTATACAAAGTCTTGTATCGCATTGAGCTCGGGGTAAATACCGACCGTTGCTATAAGCACAAGTGCTTCACGCATGTTGCTCATAAGTTGACCAAGATCTTGTGCTAATACTACGGAGGGATCTCCAATTTCTTCGAGCATACGATTAAGCTTATTAGCACATATAAAGTCGAGCTCAGAATGATCAATATTAAATCCCCAACGCCTAATCTCTACTACTACTCTTTTCAAATCCGGTAAGGAGATTTTTTTCTCTCCGTTGTCGAAAAGGTCTCTTAACTCATTATTCAGCACCATTTCCAGATTTTTCACTAGCATCCTTGGGGGGTTCAGGTGTGAGTTTTGCATAACATTCAAAATGTTGTAGTTACGATTATTCACTTTTTGATAGGAACTTGAGGCGAGTGAAAGACTCCATTCTAGGATTTCGTTGAGCATTTTAATCTGCTCATCTTTAAACATATCAAAGAACGAGAAGCTGCGTTGCTCAGGATACATCCGGAATAGCTCTATCACTTTAGCCACATTCGATTCTTGGAATGCTCGACATACTTGATCTCCGAACTCTCGAAATTCGTCTGAGGGAATTTTCTCAAACGACTTCCCAACTAAGTGATGCTGCCCAAGGTACAAGACCACGAAACTGAATCTTTTTTCACTTAAGGTCACTTTAGATTGCACATGGGTCTGACCCAAAACCAATCGCTGATTTCCTTGAATTATCCTACGAAACTCCGTTGGCTTGCAAGTGTAATTGAATATAGTCAGGTTGTGTGGATCTTCAGCAAACAAGGATGAGACGGCGTATTGCATCCCAATTTGAGTTAATGACAGCATGGATGGCTCCACAAATTTCTTGTAAATATTGGCTGCATCAACGTGCTCAATAAGATTTGACTTAGCTTCAGAAATCCTCTTTCTAAACTCCTCGTCTAGCTTTGCATTTGATTCACTCGCTGCAAGCTGTATCGCCCTGCACGCATATTGTAGTACTTGTACAGTTTCGATACCAGATACTTCATCAAAAAACCAAGCGCAACTTGTAAACATCAGCAGCTCATGACGCTGCATTTCCAACATTCTCATCACATGAGTTCGTTGTTCATCTGTCTGGTTTCCAAAATGCTTAACCAAGAATTTATTGACCTTTCTCCTATCCAGTAAAACGTCGATATACTCATTTCTAAGTGCCCAAGGATCAGCATGGAGTTCACCAATATGCTTCTCATAAACGGCTTCTAACCTATCTCTGAGCCAATCTAATGTTTCGCGCAAAGGCTTTCGCCATTCTTGATTCCAGTCTGGTTGTCCCCCAGTATTGCAACCGCAATCTGCTCTCCACCTTTCCACTCCATGCACACAACTCCAGGAAGAGTTCTCGTGAATCTGAACTTCATGCACTGGCGGATTAACTTCTAAATACTGACCATAGTTGGTAATTTGGGCCAAATTATTATCCTCTATATATCGCAGGCAATAAGCTAATGCCATGTCTCCATATCTGTGATGATGACCATAACTTTCACCATCTGTAGCAATGTGAAGAAGCTGGTTTTCACTTCTATTGTCGAAACCGTCAATCAAGTAATTAGCAAAGCCCTTTCCATCGGCAAGCAGTCCTTTGAAGGCGACTGCCTGCGAGCGGTCCCCATCATAAAAGAACAGAGATATTTTCTTCCCTGAAGGTAAATTGCATACATAAGGAATCTTAGAATCTACACCTTCATTCCACTTAGAGCTACCCAATTTTCGGTACTTTTTTCCTTGTCGGGGCGCTAATACAGTAAACTTTATATCATGCTCGGCCAAAACTTCTAGAGTCTCTGTATCGACAGCGGTTTCGGCCAGCCACATCCCTTCTGGCTTTCTATTGTAACGGTACTCAAAGTCCTTGATTCCCCAGATTACCTGGGTTTCCTTATCGCGTCTATTTGCCAATGGCATAATGATGTGATTATACACCTGAGCCATAGCCGAGCCGTGGCCACCAAATTGCTCCATACTTTGGCGATCAGCCTTGATGATTTGATCGTACACTTTTGGGCTATGAATTTCCAGCCAACTCAATAGAGTAGGTCCGAAGTTGAAACTGATCTTGCGATAGTTGTTTACAATGTCAACAATACCACGATCCTCGTTGAGAATTCTGGAGGAGCCGTTGGGGCCATAGCATTCGTAAGTTATTCTTTCATTCCAGTCGTGAAATGGCTCAGCTGAATCTTGGTACTCTATCTTTTCTAGCCATGCATTCTCTCTCGGGGGCTGATAGAAATGCCCGTGTACACAAATAAATTTATTTTGGCTCATAAAGATTTATTTCGATGGCTTCAAGACAGTGAAACCCAATGGAGGAATCCGCAACTTAATGCTGTTTTCCCTCCCGTGCAATGATTCGTTTTGGGTCTTCAGATTCCCTTTGTTGAGGAATCCACTCCCCCCAAAATTGGTACTATCTGAATTGAAAATTTCCTTAAACGAACCACTCTCATCGACACCAATTTTATACTCTTCGCGTGCATTTGGAGTGAAATTCCCCACTACGAGTAGCTTTTGCTTACCGTTCTTAGATTTTCTGTAGAAAGAAAGGACGCAGTTCTGAGTATCACTGTAGTCAATCCATTCAAATCCTTCACTCTCAAAATTCAACTCGTGCATGGCCTCTTCAGTTTTATAGAGTTTATTCAATTCCTTCACCATCTCCAAAACACCATTATGGAAATCAAACTTCAGTAGATTCCAAAGGAGAGTTTCGTCGTGCTTCCATTCAGAAAACTGGCCGAATTCAGAACCCATAAAGAGAAGCTTAGCTCCGGGATGAGTATACATCCAAGCATAAAGCGCACGAAGATTAGCAAATCGCTGCCATTCATCTCCAGGCATTCTACTCAGTAGCGAGCCTTTTCCATGAACCACCTCGTCATGCGAAAGTGGCAACATGAAATTCTCAGTAAAGGCGTAAACTAAGCTAAAGGTCACCTGATTTTGATGGTAGCTTCTGTAGAGAGGATTCTTTTTGATATACTCTAACATATCGTTCATCCAACCCATCATCCACTTCATGCCAAAGCCAAGCCCATCCATGCTCACTGGACGCGAAACTCCTGGCCAACTAGTGCTCTCCTCAGCGATGGTCTGCACATCGGGAAAGTTCTCGTATACGGCAGCGTTCATTTCCTTCAGAAGCGATATTGACTCCAAATTTTCGCGCCCTCCAAACTGATTTGGAATCCATTCACCTTCATTTCGGCTGTAGTCGAGATAAAGCATGGAAGCCACTGCGTCTACACGCAGTCCATCAACGTGATACTTGTCTAACCAATATAGCGCATTGCTGACTAAGAATGATCTTACCTCGTGTCTTCCGTAATTGAAAATGTAGCTCTTCCAATCGGGGTGATATCCCAGGCGTGGATCCTCGTGCTCGTAAAGGGCCGTTCCGTCGAATCGGTATAGACCGTGTGCATCATTCGGAAAGTGACTAGGCACCCAATCCAAAAAGACTCCGATTCCCGATTTATGGAATTGATTGACGAGATAAGCGAAATCCTCTGGCGTACCAAAACGCGAAGAAGGGGCAAAATAACCGGTAATTTGATATCCCCAAGATCCGAAAAATGGATGTTCCATCACAGGCATAAATTCCACATGGGTAAAACCCATTTCCTTTACATAGGACACAAGATCTTCCGCCAACTCTTGGTAAGATAGGCTTCTATTCTGCTCGTCAAATTTTCTTTTCCACGATCCTAAATGTACTTCGTAAACGGAAATAGGAGCATTTAGTGAATTCTTCTTCTTTCTATTTTTCATCCAGACTCCGTCAGACCACTTTGGCTCTACAGACTTTACGATAGACGCTGTAGAAGGCGGGATCTCCCACATTTCTGCGAATGGATCTCCTTTCTCGATTACATCACCGCCTCTAGTCTTAATCGCGTATTTATACAGCTCGTTTTCGCGAACCCCAGGAATGAAGCCTTCCCAGATCCCACTGCTATCCCACCGAGCATTGAGAGGGTGTAGATCGGATTTCCAGCCATTAAAATCCCCAATCACTGAAAGTGATTCGGCGTTTGGGGCCCAAACGGCAAAATAAGTACCCGCAACCCCATTGAGTTCCATCGGAGTATTGCCTAATTTCTCGTATAGTTTAAAATGCTTTCCTGAAGAAAAAAGCGAAATATCAAAGTCTGTTAGGACGCTATGCGCAATAACATCTGCAATGTGTTCCATAATTAATCGTTGTTCAAAATTTGGATAATGCCCTTGAGTGGAATAATCACCCAGTCTGGGCGAGAATTCAATTCGTAGCCGATCTCATATATGGCTTTTTCAAAAATGTGGTATCTCAATAAGAAGTCAATCTCTTTAGCGTAGCCAATATTTAGACCACCTTCCATGGCAATTTGGGTATATCTTTCTAAGCTCAGTCCTGTGATGATTCTGTAAAGCCTCCCACCGAGCTCAGTGGCCGTTTCTCGATCCAAATTTTTGGGTAAGGCATTGAAAACGGTAGCAAACACGGCGTAATGATAAGATCGACAAAGACCTGCGAGATCTTTCACGGGGGGCTGCTTGACTTTTCGGTCTCGGATGGTGCTTTCGGGTTCTCCTTCAAAATCGAGGATGCAAAAATCATCGCCGGTGATCAACACCTGACCAAGGTGATAATCACCGTGTATTCTGATTCTCGATGAAGTTAGCCTCAGTTCATCAAATTTGAGAATATGATTCTTAATTGGCTCTTTATTCTCTAGCACAAATTCGGCGTATTCTTTAGCAGTGCCGGTCAATTCTCCAACTTTTTGTTCGAGCAGATGGAATCGTCCATCAAGCATGTACATGAGTCGATTGAGTAACCAAACGGTGTAATCGCCTGTAAAGGGCTCAGGAGTGAAGTACCGATCAGTTTTATCAGAGAAGAGTGAGACGTGCATTTCAGCAGTTCTCAAAGCCAGTTTTTGGACTCGATCCAAAAACTCGAACCCAATGATCTCGCGTATGTGTGGCTGTAAATCTTGTAGCTCCAAGGGCTTGTACAAATCCACCTTCGGGAAATACTCCAACTTCATACCCGCCTCCACAAAACGGTTGAAGAAGTTTTCCATCTGAGTAAGTGTGTAATTCCATGCTTCTCCTCGGTTGGGAACTCGCTCTTGCATAAGACCAATAGACACCTTGTAATAACCTTCTCGCACCCATTCAATCCCTCCAGCGAATTTTGGAGAGTGCTCGAATTCTCCCTTGTCCGAAAGGAAATGTGTGAGCTCCAAATCAGGATTCTTGTCTCTAAAAATTTTCCTATAAATCTTTAGAAAGTACTCATCGTTGTAGACAATGGTTGAATTACTCTGCTCGAGCTTGAGCAGCTCTGATTTTAGGCTCGACTTGTCAAAAGATGCATCTAGAACCTTACCGCAAGAGAATCGAAACTCACCAACGGAAAGCTCAAGTTTCTTTTCCGAAAGAATATTGAAAAACAGGTCGTTCCGAAAATCCACATCGTGAAGAGCATCTATTATATAACCCGACTGATCTTCATCTTTGTTGGTTATTTGACAGATCACTCCTGTTCCTTTCTCAGGCTTCTTCGACAAAGTAACTGGAAGAAGATAGTTTTCTGTATTAGAGGTTTGGAAAACAATTTCAACCAAAAGAATGTAAGTGAGATTGCCATTCTGCAACTTGTAAGTCAGCGCATTTTCGATGGCATATTGCTTGATATTGCCCGTCTTTGCGCCAAACCAGCGCATCTGATGCAAATACTGTGGCAGGAGCTCTTCAAAACGGCTTGAAGCTTCCCCTTCTCGAAAGAGTTCTTCCCACGAACTTTCAACCTCTATGCTCTCAATGCTCACCGCTTTACTACTTTGAAAAAGTGAAAAGGTAATCCATGCGGATTCAACTCAATAAAATTCCATTCCCCTTGCCAGTTGTATGATTCATTGGTAATCAAATCGCACACCACGTAGTCATCATCGGGAGAGATTCCTATGTAAGAAAGAGGTACTTGAACCCAACCAGATTGAGTGTAATGAGTATCCATATTCACCACACATAAAATATGATCATTGGCGCCCTGATCTCCTTTATAGTAGGCCATCACGCGATCATTGTCCACATCACACTTCCTGTAATTCAATGTATCCTGGAGAGCTGGATGTGCCTTCCGAGCGTCATTCACCATGCGGATTACCTGCTTGATCTTTCCGCGGGTATCCCAAATATGCTTCTTGATCTCATACTTCTCCGAATCCCAGTATTCCTCTTTTCCTGGTACCGCTTGGTAGAACATGTTCTCATACGCCGGCCCGTACATTCCGTAGTTGCCGCTTAAGGTTGCTGCCAGGAAGAATCTTTGGATGAATGCTGCCTCATTGGGCTGCTGCAACTCGTATGGAAGAATATCTGGAGTATTTGGCCAGAAGTTCGGACGGAAATATTCCCTCGATTTGGTATTTACCAGCTCATCCATGTACTCTTCAAGCTCACGCTTCGAATTTCTCCAAGTGAAATATGAGTAGCTATGAGTGAAACCTACTTTGGCCAGCTGGTGCATAACCTTAGGCCGAGTAAACGCCTCTGATAGGAAGATAATTTCTGGGTATTCTTTATGCACCTCCGCAATGAGCCACTTCCAGAATCGATAAGGCTTAGTATGTGGATTATCCACCCTAAAAATTCGAACCCCCGCATCGATCCAGTAGAAAATAATGCTCTTTAATTCTTCCCAAAGATTTTCCCAGTCCTCACACTCGAAGTTGATCGGAATAATGTCTTGATACTTTTTTGGTGGATTCTCTGCATACTGCACAGTTCCGTCTGGTCGCCACTTAAACCACTGCGGGCTATCTGTCACATAAGGGTGATCTGGAGCACATTGCAAGGCAAAATCCATCGCCACATCAATTCCAAGGTCTTTTGCTGATTTCACCAAATCCTTGAAGTCTTTCATCGTTCCTAGGTCCGGATGAATATCTTTGTGCCCCCCGAGCTTTGAGCCGATTGCCCATGGTGATCCAACATCTCCAGGTTCGGCATTAGTTGCATTATTTTTCCCTTTTCGGTTTTTCTCACCAATCGGATGAATCGGCGGAAAATAAAGCACATCGAAGCCCATTTGCGCTACGTATGGCAAACGCTTTGCGGCATCTTTAAACGTCCCATGCTTGGTCGCTGATTCTCCAGCGCTTCTTGGAAAGAACTCATACCAAGTACTAAAACCGGCTTTCTTGCTATCAACTTTGACTCTAAAATCCCGACTCGCAGTGATGAATGTCTGGTAAGGATATTCTTCAAAAATAGCTTTAAGCTCCTCGCTCTGTGCGATTTTGATCGCTTTCTTGTAAGAGCGTTTTGCTTCAAAAGCGGTTGCCGCTTCTTTTAGGTAAACTTGATGCTTTTTTGCCTTAACAGCCTTCAGGTATTTCACTCCATCGAGCAATTCAGACGCTACATGCTGATCGTCCTCGATCTTTCTTTTGATCTCGTGCTGCCAGTTCAGGGCATAATCCACCCACGCATCCAGTCGGTAGGTGTAGAAGCCAAGCTTTTTCACTTCAAATTCAACCTCCCAGAGGTCGTTCACGACTGGACTCATTGGCGACTTCTTCCAAGTCTTCTCGGAATCATGTTTATAGAGCAAATGAGCGTTGATAATATCGTGACCGTCTGCAAAGACATCGGCAGTCAATTTGACTTTATCCCCTACCACTCTTTTAATCGCAAATTCACCGCCATTGATTGATGGATTGACGTCCTCAATTATTGCTCGACAGCGTGGTTCTTCCATGGTTATTGTAATAGTTACACTTAGGATGGGTAAAAATAGCAAAAACCATGAGTGACTATCTCGGTAATCGATGTCTTAGCGAAGCATTAGAATTCTAAATTTGCGCTATGAATATCGTCACCGGCGCTACAGGAATTGTGGGTCTAAGAATCCTTTACGATCTACTTCAAAAGAACCAAAAGGTTCGAGCGCTAAAAAGAGCTAGTAGTGATGTAGTATTTGCTGCAAAGGTTCTTAGATTTTATGGGCTTTCGGGTGAGAAGATGAATGAAATAGAATGGGTTGATGGTGATATTCTCGACGTTTTCTCCTTGGAGTCTGCCTTTCAAGGAATGAAGACAGTTTATCACTGTGCTGCCCTTGTATCCTACGATAAAAAAGACTCCAAAAATCTTTATCAGGTGAATGATGAAGGCACGCAGAACGTCGTCAATATTTGTCTTGAAAAAGGAGTGAAAAATCTATGCCATGTGAGCTCAGTAGCTGCTCTTGGTGTCGCAAAAAATGGACCTACTTCTGAGAAAAACCATTGGCAGCGATCAGAAAATCGGTCAGTTTATGGACTTACGAAATACCTAGCTGAACGAGAAGTCTGGAGGGGTGCTGCGGAAGGTCTCAAAGTATTCGTGGTGAATCCATCAATTATCTTAGGTCCATCAAAGTCAGATCAAAGTAGTGGGATGATGCTAGCTATCCTAAAGAAAGGAACGACCTATTATACTGGCGGAACGACCGGCTTAGTCGACGTGCGAGATGTAGCTAAAGTCTGTATTCGGGGAGTGGAAGAAGGCAAGTTCGACACTCGCTATGTGCTTAATTCTGAGAACTTGGCCTATCGTGAATTATTAGAGCTTGGCTCAAAAACCTTTGGCGGAAAATTTCCAAAAACTCAGATTCCCAACATCATCCTCGAAATTGCTTGGCGAATTAGCTCAATAGCTTCGCTACTTGGAATTCCCGCTCTCTCCAAAGAAACAGCAAGGGGCGCAATGAGTAAATCAGAATACGATAGCTCAAAGATTAAAGAGGATTGGAGTTTTAAATTTATTCCAATCTCAGATAGCCTGAGCTGGTTGAAGGAATTCGATTAGCGTTTTGATTTCGCCTTAGCGGTTTTCCGCATTACCAGATCTTTCTCTGTTTTTAGCCTTCGACTGCTGCTGGATATAACGTCGCGAATCGAATCTAAATTAGTTTGTTCCTCGAGTTTCTGAGGAGCGTTGTATATTTTCTTTACTTCCACATCTAGCTTAGACAAACTATCTAGAACTGCCTCATAAATACCCTCCATTTCGTCAGGCCTAGACTTGTAGTGGTCGTACGTCTTTTGGAATTCATTCTGAGAAATACTGTGAGCTTGGAAGATATGGGAGTACATCTGCTCCATATCAGGGCTCTTTGACCGTTTGGGACCAAGTTTGTGAATCTTCATGCCTTCAATTAGCTGAACATCGACCATGATATTTGTGAACTCCTCTTTATTGATCAAGTCTGAAGGAGGGTTTTCTGGAACTGGCGCACTGCATGAAATAAAGTAAAACACTGTGCTCATAAGAACAAATATTCTCATTGAAATTTCATTTTAATCACACCCAGAAATGCTTCAGTGAAAATGTTCATACTCATCTTACTTTGCCCCACTTGACGATCAATAAATGTAATGGGAACCTCAACTAGTTTAAAACCTTTTTTGATTGCTTTGTACTTCATTTCGATTTGAAATGCATAACCCACGAACTCAATCTCATCAAGATCAATTTCTCTAAGCACGTCATCTGTATAACAAACAAACCCAGCCGTTGCGTCCATTACCCTTATCCAGAGTATCATCCTCACATACATGGAGGCAAAATAAGACATTAACACTCTCAGTATTGGCCAATTACTTACCTTACCGTTTTTGGTGTAACGTGATCCAACACTCATATCAGCACCTTTTTCGCATGCGTCATGCAATCTCAAGAGGTCTTTGGGATTATGCGAAAAATCTGCATCCATTTCAAAGATGTACTTATAATCTCGCGATAAAGCCCAACGAAAACCAGCAATGTAAGCTGTTCCAAGTCCTGTTTTTTCCTCCCTTTCCAAGAGGTGAATTTCTTCAGGGAAATCAATTTGTTTTTTACGCACCAAATCAGCTGTTCCATCAGGGCTGCTGTCGTCAACGACTAAAACATGAAAACCAGCATCTAAGTCCATAACGGCGTGGAGAATATTCTCAATATTCCCACATTCGTTATAGGTTGGTATGATTACTAGTTTTTGACTCAATAGATTTATTTTGCGCTAAGATAAAGCAATCCTTTAGGCCATTCTGCAAATAAAATTCAGTGGAGCGATACTCGAAATTGAAATTGTGAAAATTTGTGAGCAATAGCTCTCCATTAAATTCAGCGGATCATCATCACAGTGCCCGTGTAGAATCTCTCTTCTAAATTGAATTCAGGTTTGGCCTCAAGATGCCACTGATAGAGATCAGCTTTCCCAAAAAAATTGGAATCCTTTTCAGACCCATCCCATTTGGCAGATGGATCACGCGTTTCAAATACAGTTACACCGTATCTATTTGTAATCCAAAAATGGTACTCAACCACGTCAACTTTAGAGAGTTGAGGAAAGAACAAATCATTGATTCCGTCGCCATCTGGCGTAAATGCAGATGGCACATAAATGTAAAAGTCGTCAGCAATGGTAATTACTTCGCAAATACTATCTAAACAGCCCTCAGAAGAAATCACATCAAGACAAACCAGATAGTCTGAACCAAATTCGGTCGGAAAGTTGAAAGTCAAGAATTCATCTTGTGAGGTATCGAGAGAATCGAATTGCCAAATCAGCAATTGGTCGTTTTCTGAGGTTGAGTAGAAATTAACTTCAGGATCTGAAATGGAAGGGTTCTCTGGGAAATAATCAAAGGAAGCTTCAACACTAAATACCTCAATTAAGATTGGAGTAGCCGAGATACCTAAACATCCTTCTTCCGAGATTCCTTTTAAGCTCACTTCGTAAGCCCCTCTATCAAGCTGCAATTGAGTGTGATAGGATGACTCTTCGATATTCTCACCGTTCAACAACCAACTGTAGGCAACACCTGATGCAGGCGAAATCATCTGTAAGTCAACGACCATTGGTTCGCATCCAACTTTCTCGGAGACCAAAAACTCGACGTTTGGTGGGTCCAAAATTTGAACTTCTTGCGACACTTGAGCCATACATCCTGCTTCGTTAGTCCCAGAGAGAGTGATGAAAGATGAGACCTCAGAGTAATAAGTACTCTGAGAGGAGTCTGGATTTGAAAAGAGAGTCATAGGTTGCCAATTCAGCTGATCAGCCCCGAATCCGACAACAAAAAGCGAGTCTCCCCGGCACATCTTTTCAGAGGCAGAAATTTGAAGATTAGGTTTCGGAAACACCTCAATCTGAAGGGTATCTTGGTTTGCGCAACTACCATTATCTGCGACCAAGATTAGCTCATCCAAATCAGAACTAGAACCGGTATTCTCTCCCACGTAGATGGAGGTTGCTGAAGATGGTGTGAGAACAGATTGACTGCCGTTCCAACTATAAGACAAACCCGGTTGAGCTGAAGTTCCTATGAGTACTGTGTCCTCATTACAAATGGTGATATCCACACCTGCTTCGACCGCAGGGAGAGGAAGCTGCTCGATGGAGAAAGCTACTTCTTCGTCAATAGAACAGATTTGATCAGCAATCGATGAAATGACATAATCACCACCCGAATTAATAATAAAGAGAGTATCTCCAAGAACCTGGTAAGTTTGGATAGAACTTGTTTCACCAAAGGAGAAAACGAATGGACTTTCACCTTGAAGATTCAACATTACTGTAGCCGAGTCACCTTCGCAAAACTCTCCTTCCCAATCCACTGCAAGCGATGGTTCGGGATGATAAGAGATCTCTGCAGAGCCTATAATTTGCCCAACACAATTCTGAGAAGAAATAGACACCGGTATGACAGACCCTGAATCTGAAAAGATTAACTCAATGAAAAGGGAATCGACTTCTACGCTGGTTTGAACGCCATTAAACGAATAGGTAAATAACTGAGGGAAGTTTCCGCTAAACTCCACCTCAACAATTGCTTCTTCATTAGGGCAGATGGTCTCATCATAGTTTAGAATTGCCGTGGGGTCTGGAATGAAAATCACTGGCTGTCCTTCACCCACGGACACTTGAGGATTTGAAAGATCTACTTCTTGGCCATTCGGATTTCCTACAACGGGAGAGATATAATAAACCTCATTCCACAGGAGTGGTTCTTCGAATGAAAATACAGGAACTTCCGACCAGGAGAATATGTTCCCAACCGCTGAAGTTTCGCTATCATGAAGGATGTATCGTAAAACGTCATTGCCGTCCAAATCGGGAGGTGAAAGTTGGTCGGCTATCGCATTTTGATCGCCACAAACCTTGATCGTGTCCGAAGTCATCGCACCCGAGGAGGAAATAATAGGGCAACCGTGACTGCCTTGAAATGTGGCATTCTCACAAACAGAATAGTTGGATAGACTAAAATCAATTTCTAAACCTGATTCTAAAGGAAATGAGGTAAATAAATCACCATCCAAATCACCTTCTAATCCTAAAATTAAATACCCGCTGCCGAAATCACCTGAAGCCTCAAAAGTGAATTGAAATGTTGCATCAACCCCAGTGCAGATAAATTCAGGGTTGAGAATTTGAGGAATAGGCTGAAAATCAACGGTCAGAGAGTCCATTGACGAACAAGGTCCATTCGTCTCGGTAATTGTCAAATTAAATTGATCGTAAGTATCGCTTGTAAATGAGGTTGACGCTGCATTGAAATCTGAAAAATCACCTACTCCAACGGTTGACCATTGTAGGTTTCCTGATGTCGCATCAGCCTCCAGAAACACCGATAAACCACAAACAGACGTGTCCTCTGGGGCAACCGTTAATGGTTGTTCGTAGAAAGTTAGTTGATAATTGGTGGTGTCGTAACAGAGCTCTTGATTGTTTACGATGAGCATCACCACAAAATCGCCCTCAAAACTCGTAGAAACTGAGGTTGATTCGCCATTTTCAGAGGTCAATTCTAAATCGGCAGATTGCCAATCAATCTGAAAATCCGTTTCAGGAGCCACGAGTTCGGTGTCAAAACCACAAATGGTTTCTAATAGCTCAGGTGCTAGCTCAGGTTGTTCGAGGAAGGTGAGCTGAACTTGCTCAGATGCAATGCAACCAAAACCGTTATCTGCAATAAGTGACAAATTGTAGCTGCCATAATCTGCTGAAACATTCGTTGTCAGCGAATTGAATGAACTCAGGGACAAACCTTGATCGCCTTCCCAAGTTATTGTTTGGCCCAAGGCAATTGCGGTTAGGACTAGATCGTTTCCGCAAACCATGGTATCCAAAAGAGGCTCAATAGTAGGCTGCTGAACAAAGCCAACCTCTATGGTATCACGGTCAGAGCAATAACCCAGATTTTCTTCGGTCCATATGATATCAAAGAAGCCAAATTGGTCATTAAGGACAGTGAGATTTGACTCATTCAATGAACCTGATGCGTTGACCCCTTCGGGAAGTTGCCAAGCTCCTTGACCAATTGATGGGTTCGCCGACAACTCTACTTCATTGCCACAAAGAATCTCATCATTTCCGGCGTTAGCTATGGGTTGTTCTATAAATTGAACTACCAATGTATCGCTGGCAGAGCAAGGTCCATTGAAAGAAAAAAAGATAACTTCCCCCAACCCTTGTTCCAGTACAGTTGCTTGCGCAAAATCTTGTTGACTTTGCGTAATAAGGACATTTGAAGTAGTCTCCCAGGTATTTGAAGAGGATGATGCTTGAATGGCAATGTCTACTTCAAAACCACATACTGAGTCTAAAGAAGAAATCACAGCTTCAGGTAACTCAAAAAATTCCAGCGTGAGTGTATCAGAGTCAATACAGCCATTCCCACTTCCTTGGTCATCATCTTCCGTCCAAACCAAGCTATATACGCCAGGACTTGACGCAGTCACAATGGCAGTAGGCAAATTTGCATTATCAATACTTATTTCAGGATGATTTGAAGTCCATTGGCTGATACCGAAACTTGGCGTCGCTGAAAGTTGGTACTCAATCCCACATACAAAGTCGTTTTCTCCTGCGTCTGCCAGGGGAAATACTAGGTTATCAACGACAAACGTTTCCGAAAACTGACAGTTAAAAGCATTGTCGAGTATACTGACTGAGTAAGAACCTGCATCCAAATTTCCTCGAATCAAATCATTAGTCGGATCATCATCCCACTCCACAGTGTAATCTCCTGATCCGGTTATGATCGAAATTTCAATGATTCCATCATCTTCTAGACAGGTTTCTGGAACAACGTTTATTTCAGTGCCCAATGGGACATTGATGGTTACAGTGTCTGTAGATGCACAAATGCCATCGGTAAATTCTCCTTGCACAACAAAGGAAGTAGTTGTATCGACGGTAGCGATTGGGGATTGGCATGGATTACATGAAAAAATAGTGCTGACTGGAACTTGATTTCCTTCCGTGTCAAACCAGGTGTAGGATACATCATTTTGTGCATTGAGTTGTACGCTCTCTCCAGCACAAATAGTCGTATCTGGTCTAGCCAAAAGAGGATCTCTAATGACAAACTCAATGGCGTAAAAAGCTTGACCAAAGATTGGACAAAAATTATCGCGAGCAGAAACGACAAAATCGCCACTCGTGAAATCTAGAGGTAATGTACCACATAGCTCAATAGTAGCAGGATTCGAACCAATTTGAGTATAAGTAGCTCCTGGGATACCTTCCGCAATATCTGCTTCAAGGGTGAGTTCTAATGCAGGATCGATAGATGAAAAATCTAACTGAAGGCAAAAATCGTCTCCTTGACAAATGCCAATTTGACTATCCGTCATAGGATAACCTCCTCCACTGATTTGAGACAATGTTCCTGGGATCGGCACGGGCGGAGCCACTGCACAAGGAATCACAATAACATTGAAATCAAAGTAAACACTGCCTATTAGCATCTCATTTCGGTATTCTTTTACCTCTACCACAACGGTGTATTTCCCCTCTAAATCAGGGGTGATATTCATTTGACCGGTAGATGAATTGAACTCAAGTATATTTAGAGGAGATGTTGATGAATAACCTGCCACATAATCCATATTCTGCGGAGTATCGGGTTGTGTTGATTTCAATGCCGGTGTCAGGGCATATACCAAACTATCACCATCGGGATCTGTAAAAGACAGATTATAAAAGAAGACATCTTCTACGCAGACGAAAGGCAAGGTTAACAAACCTAGCTGAGGAGAAGAATTACATTCTCCAGTGGAGTTATTGAGGGAGGTAACGAGATGCCGGCTACTATCTCCCAGTGGATCGTTAAGATTAAGGACATCAGCCCTATTCGTTTCAGCTATGATTATTTCCCAGTCATAACAGGGAGGCATAGTTGCTGTCGCCTCGTACACGTATAGGTAAACTCCAGGGAGATTACCCCCGTTACAACTGCTGAAGGGTAGTGAATCCGGACAAAGTTGAGAAACTTCGAGACTATCTGCCAAAACCAAGGGAATGTATCCGATGGATTCGCAAGAAGAAGTAACAAATGCAGGAATGGGTATTTGCCCGATACCAAAAACATCTTGGGCACAATCTCTAAATAAATGTGCAGTAATGAGGTATTCATCACCCCCCAGACACTCATATTGGACGTTCATCCCTTCATTTCTGCCCGCAAAAGCGTCGATAGCGAATCCGAAGGAGACAAATAAGATCAGAAGGTTTCGTATCGAATAAAACGTCCTCACGGATCAAATATATGCTCTTCAAAGACCGAAGAAATAGCTATATCCAATGGGTTTTCACAACCTGATTGTTGGAGAAGGAATCAAAGGGTGAATATTAAGTTTTGATTAAATATTTCCTTAGTTATCCACGAAGAGTTCAGACACCGAGTACAATTGGCTATTTTTGCACAACGTATTCTAAATAAAAAACTATGAGAACACTTTTACTTTCTGCATTCGCATTTTTTATGACTTTTTCTTCAAACGGTCAGTGCGACAAGATTTTCATTTCTGAGTACTCTGTTGGCACTGGAAATAATAAAGCTTACGAACTTTATAACCCTACATCTAACCCGATTAATTTAAACGGGG
>JAKVAV010000049.1 GCA_022448105.1 Flavobacteriales bacterium | reverse complement strand
TATCTACATCCCTAAAGGCGATATTGATATGTCGATGCTCACAGAGTCTTCGCGCACCACTTTCTGTGAATGGAAAGGAATGGGCAGCTACTATCACCTTGCTGATGGTAAAAAACGAGTAGAAAATGCTGCCTGGTTTTATCTTAACCCTAAGAATGCTTATTCGCCATTGAAAGACCACATTGCCTTCTATCCCTCCAAAGTAGATGAATGCTATATTGGCGATGAACGTGTTCAAGCCCAAGAAGGAGACTTTTACGGAGGTTGGATTACTTCTAAGATCGTTGGGCCGTTTAAAGGTGGCACTGGGACTTTTGGATGGTGAGTTAGAATTTAATTCAAATGTCTGCCACAATTAAAACCTTTTCGAACCAAATCCAAAATAATCTTCTTTTCCACTTTTTCTTGATAAAAAGTGGAGTAAAAATCAAGGACGTCGAAAGGCGATTTTTGCGCCTTGAAATCTTTGGTTTAGGATCAATTCGGTTGGCGCAAAACCCCAGCTAAAAAGAGGGCACGCATTCGCCCAGTAAGGTTTTGCCGTATGGTCAAACGCACTGCCATACTAAGTTTACTGTAGAACCCTTTTTACTGGTATCGCTGCGCGACGTCCGATAAACCATGAAATGTGGTCTAACCATTTTAATCAAGAATTTCCTTATAAGACTAATTGCATTCTGTGTCTTGTTACAGAAAACTCAACTTCGCCACCGAGGAGGATAGGTATTGCACTTTGATGACTTGATTTTACCAGTCATTAACAATCTAAACACCTTCTAAATCAAAGGATTTTTCGTTTTTTGGGGTGCTTATAAACCAATCATCATGAAAAAGATCCTGCTCTTATTCCTTTGTGGATTCACCACCGCTGTGCTTTCTGCACAAGAATCCGACAATCCACTTTGGCTTCGTTATCCGGCCATTTCGCCTGACGGCTCAAAAATTGCCTTTTGCTATCAAGGTGATGTCTACACGGTATCTACCTCTGGTGGCGAAGCAAAGAGACTAACCATTCACGAAGCTTACGAGAGTCATCCCGTTTGGAGCCCTGACGGAAGCAAAATTGCCTTCGCCTCTATGCGCTACGGGAATAATGATGTCTTTATCATGGATGCGGAAGGCGGATCACCGACCCGACTCACATTCCACTCATCTGGTGACTCTCCGAGCGATTTTACCAATGACGGCAAAATGGTGATCTACAGCTCTTCGAGAATGGACAATATGGAATCTGTACTTTTCCCTTCGGGTGTTCTTTCGGAGCTCTATTCCGTTCCAGTGGATGGTGGAAGAGAGAAGCAAATCCTCTCCACTCCTGCCCTTTCGGCAAAATACAGCGCTGATGGAAATTCGATCCTTTTCTACGATAGAAAAGGGTACGAAGACAATTACCGTAAGCACCACGTCTCTTCCGTTACCCGAGATGTATGGATGTACAACTTCCCTGAGAAGAAATACTCTAAACTGACCGAATGGCGAGGTGAAGACCGAGAACCCGTCTGGGGAAATGAAAATCAAGTGTATTTCACTTCCGAGCAATCGGGCTCGTTCAATGTTTGGAAAGGAACGATTAGTGGCGACAGCTTCACCAACCTTAAACAAGTGACAAATCTGGATACACATCCAGTGAGATCATTATCAAGAGCCGATAACGGAATGCTATGCTTTCGCTATGACGGCGAAATCTATAAAATGCTTGAGCCGAACGAGCCTCAAAAAGTAAACATCACCATAAGATCTGACCGTCGCTACAATGAAGCAGTGGTAGAACTAGTCAATGGAAATGCTAGCGACTTCGAGGTATCGCCAAACGGTAAAGAAATCGCATTTATAGTGAGAGGTGAAGTATTCGTTACTGCCACTGACTACACAAAAACAAAGAGAATTACGGATACTCCAGAACAGGAAAGAGGTCTCGATTTCAACAGCGATGGAACCAAGCTACTCTACAACGGTGAGCGCGATGGTAGTTGGAATGTCTATGAAGCGAGTCTGGGCCGGGAAGAAGACAAGTACTTCTACAACGCGACGATTATTGAAGAGAAACCTTTGGTTAATACCGCGGCCGAAGAGTTTCAGGCCAGCTACTCCCCTGACGACAAAGAAGTGGCTTACCTCGAAGAGAGAACTACTTTAAAAGTGAAGAATTTGGAATCAGGAACCACCAGAACGGTAGTTCCTGGTGAGTACTCTTATTCCTATGCCGATGGAGATCAGTATTACACTTGGTCGCCAGATTCGAAGTGGTTCCTCGTTCAATTCTTCGACAATAATCGATGGAATGATCAGGTAGGTTTAGTGAATGCCTCAGGTGAAGAAAAGCCAATCAACCTAACCAAAAGCGGCTACGGCAATACGATGCCCAAATTTGGAATGGGAGGAAAAGTGGTCTACTGGGCTTCCGATAAGGCAGGCTTTAGATCTCACGGAAGTTGGGGAAGTCAAAACGATGTGTATGCCCTATTCTTGACTGAAGATGCTTACAAGAAGTTCACACTAGACAAAGGCGACTATGAGCTTTGGAAAGAAGAACAAAAGGATAAAGACAAGGATGACGAAGACGATAAAGATGACAAGGACAAGAAGAAGAAAAAAGACGACGATGAAGAAGAAAAGGAAAAGGTAGAAGATCTCAAAGTTGAATGGGAAGGACTGGAAGATCGCAAGGTTCGCTTAACCATTTTCTCGTCTTTCTTATCTGATTTCGTTTTGGACAAGGATGGAGAAAATCTTTACTACCTCACCAGTACAGGTGAAGGATTTGATCTTTGGAAAACTCAATTTAAGGACAAGGAAACCAAGATCTTCACAAAACTGGATGGCGGATACTCTAGTCTTCAGTTTGACAAAGAGTTCAAGAACTTATTCGTGAACTCTAAAGGGAGCATCAAGAAGATCACGGTTAGTGATGGAAAGACAGAGGGTGTTTCTTTCTCCTCGGAAATGAACTTAAACACCGACGCCGAGAGAGCTTACCTCTTCGAGCATGCTTGGCGACAGTTCAAAAAGAAGTTTTATCTCGAAGATTTGCACGATGTCGATTGGGACATGTACAAGCAGGAATACGCCAAATATCTCCCCTACATTAATAACCCGATCGACTTTGCCGATATGCTCTCAGAGCTTTTAGGAGAGGCGAATGCCTCTCACACAGGAGGAAGATTTAGGAGTTATGATTCAAAAGGCGACAATACCGCTGCCCTCGGTCTCTTCTATGATGATTTATATGAAGGCGATGGATTGAAGATCGCTGAAGTAATCGGAAAAAGTCCGGTCATCAATGAAGATGGAAAAGTGAAAGCTGGAGTGATTATCGAAAAAATTGACGGAAAACCGATTCTCAAAGACGAAAACATCTACCCCCATTTCAACCGCAAAGCTGGCGACAAAACACTCATCTCGTATTATGATCCGAATTCAGGTGAGCGTTGGGATGAAGTGGTAGAACCGATTAGCGGCGGGAGACAGAATCAACTACTCTACGAAAGATGGATAGAAAGCCGTGAAGAGCAGGTTGAACGACTCAGCGATGGAAAAATCGGATATGTACACGTGAGAGGAATGAACTCATCTAGCTTCCGCGAATTGTATGACAAGGCTTTGGGTAAGCACAATGAAAAACTAGGATTGATCGTCGATACCCGTTTTAACGGTGGCGGATGGCTTCACGATGATTTAGCAACTTTCTTAAGTGGAGAAGCTTACTTACAATTTGTTCCACGCGGTCAAGACAATATGGGTGGAGAACCTCTCGGTAAGTGGACGCGTCCGAGTTGTGTATTGATGAGTGAAAGCAATTATTCAGATGCTCACCTTTTCCCTTACACCTATAAGTTCTTCGGAATCGGAAAGCTCATTGGCGCGCCAGTGCCGGGAACAGGTACGGCAGTTTGGTGGGAACGAATGCAAGATGGTACCGTTTTCGGCATTCCACAGGTGGGAATGAAAGATGTGAAAACTGGTGAACTGATGGAGAACAATGAGTTACAACCTGACATCCTTATTTACAACGAGCCTGGCAAAGCCGCTTCAGGAGTTGACCAACAATTGGAAGCTGGTGTGAAGCACTTACTAGAGATTGCTGAGGAGTAAAAAGGTTGCAAAACAACCATTCAGTCTTTGAACTATGTCTTAATTTGGGATATTTCGATTCGAAAAGGGCCTGATGAGAAAAATTCATCGGGCCTTTTGCATCTGTTAAAAATCTATTTTACACCTTCAAAGAGCACCAACTTCAATTCACTAAAAATTAAGCCATGCCTCGACCCTTCCACCTCGCAATACCTGTCCAAAATTTGGAGATTACTCGTAAGTTCTATCACAATGTTTTGGGTTGCTCAGAAGGTCGATCAAGCGACCACTGGGTAGACTTCAATTTCTTTGGGCATCAGCTCGTACTTCACCAAAAGGAAGGATTAAAGCAAGAATCTGTTTCCAATCCTGTGGATGGGAAAGAAGTACCTGTCCCTCACTTTGGCGTGGTACTCTCTCTTGAAGATTGGGCTGACCTCGCCGAGCGATTAAAAAAAAAGAGAATTGAGTTTATCATAGAACCTTACATCCGATTTGAAGGTGAAGTGGGTGAACAGCGCACCATGTTCTTCCAAGATCCGGAGGGAAATGCGCTTGAGTTTAAGGCGTTTGCCGATTTAAGTGGGTTGTTTGAAAAATGAGATGCTCTAATCTTCAATTAAGGCAGCCAAATCTTCGGAATGAATATATAAACATCACTAATTTCAAACCTGCTTGGAATAAATTAGAATATCGTTTTTACTTGTTACATGGCAGGTAATGGTGGTATTACATAGTTCAAATAGATGTAAATGATCTCGTTGTATTTTAATCCTTAACGAAAGAAATTGATAGCTTTCTCCGTCAATTTTGGACGGGCTAATGTGGGAATGCATCGCAGCGGAGAAAACCGCTGGAGATCAGTAATTCATTATGGTCACCGCATGAAAAGCTAAAGGCGACAGGGAGGCTAGCTCTTATTTTGGTCATGGAGTCTTCAAAACATAAAGTCACATTAAGATGGAAGTCTAGATTGGGGAATTTTGATTCTTCAATAGAATTTCTGCAAATTAGAACTACCGCAACTCATTGGTCAAATGCCCGAATTATTTTTGATCTAAAACTCGGATATGGAAGTGACTAGGGCAAACGCCGGCACTAGGGAAGAATTTAGAACTCTGAGTTGCAACTTTTACCCAGAACAAACGAAACACCCTTGACCTATTATGCAGTCCCTTCACAAATGTTTTTGTGCTGGGTAGAGCACTTGAATCTTCAACCAATTCTAATTTTGGACCGGTAACAGTATTTTTCTCACCGGTTGAAGATGATTGATCTAGAATGTCAAATCCCTGAGCTTCTTTCAAATGTTGTGATACAGCACTTGAAGCATTCGTAATCAAATTGGAACTCACGCGATAAAGAAGAGAAGAAATAAAGGTCGACAAAAGCCAAGCGAAAACAAATAAAAATCGTATTCAATAGATCACAGCTGCATTAAGAGAATAAAAGGGGTTGCCATAATTTATGGTGTTTGAGGGCCGTCTCCATTTTCAGAATGAAGATACCCACTGATAACGTCGTTTAGTGAATACGTTTATACCTTAAAGTCAGGACTTCACTCAATCATTCTTTCAGAAAATCTCAATTAAAACTAAAATCTCTTTAAAAAAGAGTGATTTCTTCTACAATCCAAAGAACAAGATACCTTTGCTCGTGCTTGCAGGTTCAACATAATCCTATAGATCATGAAGGAAATTAGTCCAAAAGAACTCAAGAGCTGGATGGATGCGAAAGAAGACTTCCAGTTAATTGATGTAAGGGAACGCTATGAATACGAAATCTCTAATCTAGATGGAGAGCTTATTCCACTTCAATATATCCCGGAAAAATTAGATACAATTGACCGTGAAAAGAAGGTTGTACTTATGTGTAGAAGTGGAGCGCGAAGCGAAAATGCAGCTCGCTATTTGGAACAACATCATGGATTTTCTAATCTATATAACTTAGTGGGAGGAATTTTGGCTTGGAGCGATCAAGTAGACGGTACAGTGGCCAAATACTAGCTGCTTATGGAGAATGTAAACGTATTTGGAGAAAAATTAATCACTTGTAGTAGCGATCCCATGACCGGTTATTACAGGAATGGATGCTGCGACACGGGAGAAGAAGATCGTGGTACACATACGGTATGCTGTATCATGACCAAAGAGTTTTTAAGATTTACCAAAGCCATGGGAAACGACCTCTCCACTCCTATCCCCCAATATCAATTTCCCGGATTAAAGGCTGGAGACCGTTGGTGTCTCTGCGCTCTTAGGTGGCGAGAAGCCCATCGGCATGGAGTAGCTCCTCGGGTCATTCTGGAGGCCACCAACGAAAAAACTCTCGAATTCGTTTCTATGGCAGAGCTTCTAGAATACGCGCATAAAGAAGAAATATGAGATCCATTTTGGGTAAACCTTTTCCGGCTCTGGCTGAAACGAGGCAGAAAGTCAGATCAGCTTGTTTCATCGCATTCTTCGTTTTTGGATTCTTGTCAATATTCAAACCTTTCGGAATATCTAATGTGCAAGGCAACTTCTACTTCGTAACGATGCTCTATGGGCTAATCACACTGATTATACTTTTGCTGACTCAATTGATTTTTCCAAACATAATCTCCACTTTTTATGATGAACAAAAATGGAATGTAGGCAGAGAGATCATTCATACGATGGCGAATATTTTATTCATCGCTATCGGTAATTTTCTTTTGAGTTGCTTTCTCAAATTTTTCCCATGGAGCCTAGATACATTCTTGCGTTTTGTAGGATTCACTTTTGCCATCGGTATAATTCCAGTCAGCATCCAAGTTCTAATTAGACAAAATGTATATCATAAAAGGAACCAGAAAGCGGTGATAGATGACAATGAAGCAATAGCCCAGAGAGCTAACCCCGATGAGACCAATTTTTTTTTCACCTTGAAAGAGGATGAAGGAAAAAATGTCTTGACGGTGGAAAGTTCTGAGGTTCTCGCCATTGAAAGCTCTGGCAACTACATTGATGTCCATACTCGCTCCGCTAAGCCCACTACACTGCGAAGAACAATCACCTCTGCTGAAAGAGAGCTCCCATCGCAATATTTGAGAGTTCATCGGTCTTGGATTGTCAATTTGAAGTCTATTTCGAAAGTATATGGAAACGCCAGAGGATACACCCTAGAATTTGAAAATAGCCAATTGACCATCCCAGTCAGCCGAAGCAAATTAAAGGAATTTGATACTCGCTTGGCAGAGCTTTCTCGTTGAACATAGGGGATTCTACCTTCCCATTCGCCCCTATCCTTCCCAACAATCACTTAGTCTTCCCATTCGCACCTTTCTTTTAATAGTAAGGGTTTAGCGAGCGTATCATTGGCAAAAGATTTTCTGTGATTAGAACAGTTACCGCAATTTTCATACTCACTTTCCTGTCGACTGCAGCTACTGCTCAAAAGGATCCATATAAATTTGCTCAGACCTATTTCGGGTTGCAAGCTGATGGATTGATTGGATCGGATACACCAAATCTAGGTAGCGCTCGATTCTTAATTGGGGGTACCCACTTTTGGCAGAAAGCCGATTTTTATATTTCAATTCCTTTAGTCACAAGAAGTCTAGAAGGAGACAATTCAGACTACAAAGAGGGCGTCATCACAGGCTTTAGGTATATTCCTTTTGGCTTTAGTCGCAAAATGCCCCGACCTTTTATTGGGGCGCAATGGCTCACACCAGAAATCAGACTAAGCGACGGACCTAGGCTTGAAAAGAGTCGATTTGGAATAGAAGGCGGATTCAATCTAGCATTCGGAAGTCTTTACACAGTAGAAGTTTCAGGACATTACCTCTTCGACAATGACCTCTACTACCCCACTTCGAGAGAATCTATACGTATGATCACAGCTCCAAGCTATGGTATATCCGTAGCTTTCAAAAAGTACTTAGACTCAACAGCAGGTCTGAGCAGTCCAGAATCAAAAGCCTACGTGCAGAAACATTTTGAAACTTTCGAAGAAGAAGGAAGGTTGAGCACTTGGAATTTTGCCATTGGCCTTTCGGCGAATGTGGCTGTGAGCGACTTAGATTTTTTGAAGGAATACTCCTTCATGCCAAATCGCCCCCCATTGAGTCTCTATCCTGATATTGCTTTGGGCTATTACTTCCATGAGCTAGATGCCGCAATTAGAGTATCGTGGAGACCGATGAAGCTATCTGATGAAGCATATGGACTTTCTTATGAAGTTCGACAACATCGACTAGCCATCGAAGGATTTAAATTCCTCTTCGACTACCATGGCTTCCTCCCATTCTTGGGATTGAGCGTTGGCAATGATTTTGTGAATGCGGAACTTATCGATGGTGAGCTAGCAAAAGAAGAAGGTCAGTACACTGCACTCTCCTACGGAATCACTTTTGGCTGGGACATAAGACCAACGAGAATTCAAAATATGATTCTTCGAACCAATTTGAGGTATACCCTCCAGTCTAATAAAAATGTGGGGGCAATTGGCGCAAGTGGAAACAATCTAGAAATCAATTTTATACAATTCGTAATTTACCCATCAAGATGGAAATGATTTACACATCTCTACTCATCACACACGTAACCTCTGGAGGTCTAGCCCTTGCAGCAGGAAGTACTTCTGCAATTTTCAAAAAAGGCTCAAAAGGTCACTCGGTTGCAGGGAAGTTCTTTGGGATATTTATGTCCATAACTGGAATTACCGCAATAGCTCTTTCTATGGTCAAAACGAACTCATTCCTTTTTGGAATTGGGCTTTTCACTATTTACCTGATTAGTTCGGGATGGATTTGGATTAAGAAAACTCCTTTTCAGAAGAAGACTCGAATTGTAAAGGTCATAGGGCTTGCCGGGTTGGCATCAGCGGCTTTTATGATAACCGCTGGATTTCTTATAGAACGTGCAGGAATCATTCTGTTCATCTTTGCCGGGGTATTGATCATCTTAGCTTCTGTAGATGTTTTTAAAAAAGTAAAACCTATAGATGCTCCCAGGATGCATGGTGGAAGAATGGGGGGAGCCTTTATTGCCGCCGTGACAGCATTCTTGGTAACCAACGTTCACTCATTGCCAATGCTCCTTATTTGGATTGGTCCTACCGTCATTGGCAGCCCTCTTATCGCCATAGGCATTCGAAAATACTACCAAGGAATCGGCCTAAAAAAGAAACGGACCTGAAGAAGTCTATTCTTCAAAAAACGACAGCAATCGATTTAAATCAACTTCTGTCCAATCAGTGAGATGATGCTTCACATTTTCCTTTTCAAATGCCAGACGATTCTTCTCTCCTATTCCTACAAACTTTAAGTTCAAATTTTTAGCTGTGCGAAGGTCCCAAAGTCCATCGCCTACTGAGACGATATCCTCAAATTGCTCCACATGATAAACAGCCTGAGCCAAAGAGATGGCCTGATTCACAATTTCCTCTCTTGTCAAAAACTTATTTGAAGCGCTAAGAAGAGATCGATGAAAGGTAATCTCGGCTTGCTTCAGTTTTAAGCAGGCCGGTTGAAGCAAAGAACCCGTAGCGAATGCAAAGGCAAAGTCAGAATGATCTGCTAAAAAATTGATCACGAGCTTTGCTCCGGGGACTTCTGATACGGTTGGAAGATCTCGAATAAAGGCTGTCATTCGCGCTTCAAACTCATCAATAAATGAGAGCTGAAACTTTTTATTCAAATTCCTCTCATAATTTTCTTGTAAAATAAAACTATCGGTGAGGTGTTCATATTCGCTCCAGTTTTTATCGATGTCAGAAATTCCAAAGTGCTGCATTGTCTTGACGAATGAATTGATGTGTTGATTTTCACTCTTTGTCAACGTATCGTCAATGTCAAAAACGATCAATTTCATAGAAGTATCTTCTTTACTATCTCCTCATTTGAGTCATACATCAATAACCCTTCTGTTTCAGAATCTAAGTAATCCACTAAATCTCCTTTTCGATTCCAGACAGCGCTTTTTCCCGCATTGATAAAATTGTCCGCTGGCCCAACTCCGTTGGCCATGATCACAGGTACCCTAAACTCTTTTGAAACATTGGTAAAGTGTTCAAAAGCTTTCTCAATTCCATTAATCTCTTTTGCCACACTTGACAAGTAGATTTGAGCTCCGCCATTCAAGGCATTTTTGATGTGGCTCCTCTGTGTGGATTCGTAGCAAATACCCATGGCCAATGTAATTTGGTCCAAATTCAGGTAGAGCTGATCGGAACCTCTACTGAAGAACGGCACTTCATCCTCATGAATAAGCTGTTTGTGATAGACCAATCTTTTAATGAATGGTTGAAACATGAGCATCCCGATAAACGGATTTTGACCAGAAGACATTGGCATTCCAACGCATACGGTCATATGATAGTGATCTGCGCGTTTCTGAAAAATGTCAAATCGAGTATCATTGACTTCAGTCTGGAGCTTATTGGCGAGAAAGGGTTCGTATCCAGTGATGGAGAGCTCAGGAAAGAAAATGAGATCTGCTTTGTGTTTCTGAGCTTCTTGGATGCAATCTACGTGAAGAGCAATATTTGCTTTAATATCTCCTTTAATCGATCGAATTTGAGCTGCACAAATCTTCATTTAAAGGAAATTATATCTCTTCCAGTATTGAGGTTCCTTTTGAATGGTCATGAGATGTCCATTGCCAAATTTCATGAAGTCTAATCTTTCCGCTAGAAAGTATCTCAGGCTTAGACTGACATATACCAGTCATGATCTCTCCTTTCAGATTGACTTGGTGATAGCGCATATCTATATTCCCTAATTCGTCTACTAATCCAATGAGGTGTCCTCTCCTAATATTTCCTCCAGAGTAACTCGAAGTAAGAATATTTCCAAACATTTCATAACGGAAGATCGTTTCTTCGGTGGTCTCTGCGTTCTCAGAATTTTGCACTGGCTTAAAGGATTTATGGTGATAGTCAATTCTCATAATGCAAAGTAAATCTAATCGTGGGATGCATTGACAAGGTACTTAGTCTAGACGAGCAAGGGCACTGTTGAGCCAACTAGAACATTATACTAATCCACAAAAAACTGAAAGGCCTAGATGAGCCCGATCAATAATAAAATCGCTCCGAATGATTTGTTAATCAGATTACAGCTTTTTTGAAGTCGGTCTTTCAGCTTAAAACTGAGCAAGCTGAATAGACTTAGCGCCGCAAGTTTTCCTAAGAAAACTCCCATCACAAACCAAACTAGAGGTACACCTGTGAGGTATAGTTCCACTTGCTGGGAAATGAAGGCAAGCGTGAAAATCCAAAAGGGAACAGCCTGAGGATTGTCAAGAGAAAGGGAAACCCCTTCACAAATTCGGAGACTTTCAACTTACTGCGTTCCCTTAATTTCGGATGTGTTTTACGCACGAGATTGTAAATTCCCAGCCCAATGAAGATACTGAATATAATGACCTGAATCCAGGAGTTCTCATCCAAAAACATTTGTATTAGAGTACCAAAAAGAATTGCCAAAGTAGCTTCAAGAATTTCCACAAGTGAGGCAGCAATTGAAAATTGAAAACCTTTTTGGAAATTCTTGTTTATGCTGATATGAATAACAGAGAGATTAATCGCACCAAATGGAATGGATCAGATAAATGTGGCAATGAAGGCGAGCAACAAATAAAAAACTACGGAGTTATCCAATGGCATCAGTTTTTCAATGAATTATTCAATTTTAAGACAGATATTTCAATCTTACCATCTCTTATGCGACAATTTCACAGGAATAGTATACAACGAGTCTTGATATCATGGAAAGTAGCACATTAAACTTCAGGTCCGGCCACACTATGAAGAACCGGTTCATGCTGGCACC
Source organism: Flavobacteriales bacterium (assembly GCA_022448105.1). Taxonomy (GTDB): domain Bacteria; phylum Bacteroidota; class Bacteroidia; order Flavobacteriales_D; family Cryomorphaceae; genus JAKVAV01. Next base: position 9,294 of record JAKVAV010000049.1, on the reverse strand, counting down.
GATGACCAATACCCAAAGCAATGATGACGGAACACTTAGTGATGATGAATTTCACTGGTTGACGATGAGGGCTAAAGGCGGCTTTGGGCTAACTATGACATGTGCTTCCCACGTTCAAGAAATGGGCAAGGGATTTCCAGGTCAGCTAGGTTGTTTTGACGAAAAGCACTTTAAGGGCCATGCTCGACTCGCCAGTGCAATTAAACGTCACGGTAGTTTAGCTGTCCTGCAGCTTCACCATGCGGGAATGCGCTCACCGAAGGCGATTATCGGTGAAAATCCTGTTTGTCCTTCTGCTAATGAAAAACACGGTGCCCAAGCCATGGCACGTGCAGATGTGATTCAGCTTCGCGAAGATTTTATCAAAGCAGCGGTGAGAGCTAAAGCAGCTGGCTACGATGGAGTCGAGGTACATGGTGCTCACGGATATATCCTCACTCAATTCTTGAGCAGTGAAATCAACCATCGTAACGATGAATATGGAGGCAGTTTGGAGAATCGTGCTAGAATCATTTTTGAAATAGTTAGCGGTATAAGAGCAAATTGTGGTTCAGGTTTTCTTCTGGGTGTTCGATTGTCACCGGAGCGTTTCGGCATGGAGTTGAATGAAGTTAAAGCCGTTTCGCAACAGCTACTTGATGGTGGTCAAATAGACTTTTTGGACATTTCCCTATGGGACGTTTTCAAAATACCAGAAGGCGACACACCGAAAAGTAAGAGCCTAATGGAGCATTTTACTGAATTAAATCGCGGATCTGTAAGGCTTACTGTAGCCGGCAAAATCATGACAGCTCATGATGTGGCCAAGGTTCTAAATTCAAATGTTGATTTCGTGACAATCGGGAGAGCAGCCATTATACATCACAACTTTCCCCATCTGGTAATGAATAACAGCGACTTTTCACCTGTGCAAACACCGGTGAGCGAAGGCTACTTGAAAAATGAAGGTTTAGGAGAAAAGATGATCACCTACATGAAGAGGTGGCCAAAGTTTGTTGAATAATCTGAATCGTCTGGTTAGAATCGGTATCCACCGGTTAAACCTATTGAAGGGTAGCCTTCGATAGATGAATCATCATTAAACTCTTTACCCAGACCAAGAAAGGCTTCAGAAATCCATCTCTTACCCAAAGGAAGCTTATATCCGATCGCCAGCCCCGCACCGAAAGCCAGGTGGTCTTCATTTTTTATTGGGCCTGAATTCGTAATGGCCCCTTCAAACACCAGATCATCCTCTGAGGCAATCAAACCCGTGTTTAGCTCCGCAAAAAATCCAACAGCATCTCTCGAACTAAAAGGATAGTATCGATAAGTTACCAACCACATTGACCTAAAAGAATCAAAATCATTGAAATTATATGCCCCACCCAATCCGAGTGACATCTTTCTATTGAGAACGTACTCATAACTAAGTGAAGGAATGCTGATTAAAGACAATCCAATATTGACTTTCAATTCGTTCTTATAGGTGGTTTTTTCTATTTGATCTTGGGCATTTGACTGAGATCCAACCAAAGAAAATATGATTAAAAAAATAGCTTCTTTAAGATTCACCTTCACTTTACAGAAATTTTATTTTGTGGTATTGCACATTTAGAACGGTTCGTTCTTAGTCATATTTCACAAAGGACTTTGAGGTAGGCTTTCCATTTTCATGGAAAATTTGAAAAAAATAAGATCCTGAATCCAATTGATTAATATCGACTGAGAATAAAGATACCCCAGCATTATGATAGGAACCTTCAATAAGGCATTTACCCGATACATCGGTTACCCTCCACGATATTTGGCTCCCAATGTTTTCAGAGAGTGAAACGTTCAAAATGCCTTTGGAAGGGTTTGGATAGATCGCGACATCTCTGCCAGTTACTGGATTATTTACATTGGTAGGAAGAGGATTGAATCCCGTAATAACTCTAATCTTATCCACATCTGCCACAAGGAGCGTGTCACCTTCAGGATTGGCGCAGATCCCATTAGGATCAGTAAAAGTGGCTAGATCGAATTCTCCATCAGTAAATCCCCCCGCACCTGTCCCGGCAAGAACTTCTGAGTTTCCATCCATATCTACTCGATAAATCCTATTTGAAGACAGGGAAGTGGCATACAGATAATCACCTACAATTGCGATATATCCCATATCTCCTGAAACACCCAAGTCGGCAAAGGGAGTAATATTCCCCTCAAAGTCTACCCTATTTATCTTGTGATTTTCAAAATTGGCAACAATAATTTCCCCATCCCAACCGTAAATGATACCATCGGGAAAAAAGATTCCGTCATCTTCCAGCCAAGCAGTTCTTAGTCCCGTACTCATGTTAAAAGTGCTCACCTCACTTGTGGCATATTCGGTTACATAAAAGAGATCTGGATCATTAGAGTCTTGAAGAATTGCAATTGGTCCCGAAAAACCGGAAGCCACCGTCTCGGTGCTACCGTCGCTTTCAACCCTGATAATCTCCCCGTCATTGTAATGCGCCACGTACATGTTGCCCATCTGATCAAAACCACCACCAAGGATTCCCGGGGTGTTTGTCAATAGGGTTTCAACATTACCATCGGGGAAAATTCGATAAACTCTGCCGTTAGAAAAATCGACTGAAAAAATTTTTCCGTCTGGCAACCAGTGTATGGATTCAAATCTTCTTGAACTATCCGAAATGAGGGTCGAGACTTCTTGAGCCCATGTTACGCTCAAAAACATCAAAAATGAAATAATGGAGGCTATAAAATTCGCTTTCATTGCACTGTTGCTTTGTAGTTAGTAGTGAGCCAAAAGTACCGTGGCCCCAATCTAAAAAGTACTTTTTACAAGCTCTATTGATTCTTTCTAAGCCTAGATGAACATATTTAAAGACACCGTAAATTCGTCCCAAAAAGGATGACTTAGCTTTGTTTCATGTCTAGTGAATTATTGAACTACTTATTTATGCTCGGAGCCATGCAGGCTTTCATCCTAATGATAGGGCTGAATATCAACGAACCCTTTCGTGGAAAGGCAAAAAAAATTGCCTCGATCCTACTGCTTAATGTCATTTTGATGATGGGTTATTACCTCGTTCTTCTAAACAGAATTGAACTCGTCTATCCACACATTGACTCTCTAGGTTCAGCAGCTTGGATGGGATTTTTCCCACTTTATTATTTTTTGTGTGAGAGTTTGACCAAATCCAAATTTCAATTTAAAAGAACTCATTGGGTGTTGATGATTGTCCCATTACTCTTCATTATTGAAGAAGTTGTTGGTGTATTTGTCAATAATTTCAACTCCTATTACCTCGTAAATGAACCAGGCATTTACTTGGACCTGTGGATGTTTATTTTCTTTTCTACTGGTATTTTCTGCCTTGTTAAGACTCTAAAAAGTCTTCAGTGCGTAAATTATTCTAAAAATGTCAGGGAACTGAATTTCTTCACCTACGCTTACCTCTCAGTTTTGATCTTCTTTGGACTAACTTACTTGATACTTCGCAAAAATTACACTTGGACTTTTGAGCTGATTTTATTGGGTTTAATCGAAGTATTCGTATTCGTCATATTATATCGGGTATTTAAATTCTCAAGTGCTAAAAACGTTTTGGGAATTAAAGCCTATCCCAATTCGATTCACGTAGAGTTCGATTATGAAGACCTCGCTGAAAAAATTGAACAGGTGATGAAAGAGAAACAACCCTATCTCGATAAGAAGTTGACCCTTGCAAAACTCTCAGAGCTGAGTGATATATCAACCAACAAACTCTCACAAGTATTCAGCATTCATTACCAATCTAGTTTCTATCAATTTGTAAACTCTTATAGAATTAATCATCTCCAATTACTATTAGAAAACAGTCAGTATGAGAAGTTTACCATTTCAGCCATGGCTGAAATGAGTGGTTTTAACAGTAAAGCTACCTTTTACAAAGTCTTCAAAGAAAAACACGGGGTTTCACCAAGCGAGTATTTAAATAAAATTAGCGTGTAGGTCAATACTCGGAATTTTCAGAACATATTTACATGTGTTATCTTCGCTAGAGCACTGATTTTATACGAAGTCATCACATGATTAGACGACTCTTAGCGTTCATTCTTTTAATAAACTCTGCTGTCTTGAATGGGCAAAACTTGACTCAGAGTGAATTGCCTATTGTGGTTATCAATACATGGCAGTCTCAAGATATTCCAGATGAGCCCAAAGTTCTGGCCACAATGGGAATTATCGATGGAGGCGAGGGTGTGATCAACCAAATAACGGACCCCTTCACTGAATACAACGGAAATATTGGGATTGAGACTCGGGGAAATAGCACCCAAAATTTTCTCAAGAAAACCTATTCAATAGAACTTTGGGACGAAAACTTTGATGACCAATCTGTAAATCTCTTCGGTATGGGTGGCGAAGAAGATTGGATACTCCACGCCATGGTCATCGATAAAACCCAGCTACGAATTCCTTTGAGTTTCTATCTCTGGGAACGGATGGGCAACTATGCTGTTGAGCGCAAGTATGTGGAGGTATTATTGAATGGAGAGTATCGAGGTTTGTACTCCTTTATGGAGCGTCTCAAAAGAGATGACGACAGAATTGATATTGCCAAGCTTGATGAAGATGATTTGGATGGAGACTCGCTTACAGGTGGGTATATTTTACGGATCGATTGGACATATGACGTCGAAGACGACGAACTATTCTTTTCTGAATTTGAGTCTCAATCTGGTGATCAAATGGCTTATCAATATTACTACCCCAAGGCTGATGTAATTCTTCCTGCGCAGAGATCTTATATCAAAGGATTCATGGACGATTTCGAGGAGGCTGTTTTCTCTGAAGACTATCAGAATTCTCAGAACATCCGATACTCGGAGTACATCGATATAGAAAGCTTCGTTGATTTTGTGCTGATCAATGAATTTACAAAAAACTCCGATGGCTATAAGTTGAGCTCGTATTTACAAAAGGACAGAGACGACAACGACCCTCGACTAAAAGCAGGGCCAATATGGGATTTTGATCAAACCTATGGTTTATCTACAGTTTGTTCATCAAATATCATTGAGGGTTGGACTTATCTGCAAAATCAGGACGACTGCGGTGATCTCGAGAGCATGCCTCTGTGGTGGCAATCAATGATGGAGGATACTGTGTTCACAAACCTGCTCGATTGCAGATGGCGTCAGTACCGCGAAAATTTTCTGCACCAAGACTCCATTTTCGCCTGGATAGACGACCAGGTGGAATTTTTGCAAAACCCAATTGATCGAAATTTTGAACGATGGGATTTTATAGGAGAACAGATTTGGATTGAGCCCGAAAATTTTCCAGATTCCTACGAAGGTGAAATTCAGTATTTAAAAAACTGGATAGCTGCGCGCCTCAATTGGCTGGATAGTAATATTCAGGGTAATTGCGAGTCAAGCGCATTAAAAGCGGTTTTTAATCAGGTTCAGATTCCACTCATCATCTACCCTAACCCTTCTTCGGGCATCTTCCACTTCCACCATTTGAATCATGCCGATATAAATATCAAAGTTTTCAATTCGCTCGGACAGATGGTAAAAGAGATAAGTGGACACAACATCAATTCGATTGATTTAAGCATCTTTCCCAGTGGTATTTACATGCTGAATATTGAGAATCAAAACGTCGTACGAACGAAAAAGATTCTAATCGAATAAATCGAAATTTTTTATCTTGTTATTTTGGTCTTATAGGCGTTTTCTACATTTTAAATACCCATTTTTCACTCTTAAGTTCTAAAATTCTTTGATGGCAATATCTTATTCAAATATGATGGAGCTGGGCACAAGGGCGCCCGAATTCACTCTTCTCGATACTACAAGCGGCCTTGATGTTTCTCTTCCAAGAGCTAATTCCGTTGAAGCCGTTGTGATAATGTTCATCTGCAACCATTGTCCTTACGTGCACCATGTGAATGAAAAAATTGTGCAGATTGCCAAGACTTATGCAAAGAAGGGTGCGGAGTTCATCGCCATTAGCAGTAACGATATAAAAAATTATCCGCAGGATAGTCCAGAGCGTATGAAAGCGACGGCTCTTGAAAATGGATATCCATTCCCTTACCTCTATGATGAAACTCAAGAAACTGCAAGGGCGTATGGAGCGGAGTGTACACCTGATTTCTTTGTTTTTGACCGAAACTTAAAATGTGTTTATCGAGGAAGGATGGATGAAACACGTCCTAACAAAGGAGTTCCAACGGGAAAGGATTTGATCGATGCCATAGATGCTGTCTTGAACGGCCAAAAACCATTTGTAGAGCAATTCCCGAGTATGGGATGTGGTATAAAATGGAAATGAGATGAATTCAATGTGTAATAAATTGATCATGATGTGTGCTGGAATCTTAGCATTTCACTCAAGCTGGTCGCAATCATGGCTATTTTCTCACGAAACTTTCCGAAGTGCAGATGGTGATTCACTTCCATACAGAATGCTGATTTCGGACTACGATACTACATCGAAATATCCACTAGTAATTTTTCTTCACGGCAGAGGTGAAAGCGGAACAGACAATGAAGCCCAATTGAAGTGGGGTATTCTGAATTTTGCAACAAATGAAATAATGGCTGCCCACAAACCGATCGTTATCGCTCCACAAAAAAAACAAGGCGAGAGATGGGATAGTTTTTCTTCAGAAGATCTAGCTTTTAATGAAGAACCAAGTCGATCGATGAACTTATTAAAAAAGCTAATAGATCAATTGATTGTCAAATACTCTATTGATCAAGACCGCATCTACATCACCGGCCTATCTATGGGAGGTTTTGGCACCTACGATGCTATAGCTAGGTATCCAGCATTATTTGCTGGGGCGGTTCCTGTATGTGGAGGAGGTGATGTTCAACAGGTCGAAAAGTTCAAAAAAATCCCATTATGGATATTTCATGGGACCCGAGATGACGTCGTACCAACATCACACTCTGTAGACATGTTAAACGCATTGATAAATGCGGGAACTATTCCTGGATTTACTTTACTCCCAGAAACTGGACACTTCGCCTGGACCTCAGCCTACACAAATCAGGAGATGATTGAGTGGTTGTTTAGACAATCAAAATAATGGGAATAAAAAAACCTCACCGTAGGTGAGGTTTTATTGAGAACCCGAATTCTACTTTCTTGCTTTTGGCATTAGCACTTTGTCGATGACGTGCACTACACCATTGCTTCCATTTAGATCGGTAGCTGTTACCTTTGCTTTGTTACCGGCTGCATCGATGAGGACCACATTATTACCTTCGAGCATTGCTGTGAGTTCAGCTCCTTGGACGGTTGTAAGCACGGCCTTATCTTTCCCTTCCTTTACAGCCGCCACAACTGCAGCAGCATCAATTTTACCTGGAACAACATGGTATTTGAGGATCCCACGGAGTTTCTGTTTGTTTTCTTCTTCAAGAAGCTTGTTAAGTGCTCCTTTCGGCAGATTTTCAAACGCCTCGTTTGTCGGGGCAAAAACCGTAAATGGTCCTTTACCTTCTAAACTTTCGGCCAAATCAGCCGCGACAATGGCTCTCACAAGGATCGTATGATTGCCCGAATTTTTTGCTATGTCAACAACAGTTTTACTCTGTGCATTCACCAACACCGCGGAAAATATCATAGCGATAAAAAGGATGATTTTTTTCATGATCGATTTAGATTTTCACTGTATAACATAAATGAATGAGGCTTGTTCAAAACAGTCGGTTTGCTTTAACTGACCAAAGACTAATCTCCATAAAGGCATTGAAAATTGATCGCTGACAGCCTGTTAAGAACTGGTCTTAATAGGTATTGGGCTAAAATGCAAACGATAGAAGAAAATTGGCGTTATTAGAATAAACAAATAAAAAATATCAAGTTATGGCAATAAGATTGGCGATTAATTGTGCGCATTGTGAATCACTTTCTGCTTCAAATCACTGCATGATCCACGAAGTTAAAGTGAACGAAAATTATACTTGCGACAGGTTTTCCTTACAACCAAAACTGGAAGGACACCGCCATTGTGGTTCCTGCGCTAAACAAAACAGCTCGACATGCGCACATCCATCCAAAGCTTCTGAAGGAATGCTTTGTACTAGCTGGGCGCCGCAGGCCTAGTTGTTATTAAAGTCTAATGCATAAAACCCAGTGATGCTGGGCTTTTTTTATTGAATAAACTGGAATGTATCAAAAATGATTATAGCAAAATCAACTTTTGAATTACTTCAGTAAAGGATGCTGCATTCATTGGAGCATTGCTCCAAAAATACATAGGCAGCTGCTTGGGCACCCCCCTCACTGAACTACGCTCTAAAACAGGATTTACATAGAACAGAAGACAGCTGACCAGCGAATACAAGGCGAAAATCTATACAAAAGAGGGAAAGGCAGTGAGATCATCGAAGAAGGCAAAGTTCTAGTTCGTCAACAATTATGAGGATTGTGAAGTGTTTGGTGTAAAACCTAGCAAGGGTTTTTGATAAGTATTCTATAAAACACTTCAATAATTTGTAAGGATGAAGTAATCACATGATAATAAGCTCAGTTTCTAGATGACATTACCAAAAATGTATCAGGCGATTGAGACCAATTTGTACTTTGCTAGATGTATCTTGCACTACGGGGTAACTCTAAAATCATAGCAATTTATGGCCCGTCTGCCATACATCTTAAACCATAACAGCTAGAATAAACAAGAATTTTTAGTCTCAGATCTATTTGTAAATGAGAAAAAGTGACACCATTCTGTCTGTTCAGAAAAAACTGGAACAAAAAGTAATCCATCGCATTGAAAATCATTTGAGAGATGCATGATTCAAATCTATCCCTTCTAGGGTGGCTTTTGTTACCATCAAACAGAAGGAGACTTTGGAGATTTGGGGCGAGTTGAATTCCAATTGGGTATTCATAAAAAACTACCCCTTTACAGCCTGTAGTGGTCAGCTTAGACCAAAAGTAAAAGAGGGAGTTAAACAAATTCCGGAGGGAATTTATGAGATCGAACACCTCAACCTTTATAGTCTTTTTTATCTCTCTTTAAAAATTAGCTATCCTAATGAATTTGACAAACCAATAGTAGAAAAACAGGGACGTTCAAATTTGGGAGGAGATATATTCATTCGTGGAAAGAACAAAACCGTAGGGTGCATTCCCATTGGAGATGATGAAATTGAAGAAGTATGTTATTTAGCCAGCAAAATACTGAGCGGGAGAATTCCAGTTTACAATTGTCCAAAAGATTTTAGAAAAAGTGCAGTGGTTGGGTAAATCAGGGCAGGAATTTTAAACAACTTAAATTTCTGTCAATATGAATCGAACAAGAAGAAGGT
>JAKVAV010000048.1 GCA_022448105.1 Flavobacteriales bacterium | reverse complement strand
TAATAAAGACTTCAGACGTAATTAACGAATCAGGATTAAACTGATACGAGTAAATTCTGTTATGTGGTTCTCTTGTTTTTTTATTGGAGCTTAGATAAAGAGATTGGTAATTGAGGTAAACTGCATACGGATTATATACTGGATGTCGAAATGAGTACGGGCCCATCCACTGCTTTTTCTTCTGATAATCTGTCTCATCCGCAGCGTACTTGAAACCTTGGTTGTTCCTTATTTCTACAGCGAGATGATCCCATCCTTTGTCTTTAAATCTTGCGATGGTAAACTCGAGAAAACCAAGTTTATCAAACTTCCAATATCCTATAGGCAATCCTTTAGTGACGAAATAATTATCGAAATCATATTCAGACTGTTTTGCATCGGGGAGAGTTTCTGTATCGTAATTCCTCTCAATTTTTACCTTGACAGATTTTACCTTGCCCTTCAAATTGTTCAATGCCCAATCTGTTTGTAGTAATGGCTTCAGTTCAACCTCTTGTCCCGGAGCTTCTATACCGACTAAAAGGGTCAATCCGAGTGATAACCAAAACCGATACAAGCATTTTCTATTCATTTAGATCATTATTCTTCGATCAATTTAATTAACTGCGCGCCCAACATTCGGCTTTTTGGTTAAATCAAACCCTCAGACTCCAGCTTCTCCTTCAACCGATCGTGATTATCCCAAAACACTTTCTTGATGTCTTTAAAGACCTTGGGAGCTTCGGGATGTTTTAAGACTGATTCCATCAAGGGATCTTGGTCCATTAGTAAAAACCAATACTGAAAATTGTCTTGGGTAGCGAAGATTTTTAGGTCCTCAATGGCTTCTTCATCTTCTCCGCGATAGGCGTGGAGAAAAGACTTAAATGCATTTTTATGAATTGTTTGATCACTTTCGCAGTGTTCTTCAAAGGTTTTTTCAAATCTTCCGGCTTTTTCAAGCATCCCTTTTTTTCGGTACAGATACGCCAGATTAATATCCTCTCCTACAAAGGCATTGGAACTCATGGCATCGCGCATCGCCACAAATCTGTCGGCGTACTTTACTGCATTATCATAATCTCCATTGATCGTACACATCTTGGTAGCATCCTTCAAAACATCGATCCGGTTTGTGTCTCGCTGCCAGAGCTCTGTTATCATCTTTTGAGTTGCTTTCGTATCATTGTCTTGGGCAAAGAGCACAAATATTTTGAGGTGTGGAGCGAAATAGTTGTTTGAATCGTAGGCTAGGGAAAGATTCACATATTTCAAGGCTTCCTTAAAAAATCCAGATTGAACTAGAGCATTACTTAAGGTTAGGTAGCTGTAGCTCTGATCTGTAGAATCGGCATCTAAATTTTTTCGTTGGATCCCTTTCAATGCGTATTCCAGGTACTTACTAGTATTTGGAACATGAGTAGTGTAAAAGTCTGCAAGCATTTGCAAGGCAACTACTGAATTGGGATTGTACTCCAAGGCTTTTTCAAAATGAGAAAGTGCCAAATTATCATCATTTATATGTAGGTAATAGAATGCTTTTGCAATGATGCTGGCAGCCAACTTTGGATTATGCAGAAGTGCTTGATCTGAAAAGGAATTGATTTTCTCCGTATACTGTTTCTCCGTCTGGTTTATATCGAGCAGGTAGTATGCAACGGCAATGTGAGCGTAGGCCAAAGCAAATCCATTGTCATAAGAAATGGCCTTCTTGAATAATGGGATGGACGCAAGCAAACCCTCTTTAGACCGAATATTAAAAGGCTCCATTCCTTGGAGGTAATAATCGTAGGCAATGAGGTTTTCTGTTGGTTTTTCCTCTAATCGCTCCATTTCTGCTGGGGTAATCACCGCTTCTACAGAATTCGTAATTTTCAGTGCAATCTCATTTTGTAGCTCGAAAATGTCGGTAAACTCGCGAATAAATCGCTCTGACCAAATTTGCTGGTCATTTCTCGCATCAATAAGCTGTATGGAAAGCTGGACTTGATCACCAGAACGTTGGCCGCTTCCCTCTACTATATAGCTCACATTGAGCTCTTCTGCAATCTCGGGGATTGATTGGCCGGCATCTCGATATTTTTCCGATGAAGTTCTACTGATCACCCTCAAGTCTTCAATCAATTGCAATTGACTCAAAGTAGACTCCATTAATCCATTTACAAAATAGAGATTGTTCTCATCATTACTCTCATTTATAAATGGCAACACCGCGATAGATTTATCGGCGTTAGCATTCAATGCAATTTGAGAATCGTCTTTTGCGAACACACCAGAAAGGTATGCCAAGGTTGACAACATAGCGATAGTCACAAGCAAGGCGACCCACTTGATCACGGATACCTTCTCAGCTTTCTTCTTTGGAATTTTAACATCATCTTCTATTCCCCCAAGCTCAGGGTTTGAGACCTGATAAACTTCGATCGGTTTGGCGACATTCTTTAGGTTGTGAACACCTCTTGAGGCGGTGATAAATTCAGATTGATTCTTTATCTCATCGTAGACCTTATCAGAAATGTAAACACTCCCCGATGTTGACAAAGCCTCGATTCTTGCGGCTACGTTTACCCCATCACCAATAATGTCTTGATCGGAAACGAGTATATCTCCAGAGTGTATTCCAATTCTAATGGGCAGCACGGGCTCTTCATTAGTGAAAGCTAATTGCATCTCAATGGCACATTGCACCGCATCTACTGCACTTCGGAAAGTGCTCAAGGTTCCGTCGCCGTAATACTGAAGAATGCGACCATTGTATTTCTTGGTAGACGATTCAAATACCTCTCGGTGTCTTTCACGGTAAGCGATAGCGGTGTCTTCGTCTTTCTGCATCAAGGCAGTGTAGCCTTGAATGTCGGTGAACATGATAGCAACGAGCTGTCGTTTACGACTCGAAATACCTTCTTTTTCTCGGTCTTCTTTGCGCCCAGCCTCGCCGGGTGAGTACCCATACTCTTCACGAAAGCATTTTATGAAGTAAGAAGGGCTTCCAAAACCAACTTGATAGGATACCTCCGAAACGTTTAAGTCTCCATTTTTGAGAAGTTCCATTGCTTCATTGAGACGAATCTTTCGGATGTACTGACTCGCAGAGAGGTTCGTCGCCTTCTTGATTTTCCTCAGAAGATTGGAGCGACTCATTTGGAGGACTTCCGCTAATTCTGAAACCCCAAATTGTTCGTTCGAGAGGTTTTCTTGAATGATCTTTTCCGACTTCCAGAGGAAGTCATTTGGCATGTTTTGATTCTCTTCCAATACGGTAGATTCTTAGATCTAAAGTATAGAAAATTGATCCAATTTCGTCATATTTTTTACTTATGCATCATAGTTTTTATACCCTGATCAAAGTTTTTATAAACCGCTACAAGCCTTGTATACAGGCCTCATGGATACAGTAGATCTTAGCGCCATCAAATTTTTAATCGAAACAATAATGAAAACTGTTCAAACTGTTACCCTAGAAATTGCAACTGCTCTTTTGCTTATGTTATTTGTATTACCAGCATGTTCAGAAAGCGAAAAAAATGGACAAGAAGCAACTACTAACAATATCCCCGAAGTAGATATCCACACTGCCGTCATTCAAGGAGATTTGGATGCCGTAAAACAACACATCGATGCAGGTTCTGATATTAACATCAAAGAACCAATGGGTGGATCAACACCATTAATTACCGCAGTGACTTTCAATCACTACGATATTGCCAAAGCCTTAGTCGACGCAGGAGCAGATTTAAGCCTAAAAAACAATGATGGTTCTACGCCTCTTCATGCTGCCGCTTTCTTCTGCCGCAAGAAAATGGTTCAAATGCTTTTGGCCGCCAATGCCGATAAGACCACTAAGAATAACTACAATGCTACACCACGCGAGATTGTGATGGCACCCTTTGAAGCAATGAAACCAGCCTACGAGATGATTCAAGTTCAGCTTGGCCCACTCGGTATTAAAATCGACATGGATTATCTCGAGAGAACGAGACCTCTTATTGCGGACATGCTTAGATAAAATTGGTCACCTTAAAACTTCTGAATAATGATACAGCAAAGAAGATACGACATAGATTGGCTAAGGGTAATTGCGATCTTTCTCCTTCTGATTTATCATATTGCAATAGTGTTTCAGCCTTGGGCGACGCTCATTGGTTTTATGAGAAGCGATGATTTGCTCGAGCAGCTTTGGATACCAATGACCTTCCTTAATGTGTGGAGAATTCCCTTACTTTTCTTTGTGTCAGGAATGGGAGTATACTTTGCCATGCAACGACGCAGCATTAAGGAGTTGCTTGTTGATCGAGCCAAACGTATTCTCTTTCCGTATCTCTTTGGGATTGTAGCCATTGTTCCGTTGCACATATTTATTTTCCAAAAGTTCTACCACTTACCACTTCGCTATACCGCGCATCCTGCTCATCTATGGTTCTTGGGAAACATTATTATATATATATCGATCCTGTTTCCGCTGTTTAGGTGGTTGGTATTGAATCCCACAAATAAGTTCAACAAAACGCTCAATCAACTTTTTAGCCATCCATTGGGCGTAATATCGATTACTGCTTTTTTCGTGGCTGAGGGATTGATTGTTGATCCAGAAGTGTTCGCGATGTACGCTCAGACCTTGCACGGTTACGCCATCGGGTTTTTGGCTTTCTTCTTTGGATTCGTTCTTGTGTATGCGGGACAAACCTTTTGGCAAACTGTCACTAAATGGAAGTTTCTATACTTTTTTATTGCAATGGCCTTCTTTGTCATTAGGCTGTCCGTCTTTCAAAATTCATCACCAAATTACCTGATGGCCATTGAGTCGAATCTATGGATTTTTACCCTCTTTGGATTTTCCTACACTTATTTAAATAGACCGAGCAAGACCTTGACATACCTGTCCGAGGCGGTGTATCCAGTCTACATCATACATATGGTGGTTCTTTATGCGGTATCGGCTATGGTCTTGCCACTTACTTTGGATGCTTTTCCAAAATTCGCGATTATCGTTATCGTAACTGGACTTTCTTCTTGGGTAATTTATGAATTTGTGATTAAGCAAGTTTCATTTTTAAGGGCTCCTTTTGGGATGAGAGTGAAGAAGGGTAGTTTGTTTTTCGATAAGTCTGCTCGTTCAATTGCCTAGCGAACCAAGCGACGAGGTTTAGATCTGGCTGCGAGCCGTTTGATAATTCATTGTGATCATAGGGCTTAGGGCCAATGTTTAACCCATTGAAAAAATAAGAATAGCAGCAATGCCGACTTTGTGAATTTGATTCAAATCAACCACCGTGAGACTTTGAGCGAGGCGGTGAGATGTGTCGAAAATGCTTTCGTTCTGTCAATCTTTTTGCGGCTATCAGGAAAAGCGAAGAGAGGTCACCACACCTCTCTTCTTGTTATTATGAAAATTAAGTAGGGTCCTTGGATCATTTACTCTAAACAAATCCAACTCCCCTAAACTTAACGATCCAAAGAAAGAAAATTCGATTTATATCTATCCAAGAGAGGCGATTTTGTTTTAAACAGGAGAGTATTTGATCAAAAGATACAATCTGAGCATCCACAACCGCGGACAGAGCCGACATATTACTTACTCTATGTCAGTTTGAAATAACGAGCTTAATCACATTAGGTAAATTCTTATTGAAGCATCCATATATGATTACCGCCGTCAGGAATTTCTTGATCGAAATCGCTCAAGTTCCCAATCTGATGTGCGTCCGAATCTGAAGGGTAATCTCGCCTTTCGGAAATTTGTAGAACCCCCATCTTATCAGTACGATATCTACAAATCAAACGGACCTATGAACTCGTTGTCTCCATTTCCGTTGACGTCGCCATTGATACAATACTGCGTTCCGATATGATTGAATAGTAAGTAATAGCGTTTGTTTCCAAGATAGAAACCAATTCCCGCACCAACCTTGTCCACGTCAAAAGGCATCTGGTAATTTGGCCCCCAAAACTCGGTATCGCTGGTGCTTCCAAACTCATTCGGGTTGTTGGAATAGAGTGAATAGAATGTGCCGTCAGAATTGAACATCCACCTTTGAGAAGGCCCATCAGGGTCCAAATACCTAAAGAGCATGGCGCCAATTCCGTTGAGGGCGAATGGATTATTTCCTGTTGCCAGTTGAGAAATAGGAGTAGTTTGTGAACTCCAGCTGCCGTCCCAGCGCAAGTATGAATAGTATGATCCTGTGACATCGATGATCATTGTCCAGCTGTCGCTTTCATTGTTTCCATCGATTCTGCATGCAGCACCGATATGGAAAGGCAAGGTGCCTGTCCCAAGGGAAGATACTGGAAATGGTCCTTCTAGGCTACCAATATTGCTCACCATGTATTGATCGCCAGCTTCATTGATCAGGTAAAACTCAGTGCCTTCTCCTGAAAACGCAGCACCAACCGGTCCCATAGCCGAAAGTACATTTCCTTCCCAATGTGAAGTATACGGTGGAGCACCGCCCTGAGAACCTACAGTACATTCCGTTACATCGTATTGAGTGGCTAGCTGCACGCTTACGATTTGCTTGGTCTCAACGCTTCTTGCAACATAGCTCACAGGAAGTCCTGTACTGATAGTCGTACTTTCTGCCAAAAGATCAACTAATTCACTAAGATCCGTTTCACCCACTGTGAGAAGAGTAGTGCTGGCTTCTCCTCCAAAGGCCATCACCTTGATCTTAAGCTCTTCCAAATCATTCATATAAGAAGCCTCAATATCGACACTAGCAGAGTTGGTCACACCTTGGAAGGAGGCGGTGATGGCCGCATCCATTTCGGTGTATGAAGAGCTAGACTCGATAAGCATATAGTAGATGCGTCCGTACGTCACCTCAGAAATAAAGGCTGCAGGATTTCCAGGGCCCACAAATTGCGCTAGGTCGCTCGGGCTCACGTCCGGTGCGAAAATTTCTGAATCTCTTGTAGGTGTGTCAAAGCTCATAGTGTAAAAGCTCTGCTTGAGTTCCACGAGATACCTGTTGTAAGTCGTGTTATTGCTAAATCCAAAGTCTCCGCTAATTTCTGTAAATGCACCTTCGTAGTCGATGCCCAACTGAAGCGCAAGGGCGCTCTCGCTCTGCACTTGTCTGTAGTCGAAAGTAAAGTTGGCTGGTAGATCAAGTGGTGAATTGGCGATGATCTGATTCATCGCGTTTTGGATGGTGCTTTTCCTCACTTCATCTACTTCAAAGAAAGAAGAGAGGTTTCCGTTGTTTAGGTTATAAGAAACCGTCCCTCCAGCGCGACCTAAAGCTATTATATTCGGCGTAGCTTGACGTAAGGAATTTCCTTGTACAAGACTACCGGGATAAATTACCGAAGCGTTTGGGTTAAATAGTGGAAAACCGCTTGTTCCACCACCCGCTGCGAGGGCATCGTATGTATTGGTAGTACAGTTCCAAACTTCACCGTCAATGATTTCAATACTCGGTTCGGTGGCAGTTACTTCTTCACTTTGTGTTACCTGTTCAAAGTCACCACCCGAGGCGATCACGCCAGAGAAGGTGCTCGTATCCTGAGTCTCTTCTTTGTCTTTTTTGCAAGAAGAAAGAATTACTAAAAAAGCTAAAAGGGAGAGTAAATACCTAGTCATAATTCGTTTGATTCTGAGTCAAAGCTAAAGGCAAGAAACCGCTCAATCCAAGCGTTTTTTGCCTTGTCCCCCCTTTGTCCATCCCCTAAAAATTGAATATTTGGCCATCAATTAACCTTAAAGAAGACTGCAATGTGGCATGCAGGAGATTATCTTTTTTGATAAAGTTTCTAGGTGTGTCGAAGCATGGTTTCTGTATCCTCACCTCGGGTTCTAAAACAAATAATCATGAGCAGCTAAATCAAAATTCTCACCGACAGCTCTATCACCATCAATCGGGTATCTCAGGTGCTCGATGAAAATGGAATCCCCACCTTTATTAAAGACAATGTGGAAGCAGGTCGCCTAGTAGGCTTCGGGACTGCCCCTAATAGCGTGGACTTATTCATAAATGAAGCAGATCTAGATAAATCGAGAGAAATCATCAATGAAATGCTCGCGTAGCGCCAGACATGTGTAGAAATGCCCGATTGAGCATCGGTGGTTTTGATTGGATTTACGGTTAGGCACTTACATTTTAACCAACCTACATTGGTGGCCATAACTGTAAACTGCTGATTTAGCTTTCTATGAAAAGCTGATGACACGACTAAAATCTAAAACCTATGAAGTATTATTCTCTACTTACCCTCTTTCTATCATTTTCAATTTTTTCATTCGGCCAGGGCTTCGATGAAATATGCCCCGACGAGAATACCAATGGTGTCATCGTAAATTGTGTCGAGTACAACGATACCCTTTACGCCACAGGATTTTTCAATCAGCTCTGCGGATTTCCTGTAGACTATATCGCTATATGGGATGAAGATGAATGGCAGCCGGCTCAAATCGGGATTACCGATCCTGGTCATGCTATGCGAGTGCTTAACAATCAACTCTATGTAGTAAGATATGAGAACAGCATAGATTCCAATTGGGTGTACGTTTACCAAAATGGTGACCTCGAAAAAGTCGGTGAAGGAATCTACCTCACCACGGCTACGGGGCAGTTCTCTAATCGTCCGAATATTTATGATGTAGCTGAGTACAATGGCAACCTCATTGCCTGTGGCGAATTCGACAGAGTTGGAGACTCTGACGCTACCGGAATTATGCAGTACGACGGCAACGAATGGTCGGCGATTGGCGGCGGACTCAGCGGCGGTATTCAGGGAGGGTCACCCCTCATGTTTCCTCATCAATTAATGGTTCATAATAACGAACTGTACGTCTGCGGGAATTTCCGTTTTGCCGGTGGAGTAGAAGTAAATGGAATTGCTAAGTGGGACGGCACTTCCTGGTCGAACATGGGAGCGGGGTTCAATGAAACTGTCTACAGCATGATTGTCTACAACGATGAAATTTATGCTGGAGGCGCCTTTACGGAGAGCGACGGAGTGGAGATGAATCGAATTGCCAAATGGAACGGAACGAGCTGGGAACCATTGAATTTTGGCTTTATCCCACTCAATAACTTCAACTTTACCTTCGTTCACACCATGACCGAAATTGATGGACTGCTCTACATGGCTGGAGGATTGACCGAAATCCTTTTTCCAGATGAGAGTACGGAAATTTGCGGAGGACTCATTAGTTATGACGGTGAAAACATGGACACCTTTTCTGGAGGAGTTCCCGATAATGACATCGAAGCTGTGTATAAGCTTGACAATGGACAACTTCTTATCGGTGGCGGTGTATTTGGAACGGGTTATAGTGGTCTTTCCAATTTCATCTTGAATACTTCTGATATTTCTTCGAAAATTGAGGTGGCTATTGCCCCCAACCCAGTAGATGACCTCATCAACATATCGTCAAGTGAGCGCATTACCTCTTATGAGGTTTTGGATCAGAGTGGACGACTTGTGCAGCGGGGAGAGTATTCTGAGATGATAGAATTCCTGCACGCACCAGGACTTTATCTCATCCAGCTATATGAAGAAGATGAGTACAAGACCACGGCCAAATTCTTGAAAAAGTAATTCAAAAACTTTTCGAGGGAGATCTTTAAGGTCTCCCTTAGTTTTTTGATATTATCGCCAAGAAAAATCCAAGGATTAATTTGTTGGCGAAAGGAAGAATAGTCGAATTAGATGCCTTTAGAGGGATAGCTGCGATTTCTGTATTGCTATATCATTACTTTAAACGCTACGACGAAATTTACGGTCATGAAGACCTCCCGGTAGAATGGTTCCAACATGGACGAATCGGGGTTGAGGTCTTCTTCATGATCAGTGGATTTGTGATATTCATGTCAGTTGAGCGAATCAAGAAACCTCTTGACTTTGTCGTGTCCAGATTTTCGAGACTCTATCCTGTTTACTGGGCTGCATTAATATTCACCTTTGTTGTTGTAACTCTAGTAGGCCTTCCTGGACGAGAGAGATCCTTCTCAGAGTTCCTTGGAAACTTCCTGATGTTTCATGGCTATTTCGATATAGCTCATGTAGATGGAGTCTACTGGACCCTCAGGGTCGAATTGACATTCTATTTATGGATCCTCGTGCTCATGCTCACTAAGATCATTAAGCAGATCGAATGGCCTATTTTGGCAACTTATGTTTTGAATGTTCTCGTGTGGTATGAGATAATACAGCTTCCTCTTCTCGCACATGAACTCTTGCTTATTCGTTGGTTACCGCTCTTTGCATTAGGTATTTGCCTTTATAGATATTCGAATAAATCGTTCTCAGTCTTGACTTTTATTACTCTGGCATCCACGGTTTTAATCCTAGGAAATTTCTTTCCAAAACACGTTTTTGTGGTTAGTTTATGTTTTTCACTCTTAGTCTTACTCGCAGTAAATGGAAATTTGAAATTTTTGAGAAGCCGAGTAATGGTCTTCTTTGGAACAATATCCTACAGCTTGTATTTAATTCATCAGAATCTGGGTTATCTAATAATTCGTGGTGGGTATGAAAATGGATTTTCTCCTTGGCTTTCTATTATCCTTGCATTTATAGTCTCTGTTTTTGTAGCATATTGCCTCACACGTTTCGTAGAAAAACCAGCTCGAAATTTTTTGATGTCACGCTACCATTCAAAGTCTTAAATTTTACCATGAAGTTTGCCTACACCATCATTTATGTAGAAAATGTTTCTGAAACGATTGAGTTTTATGAAAACGCATTTGGATTTACAAAGAAATTTGTGACCCCTGAAGGAGACTATGGAGAATTAATCTCAGGAGAAACGACCCTTTCGTTTGCTTCCAATGAATTGGGTAAGTCAAATTTTGAATCTGGATTTACTACTTTATCTTCTCTGACCAAACCAGCGGGAGTAGAACTCGCTTTTACTTCTGCGAACATAGAAGAAGACTTTCAGCGCGCTGTTGATGGAGGGGCGAAAGAATACGTTCCGCTCAAAGAAAAACCCTGGGGACAAAAGGTGGGATGTCTTAGATAATAATGGCTTCTTGATTGAAATTTGTACACCGATGAGCTCTAACTAAAGTAGATCCAAAGAGCCGCAATAATAATCACAAGAATCACAGTGAGTAGCGTATCGAGCTTTTTGCCTTGAGCATCAGATTTAACTCTTCTTTCATAGGTGATCCCATCTGTTTTCTCAGCGGGCGGTGCGGCAGTCAGTAAACTAACAACAATTAAAACTGCACTACAAATCACAAAGAGGAAAATGGCGATATGCAGAAAATTGATATCGGCGAAATTGTACCAAAAACCAGATAATGCATCTTTGTTGAGTTCCAGAATAAATCGGGTTGCACCTAGAACCAGACCGGTCATTAGCGCCGCCATAGCTCCTTGATGGTTAAGACGCTTGAAGAAAATTCCAAGTAAGAACACTGCGGTAATAGGTGGTGCGATATATCCTTGAACACTCTGCAGATAAACGAAGAGTTGGTCAGATACATTTTCCATAAAAGGGATCCATGCCAGTCCAATTCCTACCATGATAATTGTGGCAATCTGACCTACTCGAACCAAAGTTTTCTCACTGGTATCCGGTTTCCACCGCTTATAAACATCAATGGTGAAAAGGGTAGAGCAGGAGTTAAATACTGATGATAGGGAGCTCATCAATGCTGCCAAAAGTCCGGCAATCACTAGCCCTCTGATCCCGACTGGTACCATGCTCTTCACCATGACAATCAATGCTTGATCATTATCTTCCAAAGCAAACACTCCTTTCTGCGAAAGCGCATAGGCTATAACCCCAGGAACGACGAACAGAAATACCGGGAGCATCTTGAGGAAACCGCCGAAAATAGTTCCCTTGCGGGCATTTTCAATATTCTTTGCCGAAAGCACTCTCTGGACGATGTATTGGTCTGTGCACCAATACCACATTCCCAAAATTGGCGCACCGAATAGTATTCCTGTCCAAGGGAAATCAGGATGATCCATGGGTTGCCACATATCAAAATAAGCATCTCCAACAGTCGCTTTCAATTCGCCCCAACCGCCTAATTCAATCAAGCCAAAGAAAGTTACTGCCAGCGATCCACCGATCAGCACAAACATCTGAATCATATCTGTGTAGAGAACGGCCTTCAATCCACCGAAAATCGTATAGATTCCAGTAGCCACAACTACTATAAGTGCTCCCGTCCAGAAGTCAATTCCAATGGCTTCGAAGACAATTCCCCCTGCAGCAATCGTAACGGAAATCTTAGTCAGGATGTAAGCGACTATCGACATCCACGAGAGATAATTTCTAGCGCCGGAAGAGTATCTTTTCTCAAGAAACTCAGGCATAGTAAATACTCCAGATCTCACATAGAATGGTACAAAAACCCAACCGAGAAGTAGGAGCATGAACCCAGCAAGAATCTCAAACTGACCTACAGCTACACCTGAAGAAGCACCACTTCCTGCAAGTCCGACAAGGTGCTCTGAACCAATGTTTGAAGCAAAAAGTGAAGCTCCAATGACAAACCACCCTACATTCTTGCCTCCAAGAAAATAATCAGAAGATGATGCATTAACCTTTTCTTTGAAGGTGGCCCAGCCGGCAATACCAAATACCAGAATGAAGTAGATGCCGATTACGGCGTAATCTATAAAGTCTAGAGCGACCATTCGCATGAGATAAACTTTTAGGATAAGAGACCAAATTAACAGAATCTTGGAATGAACTGAAAGTCAATTATAACCTGCAGTCATGTGTCACTTCAATAAATTTTACTAAATCCAGAATTACGATGTTAAAAGGTTTTAATGGTTTGGTGATCAATACCCGCTTAAAGAAGTCATTCGCCAAAATTGGCTTCAATTCGAAACACCAATTATGAAGTTTATATTAACCAACTTTCTTGTCCTTGTCATTTGCTGCCGCGGTATCTCACAAAATCAACTCTCTTCACGGAACTTTGAAGAGCAAATTTTATCCTACAAGCCAAAGATGAACTCTAAGATCACCGAGGATGAGTATGAGTTTGCCAAGATGGTGATTAGGGAGACTAAAGTCGCTGTGAGAGGCGATGCTGACAGTTTTAATCTAGCTGACTACTTTAATGTCCTTACCGCGTTTCTTTCACTTAACGAATCACAGGAGAATATCGA
The DNA here is from genome assembly GCA_022448105.1 of Flavobacteriales bacterium. GTDB lineage: Bacteria > Bacteroidota > Bacteroidia > Flavobacteriales_D > Cryomorphaceae > JAKVAV01. Next base: position 8,210 of record JAKVAV010000048.1, on the reverse strand, counting down.
TTTGGCCTACGAAAAGTTTAAGAACTCTGAAGGGTCTTGTGAGTACTACATCAGTTTTGCGGATGATATCATTCAGCGAGAAACTTACGAACCCCTTAGAGAGCGGTGGATGAAACGAGTTGAGATCTGCGGTGGCGAAAAAGTTGAAAAGGCCGTTTTTTCAGCTGAAGCATACTGCAACGATCATAGCCTTGATCTTACTTTAATAAATAAACTTCAAGAGATCTACGAAAAAGATCAGAAATATCGTGTCAATGGTTATGAAGAAAATAGCCAGCACCAAGCAAAATTGGATCACGAGAATCAATTAATCATCGAAGAGCTTTACTCAGAATATGGCAGTTACCTTGGAATCTCCTTAGCAGGCCCAAAATTCGAACATGTGATGTGGGGAGTTATTCAACACTCCAATAAGGAGATGATGAAGAAGTATCTACCCATTATGAAAGAAGCATCTGCGAGCGGCGAAATGCCTGAATCCATGCTCAAAATGACAATTGATCGCTATTATGGGCTTGAATATGGATACCAGGTTTTTGGTTCACAAGCTGGAATGAATATTGATCTGGCAGATGATGCCACGCGCGAGAAAATTGCAAAAGAATACGGAGTGAATTACTAAATTGGTCTTGGAGAGTATCCAAAATTTTAACTCCAGCTTTAATAATGAGCACGTTCGGCTTGCAAACTGATCTTGGGGTGAAAACTATTTACGTGCTCTTTGTTCCTTTTTTGGAGTGCACTAATTCTCATGGCCCAATCAGCTCAAGTCTGGCTTGAGAGTATAGTAGATCACAAAAAATCAGATTAAATCTATAAAGGCTATGTTGACTGGAAATAACCTTATACCGAAACAATGATCTTGAAGCAGGATTAGCTTTCGCTTCAAAATAGGCTCCACACTCAGGTATATGCCTTCTGCTCCTGAGGTTGATCACCCAAGAATTATGTATCGAGGCCAATCTATTGTCCACTATTTGAGCTATTCGCCGGAAAAGGATGAGGAAATTGACCGGGACGTTCAAGGCCTTATCGAGAATGGACAAACACGCATATTTCTATCCCAAATGGTAAATAATTAAGTGGATCGTACTCATCTTTAAAAGATACTAAAGCCACTTCATGTTGTGCCTAAAATGCTTTTTAAAAGTCAACAAGTTTAGCGAATGAGGACTGAAATAGAATTATCCAACTACGTGGTAAAGCAAGTTGATTTCCATTGGAAGAGTTTTGGCACCTCCAATTGAAAACTGACCATTCTAGGTAGAATCATTTCATGCCGTCAATACATTACTCGTAAAGGCTTGATTCATAAAGCTCCGTTTTACATAGGTTTAAGCCTATTATGGGCTACATTATTCGTGGAACTTCATCGTCCCGATATCGCTCCAGACAAAAGACATCTTTAACTTGAAATTTGAATTATTTGTCCTTTAGCCATGAAATTGTCATATAGTGGACAATTGTGCTTGAAGCAATCCTCGATCTTTGCATAAATTGAAATCAAAATGAAATACTACCTATTTCTCATTCTAACAGGAATATTGGTTTTACCACAAGGTTCCAGAGCTCGTCCGATGCAGTAGATCATTTTAACACTTCTAGCGAAGGAAGAGGAGTAGAAGGATATGACCTAGTGTCCTACTTTTTGGAAGGAAAAGCCGTGGAAGGTGAAAAGCAATACAAAGGGGAGTATAATGGCATCACCTATTTTTTTTCTAACGAGGCCACATGGATTCCTTTTCAAAAAATCCAGAAAACTACTTGCCGCAATACGGCGGCTGGTGCGCATACGCTATGGGAGTGAAGGGCGAGAAGGTTGATGTAGATCATGAAACCTTTAAAGTTTGGGATGGAAAACTTTACTTATTTTATAACAAGTATTTCAATAACACTTTGAAATACTGGAACGATGATGAAGCGTCTCTTAAGCCTCAAGCTGACATTAACTGATCAAAAATTATTGAAAAATAAGGTCAAATCAATTTCTCTTTAAACTATACTTAAGTGGTACGAACAACTACTAACAACTTCCTTTATTATTAAGGAGTATTTGCAAATTCCTAAATGCAGGTTATGCAGAGCATATAAATGTTATGAAAAAAGAATGCGAAGCGATTTCATCCAATCTGTTAAGGAGTTTTGAGCGTAAAAGGAGATGGGGAAAGAACCATAAAGGAGTTGCTTTCTGAAATCCGAGAGGACTTATACAGCTGGACAGACTCCATTCCAAGGTCGATTTGAATCGAGTTCCGCTGAAAGATGAAAATGTGATCTTAGAAGAGATTGGCAGTCACAATCTTGGCACACGATTTTACGAGTTTGATCAACTTCCTTCCGATTTATTGACTCGGAAGATCGATGAAATCGCTTCTCAAATGGAAGGCTCTTATTACGGAAGATTTGATATTCGTTTCGAATCTTGGGAGCAGCTTCAAAAGGGGAAGGGATTACAAATCCTTGAGGTTAACGATGTGATCAGTGAACCTACCCACATGTACGACCATAAGTATGGCTATTGGTTTGCTATTTGGGAAGTTTACAGATACCACAAGAAGATGTTTGCGATTGCACGATGCAATTATAAACAGGCAAGAAGAGAAGAAAAATTTAAGAAGAAATCGTTAATGACCTCCTAGGAGGTTCAAAACATCTAAGTTCATAAGCAAACTTACATTATGAAATACGTAAAGATCATTTTGAGAATCAGCATTGCTGTAATTTTAATCCAAACATTAGCTTACAAATTCACCGCTCATCCCGATAGTGTTTATATTTTCACACAAGTGGGATTAGAACCATACGGCCGTATTGGTATTGGCGTTTTAGAGCTAATTGCCGGAGTATTAATTCTCATAACTCGCACCTCATGGTGCGGAGCGCTGATGACTATAGGCATTATCAGTGGAGCAATTTTTATGCACTTAACGATACTAGGTGCTGAGGTGCGTGGCGACGGAGGAATGCTTTTCGGAATGGCTGTTTTGGTCTTTATTTTAGCCAGTATATCTCTATGGTTTTCCAGATTCGATGTTCCATTCGTTAAAAACTTATTTCAGACTGAATTACCATAATCTATTGAGTCGGGTTACTTTGTGTAATGCCCAAAATAATTGTTTCCATCATCATTCCCGTCTTTAATGAGGCAGAGCAAATTGGACGACTAGTTGAAGCATTAAGAGATCTCATTCCCGATGAAAGGCCTGTCGAGATCTTGGTAGTTGATGGTGGAAGTGAAGATAGGACGGTTCAAATTGCGTCTGGACTTCAGGGAGTTATTGTTCTTCGATCTGAACGAGGTAGAGCAATTCAAATGAACAGAGCTGCTAAACAAGCTAAAGGAGACTACCTCTATTTTCTGCACGCAGACACGACACCTCCTGAGGGCTTTCTCGATTCCATCATATACTCTGGCTCAGATGCAGGTTGCTTCAGAATGCGCTTCGGTGATTCGAATTCACCTTGGTTAAGTGGTGCGACGTACTTTACTCGGTTTCAAGGAAGATTTTTTCGGGGTGGAGATCAGTCCATGTTTGTGAAGAAAGATTTGTTTGTTCGTGTGGGTGGTTTTGATTCGAGATATGAGGTCTACGAAGATGTTGAATTTATACTCAGGTTGAAGAGAGCTGCTAGATTCATTATTCTTAAAGACTACGTCGAGACCTCGGCTAGGCTTTTCCGAAAAAATGGAGTTCTAAGACTCTACTATCACTTTTTTATCATTCATATGATGGCTATACTAAAATACCCGCCCAAAAGACTGAGCGGGTATTACAAGGGAAATATTGTTAAGTGATTTATTCTGTAATTCCCTCTAAATTGAAGAGAAATGCATACTCCATGGCAGTCTCTTTGTAGCTGTCAAAACGACCCGAAGCTCCACCATGACCTACTTCCATATTGCAATCCATAATGAGCATATTCTCGTCAGTCTTGAGCTCACGTAATAAGGCTACCCATTTGGCCGGCTCCCAGTATTGCACTTGACTATCCCAATATCCAGTTGTCACGAGCATGTTGGGGTAATCTTTGGCCTCTACATTGTCGTAAGGAGAGTAAGACTTAATGTAATCGTAATAGATAGAGTCTTTTGGATTCCCCCACTCATCAAACTCCCCAGTGGTGAGTGGAATGGATTCATCGAGCATAGTGTTAATAACGTCTACGAAAGGAACTTGAGCAATAACGCCATTCCAAAGGTCCGGTGCCATGTTGACCACAGCACCCATCAGCAAACCTCCGGCACTGCCACCTTGGGCATATAAATGCTCGCTACTTGTGTAATTTTTCTCAATCAAATATTTTCCACAGTCGATAAAATCAGTGAACGTATTCTTCTTGTTGAGGAGCTTACCATCTTCATACCATTCGCGTCCAAGGTCCTGACCACCACGGATATGCGCAAGAGCAAATACAAAGCCTCGATCCAATAGACTTAGCCTAACAGAACTAAACCAAGGGTCTAGGGTGCTTCCATAAGAGCCGTAAGAGTAGAGTAGAAGAGGGGCTTGCCCATTTTTCTCAACTCCCTTTTTGTAGACGATTGATATGGGAACCTGCTTTCCATCTCTTGCAGTCGCCATTAATCTCTCTGACTGATAGTTATCAGGAGAGAATTTGCCGCCTAGGACTTCTTGTTGCTTCAGCACAGTTTCTTCCTTTGTGGTCATATTGTAGTCAATGGTCGAGTTTGGTGTCGTCATCGACATGTAGTTGTAGCGAACAATTTGTGTATCAAATTCAGGATTACTGCTGGTCGAGACTCTATAAGTGGGGTCGTTGAATTCAATATAGTGCTCGTCGCGACCATCCCAAGGCATGATGCGAAGTTTTCTGAGTCCTTTGTCTCTTTCAGTCACCACGAGGTAATCTTTGAAAATGTCAATTCCTTCAAACAGCACATTTGGGCGATGAGCAATCAAATCTTCCCAATTTTCTTTTCCAGGATCGGCGACAGGAGCCTTTACGAGTTTGAAGTTTTTAGCATCCTGATTTGTAGTGATGTAAAAGCTGTCTCCATAATGGTCTACACCATACTCAAGACCTCTTTCTCTCGGCTGGATCATTTTCCACTCACCATCAGGAGTTGAAGCATCGAGGAATTGATACTCATTGCTCATGGTTTGATATGATCCTATGATCAAGTATTTACGAGACTTTGTTTTGTAAATAAAAGTTCCAAAAGTTTCATCTGTCTCTTCGTAAACCAGAACATCTTCACTGCTTGGTGTTCCCAGTTTATGCTTGTAGATTTGGTAAGATCTCAAAGTCACAGGGTCTTGTTTGGTATAGAATAATGTTTGGTTGTCATTTGCCCAAGTAACTCCTCCGTCGGTATCTGGAATATTGTCTTCTAAAATCTCTCCAGTCTCTAGATTCTTTACGCTGATGGCGTATTCTCTCCTAGAAACGTAATCTACGCTGTACGCTAAAAGCTTATTGTCTTCACTCACTGAATAGTCCCCGATAGCGAAATAGCTCTTTCCTTCGCCCATTTCTGGTCCGTTTAGCATGATCTCCTCTTTGGCACCATCTTCCAGCTTCTTGCGACAATAAAGAGGGTAGTCCGCTCCAACCTCATATCTACGATAGTAACTGTATCCATTTGCGGAAACAGGAACCGACTGGTCGTCTTCTTTGATACGAGATTTGATTTCATTAAAAAGCTTATCCTGAAAGGCCTCGGTATGTCTCATCATGGCCTTTGAGTAGTCATTCTCAGCATTTAAATAATCTAGAACGTCTTGTGTTTGTGCATCCGGAGTTTCTGCTTCTTTCTGTTCATCGGTTAGACGCATCCAGAAATAATTGTCAGTTCTTGTGTCGCCGTGAATCGTGAATTCTTCTGCTACTTTTTTGGCCACGGGGGGAGTCATATCGCTGTTGGTTGTTTCTATTGAATTTGTTTCATTTGCCTCGCAGCTTACCAAAAAAGCTGATATGGCAACAATACCTATAAATGAAAATCTCATGGTGGACTTGTTGAGTTTTAGCGCGAAGATAAGAGATGAACCAGTGCATCCATCAATTTTTTAATGGTTGGTAAGATTTTTAATACATCGAATTGAAACATCGCCACTTCATTTTATATAAACCATATGGCTACCTCTCACAACTGGTTAATAATCAAAACAAGAGAAGGAACAAGAAGCTATTAGGCGAGCTATTTGATTTTCCCGAAGGTACTATGGCCGTCGGGCGACTTGACGAAAAGTCGGAAGGACTCTTGATATTGACAACAAACGGAAAATTAAGCGCTCTCATCCGAACAGACAAATACGAGAAAGAGTATTTCGCTCAGCTGGATGGAGTGGTTAGCGATGTCGCATTGCGAACCCTTAAAGAGGGAGTTGAAATTAAGCGAGGAGATTCAGTTTACACCACGAAACCTACAAATGTTAGAAGATTGGAACGTGAGCCGTTACTCCCAAATCGAGGTCGTAGAATACGAGATAGCCGACATGGACCCACGAGCTGGATTTCAATAACACTAAGAGAAGGAAAGTATAGACAAGTCAGAAAAATGACAGCGGTGGTTGGTTATCCAACGCTAAGATTGGTGCGGGTTAGAATTGGCAATACTCACCTCAACGACATGTCTCCGGGAGAGGCCGTTGAACTCAAAAAGGTCAACCTTTGAATTTGAAATCTGTTTCTAATTCATGGGAAGAGTAATTGAGCCTTATCATGATTTGAAGACAATCTACCGACTATGTATTGGCCAATTGGTACGTGGGATGCAGAAAAGAAATCATCCTTTTAGGGAAGTAGCCATGGCCACAGCTGGAGTTCTTCCAAATGCGCGAATGGTCATTTTGAGAAAAGTCGAGCAGGATCCATTTCGTGTTTTTATCTATACGGATTATCGTTCTGACAAGATTGAAGAATTAACCCATAATCTTAAGGCAACATTTCTTTTTTGGCATCCCTCCGCTAAATTTCAGCTCAAGCTCATGACTGAGGTCACCATTCATCACAAAGATGAAATGGCCCTGATTCTCTATTCGCAGCAAGGCAAGCACAGTAAAGCATCATACAATACTCTAAAAGCGCCCGGAGCAGAAATTAATTTTCAGAAAAATCCGGGGTTTGAACTAAGAAAAGATTTCGTTCCTGACGATTTTGCTGTGCTTGCTTGTGAGGTTATCGAAATGGAAGCTCTGCAGTTAAGTCGAGAAGGTCATATTAGAACAAGATTCATGATAAAAGAGAATAAGAGCTACTTTATCATTCCTTAGTAATCTGTCTTGATAGATTGATCAAACGGAACTTTAAATTGATAGCCAAGATTTCCAGAAGTGGAATCTTCCAGAACGTCAAGACCATATTTAACCTTCTTTGGATCATCAATCACCAGAGTACCAAATATTCTATCCCAAATGGAAAAGATATTGCCGTAGTTACTATCTGTCCACGGACGCTCAAAATGGTGATGAAACTTGTGCATATTGGGAGTAATAAATAACAATCCTACGGTTTTGTCAACCCATGAAGGCACAGTGATATTAGCATGAGTGCTATACGTGAAGAAAACGGTGATGATTCTATAAAAGAGATAAAAGGAAATCGGTGCTCCGATAATTAGTGCAGCAATAAGAGAGAAGACCTCCCTGAAAAAGTAATCCCCTGGGTGGTGCCTTGTTCCGCTAGTCACATCTACTTCGGTATCGCTATGGTGAACCATATGGAAACGCCACATGAACTTCACCTTATGTAGTAAGAAATGAACGAAATATTGAGCGACTAGATCAAAAGCCATTAAGGCGATCAAAAGATTCAGCCAAATCGGAAAATCAAAAAGAAATAGAAGCCCGAATTCGTTTTGTTGTGTCCAATTGAAGATACCCACTGTGAGAATACCAAACAGTACATTTATTAGGAGTGTCGTGCTTAGAAAGATCAGGTTCACTCTGGCGTGTTTCCACTTCTTGTATCCATGGGCTACCAAGGGATAAATCCCTTCAGCAGTCCACCCAACTGCAATACAACCAATCACCCATCCAAGCTTCTGCCAGGTCTCCAAGTGCTCAAAAAACAATAGAAACTTCTCCATACTTCACTAAACTACTAGAAAAATAACGAATATGCCCAAAATCTGTTCGATTGTCGAGGAATAATCCGGTATTATTGCAGTTCAGCCAAGTTATGAGACAAATATTCAGCTTGTGCGTCCTTATTCTTATTTCTTCTTGTTCTTTGTTTTGCCATGC
>JAKVAV010000047.1 GCA_022448105.1 Flavobacteriales bacterium | reverse complement strand
TCGACAAAGGTAAGCACGACATCACTATTTGGGACGAAGCTGGGAGCGACTATTCTACGACGATTGTTGTGGATTAGGCACTTAAAGCTTCGAAAGAACCTTTCCCCTACTCCATCCCAAACTTCACCCCGAAAAAAATGGTTCGGGGTCGGTTTGGGCCGTAGATGTAGCTTGGGTCTCGGTCTGGCCCGGTGTCAAAATCGCCCTGATACGCATTGAAAATATTCTGAACACCTCCAAAAATTTCAACCCAACCTTTTTCTTTGAACGGTAAGGTATAATTGACTTTCAGGTTACTTTCAAGAAATTCTGGAGTCTCTTCAATGATGGTAAACTCAGTTTCTGGATCGATCACATGAGCAACGTTCATCGTACCGGTATAAACCCCTGAATAAGTAATAGACCAAGCATCGACAGGGCGATAAGTTAAGCTCATATAACCATACGTGTTGGGCGTACGGAGAATATGGTCAGTTGAGATAACACTGTCTGTATTTGCATCGCTAATCTCTTCAGGAGACCATATTTGCTCCTCTTCGTCATATCTCGCTGCTTGCAGAGTCAGCCCAGCATTCAGAATCCATTTCTGCTGAAAAGCAGCATTGACTTCGAGATTAATGCCATAAACCGATGCTCCCGAACCATTTCGCTTTGTCACCACCGCAACACCATTTGGTAATTCCATTTGGTCCGTGGTTATGAAGGGATCAATCAAGTCGGTGTAAAAGCCCTCAACAACTATGCTAGACTGAACCTTGTCCGATACCTTCGAATAGTTAAGTGAAGCCGTGTAGCTGTTTGATCTTTCCGTGACAAGGTCAGGATCGAGTTGTGTAAAGAGTGCTGCACCTCCTACAGTCTCAATGTGAAGATCCTCATCAAAAGCCTGCGGTGCTCGGTAACCCTGCGCATAGGATCCGCGCAACTTTAGATTGGGATTGAGCTCATACATGATGGAAGCACGCGGCACAAAAACACCGAGCTGTTCTTCATTTACATACCGATCATTTACGCCGGTGTTGCTCTCTGCTGAGGCAAAATTGTAATCGCCATCTATATTCACCAGATCGAATCTACCGCCGGCTACTACACTTAGTTTCTCCATCGGTCTCAGCTCCAACTGGACAAATGAACCCCACACACCCACATCTTGCAGAATAGACCTGCCATAACCAGGCATCAAATCCGTCACAGAATTGTATTGAAACTCAGAGCCCGCGTAGAGTTGCATTTTTGAGTTGAAATCGAAAGTGTAGCGAGCACCACCAACCAATGATACATCTTCAGAAGTCCCGTAGGCGTTGATGGCCAGAATGTCGCTCTCAGTCAAAGAATCACCAAATTGGAGCACTCTTCCGCCTCCACCATAGTAGCTTCCTCTATCGGTTTGTTGACCCGATGTATACAAGGATACTTTCTGACGATAGTCGTCGAAAAACATTTCATAAGAAAGCGCCCCGCCCAATATGCGGTGATTGAGCTCTTCAGTTATATCCGTTTGATGAGGCTCAAACTCGAAATCATTCCCTCCTCTGCGGTACTCATTTATAGAGAAGGCATTTAGCTCAAAACGGCTATTTTGAGTCGGTTTGTAGAAGGCGTCAAATCCGAAGGTGCTGTTTTCCAGTAAGGTAATCTCTGAAAAACCATCGCCGTTAGCATCCCAATAATCTCTGTTTCGGTTGAATCCATAAAGATTTAAACCCATGTTCAAATCATCACTGACAATCGATCCATTGAAAGTAAGAGTGCGATCAGAAGCATCCCCATCAATGAGTGATTGATTAAGGCCTATTTGAAATGAGTCATCAAGGGGATCCTTAGTTAGGATATTTACCGTTCCCGCAATGGCATTTCCGCCATAAAGCGCTGATCCCCCACCGCGAACTACTTCTACTCTATCAATCATATTTGCCGGAATAAGATCTAATCCATAAACTCCGGTGAGCGCAGAAAAAATCGGGCGACTGTTGATCAATATTTGCGAATATGCTCCTTCGAGTCCATTCATTCTGAGCTGAGTAAATCCACAGTTTTGGCAGTTGTTCTCCAATCTCAATCCGGGAGAAAAACTCAGGCCTTCCGCTAAAGTCAATGACTGCGTATTCTCAAACTTTGCTTCAGAAATATGGCTAATGATAATTGGCGCTTCAAAGATCGGTACTTCTCCATCCGTCGCACTAACCACAACTTGACCGAGATTGAGTACATCTTTTTGTAGGACCAAACTCAAATAAAAATTCTCTGATTTGCCCAATTCAACTGATAGTATTTTACTGAGATAGCCAAGAGCTCTTACCTCTATTTCATACTCACCTTGGCTCAAGGCGCTCAAACAAAACTCACCATTTATGTCAGACGACACTCCTGTTGAAGAGCCAGTTATTGTAACAGTAGCAAAGGCAAGAGGACCATTATCCCCTTCTATTAACCCTACAATTGAACTGTTCTGGGCATGGCTATAAAAACCTATAAACAATAAATAAAGAGATGCTAAATACCTTTTCACGCCACAAATTTAGAAAACACAAATATTATTTTTAGCATAATCTAACTTATCTTGAAATAATGGCGTACAAATAGTCGAAAAGGAGCAATTTGAAGCTTCAAAACCAAGCAAAAGTCATGCGCTGCTCATATGAAAAACGATTTGAAATTTAGTGACAACCATTTGCGTTCGTCACGTCTTAAGGACAGTTTAAAGAACAAATTTTAAGGTTCATTGAATTTTAACCATTATTTACTTCGCTAAATAATTTAGAGAAGTTGATCAAATAACCACCTCAAATTGCAATATGTCTAATTTTCAAATCCGTTCTAAATCAATTGCTCAAGCGAGAAAATTATTCGACCTTTTAGGAGAAAGCGTATGGCATATCAGAACAAGGACAAACAAAATTTCTCCTCACATAACCATTACCTTCTCTTCTAATTTATCCCTACAAGAACTCAGGAACTTGATAACCCAAGTGAGTGAGGACAAGATGATGACCACCTCTCTCCGCCAAGATTTACGGCAGGTTCTTTTGGTTTGATCGCGTCGGGTTAGATAATCTCGAGCATTATAGGGTAAATACCAAACCCGGAAGAGGGTACGACTGATCTGCAAATAAAAAACCTACCGATGATTCCATCGATAGGTTTTTACGGTCGAGCGGAGAAGGAGGGATTCGAACCCCCGGTACCTCTCAGTACGCCGGTTTTCAAGACCGGTGCATTCGACCACTCTGCCACTTCTCCGGCGCAAAAGTAATCGTTTTGTCAAATCAAACAAGACTGAGATGTCAATTTATCTAGATATTTTGAAGTTAGAGAGACAACACAAATTGCTAATTTTACAGTTTAATGGTGAATAATCGGGCAATGCAAAGATTTAAAGGCTTAGTTTTCATTTTCTTACTGCTTCTATCCACTGAAGCAATATCAGTTCCCTACGCGGTTTTCAACCATAAAATATTCTATGTTCCCGAAAGGGGCCCTGTAATAGAGACTTATTTTGACATCTATGGTAAGTCCATCACCCTGTTGCCACTGAAGGGCGAGGATGATGCTTTTCAAGGAGAAATTGAAATTACGGTGATTTTTAAGCAAAAAGAGCAAATTGTAACCTTTGACAAAAAGACTTTGAAAAGTCCAGTAATGTCTCGAGGTAGAATTGTTGACTTCATTGATTTGCAAAGATTCGCGTTGGCTTCGGGTAAATACGACGTAGAAATTGAACTGAAAGATTTAAACGCCCCCACACTTTCAGGAATCACTAGTGCTTCACTAAGTATAGACGTCCCGAAAATACCAGATGGCACTTTCTTTTCTGATCTTGAGCTGGTATCTGCTTACAAAAAGACTGAGCAGCCCGGTGCATTGTCTAAAAGCGGGTATGATCTATTGCCAATGGTATCGGACTCTATCTTAAAACCAACTATGAAAGAGGTAGTGATCTATACTGAATTATACGGGACTAACAAAAGGTTTCCGGAAGATGAAATGTTCCTAGTGACAGCTTACCTTTCCAACTCAACAAATCAAGAACCGATAGAAAGTACTCGTAAGTATATGAGAAAATCTGTTGGAAAGGTTGTTCCTTTAATAACCAGTATTCCTATTGCGGATGTAGGAGATGGTCAATTTGACATTGTGTTTGAAGCAAGAACTAGAGATAACGAGTTATTCGCTAGAGCATCACAGCCCATAAAGAGAGATAAGCAGGTTATTGAGGATGTGCTCAGCTTAATGAAAAGAGAAGATCTCGAATCGACATGGGTTTCGAGATTCGAATCGAAAACAGAGATTTACGATTACATTCATTCGGTGCGACCTATTGCCACCATAAAGGAGAGGGGTATGCTTGACAATAGCTTTCGCGAATTCGAGTCAAGCGACCTAAAACACATGCGCAGTTTTATGTATGCTTTCTGGGAAAGCCGTAATCCTGGACTTGGTGAAACAGATTGGCTAGCCTATAAGGAAAAAGTAGATTTTGTCGATGAAGAATTTGGCACCATCAATAAAAACGGCTATGAAACCGACCGAGGAAGAGTGTATTTACAATATGGACCCCCAGACGACCTCACCGATAGAGCAAATGAGCCGTCTTCGTATCCCTACCAAATTTGGCGATACTATAAAACAGGTCAATTCAACAATGTTAGGTTTGTTTTTTACGATCCAACCCTGATAGCCTTAGATTATGAACTCCTTCACACCGATGGGGTGAGAGGAGAAGTGATTAATCCTCAATGGAGACTTCTTTTAGAACAGCGCAATACGCCTTTAAATGAAATTGATGCCACACAAGGAAGAGATCATTTTGGTGGAAGAGTTGATGATTATTTCGAGAATCCACGTTAGATTTGCAGGTTTTCGATCCTTTTGAAAACGGCAGTCGTTATTTTAAATTACAATGGCGAGGAGCACCTCAAGACGTTCCTCCCCAGTGTTGTAGAAAACACACCCACGGCAGTTGAAATTATTGTAGCTGACAATGCCAGTACAGACTCGTCTCTTTCCCTATTACACGAGTCATTTCCTTCCGTCAAGATTTTAAAACTCGACCATAATTATGGTTTTGCCGGTGGTTATAACCGCGCCTTAAAAATGATCGAGGCACAATTCTATGTCCTTCTGAATAGCGATGTCGCAGTTACTCCCGGATGGTTAAGTCCGCTTATCGGGAGAATGAAAAGAAGTGAAAAAATTACTGCTTGCCAACCCAAAATCAAATCCTTCCGCGACAAGAAAAGCTTTGAATATGCCGGAGCTAGTGGTGGATTTATTGATAAAAATGGATTCCCGTTTTGCCGGGGCAGAATCTTTGACCACATTGAAAGAGACATTGGCCAGCACGATGACGAGCGAGAAATATTTTGGGCCTCAGGAGCCTGCCTAATTATTCGCGCTGAGGCCTTCCATGAGGTGTGTGGTTTTGATGAGACATTTTTCGCCCACATGGAAGAAATAGACTTATGCTGGAGGTTAAAGAATCGAGGTCATTCTATCTACTGTTTCCCCGAGTCAGAGGTTTACCATCTGGGAGGAGGAACCCTTGCTTCAACCAATTCCCGTAAGACTTATTTAAATTTTAGAAATAACCTCTCTATCATTGTGCGCAACGACTACCATGGCTCACTGTTAACGAAAATTTTAAAAAGGCTGATTTTTGATGGCGGGGCCGCTTTTTTTATGCTCTTCACTAAGGGTCCAAAACATTTTTTTGCGGTATTAAGAGCCCACTTCTTTTTTTACGGAAATCTCAGACGACTTTTAAGAGAGAGAAAACATTGGCAATCATTGTCTGAAACTCCAAATAAATCAGGTTTTTACCGAGGAAGTATTGTACAAGATTACTTCAAAGACAAAAAGAAAGTTTTCGGTGCTTTAGCTACAAATCTATTCGTTCGTCAAAGCCGAAGTACCTGATCGATAGCCATGCGGTACCCGTCCAATCCAGCTCCAACTATAATACCCGACGCATATTTGCTCACGTAAGAATGGTGACGTTTGGCTGAGCGAGCAAAAACATTTGAAATGTGCACCTCAAAAACTGGTGTATCCATTGCCGCTACAGCATCTCCTACCCCTATAGAGGTATGAGAATAGGCAGCAGGGTTTAGAATAACGGCATCATAATTGGCACCTTTATGTATCATTTTAATAAGCTCTGACTCTTCGTTGCATTGAACGTAATCAAGCTCAGCATGAGTGTATTCAGACTTCAAAGTGTTAAAGAAGCTCTGAAAAGATTCAGACCCATAGAGCAGTGGTTCTCTTTTTCCAAGAAGATTCAAATTTGGACCGTTAATAATTAGAATTTTTTTCACTCGAAGCGACTTAGTATTGACCCAAATTTACGTAAGAATAAGTCACCGATGGATTGGATTACTCTTTCAAAAGGATTTGAAGCTTATCTCACTCTAGAAAAGGGATTGAGCAAAAACAGCATCGAAGCATACGGAAGAGATGTGGAGAGGTTAAGACATCACTTTTCCGAAAGGGTTCAAAAAAAGGCCTTGGATATCTCATTCAATGATTTGTCGCAATTCCTGCAGGAAGCTTCTAGAGAGGGAATGAACCCCCGCAGCAGGGCCAGGCTGATTTCAGGTGTAAAAGCATTTTTCCGTTATTTGATCATGGAGGACATCCGAGCTGACAATCCCGCCGAACTCCTTGAAACTCCTCGACTTCCTCTAAAACTCCCAGATACATTAAGTGAAGAAGAAATCTCTCAAATATTGAATTCAGTTGATCTCAGCGATCCACAAGGGACACGGAACCGAGCAATTTTGGAAACTCTTTATGCATCAGGACTGAGGGTGAGCGAGTTGACCAACCTTAAAATCTCGGGTATATACGAAGATGAAGGATTCTTGCGAATAATTGGAAAAGGAAATAAGGAAAGGCTTGTGCCTGTTGGGAAAGATGCATTGAAATTTATGCGCATCTATCGATACGAAATCAGGAATCATCTTCAGATTGTAAAAGAGTACAGCGACATTCTTTTCCTCAACCGCAGAGGTAGCGGGCTCAGTAGAGTGAGCGTTTTCAATATCGTAAAGGCGCAGGTAGAAAAAGCAGGAATCAGGAAAAAGGTGAGTCCTCATACTTTTCGCCACAGTTTTGCAACACACTTAGTCCAAAACGGAGCTGATCTGAGAGCAGTTCAAGAAATGCTTGGACACGAATCAATCACGACGACGGAAATCTACACACATCTTGATCGTTCTTACCTGCGGGATACCATACTGCTATATCATCCGAGAAATAATTGAAGAGGACGTTTTCTCCATTCGCAGATAATAGCCCCTAAAAGAAATACATACTCGGCGATCAACCAGGGATACTTTGGCTCTAGTTCGCCAAGGTAATGAGTGTAAGAAAAGAAAGCAGTAAAAGACCAAATAGCAATTAATTGCCGTCCCGCAGAAATAGAGAAGTAAACGACTGGTATAATGTACCAAGGATGAACTGTGCTCGAAAAGAGCAAAAAAATCAAGTAAATGAACAGAATCTTATCGTAGAGCTTGTCTTTTCCAAAACTAATGAACAGAATAAGAGTCAAGCTCACCAATGCCAATAAGGGACCAACCACAGAAATGGGATTGTAGCCGAGTATTGATTTACCAATTTCCGAAACGAGGTAGTAAATGGACGCATTAAACTCAAAACTCCTGAAGAACAAATCAATTCCGTGAAGCGATTCATTGAACCCGGAGAGAAAAGGTAAGAAACCCAATAGAACGATCAGTCCATTGATCGCGACGAATTTGAATGATTTAACCTCCGACCAAAATGCCGGAATGAGCATCAGCGGATTGAGCTTAATCAAAATGGCTCCAGCCATGCTCAGCGCAGTTCCAACAATCTGCTTTTTTCCAATTTGATGGGAAGCAATGGCCACAAGAGGCAGGAGAGCTGCTTCAAAATGCACATTTCCAGTTCCTTCTGTGATCACCAAGGGGTTGATCAAGTAAAGTAAGTACCATTTCATATGCTGAGGAGATTTCTTAAAAAAATACCAAAAACCAAGTATTTCGAAGACCAAGATGAAGAGTCTCATACCGTTAACCTGTGCATTGAGACCGCTGAATAGGGAGCCAAATGTCATTCCCAGCTGATGTAAAGGGGGATAGACCGAAGGATAATTTGGTGAATTCATAGTATCCAGCAGCAATTGTGCATTTGGAACTTCCGCAGTTGTATCTAGTGGAATCCTTCCTACAGGATTCAAACCATCGAGAATGAGACTCCCATCCCAGATGAAGCGATAGAAATCATCGCTGAGCATGGGCAAATTCCAGTAAAATACGAATCTGGCGACTAAAGCCAGCGGCAGTATCCTGCGTATACTCGTAGACTCCCTTAGCATGGCTACCCAAGCAGTGAAAGCAAAAAAGATGCTTATCAACAGAATTTCAAAATCTCCACGAGAAGTAATGGAGATGAGAAAATGGCTTGTGAGAAAAACGACAGCGAAAAAGACGAAGTAAAGAGACCGCTGCATGCCAAGAATTTAACTAGCGTGCTTGACGGAATAATGAAAGACTGCAAAAAAGCCAAATACAAGCATGGCGTGTAGTGGAATAAACCCCCACTCACCCAACCTCATCCCCAAAATGAGAGCAAGGAGAAAATACAAACCCAAAAGACCTTCCACCCAAGAAATGAAGGGGATTTTCTTATCGATGTACATTTTTTGACGGAAGCTACCTGAGTTTCCAATCAAATTCCACTTTGGTGTTCTGACAAAAGGAGTTTTTTTCCCGAAATACCCCTGTAAAACCGCTCGAGCGTTATGCAAACTCATTCCCATCGAAAGGCTCAAAAAGGCGGGGTATAACCAAAAGAAAGTCTTAGTGGGCGCCGTTCTAATTCGCTTAAAAGCCGTGTAGTAGAAAAAAGCCAAAACGAAAAAACTAAACAATAGAATTCCTCCTGAAGCAAAAAGAATCTCGTACCCGACGACTTCATTCTTCAAAATGATTAGCGGAAGAGACAGAATAGCGCAGATGACTATCCAGATAAAAATGGAGGAATTAAGCAGATGAAAGAATGCGTGGATCTTTGTTGATAGAGAAATATTTTTAGACAAAAAAACATTTCGGATGTGCTTCTTGGCGCACTCTGCCGCTCCTTTATTCCATCGATACTGCTGATTTTTGAGGGCGTTCATCTCTGCAGGAAGCTCTGCCGGTGATACAACTTCTTCGAGAAATTTAAACTTCCAGCCTTTAAGCTGAGCTCGATAGCTAAGATCTAAGTCTTCTGTCAGTGTATCGGCACTCCAACCACCAGCGTCTTCGATACAGATTCTTCGCCAGATTCCTGCAGTTCCGTTAAAGTTGATAAAGTGATTGCCAAGGTTCCGCCCCAATTGCTCAACGGTAAAGTGAGCGTCGAGTGCGAATGCCTGTACACGGGTAAGCAGACTATAATCGCGATTAAGATGACCCCAACGAGATTGTACCATTCCGACGTTTTCACTCATAAATTCAGGAATGGCTCGTTTCAAGAAACCAGGATCAGGAACAAAATCAGCATCAAAAATGGAGACAAATTCCGCATCGGTATGACCAAGACCGTGTTGGAGAGCGCCTGCTTTAAAACCGACTCGTTCTTCGCGTTTTACTTGCTCGATCTTTACCCCCTTTTTTGCATACTTTCTAACAATTTCAGCAGCAATCTCAAATGAGTCGTCTGCGCTATCATCCAAAAGTTGAATAGAAAGCTTATCTTTTGGATAATCGAGATTGCAAGCAGCGTCAATCAAGCGTTCAACGACATATCGTTCATTAAATACCGGTAACTGGATAAGCACCGATGGCCATTCACCAACCCATTTCTTAGATCCGGAATAATTTCGCTTGCGGTAATTGAGAAGGAGAGATAGCTGCACCAAGCTATAGCAGAAAATGAAGATCATTCCTACTCCATAAACACCAATGACCACCCATCCCCAACTAGGCATACTTAAAAATGGTATAAATGATTTTATAGCCGGCTAAAATACTTCCTTTAATGGTTCCAGAAACTTTGGAAACTCCTTTTCGCCGTCTGTAAGACACAGGAATCTCAACAGAGGCAATTTTTTTCTTCAGAGCTTTGACCTGCATCTCAACTGTCCAACCAAAATTTCGGTCTACCATCCCTATCTCTTCGTAGGCTTTTCTTGTTATTGCCCTGAAAGGTCCAAGGTCCGTGAAGGTTGAGCCATAAATAATTTTCATGAGCCAAGTGGCCAATTTGTTTCCAAAAACCTGTTGCGGCATCATGGATCCCTCTTCCCTTTCTCCGAGTGCCCTGCTACCAATTACCATTTGGGCTTTCCCAGAAAGGATAGGTTCGAGAAGCAAATTCATTTCCTCTGGATGATCGGAATAATCGGCGTCGAGAAATACCAGAATATCAGGAGGAGGTGTGGAACTTAGTGATCTTTTAATGGCCATAAGACAAGCGGCACCGTATCCTTGTTCCGGTTGATCAACTACAACAGCCCCGGCCTTTTGGGCTCTGGCTGATGTATCGTCCGAGCTATTATTATTGGCCACCACAACTTGTCTGACCAAGCCTCTGGGAATATCTCCCAACACCAAACCAATGGACTCCTCTTCATTAAAAGCGGGAATTATGACATCTACAATCTTGTCCATTTCAGTCTAAATGTTCAAGGATACACCTTCCTGACCGATAAGAATGGGATTTTCACTAATTCTCCCATCTTCTCCTTTGTTTTCGAGTTTTAAAACCCCTCTCGGGCAAACAGCGCTGCAGACACCGCAACCCACACAGCTTGACCTCACAATGTTTTGCCCTCTTTGAGCATACCAGCGCACGTCAATTCCCATTTCACAATAAGTACTGCAATTGCCACAGGAAATACACTGTCCTCCGTTTGTGGTAATTCGAAATCTCGACTTAAATCGCTGAACTAATCCAAGGTACGCCGCCAGAGGACAACCAAAGCGACACCAGACTCTATTTCCCATCACTGGGTAAAACCCTGTGCCCACAGCTCCTGCAAACACAAAGCCAATCGAGAATCCGTAAACACTTCTCACATCGTAAGAACTAATTCCCAGAAGCTCTGATATTCCAGTAAATGTGGTATAACTAACCCAAACAGTCATTAATACTGCAAAGGCCAATACTCCATGAACAAGATACCGTTCTATTTTCCATGCGCCCAAGCTTTTATCGCTAAGGTGTCTATAAGGATCACCGACTGTCTCAGCTAGACCGCCGCAGCCACATACCCATGAGCAATACCAGCGTTTTCCGAAGAAATAAGTAAACAAAGGCACTCCCACGGCAAAGAGAAGAACTCCCCACCCAAAAAGGAAGATTCCAAAAGTGCCTTCATTCAGATACTGACCTACTCTCCAGTCGAAGAAAAATGTATACTCCAAAGGCCAGGCACTTTTGAGGTCATAAGCGGGCAACTGAAAACTAGTCAATATCTGAGGAAGTGTAAAGGCAAAAGCTATCTGAAAAAAGAGCACTGAAGCAGTGCGAACTTGCTGGTATTTATTGCCTTTGTACTTGAGCATCATCTTGAAACCCATGGTCATCATGGCGATGGTATAAAGAAAGCCATACAAAAACCAACGATCAGAGGCGCCACCAGCCAACTTCTCGGCAACTGGAGTTAACAGCACTACTTGGTTGGTCAGGTAAGCAGGCAATTGGTAAAGCACGATATAAAACACCACCAAACAGATAAATACAATTATCGCCGGGTAGTGTCGAGTTTGAGACTTGTTATGAAAGACATGATCGTTATGAATTCCATCATGCTTAAATGCCAGCGGTAAGGCATACAGGAACCCTCCGAGCACTGCAAATCCAAAAATCATAAGGGCTACAATACCCGTTTTAAGCCAATCTGGAGCACCTGCTTGCATCACTTGAGGCAGCAGGTAGGTCGTATCACTGATTCCAAACTCGGCAATGACAGACTGATTGATATACTGAACCTTTTCATCAAAATTCTGAGCAAAGTCTTCATAGCTATCCCAGTCCCTTCCGATCATCCAGTTAGTATTCTCCAAAACCTTCGTTTGAAGGAATTCAGATTTAAAAAATGAAGCAATGAATTCTTCATTAAAATTTGCAGGGTCATTTCCTAACTGGAGAGCAAATTTTTTCGAATAATCGTAACTTATACCACTATGATTAACAATATTTTGAGAGTAATTACCAAAAGTTTCACTTAAACGCTTAACCATAATAACAGGAGGGGCTGGATTGAGCGTGCTAATTTCATTTGCAAGAACCTCGTGTTTAGAATCAATTAAATCGCTTAAGTCCCTGTTTTTAAAATCAATATCAACTAAAAAAGAGAGCGATACGAACGAAAAAGCACATATCGTAAAAAGGGACATCCCAATTTCCTTTAGCAACTTGTCTCTCATTATGAAATTAGCTTTTTGAGGAGTGAATTTGGCACCTTAATTCCAGTGTCATTTTCAAAATCAGCCTTAAACTTAGCTGGCCATTTTTTGTAGAACTCTGGATCGAAGTTGGCTTTGTGAATATTGCTAATCACCTCACCCACTCCTTTCTTCTCCTTGAGGCACTTATTAAAGTACTCGTGTCTCAGTCGAATTCCGAAGGAATTGATCCCATGAAACACCTCCGTTTCTGGATGATAAGCCACCGTAATGAATTTGTTCTTTGCTCCTTCCCAGAAATACTGAATATGGTCTTCGCTAGTTCTTGTATTGACCTTACCATAGACTTGATATTCGATATCGTAAAACTTCGCAGAGTTAAACCAGGGACCAGGTAAATAGACGGATTGCTTTCCTGCCAACCTCTGCCCGAGCACCTCTCCCATCATTCGACCGACATACCAAACCGCTTCTAATCCTCCTCGACCTTCTTTTGGCTCTCTGATCTGGGCGCAATCACCTACGGCATAGATTGATTCTATGCTGGACTGGAGAGTATCATCTACTAAAATACCTCTTTGCATTTCTAGGCCTGTATCTTTTAAGAATTCGATATTTGGTGTCACTCCGGTGGTAATTCCAAGAATATCACAAGGGAGTTCTTCTCCCTCACTGGTGATAACGGAAGACACGCGGCCATTGGTTCCTTTTATCTCCTTTAATTCCACTTTTGTCCTGAGGTCGACATTGTGTTCTCGAAGATGCGCCCCAATCTTTTTGCCTTCATCCTTTGTGAGCACACTTCCCCAGAAAACCTCATCTCTAACCAGCATCGTAACCGGAATCCCTCGTGTCTGTAACATTTCAGACATTTCTACACCAATCAGGCCCCCGCCAACAATTACCGCTCGCAGATTATCCTTATTTCCCTTTAAAGGCGGTGGACTAAGCTTCTCGAGG
Source organism: Flavobacteriales bacterium (assembly GCA_022448105.1). Taxonomy (GTDB): domain Bacteria; phylum Bacteroidota; class Bacteroidia; order Flavobacteriales_D; family Cryomorphaceae; genus JAKVAV01. The sequence goes on along the minus strand of JAKVAV010000047.1, from coordinate 8,333 downwards.
TTCTCTAAATCCTGGAGACTTACTAGACCTTGAACTCCTTTAAGGTTTTGACCAGGCCAACCGAAGAATCTCGGCCTCGAACCAGTAGCGATAACAAGCTCATCATAGTAAATTTCTTCACTAGATCGCATTCTGAGCTTTTTGCCAGCAGCATCGACTCCTTCAACATAATCAAAGACTAAATCGATTCTATTCTTCTGCCAAAACCAGTCCTCATAAGGCTTGATATTATTGAACTTCATGTGTCCCATGTAAACGTACATGAGCGCTGTTCTCGAGAAGAAGTACTTCGATTCTGCAGAGATAAGAGTTATTTCCACATCTGAATCGTACTTGCGTAGGTTTCGAGCAGTGGATGTACCAGCGACGCCGTTACCGATTATTACAACCTTGCGCTTTGTGGGCATGCCTCCAAAGTAAGGCATATTCTTGTATTGGCATTTGTCGCAGTTGCGACATTTTCAGAGTCCAACCTTAATAAAGAATAGTTCAAAACAACAGCCGACAAAATCTTTATCTTCGAACCTAAGAAATAGGTGATATGAAGATTTTACGTGGATTGCAATTGGCCAGTGTGGTCGCTCTTGTTTCTATGACTGCTCAGAGTCAACATGCTTTTTTAGATCAATTACTGCTTGACAAATTGAGCGAAACTAGTCCTAATGAGTTAATTCCTGTTGCTTTGGTCTTAAAAGAAAAGGCAGATCTTTTGGGCCTCAAAGCTGAAATGAACGAGCGAAAAACTCCTGCAAGGGATAGAGCTCCAATGGTAGAAATAGCTTTGAAAGAAGTAGCCAATTCTACTCAACCCGCCATTGTCAATTTTATAGAAAATTCGAATCTCGATTACGAGGATATCACTCTCTTCTGGATTTCAAACTCAATCGCGCTTCGCGCTGAAGCAGAATTAATAGAGCTACTGTCCCTCAGAGAAGATATTTCCGACATGTACCTCAACCGAAATGCATTTGGTTACGTGGATAAACCTTCAGTAGAAGATGGAGGGGCAAAAAGCGTAGGTGGAATAGAACCAGGTCTCGAAGCCATTGGCGCACCCGAAATGTGGGCAATGGGCTATACTGGTCATGGCAGAATAGGAATGACCTACGACACTGGTGTTTGGGATGATCACCCCAGCCATAATCGCCGGTTCCTAGCCAATAGAATGCCTGTGCTATCAACTTGGTTTGGCTATGACAGCCCCGTACCCGTGGACAAATCCAGCAGCCACGGAACTCATGTTACAGGAACTATACTTGGGCTAGACACCGCCACAGCCGATACGATTGGAGTGGCGCCAAGGGCTTATTACATTGCAACCGACCCAGTAGTTTCAAATTTGGCTTTCGTTAAACCACTAACGGATTTCATGTTTGGTTATGAATGGGCCCTCGATCCTGATGGTGATCCTGAAACGACTCATGACATCCCCGACGTGATCAATAATTCTTGGGGATTTGGGCCAGATCTTGACGAAGCGCCATGCCCTGATTTCGTGATACCTGTTTTTACAGCGCTAGAAGTGGCTGGCATCGCAAATGTCTTCTCAGCAGGAAATGAGGGACCTGGAGACATGACGATGAGTGTGCCTCACAATACGAATATTGGGTTAGTCAATTCATTTACAGTCGGGGCAACTTCTTCAGGTGGAAGCTTTCCCATAGCCAACTTTTCAAGTCGAGGACCGAGTATTTGCGGAGGTGAAGGTAGTCTATTGATCAAACCAGAGGTTTCCGCACCCGGTGTGAGCGTTAGATCTTCTATCGAAAATGGCGAGTATGATCTTTTCAGCGGTACGTCGATGGCAGCTCCTCATGTAAGTGGTGCAGTCTTACTGCTCAAAGAGGCTTTCCCTGATGTGACTGGTGAAGAGATTCTTCTTGCCCTTTACAATACTGCAATTGATCTAGGTGCTCCTGGAGAAGACAATACTTACGGAATGGGATTCATTAATGTAAAGAGCGCTTTTGACCTCTTAGCAGAAACGCATGTCCCTACGCCGCCCTCCGTCTTGATCGATGATATTGAGTTAGTTCGAATTGTTTTTCCAAGCGATGATCTAATTTGCTCTAGTGCTAATCAAACCTTCACACCTACCGTTCAAGTTCAAAACAACGGAATTACAGCGATAGAGGGCTTTACCATCATTGCTGCGGTTGGAGACGGAATCCCCACATCTGAAGATTTTGACATCATACTTCAACCGGGGCAAAGCCAAGAAATTTCACTATCCGAAGTTGCAGTGGAGGGAGATGGATTGCTCGAATTGCATATTCAAATTGCCGAACAAGAAAATGAATACGATGTCCTCAACAATCATGGCGTATACAGATTCAGCAAGCTAAGAGAATATGATTGGGCGATTGAGGGACCTTTCACTGATGACTTCAGCGAAGGCATTGATGAGTCGATATGGACGGTATATAATCCTGATTACTCCATTACTTGGGATACCGTATTGGCAATTCAAAGCGATGGCTCCATAGGCTATGCAGCATATATGAATCATCCAGACTACTTAAACTCAACCAGTGAATTAGATCACCTGATCAGTCCTGTCATATCTAATCATCCACAAAACTTAGAAGCGCTGAATTTTGATTATTTCTATCGCAAGAGAAGTAACATAGATTTTACAAAAGACACCCTCATAGTCTTTATAAATCGCTCCTGTGATGATACTTATATGTCTGAAGAAATCTTCAGGCTAGGTGGTGATGAGCTTTGGACAAATGATGACTCTGAATCAAATGCATTTCCTGAGTCTTCGAACGACTGGCTGACTGTCTCTAGAACTCTTGATTTACAAGTTGATGAACCCTTCTTTTTCAGTTTTGTAACCGTAAATAGAAGAGGCAATAATCTACTGGTTGATAATATATCACTGGGAAGCCCCTTGTCCGTGCAAGATGAAAAAAATAAGTTGAGATTTGAACTATTTCCAAACCCAAACACAGGAGATTTCAGAGTTAATTGGGATGGAGATCTCGCAGCAAAAATACTAGTTACGGATATCTCTGGCAGACTCGTGCATCAGGAACTCAATACCGCCCCTAATGCCAAATTGAATTTGCAAAATCTGAGTAGTGGCGTTTATATTGTGCAGTTGTTGGTAGGAGAATATACGGCTAGTTCTAAACTGATTATTGACTAGTGCTGCACAACAATTCTCTTAGCGAATGAAACCGCTTCAGATTTTACGCTGATCAGATAAATTCCTTCAGGATACCCACTTACATCTAATTGGGTTGATCTACGGGCATTCACCACATGCATTATCCTTCCCGTTATGTCCATTACTTGAACAAGTCCTGAGAAATTGTCTGGAATCGAAACATTCAAGGTCCCGCCGACTGGATTTGGATAGATCGAGAAATCAAAACTATCAGGATCTATAGCAGACAAGGCTGAGGCGGAAGAAAGCATGCGCAATGAAGTAAGAGCGTCATCTATAAAAGTAGCCTCAGCTACGGTACCCCCAACCTCTGGCGAAATCCAAGTATAATTCACTTGTAGAGGACGCTCTATAAGGGATCCAAAGCTTGTAAAATCAATATAAATCGTATCGGTTATATCCAGTTCCGTTCGCACCCTTAGACAGTTATATACTTCACTTCCTGGAAGAATTAATTCGCCCCATCCATCCGCAAAGTAAGAACGTATTCCCTCTTGCCCAACCGCGCCGATACTAGGAACTACAGTTAGAAAATCGAAGGCATTCTCGTCAGCGTCTAAATAATTGAGAGGAAAAGAGTAAATCCTATCGAGGTTTTCGTAAGTCGAAATCAAAGGCAAGCCCTCTACTTCCGACGCCGAGCCAGTAATGAAAAAACCTTCTTCGTCACTTCGATAAAATTGGAAAGAGTTCTCTACGGTGAGAGGAACCGGTAATTCAAGTCCGAGATCAAAGAAATCGATGGTCAAAGCCAAATTCGATAGGTTATTACCAGCTAGAAAAGGGTTCCCAAAAAATATTTCGAAAAACTCTGGAGTAGAATCTAAAGGAACGTACGTATCAGCAATGTTTAACTCTTGATCAAGTCCCAAGGCGCTAAAATCCCAAGTAAAATCAGCACCCGATTGCGTGATCACCCCTACTTCTTCTAATGCGAGATTTGTATAAGTATCATAGAAGAAAACATCTCCTGCCTGAATGAAATTAGATTGGTCGATCGTTGGTTGAGCAAGCAATAAGACGGATGATAGAATGGGGCACAGGGCGATGGAAAATTTTTTCATGACAATCACTTGATGAGTAAAAATAGGGTGAATGTGTGGGATTCTCAATTCTGGCTATTCCTAAAAGAAGGCAAAGCGCTGATGACTGATGCCTCTGCACGCAATCATGAGGCCTTTCTTTTCGTGCAAACGACCCGCACAGTCAGCCAGGTTCCCATCACTAACCACTATTCTATGAAACGAAATAAGATTTCAAAGAGGGTTGACTTCATTCGCTGAAGCGACAACATAAATAGCTTTTTGATTTCCTAAATCCCAAGATAGCCATGGATCGCACAATTTTTTCCCTTAAGCTATGGACAGAACTGGTTCTACACCGCAAATTCAAAACCTATCTCGCGAGGCGAAGAGGAACATTAAATTGTATAACCCTAATACGATTCCAAATGCTCCTGAGACAATTGAATCACTTTGGGTCGTCTGCAAGCATATTCAACCACCAACCTATGAGCTGACCGAGGTAGAGGTGGCCTCTAACATATTCAAAGACTTCCAATCAGAAAGACATCCCCATTAGAGCCCATAATCAGCCTCATAAAAAGACGCTTAAAATTGGAAATGCTTATTGCTTTCATGCAATTTTAAACCTTAACATAAATTCGAATGATCGTCAATTGATGGATCAATATTTGCTTTAAAGTACTGAGATGGACTTAGGTCAAATGATCTCTATTTGACAAGATTGGTTAAATGTGAAGTTTAGTTGGACCTATTCAGACCTAATTCCGTTACTTTTGATGTCAATGCAAAATCGTATTTTCATTTGTATCCTGTGCCTTCATATGGTCTTTTCTGTGCAAGAGGCGTCTGCACAAGACGATGATCTTATACAATTCTCCGGTGTAGTTATTACTGGAGACAGCTTAAGTCCAGTTCCTTTCACGAATGTGTTGGTCGAAAATACCAATCTAGGGACGATGACTGATTATTATGGATATTTCTCGTTCGTAGCGCAAAAAGGAGATTCCATTCTTTTCTCTTCCGTTGGGTATGAAAGGGCCCGATTTATCATCCCTGATACCCTAACAACGAATAGATATTCCCTCATCCAAATTCTGGACAAAGATACCATCACCTTGAAGGAAACGGTGATTTATCCCTGGCCAACGAGGGAACAGTTTAAGCAAGCCTTCTTAGAAATGGAGCTGCCTGTGACCGATGTGGACAGGGCTGCATACAATTTGGCACAAGCGGATATGATTGCCAGAATGGATGCTGCTATGCCCGATGGTGGCGAAACCTTTAAGTATTCCATGCAGCAGTATCAGCAGCAGATTTACTATGCTGGACAAGCCCCACCTATCAATGTGCTGAATCCCGTTGCTTGGGCTCAATTCATTCAAGCATGGAAACGCGGTGACTTTAAATCAAAGAGAAAGCGCGGAGGGCAATAATTCTTCGATCAATTCAGTTATGTTTGCGGATTGATTGAATTAAGATTGCGGTGGTAAATTTCCGATTCCTGTCAGGAACTATACTCTTTCTGTTTATTTCTTTGTTTTCTGTTGCCCAGAAAGATGCAACGGTGAAAGGGAAAATCACCGATCGCGAGGGAAACGCTATAGAGTTTGCCAATGTTTACGTCCGAAGCCAGGGTGCTGGAACATTCACAGATCGCTACGGACGTTTTAGCCTCAACCTCAAAGGAGGTTCTGCAGTCCTAATAGAGACGAGTCATACGGCATTTGCCTCGAAAGAAGAAAGTATTTATCTAGAACCTGGTGAGACACGCGTACTGAATTTTCGCTTAGATTTCCTCGAAATTCAAGGTGTAGTTATCGAAGACGATCGATCTCGTACCACCACGATGGACAAGGTGCCAATTAAGGACATCAAATTAGCACCCACAGTTCAGCAGGGTATTGAGAGTGTATTAACATCTCAACTGGGTGTGCGAATGAACAATGAGCTGAGCTCAAATTACAGCGTGCGCGGAGGCTCTTATGCGGAGAACCTCGTCTACGTCAACGATATCGAAGTTTACCGTCCATTCCTAGCCAGATCGGGAGAGCAAGAAGGTCTGAGTTTCCCCAATCCTGATATGGTGGGTTCGATCAACTTTAGCGCAGGTGGATTTGATGCGCGGTATGGCGATCGGATGAGTTCCGTACTCGATATTCAGTATAAAAAACCTCGACGCTTTGGTGGGAGCTTCAGCGCCAGTCTTCTAGGCGGCTCTTTAGCTTTGGAGAGTGCCTCCAAAGATGGTCGCTTCACGCAAGTGTCTGGTGTTCGTTACCTCACCAATCAATACATTCTAGGAAGCCTCGACACACAAGGTGACTACCAGCCAGACTTTACGGATGTTCAAACCTACTGGACTTACGACCTCAGCGATAAATGGGAAATAGCCTTTCTCGGAAACTACTCCAATAACAATTTCAAATTCGTCCCCTCCACGAGAGAAACTCAGTTTGGTAGCTTCAACGAAGCATTGAGGTTCACTGTATTCTTTGAAGGACAGGAGGTCACCTCATTCGAGACCTTCTTTGGAGCGCTCTCTACCGAGTATAAGCCAAATAATTCAACCCGATTGAAGTTTACCGCTTCCGCATTTAGGACTTTTGAGGACGAGACCTTCGATATTCTTGGTCAATATTTTTTGGATGAGCTTGAAAGAGACCTCGGTGATGACGAGTTCGGAGATGTGGTGAGAAACCGCGGAATTGGTTCCTTTCTTGAACACGCTCGAAATCGGCTAGATGCAACGGTATACAGTTTTCAGCATAGAGGTTTTAAGACATTAGAAAATAAGTACCTACAGTGGGGAGTAACCTGGCGAGGTGAAGAAATAACCGATAAGCTAAGCGAATGGAGCTACATCGATTCGGCTGGCTATTCCACTCCTATTAATCCGCAGAATCAAATTGTTCTTAACGATGTGATTAAGGGAAACAGTACCATTCTTTCCAATCGATTGATGGGATACATTCAGAATAGTTGGGACATGCTGCTTGATAATGAGAGCAGAATAACCGCCACAGCCGGTGTTCGGTTGAATTACTGGGATTATAGTGACGAGACGGTTATTAGTCCACGCGGTACTATTTCATGGAAACCCAAGTGGACCAAACAAATCAACGACTCTACTACCCTGACTCGTGATGTAGTGTTTCGGTTCAGTTCTGGATTTTATTACCAGCCAGCATTTTACAGAGAGCTAAGAGAACTCGACGGTACTTTGAATCCTGATATTCGTGCTCAGAGAGCGATACACTACGTTCTTGGGGCGGATGTGAATTTCCAAATGTGGAATCGACCATTCAAGTTCATTGCCGAAGCCTACTACAAAGATTATGACTTCTTGGTACCTTATGAGATCGACAATATTCGTTTGAGATACTACGGTACAAATGATGCTGTGGGCTACGCCGTGGGGCTTGACACTAAAATTCACGGTGAGTTTATTCCAGGTATCGAATCGTGGGCAAGTTTGAGTTTCCTCAGAACTGAGGAGGATCTATTGGATGATTTCTACTACGAGTTGTACAACAGCGATGGAGAATTGATCCAACCGGGATTCACGCAAAATGACATTCCAGTCGATACGATTGCTCGCTTTCCTGGATACATCCCTCGCCCTACCGATCAGCTAGTTTTCTTCAGCATGTTCTTCCAGGACGAGATGCCCAGTATTCCTAGCTTTAAAGTTCACGTGAGCGTATTATTTGGTAGCGGCCTACCATTTGGACCACCTGACTTTGAGCGTTATAAAGATGTAGAGCGTTATCGTGCTTACCGTCGTGTAGACATCGGATTTTCTAAAGACCTAATGCCGAAGAATCCGACCAAAGGCCTTTTCAAAAATTTTAAGAGCGCGGCGCTATCAGTGGAGGTCTGGAATCTCCTTGGGATCAACAATACGATCTCCTATAGCTGGATTCAAGAATCTAGCGGTCGCCAATACGGTGTCCCAAACTTCTTGACCCAAAGAAGGGTCAATGTGAAGTTGGCGTTTAGTTTTTAAGGCCGCAGGATAGCCAGAATTCTTTGGTTATTGAGCTTGGTTAAAACTTATGCATCTTAAACCTTGCGCTCAAAAAATAAATGGTGGTTTGTTTGCTACCATGCCCGACGTATCATTCACCATCTGT
>JAKVAV010000046.1 GCA_022448105.1 Flavobacteriales bacterium | reverse complement strand
AAACTGAAATGAGCGTATTCCCTAACCCAACTGAGGGTGCAGTAAATATTAACTATACTGCAGCTAAGGATGGATTGGTTAACGTTCGTGTTTTCGACGTAGTAGGAAAAGCGGTAGCTGACTTTAACTACGCTGTTAATGCAGGAGATAACTTCTTGAACATGGATCTTTCTTCTTTCGAGAATGGAGTTTATGTGATCGAAGTATTGGAAGGAAAAAACTCTACTACATCTAGAGTAATGTTGAAATAATTCAATTCCTTAATTGATTATGAAAGGGGTGCATTTTGCACCCCTTTTTTATTTTTGCAGAATTCAATCTTGTTATAACTTTTCTATGTTTTTTCGATTCTTGGGAGTTTCCCTTTTTCTCTGTCTTTCAATTTGTTCTTACGCTCAATTAAGCAATCATACTCCAGCACTCGATTTTGATGCAGTTGAGGAAGTTGTCCTTGGTCAAACACCCAACAATGAACTCATCGTTAACTCAAGACTTTTTGATTTCGACTCCTCATTACTTACTCCTTGGATTGAGGAAATCACTCATTTAAGAACCTACGGCGTCGATTTTAGCAAGTCAAAAGGCGCAGACGGCCTCTATCGCTACACCGAGAGTAAAAGAGTCAACGATTTTATAAACTTCTGTAAAGAGAAAAATCTCAAGGTAGTTTGGACGCTCAATCTCAGCAGCTTCACTCTAGATCAAGAGATGGATTTCGTCCAAAGCCTGATTGATAGAGGCTTGGACATTAGTGCCTTTGAATACGGTGGAGAATTTTACCTCAGAAAGTACGTTTTTGGTGATATGAATGCCAAAGGGGTGTTGGAGAAAATTAGGATGGATGGTGACAACCGCGATTATCTCGATCTGCTCGACATGTGGCTTCCGCCAATGATGGAAAAGTATCCACCAGGTGAGTATGAGCACGTTCTTGTTGCCGCCTCGGTCACAGGAGCTGAAAATAAGACCAACAAATACAGAAAAGAGTTCAATCGAAAAGTGTTTGAATACGCAAAGAGTAATCCATCACTCCGAGAAAAAGTTAGCTTTTCTTATCACATTTATGCTGGAGCTAAGCCTGACCGCTACAGTAAGGATGAGGAGTTAGTGCTGACTCCAGACAAGGTGGACTGGTCGTTTTTAAATGACAAACCTGAATGGGGCAGGTGGGTTGTTACGGAATCTGGATATTATATTACCGATTTTTCACAAAGCCAGTTAGAATTGGCTAAGCAGTTCTATATAGACCAATCTGCTCGTCTAGAAGAACTTGGAGGGATGATGGGTATACATGTGCTAATTAATAATTCTAATAGACCAAATGCACTCGCCCTCTACGATCTAGGCGGTATTACTTCTGTGGGAAGAATGGTGCAAGAGTGGCTTTCTGGGGCTGAGAATATTCAAAATTCTAATTCAAACAACAGCCAGATAGGAGGAGACACAGCAAGCGATTCTAGTCAAAATGTTAAGTATGATCAGGAAAATCAGCCTCCAAATACTGGCAAGGCAAGTGATGGACCTGTATTAGTAGAGATCTATCCAGAATATCACGGCTTTCTTCAGTGGATCCACTTTTCACATACGCTCAAATTTAGCAATGGAAAATCCTACAAAAGATCTTACTGGTTTTCTTCACCTGATTTTTCCATTACAGACATTGGAAAATCAATGAGCTACTTTAAGAAAGTGCTAAAATCCAAATAGTACTTGCAGATTGTCTATAAATAATGCTCTCACCATTTGATTGGCAGCGATAAGTGGGCTATCTTGTGAATATAGTTTTAACCAGAAATTAACCAATGAAGAAATTCACTATTTTACTAGGAATACTACTGTCTTTATTAGCCGTAGTATCTCCAAATCAATCGTTTTCACAGGCTCAAGATCATGTCCCGGGAGACTTCATTATCATGCTCGAAAAAGGGGTTGATGCTAAAAGTGTCATTAAATCCTTTTCTAAGGAGTTGGGTTTAGATTCCCATTTAGAGTACCGTCAAGAGCTTTCTAAACTTTCAAATATTCATCTTTTTCATTTGAACCAAATAGAAGTACCGGAGGAAATCTTGCTCAGAAGAATTCAGTCTTCAAAATCAGTTAGAGCTGCTCAACTCAACCACTTTGTGAAGGAAAGAGTCACGCCTAACGACCCACAGCTTGGCTCTCAGTGGCATCATGTGGATGGATCTGACAATGATATTGATTCTGATCTAGCTTGGGATATTACCACTGGAGGTACTACTGCCAATGGAGATGAAATCGTAGTATGTGTAATAGAGCCGGGAGGAGCTAATTACAATCACACGGATTTAATAGATAACCACTGGACCAATAAAGCAGAGATCCCAAATAACGGGGTTGACGATGATCTCAACGGATATATTGATGATTTTGATGGTTGGGATCCAACGTCAAATTCTGATAATGTTTCTTCTGGTGGACATGGAACTGCCGTATCAGGTATGATTGGGGCAAAGGGAAACAATGGCTTAGGTGGAGTTGGTGTAAATTGGGATGTCAGCATCATGCAGGTTGAAGTAGGAAGCCTCACTGAATCAAACGTAATTGCTTCATACTCATATCCTCAAACCATGAGGAATTTGTACAATACATCTGGAGGTACACAAGGTGCATTTGTAGTAGCTACCAATGCTTCTTGGGGAATTGATTTCGCAAATCCTGCGAATTATCCAGTGTGGTGTGCCTATTATGATGACCTAGGTTCTACAGGAATACTTAACTGCGGTGCCACGGCAAACAACAATGTAAACATTGACAATGTGGGAGATATGCCTACGGCTTGCGGCAGCGACTATATGGTAGCAGTAACCGCTACAAATAGCAGTGATCAAAGAACCTTCTCCGGATATGGAGCCACCAGCATTGATCTTGCCGCTCCCGGAGAATCTGTCTACCTCCCCTCAGGTTCCTCGAATTACAGCAACACTTCTGGTACTTCTTTTGCTAGTCCTTGTGTAGCTGGTGCCATCGCTCTAGTATACTCGGCACCTTGTTCTAATCTAGCTTCATTAGCCATTTCCAATCCTCAACTTGCTGCCGATATGGTGAGAGGATACATTTACGACGGAGTAGATCCAGTTGCACAACTCACCAACGAGACTGTGACTGGTGGTCGACTCAATGTTAAAAATGCCCTCGACTTAGCCCTTCTAGACTGCGGGCCACCTCCGGTATGTGACCCTGTTGGAATAGCTCTTACTGAATCTTGTGAGTTGATTGGAGGAGTTGTCGAGGCGACAATTTCAATTTCAGCCTCGTTTGATACGGATTTTTGCAGTGCAGAAACGATTTGCTATCAACCATTAGGAGGTAGTGTTGTCTGCGTTAATTTAAATTCTGGCGATCTGTCCAATACCTCGAGCTACTCCATTTCCGGATTGTTATCTAGCACCACTTATAACGTCTATTTTACAGCGGCTGATGGCAGTTCTTCAATTGCCTCCATTACTACTAGCTCGTGTTCAGATCTGGTTTTAGGATGCACAGATCCATCGGCTCTTAATTACGATGCGACTGCCGACCTAGACGACGGGAGCTGCACATACCCTTGTTCTGATGTTACCTTAACCGTCTTGACCGACTGCTGGGGAAATGAGGTAAGTTGGGAGATCCTAAATGATCAGGGTGCTATTGTTGCTTCGGTCTCTGAAAGTACTTACGATGATCAAACCACCTACACATGGTCACAATGTTTGGAACCTGGTTGTTACACATTTAATATTTTTGACTCTTTTGGAGATGGAATGAGCGGCTCACAATATAGCTTCTGTGGAGTAGACGGAGATTACGAAATGGTAGGACCTGGTGGAGGTCTCCTTTTTGAAATGGGGCAAGCTGATTACGGTTCAGGTACGACTCATACATTCTGTATTGATGATGACTCAGAGCCACCATGCGCCGACCCGTATCCTCAGGTCACAGGTTTATCATCTGCCGTTCAGGCTAATGGAGTTCTACTTCAGTGGATTCCAATTCCTGGTTCTATTGGATGTCAAGTACAGGGAGGTCCAATAGGTGGAGGAAGTGCCACCTTAACTATAGGCCAGCCCGAAGCCTCACAAGTATTTGTATCCAATGGCAGCCTTCAGGCTGGAGCAGACTATCAGTGGAGAGTCAGGTGCGCTTGTTCAGTAAATCCACTCATCGTAGGCGCATGGAGTCCTTATGATCAGTTCTCTACGAATGCAGCCCGCGGATTCGCTGGAGCAAACCCTTTTGCTAAGGATAACAGAATGACTTTATACCCCAATCCTACTAAGGATAATACTCAGCTGAGTATCCAATCGGAAGGAAAGCAAACCGCCTTCTTGAAGATCTTCGATCTCAGTGGTAAAGCAGTTTCTGAGCGTCAGCTCAACCTGGATAACGGAGCAAATCAGTATGAGATTGATCTGTCCCACTTGCCTGCAGGTCTGTACACAGTGAACATCCAATTAGGAGACGATTTCATTCATTCCAAACTATTAATACAATAATAACACATGAAGAATATGAATAGGTATAATCTAGCAGGTGTCCTTCTTATGGCGCTATTTGGTCTTACTTTTGGCCTTAAGGCCCAAGTAACTGACCTCGGGGAACCTTATGGCTGGCAGTCCAAAGAACCGCTCAATGTTGATGTTGTGATTCTTCAGAAAATCGACGTTGAAGAATTAAAATCCGAAGACGCAATCAATAATGTGAATAAGACTATGCCATACAGGTTTGGTTATGAGCATTTGGTTAATTACGATGTCCTTCAGACACCATCTAAACTTAACGTCGATGGCGGGGAAATTTTCAGGGTTGAGTTCGATTCAAAAGATGCGACTACGATGAACGTATTTTTCAATGAGTTTGAGCTTGGACCTGGAGAATATGTAAACGTATTTGATGCAGAAGGAAAGCACTATGACGGAGCATATACAGCCGAAAATAATCAGGAAGATTTTATGCTTTCAACCCTCCCAATGCCCACAAATAAATTGGTTGTAGAATTCTTTAAACCCTTTGACTCCGAGTTTGAAACAAAACTTTTGATTGGTCATGTAGTGCAAGGATACAGAGAGGTAGCGGGTTACTTTGTTGATGCCCTTCACACTGCAAAAGGGCTAAATGATAGTGGTAACTGTAACTATGATGTGGGTTGCACCCAGCAAGCGGGTAATCCATTTGGTGCTGTAGGAGAATGGGACGATCAAATTGCATCCGTTGCTCTTATGCTCCTAAATGGGTCGCGCTGGTGCTCTGCGTCATTGATTAATAATACGGCAAATGATGGAACGCCCTATGTGCTTTCAGCTGATCATTGCGGAACTGGAAATGGTGGCGGAAGATCATTCATTTTTGGATATAAGTCGAGTAACCCGAGTTGCGCAACATCAACGAATAGCACCGATGGCCCCACGACTGCAATTATAAACGGGGCGGTTCTAAGGGCTAGTAACTCAGGCTCTGACGTGGCGCTCTGGGAGATGAGTTCCACCCCGCCTGCATCTTTCGATGTGTACTATGCAGGATGGGATCGCAGCGGAAACCGTCCTACAGAAGTAACGGGCATCCACCACCCAAGCGGTGATGTAATGAAAATATGTCGTGAAGAAGATTCGCCATTTGAAGATGTTGCTGCCGGTGCTCAAGTTTGGTGGATTAATGAGTGGGAGTGGGGAGTGACTGAACCGGGCTCATCGGGTTCACCAATTTTTGATCAAAATAAGAGAATCGTTGGGCAGCTTTACGGAGGCTTAGCAGCATGTTCAGGAACGGTAGACAATAATCAATTCGATTACTACGGCCGATTTGATGTTTCTTGGAATAACGGCGGAAGCGCATCAAGCCGATTGAGTGATTGGCTGGATCCACTCGGATCAAATCCTGTCACCTTAGATGGTTTTGATCCAAACCAACCTTCTGCAAATCTTGACGCCCAAGTGCAAGGTATCAACGGAGTATCAGGTTTTTCTTGTAATCAAGAGACGTTCTCGCCCTCTGTAGATATTCTTAACGCTGGTAATTCTACACTTACTTCTTTGAGTATAACATACACCTTAGATGGTGTTTCCATAGGAACAACAGGTTGGACAGGTAGCCTAGTATCTGGTGATGTTGCAACGGTAGCGCTACCAAATTTAAATATCACCTCTTCTGGAAACTACACTTATGGTGTAACCGTGTCAAATCCAAATGGAGGAACTGACGAAAATCCTTCCAATAATTCAGGGGCATCTAATTTTGAGACAGCTGTAAATGCGAGTTCTCCTCAATTGGATATTACTTTTGATTGTTGGCCAAACGAAATAAGTTGGCAATTGACCAGTGACGCATCAGGTAGTATTATTGCGTCGGGAGATGGATATCCAGGTGACGCAGATGGACAAACGTTTACCGAGACATTTTGTCTTGGACAGGGATGCTACACGTTTACCATTTTTGATTCTTACGGAGATGGAATGAATGGTTCTGCCTATGATTTTTGTGGATTTGACGGCAGTTATCAAATCGTAGATGGTGCAGATGTTTTAGTAGAAATGGCCGCTCCAGACGCAAACTTTGGGAGCTCAGCAACGCATACCTTCTGTATTGATGGCGGTGGCGGTGAAGTTCCTTGTCAGCAACCCTATCCGCAGGTGCAAAATCTGACAACGACTCCACAATCCAACGGCATACTTCTTGAATGGGATCCAATTTTGGGTTCTATTGGTTGTCAAGTACAGGGAGGTATAGCATCCTCTTCAGGTTTAGCGTCATTTCAAACTATTGCACCGAATGCGAGTTCATTTTTAGCTCCAGCTAGTCAGTTGCAAAACGGTCAAACGTATCGGTGGAGAGTCCGTTGCGGCTGTACTACCTCAATCATTGGTCCGTGGTCAGATTTTGACTTCTTTACGTGGAACCCCGGTTCAAAAGTTAATTTAGCTTCTAATTATGAATTTCAAGTATATCCTAATCCATCCAATGGAGATCTCAATGTGTCTTTTAGTGGCAATGCCGACGGATTTTACCAGTTTCTGTTTGTAGATCTTCAAGGGAGAGTCGTACTTGAATACCAGAGAGAAATTCAAGGTGCTCAATTCACTCGATTTGATATAACTGGGCTTGATTCTGGAGTTTATTTGTTACAGGTGACCCACGGTGATAAGACGATTACCGAAAGGGTGATAAAACAATAGAAAATTAAATATGGAAAAAGAAAAGGGATGACGCGTTGTCATCCCTTTTTTTACTAGATCAATATCTTGTTCTAAAGCAGTTCTACAATCATAGCTGAGGCACCTCCTCCGCCATTGCAAATCCCAGCGCATCCTCGTTTACCGCCATTTTGCTTCAATACGTTCAATAGAGTAACTACTATTCTAGCACCAGAGCACCCTAGTGGATGACCGAGAGATACCGCACCTCCGTGCACATCAACTTTCTGAGGGTCGAGCTCAAGTTCTTTCATATTGGCAAGAGCCACAACTGAGAAAGCTTCGTTTAACTCCCAAAAATCGATATCAGAATTCTGCAATCCCGCTTTGTCAAGGGCTTTTGGAATTGCCTTAGAAGGAGCTGTTGTAAACCATTCAGGTGCGTGAGCGGCATCTGCATAGCTCACAATTTTGGCGATGGGGGTTACCCCAAGTGACTCTGCCTTTTCCTTGCTCATCAGTATCACAGCTGCGGCTCCATCATTAAGTGTAGATGCATTGGCGGCTGTCACTGTTCCTTCCTTAGAAAATACGGGACGGAGATTCGGTATTTTCTCCATCTTAACATTCTTGTATTCTTCGTCTTCGGTCACCATAATTGGGTCACCTTTTCTTTGGGGAATGGCAACTGGAACCACTTCATCGGTAAACTTTCCGGCTGCCCATGCTTTGGCTGATCGTTCATAAGATTCGATAGCAAAATTATCTTGATCCTCCCTCGTTATATTATACTCCTCCGCACACAGATCTCCGCAGGTGCCCATATGCTTTTGATTGTATACATCAGTCAAACCATCGAAAACCAGACCATCAAGCATGGTCATGTTTCCAAGTTTCGTTCCCAATCGAGAACCAGGTAAATAATGAGGTACATTGCTCATGCTCTCCATTCCTCCTGCCACAACCACATCTGCGTCCCCCAACATAATTGATTGTGCTCCCTGTGAAATAGCCTTCATTCCTGAAGCACAAACCTTATTGACTGTGGTGCAAGGGACTTGATCGCCTATTCCAGCAAACATGGCAGCTTGCCTAGAAGGTGCTTGGCCCAGTCCGGCTTGCAAGACAGAACCCATTAAGACCTCATCAACATCTTTCGGATCAAGTTTTATTTTTGACATAGCCCCTTTGATGGCTGCGGCGCCAAGCTGTGTAGCGCTCACCGAGGACAGACTGCCGTTAAAACTACCTATAGGTGTCCTAACCGCAGAAACGATATATACTTCTTTCATTGAGCTAATTTTCGTAGGTATTTGAGGCCGCAAAGATACAGATTCCCAATCGATGAGAGCGAATCATTAATTTATGGAGTAATCAAGTAGAAGTTTTGGGTTCCTCCTAGATCTACTTCTTCATTGTTGAATGTGAATTTTTTAGCTAGGTTATTGTACCCGCAATCTCCATCGTACTCTCCTTCTAATTCGATATTTTCAATATTTCCCACATATCCTGTTGTAGGGTCTACCACTTGATAACCGTATATAGTAAAATACGGAGATTGACCATTGACAAAAGGAAATTGATCATTGATAAAAAAACGTCCTTTCCCCGATGGGAAATCCCCATTCAAAAAGACCGTATCGGCCACCAGCGGCTCACTAAACGGCACAAATCTAACGATGAAAAGCTCATTCAACGCTTCTTCAGAAAATCCATCAGCTCCTTGATCACATTCAAAATAGAGCGCATTGATAGCAGCTACATCCGGATCATCACACTCTTCGCTGCATCCAACAAAATTGAGTATTAATAAGGGAGCAATTAAAATTGATAGTAGTCTTTTCATTCGCGGCAAAAATAAACAAAACAAACTTTGATTCCCTTCTATTCTTAATTTTGAGCGCATGCACAGAATCCAATTGATTAACGTTCTTTTTTTGATCTTCTTACTTTGCGGGTGCGAAACAACATATCATTACACAGAGTTTTTAAAACCATCTAAAACGTATATTCCATCCAGTATATATGTGGTAGGTGTTCTTCAGCGAAGTACCACTCAAAATTCCATATGTCCAGTGTATATGGATAGGATGCCTTACGGTGAAATTAAAGCAGTTCCATACCGCGCTTCAAATTTGGCTATCGACAACCTCAAGAAACTCTGTGAAGATATCGGGCGGTTTAAGTTCATCTCCATTGAGGTGAATGATTCTGTCCCCAATGAAGAGGAATTTGCCACGGCACCGCTAACCGCAGCCCAAATTCAAACCTTAACGGTTGAATACAACCTAGACGCTATCCTTTCATTAGACGGACAAGACATGGTCATCAGAACATCGGGTTCGGTTAGTGTTGCATCCGTGAGTGATGGGAGTGGAATGCCCACTCAAGTTCCTGAGTTTTCTAAAGAGAGTCAAGTAAGCATGTCCCTCCTCTGGAGATTCTACGATTGCTCTACCGGTCAAAAAATTGATGAATATCAGGAGAACTACGAGAGATATTTTAGCCGTGTTTCTTATCGGGAGGAAGAGATTCAAGAACTTAAAGACGAAGACATGGGCCTTATGGATATATCTGGAATGGCGGCCTACGACTACTTCGAACGCATTGCTCCTCACTGGGAGCCCGACTATAGACAGTATTTCAACGGTGGTTCTGACGAGTTAACCAGCATTTCAGAAAAGCTCAATTTGACAGGCAATTGGGAGGAAGCCGCAAAATCATGGTTGCAGCTTACTTCAGCTGATGATCCGAAAGTCAGACATAAAGCTTGTTTTAATATGGCACTGGCCTCTGAAATACTCGGGCAGCCTCGGCTCTCGAAAGAATGGATCACCAAAGCCAAAATGACCAATCCAACTAAAAGAACCTTAAAGTATGAGGAGCTATTGGACCGACAGATATTGGTATATGAGGTTGTCAATAGTCAACTAGGGATATCCGAAAAGTAATATTAAGCACTTAGTATTCAAGTGCATATTTATTTATCTGCTTTAATGCCTAATTTTTATTGAATTGATTGTAGCGAAATGCTCAATGCTGTCGTCTTACGATCAAAGCCTTTTACCAATTGATGGATTTTAGTTTAGTGAAGAAGCGACTGAAAAAAGATCGCAAGATGCAAACTGAGGTGTACAACTCCTGTAGCAAAAGGGTATACTCTTGCTGTTTGAGAATTCTCAACGATCCTCATGAGGCTGAAGACTTTATGCAAGAGGCATTTATTCAAGCTTTTCATCGAATAGATTCTTTTAAAGGAAATTCAAAACTGTCGAGCTGGATATGCAGAATAGCTATCAATAAATGTCTTGACCACTTGAAGAAGAGAAGGATTGACTTCGATTTAGATGCAGAGTTGGATCATGGAATAGGCGTTGAACCAGAAAGAGAGAGTGATAATTACGACGTAGAGCGAGTTAAAAGAGCCATGCAAGATTTGCCGGAAGGCTGTAGGATAGTTTTCTCATTGCACTTATTTGAGGAAATGGACCACAAAGCCATTGCAGATCAACTTGGAATCAAAGAAGCCTCCTCGAGAGCGCAATATGCCAGAGCAAAAAACAAGATTATTGAATTAGTAAACGAAACTTATGTCTGAACTAGAAAAGTTTATCAAGCAGGAGCACGATTCTTTCAATGAGGAATATTTGCCTCTTGGTCATGAGAATAGGTTTTTGATGAAACTCGAGAAGGACAAACTCGACAAAGAGAGTAGCATGAAATTTTGGAGAGTCGCAGCAGCTATTATTGTATTACTAGTTGCTGGAGGGAGCTTGTTGCTTCCTAGATTCAATAGCCCCGCTGATGTGCAATATGGGTCTATGTCTCTAAGCGAGGTGTCTGCTGATATGGCCAATATCGAGATGTACTATACCTCAGAACTTGAAAAAAAGTACAAAGATCTGCAAGAAATGGCCGAGACAGACATGTCTGTCAGAGAACTTTTTGATGAATTGGCTATCCTCAAGGATCAATACGAAGAATTAGAAAAAGATTTATACCGCAGTGGTTCAAACGATCGGGTAATTCTGGCGATGATCGAAAACTTTAGACTGAGATTATCACTAGTAGAGAAATTGGAAAATATTAAACAAGAAAAATCAAAATCATGATAACTGGCAAAATAGTAATAGGAGGAATGGCTTTTTTAATGAGCACAGCGCTGTTCGCCCAGATTGAAGAAAAAATCGAAAAGACCTTTCAACCAATTGGAAGTGATCCCTATTTGAGCATTAAAAATTCGTTTGGAGATATTGTAATTAAACATCATTCCAAAGAAATATTTGATGTTTTAGTGGAGATAAATGCGGTCCCGTCAAAGTCCAAAAATTTCGAAAAGGTAAAGGGTAGGGTAAGAGTTGACATCGAGGAGAAGGGCAACAAACTGGAGCTAAGAACAATCAATGAATTGGACGGAATTTCAGTCGAAGAGTTAGCTGTAGATTACACAATTTACATCCCGGAAAATACTACTCTCGAAATTGGAAATCAATTTGGAGATGTTTGGATTGAAGGAACTTCTTCTAAGGTAAATGCAAGAGTGGAACATGGTAGTTTCTTTTGCGGAGATGTAAAAGGAGTTGAAAGTATAGTAAAGGTGCAATTTGGAGATTTAACTTTGGGTGAAATGAAGGAGGCAAAATTAGAAATACACCATGGCGAACTTGAGGCAGACCGTTTGACCAATGTTGAATTGGACATCATGTTTTCAGATGCTGAGATTGATCATGCATCGGGATTTCTTGAGGTGTATTTGCAGCACTCAGAACTGTCTCTTGGGAAGGTGGAATCTGGAATGAAACGGCTGGAAGTTGACGGTCAGTTTTCAGATTTGAGTCTTGAAGAAGGGCCTTGGGAGGATTTCATGATGGAGATCGAGGGTAGCTTCACAGATTTCTCAATGCCTTTGGATATTAAGTCTTTAATTAATTACGAGTCTAAAGGAATGCACAGCAGAGAATACAGAATTAATGAAAAAATTACGGATAAAAGAATTATCATTAACGCCGATCATAGTGATGTAGATATGGACTAAAAGGAAAAAGCGCGCTGACCGACCTCATTTTAAATGTGGTGATTGTTTGTGACCATCACTCGACTCTTTCAATATCGACCTAACCCTATCTACTAAATTAGAGTTTTTATTACGGATACCATTCTACATATTTATTGTCATTATGATTTACACGAGTAGTGATTCTGAATTTTATTTGAAAGGATTCGGAAAACTATGTGCACGAAATTTCCCCTAGGGGCAAACATCGTATCTAGAGAGTACAGCTTATCCTTACCTTTGCGGCCATGTTAAATAAGCTAGATCCATTTTCATTGAGAGAAATACTCAAGTCCACACCAAGGGTTCTAATCACTATGCACAAAGGTCCAGACGGAGATGCAATAGGTTCTTCTCTTGGGTTATATCACTTTTTCAAGGCTATTGGTGTAGGGGCCTCACTCATTGCACCTGATAGTTATCCGAAATTCTTGAAATGGCTTCCCGGTTGTGATCAAATCATCGAGGCTGATAAAGATTTGGCGAAAGCCAATAAAGAGCTTAAAGAAGCTGACCTAATTTTCAGCCTTGATTTCAATCACCCATCGCGACTGGGAGATTTTGAAGAAGCAGTAATTGCCTCGGAAAAACCTAAGTATGTGATAGATCACCACCAAGACCCCTCAGATTTTGCTGATCTCTACTATGTTGATTCTGATGCTAGCTCAACGGCTGAAATGATTTATAGACTCATCGAGGAATTTGACCAAACAGATTTGATAGATATTGATTGTGCGACCTGTCTCTACACTGGGTTAGTTACCGATACAGGATCGTTTCGATTTTCATCAGTTACTCCTCAGGTAATGAGAATCGCTTCGGAACTGATGTCAACGGGTATGGACCATGTAAAAATTTATAATGAGGTTTTCGATAATTCAACTCTTGATAGATTAAAACTAAGAGGATACGCTTTAAGTAAAAAGACAATTGTCATTGAAAATGCGGGAGCTGCTTATATTTCCTTGACAGAAAAAGAGCTTCACCACTTCAATTATCAGAGAGGAGATACCGAAGGCTTGGTTAATTATGCCTTGTCCATTGAAGGAGTTCATGTCGCTGGATTTTTCTACGAGAAAGATGGTTTTGTGAAATTGTCTCTCAGAAGTAAGGGGAATGTGGAGGTGAATAAAATCGCCAGTGCGCTCTTTCATGGAGGTGGTCACAAGATGGCTGCGGGTGGTCGCAGTGATGAGAGTTTGAAAAATACCCTCGCAAAGTTCATTGCCGTGGCAAAGGCAGGATTTGACCTAAACCAGATGGAGAAATGAGGATTATTACCCTTCTGTTTCTTTGGCTCATTTTGTTTGCAGCGTCTTGTGATGACTCCAACACAAAGTCAAACGGAATTATCCCAACTCAGGAGCAGCTCATCGAGGCGAACAAAAAGAAGGTGGGAAAGGAGTCGAAGTTGATTGACAATTTCATCAAACAATCGGGCTGGGAAATGTCAACCACTGAAACAGGTATCCGCTACGAAGTCTTTTACAATACGGAAGGTGAAACGGCCAGCAACGGAGAAATTGTTTCGGTTGATTTCAGTCTTTATTTGCTTGACGGTAGGAAGATAAGCGACACCCAAACTAGCGGCCCAATTACGTTTAAAGTAGGAGAGGGTGACGTGGTCTCGGGTTTACACGAGGCTGTAACGCTCTTGGCTGAGGGCGATAGTGCTAGAATAATCTTACCATCATACTTAGCCTACGGACTTACTGGCGACCAAAATAGAATTCCCCCAAATGCAGCGCTTTTCTACAATTTGTCTTTGGTCAATCTGGATTAACGCTTGCTTGCTTTGGTACTCCTGTACCGAATCGCCGGCTTACAATATGACCCAGGAGGGAGTACAATGGAAAGTGCTCGCCTTTGCCGATGAAGAACAATGTCTCGATTCTGCTGAGCAATATTATTTGGAATACTCTATTCATCCGCTTCACTCGGCTTGCACACTGGTATACGAGTATGACCAATTTCTGAGTAGAGGGAAGGATCCCTTTCGAAAATTCTTGCAATCCAGATCAGTGGGCGATAGCCTAGAGATAATTACATTCCTTAAGGATACACTCAATGTTCAATTACCTTATAGAGACACCTTGCTCTACAGAATACGCATTGACAGAATGCGCACAAAAGCTCAACTCGAAGATCGACGAATTCAGGAGCTTACAAGCCTAGATTTATTGGCTCGAAGTGATTCTGTTCAGAAAGATTACCGGGAACTGGAGGGGGGTTACTACCGCTCTATGTATTCCAGAGATACAACAGAAGTGAGGAAAGGGAAAGAGATTGTCATACACTACCAAGGCCGAACCCTCGATGGTCGAGTTTTTGACGACTCAAGACAGATGGCTGCTCCAATGCGATTTATTTACGGAAATGAAGATCAAGTTTTGAAAGGAGTGGAGATCGCTTTGGCTCAGATGACTAAAAATGAATTAGCTGAAATTATTTTGCCGTCGTGGTTGGCATTCGGGAGTAGCGGAAGTGCTGATGGACGCATTCCACCTTACTCAACAGTCATTTATCAAGTAGAGGTATTAGAGGTCTCTAAATACTGATTACTTCAAAGAACCAATACCAAAAACACAGGGCCGCTTGTGCAAAGACGGTGTTTGTTTTCTCCAGTCTTTGATCGAGAGGGTTTTGACCAATTCATTTTCTGTGGTAAGCTCCCTTGCCACAGATAGCTTTGTTGATGGATGGCAGACTTTAAGAAGCTCATCAAAAAGCTTTTCGTTGCGAAAAGGCGTTTCCATAAAAATTTGAGTGTACCCCGTCTCACGATTGATGTTCTCCATATTTTTAATGGCCTTTCGGCGTTCACTTTGATCAATCGGTAGGTAACCGTGAAAGGTGAATTGCTGACCGTTAAATCCTGAGCCAATGAGTGCTAGAATGATGGACGAGGCTCCGGTATGGGGAATAACTCGAATTCCCTTTTGATGACAAAGCTCCACCACCTTAGCACCTGGATCGGCAATGCCCGCCAAACCGGCTTCAGAGATCAGTCCCATGTCCGTTCCGTTTAAAAGCGGTTGAATGAGATTTGGAATCTGATGATCTTCAGTTCGCTTGTTGAGATCGTAAAACTGAAGGTCGTTAAGTGGTATTCGAGTTCTGGCTTTCTTCAAATAGCGTCTTGCTGTTTTCTCGTTTTCGGCAATAAAGTATACCAGATCGCGACTGTTCTCCAATACCTGACTCGGAACCACTAGCTCCGGATCTGTATCACCCAAAAGGGTAGGGATGAGGTGTAATGTTCCTAGCTTACCCATTGATCTGGTTTAGCAAAACCTCTGAGGATTTAGCGAGCATTCTATAGACCTGTTCAAAGCCTTCATCACCACCAAAATATGGGTCAGGAACTTCTCGGTGCTCATCGGGATAAGTTAGGTTCAAAAATAGCTCTACCTTCTTCTTTTGAGATTCGTTTTCGGCGAGGGCGACCACATTTTGATAGTTGCTCCTATCCATAACAAAGATTCTATCAAATTCATCGAAGTCGGAAGTTCTGAACTGTCTCGCGCGAAGGTCAGAGATATCGTCATGATGAGCTTTCATGCATGCGCGAGCTCTTTTATCCGGAGCTTCGCCCACATGCCAGTCCCCAGTGCCACAAGAATCAGTCTCTACTCTAATGCTCATTTCCTCAGCCATTGTGCGAAATATACCTTCAGCCATTGGACTGCGGCATATATTGCCAAGACACACGAATAATATTTTCATACTGCTAAGTTAAGCATACAACAGACCAAAATTCCCTCTGTTCTTTTTGGTATCCATGCTAATTTCAAAAAATCAAAATATTGCAGAACTACTCCATGAAGTTTTCGGCACTTTTTTGACGAAGAGATCCGTTTATTCGCCGAAAAATATTTTGAGCCTGCAGCATTTCGACGTCCAAGAGCAATATCCTTTAATAGAGGGTGAGCCTCATCGACCCTTGGGAAAGCCAAGGTATGAGGGAAGCAAATGGACCCATTATTAATTTCATTACCCAAGCTACAGACAAATAGGCAGAGAGAACTTTAAGCCCCTAGTCGCAATGAAAACGGATCCATGCCTCCTAGACAAATTGGACGCTATTTGCCATCATACATACTCAATCACTATTTGAAAAGTATATTTCGTTCAATACAAACGAGTTAAATGTGTTCTATGTCTCGAGATTTTACCTCTCGGAATCGGCAAGATTGTGCTGAAAAGTATTCTGAGAGCAAACCAAAGACGATGCGTTCACTGTAAATCGTAATTTCACGAACACATTCAGCAAGAGTTACTTTGCGATTAGATCAAGATTGATTATTCCACTACCAATTTTTGGACCCCATCATCAAGCACGACAAAATAGAGGCCTTTGGGTAGGGATGAGACATTGATTTGCTCAACTTGTGAAAGGTTTTTTTGCACGAACATTTTTTTCCCTTCTGTACTAATAATTTGGACGCTAGATGAATTTTGAATGGTGATCATTTGGGATGAGGGGTTAGGGAAAATACGCACCAATTCTCGTTTTTGCACATCTTCTAGGTTGAGGTTACCCGATCCAACAATTATAACGCTCTTCATGCCCATAGATGCATGCGGACGACACATGTTATAGTGAATTCCTTCGCTATCAATGGTAAATTTTGTTGAGGAGGAACCAGAGCCAAACCCAACATCAAAACCTTGATTCGGAATGAGCTCGTTATTCACCCAATCGATTGAGTCAACTTCTGTGGCACTGTGGTAGCCTAAAGTAGTAAACGAAACTGTATCACCTGGTTCTATGTAGAGCGTTTCGGGCATAAAATAATTATCAAAAGCAAATAGGTCATGGGTTGTTTGCCCGAAAGTTGCTGATGCGATAGAGGTACATAAAAGAAGGAAGAGTAAATTTTTCATAACATTAGGTTTTAACAACAGCTATTTTCAAAATAAGTATTTTTCGTGATTAAGAATAATTATCTACTTGTTTCTCAAGATTTTCTAAAGGCATTATTGTAAGCTTACGGTCTTGGTTTTTATTTCTTCTTTCAGGCTGCTCTTGCGTGATTTTGTGTTGATGTGTTTGGGAGTAAGTGTTTTTGGGTGGACATATTGATCTCCTGCAATATTCCGGATAGCTTTTGGTTGATTTAAAGCTTATTGAATTTTGGTTTTACACAGGGTTTTGATGAATCTGTTCGGCTAAAAAATCCATATCCTATATTTTGTGTTTGACACAGATCATTTCATTAGTTTGCAGTGGAAATTTTGAGGCACTAGATATTTCTAACTATGGACAAAACAAGTCAAAAGTTGCTGTATGAATTAGTCAGCAACATCAAGATATAAAGGGAATTTCAAGAGCTCCAACAGGCATTGCTGAAGTAAGGCATAGAGAGTTTACTGAACGCTGAGATGCGTGTCCATTGACGGTTTTTCTCCTTTAGGTAAAACCGCGCTGGCAAATAGCTCAGCAGTATATTGACTACCCTGGTCTGTATTGATAATCTCTAGACAACCATAGTTACAGGTTGCTCCATAAATAATTGAGCGTACCATTTGGCGTCCATCAAGTGAGATATTGACCAATAGAGTAAATACCGGCAGCAAAGATTGGTAATGGTCTAGACGAAATGAAATCCCTTGGCTATTGTTTACCGACGATGCCTCTCAAACATAGGTTTTTTCGAAGCTTTGCTCTCAATGTATGTCTTAAAAGGGAATGGAACCATACGCTCTTTACCGAGCTTGGAAATAGGTGGGCCAGGTGGTACCGAACTATGCCCTATGGTGAGATAAAAATGGCGATTAATTCTAATTTTACTCACACAGCATCCCTTGTTTCTAGAAACAAAGGATGCATTTACCCCACAACTTTCTCAGAATCTGTCGGATGGAGCTGACAAATAATTTTCATTGGCTCTAAGCTGATTTCTTGCACTCTGTTCGGCTGATAATAGCAAGGGGATCTATTCAATGTGTAAAGTTTACATCGCTTTCGTAAGCCAAACTAGAGTTCACCTTCTAAATTGATTATTTGCACTCTGATAATGGTTTAGGTGACGAGGCTTCTTTTAAATAGTCCAATTCGACCTTTTACTGGTCTGTGTGATATGAATTCGCTTCCCTTTTTATTGCTATAACAGCAAGTAGCATCCTTATTCGACAGCTTGATATACCCTTTATTTTTGGGCGCATTGCAAATCGCAAAAGCCCCAAAGGTTGCTTACAAGCGCTTTAATATGCACATTGTGGATAATTTGAACGAATGCCCATGAAGCAAACGACGATATGTTTTATTTTACTGTTTACGGTGAATCTTTCTTGCAGCCAAGTTGTAGTCGAAAAAATCAGCGAAAACGAATTTACTATTGGTAAGGCAATTAAAATAAAATCTCCACGGCTCGATGAAACGAGAAATTTGAATATTTACATTCCTCAATCCTATTACCAAGACAGTTTAAAATCCTATCCAGTGATCTACTTGCTGGATGGCTCAAGAGATGAAGATTTTATCCATATTTCAGGGATCGTTCAGTTCGGTTCCTTTAATTGGATTAACATCCTTCCTGAATCGATAGTCGTCGGCATCGGAAATGTTGATAGAAACAGAGACTTTACCTATCCCTCGCAAAATAAGCTTGACCAAAAGGAATTCCCAACATCTGGGAGATCGGAAAACTTTATAGCTTTCATTGAAGAAGAGCTTCAACCATTTATTGATTCTTCCTACCGAACAACCGAAATGAAAACGGTTATTGGGCAATCACTAGGTGGATTGCTAGTGACAGAAATTCTGTTCAGAAAACCTAATCTTTTTGATAATTACGTTTTGGTAAGTCCCAGTTTATGGTGGGACGATGAAAGAATCCTGGGCCGAGATTTGACTTCTTTCGGTTCGATCAAATCTGTTTACATCGCAGTTGGCAAAGAAGGAGAACTGATGGAACGGACAGCAAAAGAATTGTTTGAAAAACTCAAAAAAAATCTACCCGAGAATACTAGTTTGTATTTTGAGTTTTTGGAGGATAAAACACATGGAGACGCCCTACACATAGCAGCATATAGTGCATTTGAGAAAATTTTCAAGCACAAGTAGCATAGGGATGTGGCCACAATACCAAGTGTTAGCCCCTTTCAATAAAACAAGTCGACCCCACGCATTATACTAAAGAAATGGTCGAAATATTAGAATTTAGTTTAGACAGCAGCTGTCAGCTCATCGATACTTTGGACAAGTTTGCTACTATCATAGTTGAGATGGTTGAATTTTTTAACTATCCCTCTTATTGCTGTACGGTGGGTATTATAATCTATTGAAATTGATGAGGTTAAGGTATTCTGGCTCGTGCGTTTGTCTAATCTATACTTTGATTTTTCGCCACAAGCTGGCGACATGACTAGGTGCACTAACCTTAGTTTTATCGCTGCATGCATTCTACTCGGTAGAAAATGCAACTCTGATTACTGTCTTTTTTGAATCTTTGCCAGGGTTGGTGCTAGTAAGATTCGAAAACGGGATTGGAGGTGGAGACCTGAAAAATGGTTTCTTTAGTGCAATTTTGTTTATGGGAATCTTGGTCAATTTGGACTTTTCGTCTGTAAAGGCTCTTTCAGTAATTGCCACCTCCGAATAAAGTTGAGATGTTTATTATTAGCTTGACCCACAACTTTTTTATGATTTCAAAAGAGATCGTCCCTACTTTGACCGGACTACTCCGTTTCGGTAAATTAGTAGTTGTCAAGAATGCTGGCTCTGTGAAACGCGAAAACAAAACACTTTAAAACCGATATGCACCATACACGGGTATGTTGGAAGTAATGAATACAAATTGAATGAATAGAATAATATTCACATTATTAATAACGATCGTAATGAGTTGCTCAAGCTCAAAAATTGTGACTCTAGCCACTCAAGGTGAAACTTCCAAAAAAATATTCAATGAAGAAATACCAATGCATTACATTGGGAATCACATTTTTATTGAATCTAAAATAAATGGAAAGAATTATACCTTTTTATTCGATACAGGTTATGACTTTACCACTTTTGATAAGAGTTTAATTGATAAAATCCATTTTACGTCGATAAAAAAGAAATCTACTAGTGGAAGTTCGTTTCAAAATGAAAAACTTCAATACGGAGTCATACCTGCAATTAATATTGGTGTTATAGAATTTAATAACATAGCTGTTGGAATTCAAGATTTATCACACGTAAAGTCTCCCTTCCCTGATGGAAGAAGAATAGATGGGATTATTGGGGCTAACATTTTGAGAAAAGCACTTTGGAAAATTGATTACCAAAAACAATCCCTTAGATTTTCAAACACAATAAAGAATTTTCCGCCCGATACAAATGCTATTAAAATTGATATGATACCGAAGAGTTCCTCAAATTGGGGCTTGAATAGAATTAAAGTCAACATAAATGGTGTTTCAGAAAATTTTGTTTTTGATACAGGATCACATGGCAGTTTTTCAGCAAACAATGAATTTCTTGCACGTTTAAATGACAAAGCGTTTTCTTTGTTGGAAATAGTCGACAGTCTTGATTCAAAAAAAAGGAAATTTCAAATTACTGAGTTGAAATTAGATATGCATGTATTTCATAATCAAGAATTGTTTATAGAAAAGGATATTGATTTATTAATAGGGAATGACTTTTTAGATGAATACACTGTTATAATTGATTGGTTGAATAATGAACTTTATTTACAATAACAATAATTTAAATATAATTCCACCAATAGTGTATAAGAAAAAATTTCAGTACAAAAGCATTATACGTTTAATATACTAAACATTGGAATGCTGTAATTTAAAGTAAAATAAAACCTAATTAGGTATAACATGGGCATTAAAAATTAAGTGAAGAAAATGAATACCGAACTGACCTCTAAACAAATAAATTATAAGGGATTTCTTTTTGACATTATGCTTTACATAGCTGTAATGTTTTTGATAAGGGAAGTCTATTTTTCTCAACTACCCTTTATTGCAAATGGGTTGATGTGGTCATTCTCGACTTTGATAATTGCCTTTTGGAGAATGAAAGTTCGCAATATAACGTGGAAAGATTTAGGGTTACGAAAACCAGAGAATCTACTAAAATCTTTTTTGGTAACCATTGGGATATTAATGGCTATTCCAATATTAATAATTGTTTTTCAGCAGATTCAGAACCTATTACCCCTCAATTTATC
Source organism: Flavobacteriales bacterium (assembly GCA_022448105.1). Lineage (GTDB taxonomy): Bacteria > Bacteroidota > Bacteroidia > Flavobacteriales_D > Cryomorphaceae > JAKVAV01. Next base: position 874 of record JAKVAV010000046.1, on the reverse strand, counting down.
ACCAGATACTTCCTCGCAAGATGCAGTTTCTAAATTTGGAGATTTAAAAGAAAATTGGACTCATTTTTTTAAAATCATTCCATTTATATTACTTCAATCAGCCTTAGAAGAATTATTGGATAGAGGCTTTTTAATCAATTGGTTTGAACGTTTGTTTTCCAAAACCTCATTTGCTACAGCTATTGCCGTTCTTCTACAAGCATTGATTTTTGGTTTTAGACACTCTTACGACATATCGGAAAGGTCAATTACGGTAGCGATTATAGGTTTAGTGATGGGAATAGCATATGTGAAATTTGGACGAAATTTATGGCCTCTAATTTTTGCACATTGTATACTTAATACCATGTCTATGATAGGAAAAGTATAACTATTAATAAAGATCGGTACGCCAACAATAGCTCCTATGAAAAGTGATTTACTTTCGTCGGGAGAATGAGAAAGATATGTTTTTGGCTCTTTAGTTCATACCTTTTTGTTCAAGGCTCGGGCTGGTTTTCAATAGTGTATCATAAGAAAAATCTCCTTCAAAAGGTTTTTTCGTGTAGTGTTAGAATCTCGTAAACCATAGCGTTAAGCTCCCCTTTAAAAAAGACTCCGTATCCTATATGTAATACACTTATATTCAAGGTACCCACCAGTATCTGAACGACCTCTTGGGAAAAAATGCTCACATGCTATAGAATGTGATTTCGCCTGAGCCGAATCAGCAAGTCTGTTCTGTGATGCATCTACTGTAGTACTATGTTTTAGTTGGTTTAATTGGGGTGATACGCCGTGTTTACTTCTATTCATCACAAATTTAAGCCGTTACTCCCGCTCGGTAAGGCATGCCTGTTTTAATCACCGCGTGGGTTCTACTTAGGAGCTTGAG
>JAKVAV010000045.1 GCA_022448105.1 Flavobacteriales bacterium | reverse complement strand
TGAAGTGTGTGTTCCAGGCGCAATGGCTCTCAAGCCCATAACCTTGTAGTAAAGCCGTTCTACACGATTTTTACTCACTTTGTAGCCTTTGTCTTTAGTCAGCCACGCATGCATTCGTCGAGCTCCTTTGAAGGGATGATAGAGATAATGTTCATCCATCTCTCTCATCAGTCGTAAGTTGAGCTCACTTTCTGTTTTGGGCTCATAGTACAAGCCAGATCTGTGGATGGATAGCATTTTACACTGTTGAACCACACTCAAGTTGGAATGACCCTTGCGTATCATTTTTCTTCGCTCCGACAATGGTCTTAGCGCAAGGCGTCCTTTAAAAAATCAACTTCCATCTTCAGCTGGCCGATCGTCTTGAGATACTTGTCCTTCTCCTTCTCAGCCTCGGTTTTCTTACTCGTCTTCCCCTTCTCAAAAACCTGATCAGCACCGTCCAAAAACTCTCGTTTCCATTGACTAATCTGATTGGGGTGAATCTCATACTTCTGGGCTATCTCAGCCAGTGTATTGCGCTCCTTTAGGGCTTCTAAAACAACTTTGGTCTTGAACTTCGATGTGAACTTTCGTCGTGTCATTTCAGTAAATTTATCTAATTAAACCTACTGTCCTGTTTTTTGGGGTATCTGCAAAATACCCTGCGTATCCTGCCACACCACTGGTACCGAAATATGAAACTACCGCCATTGAGTTCGATTCAATATGTTGGTCACCTGTCAATCCTAGTATTCGGTACACATCGTAGCTATTCCCATTTGGAAATGTGATGGTCTCTGGTGTACTCATTTCTAGATTATCGTTAATCCAGACTTGCGATCCTGCCTCGGTTGTGATGGATAATCCTCCAGTAAAGGAGTCATTTCCGATTTTATTGACATCAATAATGGCGTCAATATTGTTCTCAATTTGGCAGGAGATATCGGGGACAAAATTCATTCCTGCCCGCGCTGGGCCTGTACCTCCTGATATCACTTGATAAGCGAAGGCGGGTTCCGAGGTGGTCACATACATTACGTTATTCACATAATTTGACCCATTGATTGTTATGAATTCACCAGCAGATAAGGTTGTAATCGGTGATCCACTCCCATTGACATATACTTGTGTGTCGTCATAATGGGCTAATATTAAGGGAAGCTCTTGATCGTTTGTTCCGAAAGCACGGACAAAGGCATAGTTTGTACCTCCTTTTTCAACACTCACGATTTGATCGAATCCGTAATCTCGACCACTAGCTGTAGTAGCGTCTCCACTCCATGAACCTGAGTTGACAACAATAATTTCTATCGGACATGATTAAGGTTCCAATCATGCCGGTGAGGTTGTCAGGATCATCATCCGCATTTGCCCTCATTACATATGATTCACCTTCATCAAGATTGACGGTGATGATGGAGTTTGTGTTCGGGGCACTAGGACCTCGCAGTGATACTCCAGAGCCTGTCATATCAATTTGTACTTCGGTATTGTCTTCTGTGGCTGTTATACCGAAAATTGTTCCTTTATTATTGACTGGATTTAAGTTCGGTATGCTACCCAATCTGAAGATCTTTCCAAATGCATTCCGGCCCTTACTGGTTAAAGAACCTGCTTGGTTTCCATTGTTGGACCGAACGCGTAACTGTGCGTATACAGGGTCACTCGCAGATATTCTAAACCCTACTCCGGATGAAAGTACTTGATTTAAGTTGGCATCCAAGACAGACACTCCCGATCCAACACCAAAAGTATCATACCGGTAAGGGTTTCCAGAAGACACCACACCTGAGTAATAAGTTTATGTATTGGCTGCATCCGTTATCTCAAAGGAGACATTAGAGCTTGAAGGAGTGGAGATGTATAAGTACACCCCACCCGGAGCATCACCAGAAGTTGTTTCTGAGGCCAATGGTGGGATATAGTGCAAATCATCCAACTGCGCCCACACTTCGGAAACAGGAATGAACATCAAACCGATAAGAAGAGGTAAATATATGTAGTTCCTATTCCGTGGGAATGGTCCTATTTTCTTACACATCGTTCTCATGGACGAGATCCGAGTTGAAAGATTCATGGACATCATGATCTGTTAGTTTGTGTAATGTTAATCCCTCATCTAGCGTCACATACGCTTAAATGCAAATATGGTTTCCAATCAACCCATAAATTTTCGTTGTACTCCTTGCTCAGTAGCGCACTAAGAATGACTCATGGGGCGTGGGTCGATTATCTCAAAAGACGCTTCACGAGCTGCTATATGCCTCGGCTGACTGAAAAACACAAAGGTCAGGTTCCGTCCCAGTATCTTGGTAATAAATTGGACGAGAGGTCGTTTTTGTTCGACAAGCAGTACTTGTCATTATTGGATTGGAGTCTGATCACTGCTTATAGAGTTAGGACTCCGCTGTCATCATAAGCATGGAAGCAATGTACAATGCTGTTCAGTCACTGTATCGCTGGAAACTGCAGCGGTGAAATAATCCTTAAATGAAATTCTGAAAAAGTAGACCTGTCTGGGTCATGCTATGGATGCATTAAAACTGTTTGGAAAGAGATTCACTCTTGCAAGAAACGGTTATTCTCTGTCGCATACCCATAATTGCTATGATACCAATCCGAAATAGGAGAGGTCTGGAAGTCATATTCTGAAAATAATCGTTAGGATAATCGGTCTAACATTGAGGTATTTCTCAGTCGAAAGCGGATACTGTCCGAGAGATGAGTTGATTTTTCAAAAAAAAGTCGCTTCAATATCAAGGGTATGGTAAGAGGAGCGCCATCAACAGATCTTGTAGTGAGTATTTCCCTAAGTCAAACAGATCTTTTTTTGTGGTTAGTGTTTTGGTTATTTAAATAAAGCTGATATATTTGCACCCGCTTTGCAACAAAGCACACGTAGTATTGGCTATCCAATACATATTTATGGTCTGGTAGTTCAGTTGGTTAGAATACCTGCCTGTCACGCAGGGGGTCGCGAGTTCGAGTCTCGTCCAGACCGCTGTATTGAAGAGGGTTTCGAAGATGTTTTTCGAAACCCTCTTTTTTGTTGCACGTAGTTTGCACGTGAGTAGTCCTAGATTTTTTGACATCGATTCTGTTATATAGTCTTTTTTGTCTCCGCATCTTGAGACTCTCAAAATGAGTTTATCAGGATGAATAGTTTTAATGCGTTGTTTTGATATTAACACGTAATCAACAATTTTTGATTTCTAAGTTTATAGTTTAATGGGGATAGCAGGGTAGTATTGACTGCAGGCATACTAGATATTAACAAATGTCTCGCGATCGTGATTTGGAATCTCTAGAAATGATGATTAATTATGCCGTAGCACTAATCATCTAAACAAAGTCAGTTGAAAAAAACTAGCCTAATTATCGTAGGGTGTCTCCTGTCCCTCACGATTCTCTCCCAAGGTGAAATTTCTGATTTGCGCTTTTTCTTAGCGGCTGCCGAAGAAATAAACGTAACTGAACTAGGGGTCGATGACCTTGAGAATCCCTTAGTAGACGCGGATTTACACCCTCAAATGAATTATCAAGCCAGCTTCTACGTCAGCTCTATACTCGGAGTAGATAGCGTAGTGGTTGAATTTGGAAGTACTCCAACGGGAAGTGAAATTACTTCTGTGACTTTGGCTTTCGACGAAGTAGCACCTGCACCTTTTGATTTTAGTCGAGATGACGACAAGGTGACGGTCGACGCTGGAGTCTATCCTTTTGTAGAAGAGATTTTTTGCCGGGTACATCTTATTTATGAAGATGGTACTACTACTACACCAGTACTTTTTCCTGAGATTAATTAAGTCGTAAAGACATGAATATCAAAGCATTTTGCATGCTGGCTTTGCTGGTATGTTCAGGCGAAGCCTTTGCCGAACTTTCCTATTACCCTACGTGGATTGACGATTCTGGCATTCATTATACTCCTGGTAACGAGGTGGTTATGAAGGATGAAGCGGCGGCCGGTTGGAATTCTGGGGCACGATCCTCAGAGGTGCTTCTCGCTGCTGATGATGGCTGGATTCGCTATGAGGTTGAATCCTACCAAAGTGCTACACGCGCTTTTGGTTTTGCTATTACCGATCCCAATTACCACTACACATCAATGGCGTATTCTTTTCGCCTTGCGAACAGTACGTGCTACTTTCAAAAGGGAAGTGTAATCGTGGGAGCGATGGCCGTGACCCAAGGAGATGTCTTGGAGATTGTTAAGAATGGCACGGACATAGAATACAAAGTCAATGGTGTTACCAGGGTCACAACAACTCCGGCCCAATTTAGCGATATGTTTCTCGATTTAGCATTCCATACCAGATGGGGATACATTGGGAAACTAGAGGTCAGTTTTGGTAACGATTATGATTCGGAATGGGAAGAGGTTATCGGAATTTCCAAAACAGCCGCGACTTTAACGAAAACGGCAGCTGATGGCTGGGGAAATGCTGGAGCTTCGAGTGATAATGTCCTAAAGCCAAATGAAGCAGGATGGATTTCATACACTCCTCCGAATACCACAGGGCATTTAGCCTTCGGCTTTAGTGACTTAGACAAAGATCAACACTACTCCAGCATTGATTATTGCATGTTGGTAGATGCTTCGGGAATGCTCAAAGGGTATTCAAATGGATCTTTGTTGTTCGCTGGCAGTTACGCTGCTGGCGATGTGCTTACAATCACACGTCAAGACAACGAGTACATCTTTACTCAGAACACAACAGTTCTTCATACAGCAAATGACTATAGCAGAGTACCGATGATTGGCGATCTCGCGATCTATCGAAACAACACTGTGTTGAATCAGAGTGACTTTCGGCTAAGTTTTGATCAGGAGGTGTATAGTTATGTGGAGGTGACGCCGTTGGATTATGGCCTAGAAGGTCAATTATCAATCAAATCTTATGGAACTGACGCAGTAGGCAAGTATTTCTGGAGCCAAGGAGATGTTTCTGAAACATCTTGGTTAGGAACGAAATTGGAGATGGATTCTCTGTCTCTTGGAGTAATAGATTCTATAAACTATTACAATCTCTTCTATTCCGATGCAACTTCAAGGAGTTTCTCAGAGGGCGGTTCAATAGAACTGAATACCAGAAATTCAAATGGTGAAATCCATCGAGAAACAATAGACTTAGGATATGCATTCTATACGGATACCATTTATGGAATGATCTATGACTCCGGTATCCTCCAAAAAACTGCTGGTTACAGTAGTTCAGCGAACGCCAATTGGAGGTTGGAAAATGGAATTGAAAGTGGTGTCAGCGTCGGAACAATACAGATCCAGCCAGTTCAAGGGTTTGGAAACAACTTTCGAGTTGGTTTAGCAGCTGAAGGCAGTAGCCCCGCATCTCTGGGCGCTCATATTCTATTTGGTTTCAGCGTTTCCAATGGTTCACTTAAGACCATTTACAATGGTAATCTAGGGTCTTACCTTGGAAAGGTATTTGGGAATGAGACATTGTCAACGGTCGTCGAGCTCGATTCAATCTTCTACTATAAAGACGGAGACTTACTCCGTTCAGAGCCGTTGCCCAATGGAAATGTCTACCAAGCTGACGCGTTCATTACGAATCAGAATGAAGCGGTTCAGATTAAGAAGCTAGTCTTTGATAACATTAAGAAACCAATCCGTCGTGGAGAGTTGAGAACTATTGATTGGAGCTGCGATCGGTCTCAGGTCGGTGAAGCATACATAGTTCTTCCACTCCAGAATAATTTTTGCCTATTCACTTTTGAGCTATACGATGATCTTGATCAACTTGTCTCTTCAAATCCTCTAGGGGTATTCACCAATCTTATTCCTGGTAGTTATACGATTAAAGCAGTGCCTAGCGGAGACTGTGATCTTTCTGAATGGACTTACAATTTTGATATTGGATACGAAGTTGAATGGACTGCCAATCAAGGATGGGCTGTCGATGAAAATACTCAGGAGTACAATTCTTCTCTTTACAACGGATCTGGTCTGTATTTTCAAGGGTCGAACGCGGTTTCATTAAATCAGCTGAACTACGGGATCGAAGGATGGATCGAAGTTGAAATTCCTACTACTGGTTTGTTCCAATTGGTAGACCAATTAGGTGATGTTTATCTATCTGTTGCATACTTTGACCAGTATGGAGTAGCAGTTTATTGGATAACTGACGGAGATGGTAATGTTCAATCAAGTTTTGATACAAACGCTGACGGTAAGATTAGATTTACTAGAGAAGGAGGAGAGTATTTTGTTAAGCTATCTACGACAAATACCCTGTCAATTGAGAACGAACTCTATCCACGTGTTTACGGAAAAGGACATGTTGACTACGGTAATTCTCGCTTGATAAACTGTCGTGCATCCTTTAGCTGCCCGAACCCGTTAATCCAATATTCACCTTTACAAAGAGAGATTAGTAGCAACGTTTATCTCGCGGTAAACGATGTGATCTATTTCTCATATGACAATGACTATTTCAATCCTGACGGAGATTTCACATTGAAAGTGTTTGACGCTGCAAATAATGACTTGCAGGTGTCAACGACAATAGCCAATGTGGATCCTTCAAACCCAATTCTCTCAACGACGATAGGGTATAACAAGTATGCCCTGGATCTAAACCTCGCGGGGATATCAGCCCCAGGAGATTACATAATTCAAGTTACCAACGACAAAGGAGAGAACTATTTCCTCCGTTTTGCCAAATAATATAGCCATGAAAAGAGTGTCTTTATCAGTTCGAATAAAAGCTTGGGCTTTCCTTTTCTTGTTCATTGCAGAGATTACCGTGCCTGGAATGATCTCTACGGCAAAAGCAAATGGCAACCCGAGTTATGACAGCTTCATGCAAGCTGACAACTCACAATGGGTAGATCCATTTACAGGAGATTTTTCATACAACATTCCTCTCATGTCAGTCCCTGGATCAAAAGGCGGCTTTCCATTGAATCTCCATTATCGAGCAGGAGTAGGGATGGATCAGGAAGCATCATGGGTAGGATTAGGTTGGCATTTGAACCCAGGAGCGATTACACGGCAATTGAATGGAATTCCTGATGATTTTTCTGGGGATGAGATAATTACACAAACGAGATATACCAAGCCCGAAAAATCGATATCACTTCAGTTCGATGCAGTAGGAGAAGTGTTGAAAGAGTCTCAGGCTTGGACAGAAGCGATGTTTGAGGAGATGGAATATGCTTGGAGTCCCGAATCTTACGAAGGAGTCATAGGGGAAGATTCTCCAACGTTTGATATTTCATCAAATTTTCAGGTTTTCCTTAATCTTAACAATTACTACGGAATGGACCTGAACGTCACAAGAAACCGGAACCAATTGGTTGCGGATAAAGAAATGTGTTACAGTCAGGAATTGTCAGGGCTCTCTGTTGGTTCAAATGGTGTTCTTCGTCGTAACGGCTCTATGTTACGTGGAAAGCTGTCAGATTTTAAAGGAGATTTTTCAAGATGGCTAGTAAAACCAATCGGAAGTGAAGGAAAGACATCGTTACATCAATTGACAAAGTGGATTCCAGGAGCGTCATCCTTGCTTCGATATCCAAGCTCTACACCTCAAGTCAACCTTCAATTCGTTTCGCACACATATGGTTTTGAACTGACGAATTGGAAAGAGAACCTGCCTACGAACTGGATAACAAGCAACTCAGGCGGCGGTGTTGTAAATGTGAAGGTTCTTACTGAGGAGAATCAGACTATGAATTTTCCCGCTTATGGAAGTATCTATCCAAATCGCAGTCAAAATCTCGAGGTTCTTGAAGATTGTAATTTGGAATCTCACACCACCCCAACCATAAGAACTCCAAATCTAAGTGCCCCGGTGAAGCAGAATGATTTCTGGATGGTTTCTGGACCTGCTGTACAAGGCTCATTCAGATCTTTTTCAAATGAATTCGGTGTCTATTCTAATCCACCTAGAATAAGTAAAGTTAATGGGGGAGATGGAGGGTTGGAATTTGGTACCGAGGAAAATGGAGACAGCAAATTCGGGCTTGATGCCTCATACTACGACGGCAAAACTTATTCAGGTCCATGGTCCTCAGATATGGGAGGAATTGAAAATAACCTAGATCATAACTCGGCTTATTCCCAAGGGGAAGAACCATTTTATTTTCAAATGATGGATGAAGTGGTTTCTCATGTGAGTAATCCAATGAATCAACTTGGAGGTGATGAGCCCCATGCATTCAAATTAGTTTGGGGAGACACAGATTTTGGATCTGGAGGATGGCTTCCTTCAAAAAAGGCAAAGGCTCTGACCATTTCCTCTCTACAACATCGATTAAGCGATGCTTTCAAGAATAGGACAACCCGCAGAACACTCATTGAATACACTACGTTCAAGCATAAATCCATCGATCCCGAAGCTGGAGATTATCAAAGGACTTTGGATTTAGTCTACGGTGGATCTACAAATCCGCATGTATCCGGTTTCGAAAACCAAATTGCAGAATACTCTCTCGTGAATTCTCAAGGATTCAAGCAAGTATATGGAATACCAGTGTATAATCTTGAACGAACGGACGTAAGCTGGAGAACAGATGAGCTGTGGAGTACTACTAGTCACCCTGTTCAACCTTATTCCTCGACAGTTGACAAGCATATGAAGCAGGGCTTCGATCATTTCTTTTCACGTGACGATATCCCAGAATACTCAGAGGCGCATCTATTGACAGAGCTCTATTCCAATAATTACATCGACTTTAAGGGCGATGGGCCAACGGCAGATGACGCAGGTTTCTGGGTTAAGCTGGATTACCAAAAAGGTTCAAATTTTAAATATAGATCTCCGTATTTGGATGCCTATGCGGATCCAGGAGATTACAGTAATCCCGGTGATGATATGTTCTCGTATTCCTACGGAGTGAAGGAACAGATCTACGTCAAGCGAATTGAGACGGATACCCACTATGCCGAGTTCTTGATCTCTCCAAGGGAAGATAATAGGCCGGTGAAGACGGAGGACAACTCATCTTTAGCAGCAAATTTGAGTTGGGGCACTGACGAGTGTTCATACAAGTTGGATCAGATAAAATTGTTCAAGAAAGATGAAGGAGGACAAGACGATCTGCTTCAAACGGTACATTTTTTATATGATTACCTCTTGTGCGAAGGAACTCCTTCCAGTGCTGCTACAAACGCGGCTAAGTTGACATTGACAAGTGTTTATACTACCTATCAGGATTCTCCTCGAGAAGAAAACGTTCACGTATTCAATTACGACGAGAGTGATGGCTATCGTAATCCTGATTACTCTTTTGTAAATAGTGATCGGTGGGGTTCATACACAAATGTATATGATGGTAACCCTGAGAATCGATATACTAATCAATATGAAGACGCTCAAGTACAAGATGATCATGCTTCGGCTTGGTCATTGAGAAGCATTCTCCTTCCTGGAGGGTCGGAAATGAAGATTGAGTATGAGGCTGATCGATACTGCAAGGTGCAAGACAAAGGTGCTATGTCCATGTACAAAATTGCATTCACCGGCAAGGAAAACGTCCTCTTAGAGAATCAATTTAATCCTTCCTATGGGACAATCACTAAACAATACAATAGGATATATTTTGAGTTGCCAGATAATTCCAATAGCTCCTCAACGGCATTTCAATCAGTTGTTGGAGACAAGGTTTTTATAAAACTCTACACACGACTCAAGGGTTTAATTGACAATCCTGGGACCACCGCAACTGATTATGTGGAGAGCTGGGTAGATGTGAAAGCCTCTGGAGTTGATATCTACCAAGGGAACTATTATGGTTATGTGGATTTAGAGCTTGCAGATCTAACTTCTGTTGGCATAGGGAGCGTAAATCCGTTGAGGCTGGCAGCGTGGGAGGATATTCGAACCCATAGAATAGACCTGACAACAGAAATAGTGGATGACGATTTTCAACTTGAGGATATCTCTGGTTGGCTGGTGTCAGCAATCAATTCATGGGTCTCAAATATTCAACAGATTACATCCTTTTATCCTTCAGCCCATATTTTGGGATGGGCGAATCGAGCAGATTTAACCGCGACCAATGCACCTTCTTTTATTCGGATGCCCTCAAGAAATTTCAAAGTTGGCGGAGGTCATCGAGTGAAAGAAATCAAAGTGATTGATACCTGGAGTGAAATCAATGATTACAATGGGAATCAAGAAAATATCGCATACAACGTCAAGTACTTTTATGAAGATTCGAATGGCTTGTGCACTGGAGTAGCCTCGAATGAACCAATCAATGCAAACGAGGAGAATGGATTGATTACAGCAAGAGCCTTCAATGAGTCGAACTATCCAGTTTCATTAAGAGCCGGTACTTCTTTTTCTGAGCTTCCAGTTGGGATGGCGTATTATCCCACTCCCACGGTTGGGTATCATCTCGTTAGAATGGAAGTTGGGGGTTCAAATCAATTGCTTTTGGATCAACAGGCTATGACTTCAGGTGTAGTGCAATCTGAGTTTTATACAGCAGCGGATTTCCCAACAATTAATAGGGTCACCAATCTTTCGGAAGGGAATGGTACATTGTTGAAACGAGCGTTACCCGTGGCGATTCCTGTACCGTACACGGGATGGCAGGTCTTTGTAAATCAAGGGTTTTCTCAAGGCGTGAGTATAGAGAATAATGACATGCATGGGAAGCTGAAAACTCGCAAGACGTTTTCTGCTAAAGGCTATCAAGACAATACTCCAACCGCTACAACAAGTTATGTATATCATACAGAATCAGATGGAAGTCTACAAAGTGAAATTGATGTTCTCTCAGAATTAGGTTATGTAGATAAGAGATTAACTGGGGTAACATATGACTTTGTCATTTTCGCGAATGAAAACAATCATTGGAACGTGGATGCTGGTATTTTAGGAGGGACTCAATTGGAATCTGGTTATCCTTTGCCGCACGTTCAACCAGATGCTGAGTACTTCCATTCTAATTCGAGATTAATTTCGACAACCAAAGTCATCAATCGAAAGGGACTTTTAAAGGAAGTTATTACCGAAACAGACGGCTCATCAGTGAAGTCGGCCAATCTGGTTTACTGTTCACAAGGCACTGGTCCGTTGCTTACTCAAGTCCAAAATGAATGGAGGGATAATACCTATTCCTACAGCCAACCAGCCTATGCATTTTATCCAAATACGAAGAGTTCTTTCACTCACCACAACGAAAGTATTCTAATAAGTACTGATCCTCTAGGGCACATTACAACGGGCTTGATAGAGAATTTTGAAACGATCATTGGAGATGGTGACGAATTGGTTTGTCTAATTAATGATCAATGGGTTCATGCCTGGGTTAATTACGACAATGATTGGGAATTAGTAGATGAACAAGGAGCCGCTTTGGCAGATCTTTCAGCTGTGACTGCAAGCGTTTATAGGCCGCATAGAAGAAACCTTCAATCAACCCGAGTTGGTTCAGTTGTATCCATGAATAATCCTTTGGACTATTTATATGTAGATGATTTCCTTTCACAATGGAATGCGATGATGGATCAATCAGGATCGGCCCTTGACCCGGCTCTGAGTGACCCTCAGGCCGATATGAGATTTGACCATGAATGCCTGGATGAATCTAACTTGCTAGGGTTCAGCACTGATTGGAAAGAAGTTGTTTATAATGATTCCGATTTTGGTGAACTGACCATCAGTCCTGAAGATAATGGGGTTTCGGGTGAATGCGGAAATTTGGCGCTTCAATTTGAATTGCCAGAAGAAGTTGATGAGTCCGATGGTGGATTTACATTGCGGGTTGAAGCGGATCAGTTTGAATTGTTCAATTCTCAGGGCCTCATGGTTGCTACAACGCCTGTTCTTGATGCGCACGTGGATTGGTTCAGGTGTGTAGGTCAAAGGTGTATCAAGGTGTTGCACGCGGATGCGATCAATCTGAAGGATGATTGGGACGAAACATACCTTTCTGAACGGGCGCTATTAACAACAGACGAAGCGGGTTATGTTTTAGCGGTTTCGCAAAACGAACAGCGATATGGTAAGAAAGGCATCGAACGGCCTGAGTATTCATTTCTTTATTTGACCGACAGAGAGCAGTCAGATGATCCAACGACAAAGATTGATCGGGATGGTCAATACCCAAGCTTTAAGTGGTTTGACTGGAGGAGTGATAATCCTATAGTTGATAATCCTGATTGGATGTGGAAGAGCAAAGTTGATAGATATACCATCGATGGTATAGCTGTACAGTCATCAAATGATCTTCCGGTCTCTTCTGCTTCACTCGTAAGTATAGACGGAAGCCAAGTTATCGCCGAATCAATGAATGCGGAGGTCAGCGAAGTGCTTTCCGAATCATTTGAGATAGGAGCAGGCGTTTATGACGAGGCTGTAAGGGGGAACGGAAACCTGTTCTTGCCATTGTCTACAGAGATTGTTTCAACACACAATCACACGGGAGACTATAGCTTGAAAGTGCCCTCCGGATCGAGCATTCCGATAAACATAGATCCTGGAGAGAATTCCTTTGACCGATATCACCCGACATTTATCAATGGAGAGTCAAGTGCTCACATTTCGGTCTGGGCATATACGGGTGGAGGAGCTGTTCCTCAAATTGCCATGACTTCAAGTGGAGGACAAAGTCCCGTGACTTTAGTAGCAGATGTTACAGAAGCTATTGATGACTGGGTTAAGTTGGAAATTGATTACACCTTCACTTCAGACCAGGTGACCTATGATCTGTATTTGAGTTCTTCGAATGCCGCAGATACATACTTTGATGATTTAAGAATTTGTCCCATGGATGCTTCGATGGTCACCTATGTCTATTCCAGTGATAATAGGCGTTTGCTAGCGACCTTGGACGACAACAACTACGCTACGGTCTATATCTATGACAGGCGAGGGCAACTTGTTCAAACTAAGATTGAGACAATCAACGGTATTCAAACAATTTCAACGGGAAGAACTCTTTTGAGAAACCCACAGTTGCCACAATAACAAAAATCAGCATGAAAGTCCTTCGATTTCTTCTCTCGATAGCAGCATTCGCTCTGATTTCCACGATGGCGATTGCTCAAGACATGAATGTTCACAATTCAGAGCCGGTTCCAGTTCTGAACTCAAATACGGTGATCACCTCTCAAGATCAGTATTTCGAGGAGATTCTGTCCCAGACGTACACGAACTTTTCAATTCAAAATCAGGAAGCATATGTGCTTCTTCGGTACGATCAAAGTTTAAAAACGCTGTACTCTGATGATTGGATTGTTGAAGTGACATATGATGTTACTTTGGTCATGGAAGATGGCAGTTACCAACAAATACAAGGGGAAAGTCTTTTTGTGGATTTCTATCTAGACGCTCCGTACAGAGAAAAAGATCTTAAGGTATATCCTGGAGCTATCTTCGCTGAGGTCACCAATTTTTGTGTGAATTGTTCAGGAATCCAATCACCCGAATATCAACTGCCTCAAGACTGTATTGCGGAGGTCGGAATTAATTCCTCGAAAAGATTTAAACTCCAAGAAGGAGTGTCGCCTTCGATTAATCAATTTGTGTTGAACACCGACCTGAATCAATTTGAGTTGTCTTGGACGAAACCTTCAGGGGCTATCGAATATGAATTAGAATGGCTTTTTTACGAGTTGGGACAAAATGAAACTCCTGCTGTAATTGCTGGAACAATTCCGAGATGGAAAGATGCTGTTCGAGTTCAATTAATGAAGAACAACTATAGTTTTCCAAATACTTATCCTAAAGGTGTAATTGCGGTTAGGGTCAGAGCGATAGGGGAGAATATTGACTCGGGAGTACGTAAGACCACACCATGGTCAGAATCATCCAATGAGACTTATGGAAGTGTGCTCTATTTGAATCTCCAAGACTCCTTCAGTGACTTGAATTGGAGCTCATCATTGACATTTGGCGAAAATGGTAGACAAGCTTCTTCCATAGTTTTTGCAGACGAACTAATGCGGCCAAGACAGTCTATTTCATTTCAGAATACGGATACGTTGGCGATTGTTCATTCGAACGTTTATGACGCTAATGGCCGAGCTACCGTATCGATCCTTCCAGCTCCTCAGAAGAGTGAAGGTTACAAGTTTTATGGCGATCAATTGTGGGATGCTACATCAAACAAACATTTTGACTACACCTACTTCGATGTCTGGTACGATGATTTGATTGACGATAACAATGACTACAATCATGTACTATACAATCAACCTTTGAATAGTGGAGGAGTAGGTAGTGATGGCCCTGGTACGTATTATAGTTCCGATGCAATTGACCCTAACAACTCTGAATGGATGGGACTACATCGAGAGTATACTCCAGATGCCCAGGGATTTCCTTATTCAAGAACCATTTTATCTGATGATGGTAGTGGAAGAGTGTTGAGATCTGGTGGGGTAGGTCTTAATCACTCAATCGATGGAACGAATGGACATGTTACGAGCTTCTATTATGGAAACCCCAATCAAGAAGAACTTGATAGCTTGTTTGGTAATGAGGTTGGGTATGCTTCTCAATATTTAAAGACTGTATCGGTAGATCCAGATGGTCAAGCTCATGTAGCTATTACCGATTTAAAGGGACGAGTTGTTGCTGAGTATTTAACCGGACAACGTCCGAATAGTCTTATGGCTTTGGATCATTTGACAACAGTCAATGGAGATATAGTTGGTGACGAAACTTACGTAGATTTAGGTGTCTTCAATCAGTATGATCCGTATGCAGATGCAATGAATGCAGAACATACCTTTATTGTCACAGAGCCTTCAGTACACACTTTTTACTATGATTTAGAGGAGAATCCTTTCACAGTTGGTTGCATGGGAACGGCTATCTATCCAACATATAACGTCTATTTGGATCTTTATCAAACCGTTGATGCTGCTGATATTACAGCGGAAGAGGTTTTACTCATCACGGTGGCATTTGAAGAACAGTCTTCAATTGATGGAGACAATCAAGGTTATACCGCAACTACGCCACAATTAAACCCAGGGACCTACAGAGTTGTAAAACGTCTAGAGTTGGATCAGGCAGGACTCGAATCAAGCATATCCCAATTTCTTTCCTTGCCTGCATGTTATGAAGCGCCTATTCAGCCTTCGATCAGTTGTAATGATTGTTGGCAGCATTGTTTTAATGCGATTTATCATATTGACGGGACATATGTCTATTTGATCGATGAAAATGGCGAGACCACACTTGCTGCAGTGGGTTTTTCTCCAAGTGAGGAAACACTCTCGGCATATCTACTTGCGGTTTCGAATGCTTCCATTGTGTCTGGTTTTGAAAGTGATATTGCTATTACGAATGCTTTGATATCGAATTGTGAAGCTGAGTGTGAGACTCCTGCTTATCACGATTTGGATTGGTGCAGTTTCTATTGGCAACAAATGGTAGACGATTTGTCTCCAGGCGGTCAGTACTTCGATAATTTCCCAGGTTCAATGAACGAGTTTGGAGAAGCCATTTTAGGCTACAACAAAGATTTGTGGCTCACTGAAAATATTGCAACTGATCCCTTAAATATATTGTCGAGTAATTGTGGTTCTTTTGGCGCCTTTGACTTTGTATCGTCAGGAATTTCAACTTGGGATGATCTTCGAGTTAATTGGGTTTCATTTAATGAGGCTAATCCAACGTTCATAGATAATTGGGTGACTTATCATCCAGAGTATTGTCAGCATGAAAGCAGATGTGGTGTCGAATTGGTTAGCACTCAATGTTCAGCAGTTGGTTCTGTCATGGGAACCTTTGATTACTGGACATACATCGATAATGTCGATAGCTATTTGAATGCAGGTAATATACCTTCTGAGTTGATTCCGATATTGTACAATCCATTGGCGCTTCAAGGCTTTTCCGATGGGGACTCTTATAGAAGCACACCGGATGGTGTTGGAGGTCAGGAGAATGATTACACTGGAGATGTGCAATCATATGACTGTAACCCACTAAATGCATACGCTATAGATGATCATGATTGGTTTGTGGCAGGAGAGGTTGATGACCCTTCAGATGAAAGAGAAGGAATCAAGTTAATGATTGAACAAAATCTCCGGAATTTCATTCATGTCGGCAATGGCAATTACATGTCCTTATGGTATGTAATTGACAACCCAGACGTCATTGGTCCTCTGGATGCGCTGCCACAAAATGTCCTTGATTTATTCGATGCTTTGCATGGTCCAAATGGTGTGTTTACTCAAAACCCGACTGAAGAATTCAAGCTTCGCTTTTTCCATAGCGTCTATAGGTTTTACAGAGATATCGCATTCTTAGAATATCATGAGAACGTCGATGCGCCTGAGACCTGTGTTACTGGTACTTGTTCCCCTATCGCCGGTGGCCCAAGTGATAACGGATTGGATTTGCTTGGTGGTGGTGTGTTTGGAAATACAAGTGATGACTTTGTTTTATTATTTCCTCAAAATGCCCTCTATAATGAACTCACAGATGGAATGTGGAGTCCGAACTCATGGAGCGATTACATTACCAATTTCCAGACTAATGGTGCAGACTACATTTTAGACTACACAACTCTTGATACCTTCTTGGATCCCATTAATGGCGAAGGAGATGTCGGAAATGATCTTATTTGTGGCATTGAGTGTTCTTTGGTAATTGAAGACGCTATGGAATACATTGGATCTACCTATTTGTCTTTGTCTTCAGCTGAGCTTTCTGAGATTCAATCCATACTCGAGCAACTCTGTGCAAATGGGTGCGATGTAACTATGAGTGCAGGGTTAGACTTTATTGGTGTGGCTAATGTTACTCCAGTTTCATTTGGAGGGCAATCTTATCTAGATATAAATGAGGTGCTGAATGATTACGTGGTTGGATATAACGATGATTTAGAATTCCCTGTTGTTTTGAATCTCACTGAAACAGAGCGAAAGATTGCTTGTAATTGTAACAATCTCGAGGACATCATCTTTGGATATAACAACTTGAATGGGAGCTCTTTGGATGTGAATGGAATTGCTGGCGATGCAAACTTCCTGGTATATCTAACAGAGAATTTCTACGATCCTATGGATGTTTTACCTACTTCAATTGATTTAAGTGATTGGACATCAGAGTGCTTAGGGTCTTATTCAAATCCGTTGAATGCTTTTCCGCCGAATTATAACTGTGAATCGTTGTTTAATTTCAGCGCAGACCCACCAGCATGTGAAATTACCTTGGAGGAGTTTGAGCTTGAACAATTCCAAGAAGACAGTCAGGAGTATCTCGAGCAGCAAACAAACAATTTTGTTCAGCAATACGTGAACGCTTGGTATGAGAATTTGGAGGAGAGAGAGAGCTTCCGAATGAAATACACAAAGATGGATTACCAAGCCACTTTGTATTACTATGACCAAGCTGGAAACCTAGTGAAAACTGTACCTCCTGCTGGTGTTCGACCTCTCTCAGGTAGTGATATAGATTTAGTTCAAAGTCATCGTGATGACCAATCAGGGGCATTTATGAACCCAGCCCATGTCATGACTACTGTTTATTCTTATAACAGTATTCAACAAATGATTAAGTCAAAGACTCCAGATGGAGGAGATGTGTTCTATTGGTACGATGACTTAGACAGAATTATTGCTAGTCAAAACGATAAGCAGCTTGCGGAAGGTTGTTTCAGTTATACACTCTACGACGAAATAGGAAGACCATACGAATCTGGTCAAGCATGCGGAGTATCAATAGCACATGGAGTTGATTATGATCATGCGACTTTCCAGTTATTGGTGTCATCATCTACCTCTAAAGAAGATGTTAATTACACTTGGTTCGATCAACAAGTCGCGAGTCAAGAAGTAATCAGCGAATTGACGAACGGAACACAAGACAATCTAAGAAATCGTGTAAGCATGGTCGCTCATATTAGGGAGATGACTCCTCAAGAGCAACCTGAAGATAAGTACGTTTCTGCAACAGTTTTTTCATACGACATCCACGGAAATGCAAAAGAGGCCATTCAAGAATTTCCAGATTTACATGTGATTGGCGAAGGGACAAAAAGAATCGAATATGATTATGATGTGTTTAGTGGGAATGTTCATGAAGTGAAATATCAGTGGGGGGAGTGGGACCAATTTGCGCATCGCTATGAGTACGATGCGGACAATCGGTTACACGCGGTTTATACATCCTCAAATGGACGATTCTGGGAGAACGATGCAAAATATTTCTATTATGCTCATGGTCCATTAGCTCGTACTGAGATAGCAGATAATCAAGTTGCCGCTCAAGATTATGCATATACTATCCAAGGTTGGGTAAAAGGAGTCAATAGCGCTACGTTAAGACGAAATCGAGATCTTGGTAAAGACGGTCTAGACGACCCGAACTCGAATAAGGTGAATTCTCATTTTGCGGAGGATAGCTATGGGTTTGTATTGGATTATTTTCAAGGTGACTTCGTAGCTGTGACTGATAATCTGATTGCTACAGTAGATAATTTTCAGTTAGAATCCCTTCAAGGATTTAGCGGCGATTTGTTTGACCTTTATGGGGGGAATATCTCATCTATTTCTCATGGATTTAGTCAAGAAGCTTCTATCCCTCAATTGGGCACTATGAAGCATCATACCGCTATCTATCGGTACGATCAATTGCACAGGATTAAGAAGTCTAACTATGTGATTACTGAAATGGATAACCCAACCCTGGTTAATAATAATGTGCATCCTCTGGGTTCGATCTTGTCAGATCAATTCGCGACCACCTATTCGTTTGATCCAAATGGGAATATCGAAACCTTGACGAGAAATGGACACACAATGTTGGACCCGGCAGATCTGCCAATGGATAATTTCGAGTATCACTACACCTATGAAGAAGCTTACCAACTTGGACAAGAAGGTGAGTATGAAAAAAACCGTCTCAAGTTTGTCTCTGAACCACAGAATTACGGTTCAACTCAATGGACAACCGATCTAGATGCTTTGACGGAATCAGACTATCAACAGCAAGGAGATAATTATGAATATGATGAGATAGGGCAAATAGTAAAAGATGCCAATGACGGAATTGGTTGGATAATTTGGAATGCCCAAAACAAGGTAGAGCGCGTGATTAGACCGGATCTGGTTGATGGTGCTTATCTGGAGGATCTTGAGTTCATATATGATCAAGGAGGGAACAGAATAGCGAAGATTCGAAAACCGCGAGATTCGAATGGTAATATGTTGGATCAAACCCAATGGATATGGGATTATTATGCTCGGGATCCAATGGGAACCGAATTGGCTATATACAGTTTGTCAATGATGGATTCTGGAATTGCTGGACAATATGACATTTCATTCAAACTGAAGGGGGAGCACATTAATGGATCTTCAAGGCTTGGTGTATTGTCTGATGGCAAAGAGGTTGTAGGTACACTTAGTAATGTTGCCTTATCCACGAAGACGATTCACTATGATGGAGGTACTTCTTCATTGATTGATCACATAGTTTCTTCAGGAATCTATCAAATGCAAGTAGCTAGTTCGAGCAACGTAAGTTTCTCGAATTATTCGGGAAATAGACAGTTCGAATTAAGTAATCACCTTGGAAATGTCACAGCTGTTCTGAGTGATACGAAGACTCTTGAATATGATGGTGTCAGCCAGACCTACGTATTCAAGCCACGAATTCAATCTTTGAATGACTATTACCCCTTCGGTATGCTGATGCCAGGAAGGACCTTCGCGCAGGAAGACTATAGATATGGCTTCCAAGGGCAGGAGACCGACGATGAATTGAAGGGTAAAGGAAACTCAGTCAATTACAAGTTCAGAATGCATGATGCGAGGATTGGTAGGTTTTTAAGTTTGGATCCGTTAGCACCCAAATATCCTTCTAACAGCCCATATGCTTTTGCTCAAAATATGGTGATTAGATTCGTTGAATTAGAGGGGCTCGAAGCTGCAGATGGAACGGAATTAATTGCGTTCTCCTACGAACCAATTCTTACGAACATTACATTAAATTTCAGTGTAACCTTGCCCCCATTAACGCTTGCTGGTTCATCGCTCGCTCCTACCATGGGGCAACCTCAAGTAATGCCAATGGGAGCTCACATGCCACAATTATGGACAGATGATAGAGGAATCAAAACGTATGGTTATAGATTAGCTGATGGGAGCGTAGAGACGCTTTATGCACAATCGATTGACGCAGATGGCTACTTAGTTAACGGTCCTGACTACAACGGTGATGGTGCGCCCGATTTAACTTGGAGAGGAGATGACAGAATCTCGTATGCTTTTGACTTGCCTCTTTCTCAGAGGTTGCCTGAGGAAATGGACGATGATGAATTGTTAGCAGCGATGAGCAGAATAGCTCACGGGAAAGGCTCTGTAAATGACTATAATGCTCAAGACGAGTATAACCGAAGATTTGGCACGGATTACAAACTTCGTAAACCAGGCATCGGGTTCATTGATAATGGGTGTGAGGAATGTGCTAGATTTAATGTACAAACCTTTGGTGGTGCTTATCTTGTGATTACCAGAAAATATTTAGCTACCGCAAATATGGGGCTGGTGATGATTGACGGTCAGTGGGTGCAAAAGGATTGGCTGTTTCATGTGGCAAGAATTGATAATGGGATCGTGTTTGATGCGCTAACTGGTGAAGAGGGAATGCCTCTTCAAGAATACATGGAACTTTGGGAAGCTCAAGACGATTTAAACTTTGATGAAACATTAGAATTTAATGAACCACGATATTGATTTTTTAAGATTCCTTAAGGAAAAACCATCCTTGTTAGGAATAGATTCATTTCATGATTTACATAAATTTCTTTCTGGATTCCAGATTGCAATATTGATAATGAATGACGTGCACGTCCAAGAGGTGATTCGCGACGAAGTATGCATAAAAAGAGGGCTTCATATTTCAAATCGGCCATGGTATTTTGCTGTATATGAGAACAATGGAGAGGATCTGCAACGGACACTCTTAGATGTATCAGATATCCTAAGGGAGTTTTTTCGGCTAATTAATGAAAGGTAGTTTTTGGCAATATATCACAAGAGTTGTCGGAGAGCTCTCCACTTCGGTAGTGGAAGCTGTTCAAATGACTTACCGATTCCGCAAATTTGAAATCACGTCATCCGTTCATCGTTTGCGTGCGTTCAGATGGATTAAACGCGCTCCATAGACGAGATTGACATGAAAACGTTCCAAATTTGGATTTAGTCAACCTTGATTAATTCAACAACCAAAGGCGTTCTCATCGGACGCCTTTTCTTTTTACACTGCTTCCCATGAGAATCGATTCTGACGCTGATCTGCGAATGAGACTCAATTGGAAGGAGAAAGTGGAAAATTGATGTGTGTATGAAGGTGAGAAGAGCGGACTAATTTGAGTTTCGTCTGTTGAAACATTCTCTCACATTCCTCAGCTAAGAAAGACTGAAAATCTGGGAAATCTGGAAAAGCCGGAAAATCTGGCTTCAGCCTTTTGAATCGAGCTTCTTTAACTCTGACCTCACTTCTAAAGGTCAACAATGCATTTATCGCGCTTTTCTTATCTTTGCTGTGTTCAGTTCTCTACTGAATAGACCGTAACGAAGCGTTCGCTTCAAAGATTGTAACCATAAGATTGTAGAATTTGTCATTGGATCGTTCCTCTGACAGAAAGAATGGTATAGCCTCAAAACTGTAATAATGGCTACCGTAAATTCTATACTGAAGAAATCGGATAACGGAAGATTTCTTTTTCATGCCTTCTTAGGCGAACAATTTAATGTCGACGATCCCAAAAAGTGTCGATGCCTAAACCGCTTTTACTCAGACACCAAAGCTGATGTGATTTTCTTTGAAGGGAAAGGTGGAAGATGGCGATTCCATGATCATGGAGACTCCTCATTTAGTGGAGATGTCTTTGAATACGCTAAATGGCATTTCGATTTGCATGATGACTCAGACTTCCCTGAACTCCTAAAGCAATGTGATGCACTGTTGAAAAAGTATCTGAACGGTGAAGGATCGAAGTTCAAAGACTTCAAACCAATCAGAACTAAAGCAAAAGCTGTTGAGCGAAAGAAGAGAGAGTTTTCAATTGAAAAGATTGCTTTCACCAATGAAGGATTGGCTTTTTGGGAGCAATCGGGAGTGACTAAGGATGTTCTCACGGAGCACCGAGTCTGTCAGATCAATGGTTTTAGCGAAACGGATGAATATGGCGAAGTCAAAGTTGTAGACCTCAAAGATTCTGATGTCTGTTTTGCTTATCAATTCCCTGGGTTCGTAAAGCTGTACTTTCCAATGAGGAAGGAATACAGATATCAGTTCTTAGGGTGCATATTTCGCACAAAGTGACCCACCTCTTTCGCTCCAAAGTGACCAGTCTATTTCAGTTGCCATTTGAGGTATGAGCTGAGGTTCATTTTGGGTTATATTTTGTTTGTTTTCTTTCTCATGGATTCCCCATACAAGTTAATACGATGTGCGTTATGTACAAGTCGATCTAGGATGGCGTCTGCTACGGTGGATTCTCCGAAGAGTTCATACCAACTTTCCACCGGTAGTTGTGATGTTATGATCATTGCTCCTTGTTGGTAACGGTCCTCG
>JAKVAV010000044.1 GCA_022448105.1 Flavobacteriales bacterium | reverse complement strand
CCAATTGCCCTAGTTGAGAAAGCAGTAAAAGGAATGTTGCCAAAAAACAAACTTGGAAACAAACTTTACTCCAACCTTTACGCAGTAGCAGGGCCAGAGCATAGCCATGAAGCTCAGAAACCAAAAAAAATTGATCTCAACAAGATAAAGTAATGGAAGTAACCAATACGTTAGGCCGTCGAAAGACATCCGTTGCAAGAATTTACATGCAAAATGGAACTGGAAACGTAACCGTGAATGGCCGCGACTTCAAGGAATATTTTCCAACAATGCCTCTTCAGTATAGAATTCGTCAGCCATTTATGCTGACTGAAACAGAAGGAAAATACGATGTAAAAGTTGTAGTGAAAGGCGGCGGGATGACAGGCCAGATCGAAGCAATTCGTTTAGGTATTTCCAGAGCCCTTGTTCAGATAGATGAAGAGATGAAGCCTAAGCTCAAGGCAGAAGGTCTTCTCACGCGTGATCCAAGAATGGTTGAGCGTAAGAAACCAGGTCAGCCGAAGGCAAGAAAGCAATTTCAATTTAGCAAGCGTTAATACTTTCGCTGCTTGTTTAGTATCTAAATTGACGGGATCTCAAAAGTGGGCTACCCGTCAATTGTTTTTTAACAGAATGTAAACCAAATTAAGTATGTCTCAAAAAGACCAAGCTCAGTTTAAAGAAATGCTCGATGCGGGCGTTCACTTTGGCCACTTAACTCGTAAGTGGAATCCTAACATGGCTCCTTACATCTTCGATGAGAAGAAAGGGATCCACATCATTGACCTTAACAAAACTCACGCGAAGCTTGAAGAAGCTTGCAAGGCGATTCGTCAGGTGGCTAAATCAGGAAAGAAAATTCTTTTCGTAGCGACCAAGAAACAGGCAAAAGCAATTCTCGACGAGAAAATCAAGCCAACGGGTATGCCGTACATCACCGAAAGATGGTCTGGAGGTATGCTTACCAACTTCGCTACAGTGCGTAAAGCCATCAGAAAAATGGCAAGCATTGACAAGATGCAGCAGGACGGAACTTTTGATACTCTTTCAAAGAGAGAGCGTCTTCAAGTAACTCGTCAGAGAGCTAAGCTTGAAAAAACACTGGGTGGTATAGCAGAGCTTACACGTCTCCCAGCTGCTATCTTCATTGTTGATATTCACAAAGAGCACATTGCTTTGGCTGAAGCCAAAAAGCTCAACATCACGACATTTGCGATGGTGGACACCAACTCTGATCCTACCAAAGTAGAATTCCCAATTCCTTCTAACGATGACGCTTCTAAGTCAATCGCAGTGATCCTTGACAAAGTATCTGCAGCGATCAACGAAGGAATGACTGAGCGAAAAGCAGGAAAAGAAAAAGCTGACGCTGAAAAGAAAGCAGCCGACAAAAAGGCGGCTGAGAAAAAAGAAAAGAAAGCTGAACCAGCAGAATAAGCTAAAAGACAAATTACAATCATGAAAATTACCGCAGCAGAAGTCAATAAGCTCAGGAAGCAAACTGGAGCTGGTATGATGGATTGCAAAAAGGCTCTAGTTGAGGCCGAAGGAGACTTCGATAAAGCAATCGACATCCTCCGTAAAAAAGGACAAAAAGTTGCCGCAAAGAGAAGCGACCGTGAAGCTTCTGAAGGTGTTGTTCTCGCTAAGTCAAATGAAGCTGGAAACATGGGAGTTATCCTCGTACTAAACTGCGAGACTGACTTTGTAGCCAAAAATGAAGACTTCATCAAACTAGCCGAGACTATTCTAGACAAAGCGCTCGAAGAGAAAGCAGATTCTTTAGAGTCTCTTAAAGGAATGAACTTCACGGGCACTAGCTTGACTATCGACGAGAAAATCATCGAGCAGACAGGGGTAATAGGAGAGAAGCTAGACCTAAGTAGCTACGAGAAAATCGAGGCTGATAGCGTAGTAGCATACATCCACCCGGGAAATAAGCTCGCTTCGTTGGTTGGTCTTAACAAAGGAAACTACAACGATCTTGGACGTGACATTGCAATGCAAGTTGCGGCAATGGCTCCAGTAGCTCTTGACCAAGCTGGAGTTCCTCAAAAGATCATTGACAATGAGATTGAAGTAGGAAAAGACCAAGCGATTCAAGAGGGTAAGCCAGCAGATCTTGCTGAGAAGATCGCAAAAGGAAGGTTGAACAAATTCTTCCAGGAGAATACTCTTTTGAACCAAGCTTTCATCAAAGACAATAAAAAGTCAATCAAGCAGCACCTTGGTGATGCCGACAAAGAATTGACTATTACTGAGTTCAAACGTTCATCTTTGAGCTAAGTACAAATTGCTATTTGATTCGGAAAAGGGGAGACGTTGTTCTCTCCTTTTTTTTTGATAATTTTCGGCCCCGAAAAACCTCCACACCTACATGTCAGTGAAATACAAACGTATACTTCTTAAACTCAGCGGGGAAGCCCTAATGGGGGAAAAAAACTTTGGTATAGATAATAACCGCCTTGCGCAATATGCCAAAGAAATTAAGGAAATCCACGATATGGGAGTGGAAATTGCCATTGTTATTGGCGGTGGAAATATCTTCCGGGGTCTTCAAGCTGCCGAAGGCGGAATGGAAAGGACTCAAGGAGACTACATGGGAATGCTCGCCACTGTCATTAATGGAATGGCATTACAGTCTGCACTTGAGGTCACAAAGATCAAGACCCGTTTACTGACTGCCATCAAAATGGAGCAAATCGCTGAACCCTTTATAAGAAGAAGAGCGATTAGACACCTTGAGAAAGGTAGAATCGTCATTTTTGGAGCAGGAACAGGGAATCCGTACTTCACGACAGATTCAGCGGCTTCGCTCAGAGCCATTGAGATTGAAGCCGATGTTATTCTAAAAGGAACGCGGGTAGACGGCATTTACACCGCCGATCCTGAGAAAGACAGCACTGCAACTAAGTACAGCTCTATCACCTTCAACGAAGTCTATGAAAAAGGACTTAACGTTATGGATCTTACCGCGTTCACCCTTTGTAATGAAAACAAGTTGCCAATCGTAGTATTTGATATGAATGCACCGGGCAATCTAAAAAGGGTTATTGAAGGAGAAAACGTTGGAACACTAGTCAACTTTTAATATCAAGTTATGCAAGAAGAAATTGAATTTGTTTTAGATTCAGCCAAAGAAGCCATGTCAAAATCAATCAAGCACCTCGAAGATGCTTTGATGAAAATTCGCGCTGGTAAAGCTTCTCCTGCTATGCTTGATGGTGTGATGGTTGAGTACTATGGTTCGCAAACTCCTTTGAATCAGGTAGCCAACGTCAATACTCCCGATCCTCGAACGATTTCAGTTCAACCATGGGAAAAGGCAATGCTTGAGCCTATCGAAAGAGCTATTATAAACGCCAATCTTGGTTTAAATCCTCAAAATAACGGCGAACTGATTATCATTTCTGTACCTCCACTTACCGAAGAAAGAAGAAAGGATTTAGTGAAGAAAGCCCGTTCCGAAGCGGAAGACGCAAAAGTCGGGATTCGCAATGCTAGAAAAGAAGCCAATGATGAGATCAAGAAGCTAGAGAAAGACGGATTGAGCGAAGACTTAGCAAAAGACGCGGAAGGTGAAGTTCAAAAACTCACCAATGACTTTGGTCAAAAGGTAGACAATGAGGTGGAACGAAAAGAGAAAGACATCATGACGGTTTAAAAGAACCCACTACTACCTTCGTTGGTGTGCTCAAGCCCAAACTTTAGTTCCCTCAGAACAGTTCTTGCATATCTCTATTTCGCTGCGCGATTTTAAAAGTGCCGATCTAAAATTTGTGTAAGCTTCTCCCCGCCAAATTGACTTGAAACTCTCCTCACCAAATTGCCCCATTTCATGTGTGGCGTCCTTATCAAAGCAGCATGGCACCACGCGCCCATCCCAAGTGACCACGGCCGAGTGCCACATCTTCCAGCATTGGTCATCCAAAATGTTCTTAATACTCCATTTCCCGTTTTTGCCTTCTTCGTACCGGGCGTATTTGTTGATGGTTGGGATTAGTGCATTGCCATTTTCATAGTCATAAACCTGAGCAGTTTTGAAGTGAACCCCGTCAACGCCAAGTTCCTTTCCGAGTTTTTTTACATCCCCAATTTGATGCTCATTTGGTTTTACGACCAAAAACTGAAAGTAAACTCGAGGGAAAATGCTTTTGAGCTCCTTCCTTTTCGCGAGGATAGTTTTGGTTCCGCTGATCACCTTCTCTAACTTTCCCTTCTTGCGATAGGATGAGTATGTCTCTTGAGTCGTTCCATCTATCGAGATGATTAACCTGTTCAAGCCAGAATTTACAATTGCGGAGGCACTCTTATCATTGATGAAATGAGCATTTGTAGAGGTAGCCGTGAAAATGCCTCTTTGATTAGCTTTCGCGATGAGCTCATTCATCTTCGGATGAATGAAAGGTTCACCCTGAAAATAAAACGTGAGGTAAATAAGATCTTCTCCGATCTCGCCCAATAGATTATCTAAAAGATTTTCTTTTAAATGACCTGTCGGTCTGGTGAATTTCTTGAGCCCGCTGGGACATTCAGGGCAACCGAGATTGCAAGCAGTAGTTGGCTCAATGGAGAGGGCAACGGGCATTGGGTGTTCTCGGGTCTCAAAACGGTTTTGATTTTTAAAGCTTCGATACAATTTCCATGCATTTCGGAGTCTCCTCGATGAGAGGTGTTTAAATAGAAAACGGGTTTCTTGGAAATCTGCCAGCATCACGGCAAAGATAGAAGTCGTGAAGCTTACGTTTGTCATTCTATCTTATATTTGCTCCTCACTTACCTCTAGTAATACATGTGGGAAAAAACAGCGGGATTTATTTTGCGAAATCGTATCGCACTGCTGGTTGTGGTTGTATTAGTGACCGTCTTTATGGCCTTCCAGGCGCGAACGGTGACCATGAGCTACAAGTTCGGAGGAATCCTTCCCAAGGACGATAGTACACAAATTGAATATGATCGCTTTACACAGCGGTTTTCCGAAGATGGAAACATCCTTGTACTGGGTGTTGCTGGAGAAGAACTCCACACTTATCCAACTTTTTCGAAGTGGTACACCCTTGGCTACACTCTCAAAGCGGTTGATGGAATAGACAGCGTTTTCTCTGAAGCGCACCTCTACACGCTCATCAAAAATCCAGAGAAAGAGAAGTTCGAGGTGAGCAAGGTAGTTCAACGCAGACCCCAATCGACGGAAGAAGTCGATAGCCTAACTAAGCAGATTAGAAGTCTCCCATTTTATAAAAACCTGCTTTACAACGACTCCACCAATGCTAGCTTGATGATGCTTTTCGTTAATCGAGCGGCCTTCAATAGCGAGAAACGAGTTCAAGTCTTGGAGCAGGTCGAAGAAATTGTTGAAGCCTTCTCCGATGACACGGGATTAGCTGTTCACTATTCAGGCTTACCTTACATCCGAACAAGACAAACGGCAAAGATCAAGCAGGAGTTAGGAATGTTTGTGGGCCTAGCTGCAGCCGTTACTGCTCTGTTAATGTTTCTTTTCTTTAAGAGCTTTAGGGTGATGTTTGTCAGCTTATTGGTCGTCATTATTGGGGTGATTTGGTCTATAGGGACAATAGGTATTTTAGGCTTTAAATTAAGCGCTCTTATGGGGCTTATTCCTCCTTTGATTATTGTTATTGGAGTGCCAAACTGCGTTTTCCTCCTGAATAAATATCACAACGAGTACAGGCTTCATGGAAATCAGATAAAGGCTTTGAGCCGTGTCATTCACAAAGTAGGTAATGCCACTTTCATGACCAACGCCACCACGGCTATGGGTTTTGCCACCTTTATATTCACCCAGAGCGCTATGCTAAAGGAGTTTGGGGTAGTGGCTTCCATGAATATACTGAGCGTCTTTGTCCTCTCACTCATTATTATTCCATGCGTTTTTAGCTTTATTGCTCCACCCAGAGAAAGGCATGTTGCTCACCTTGACCGAAAATGGGTGGATAAGGTGGTCGCATTATTACACCGAATGGTGAGTAATCACCGAAGATTGGTATACGTTGGAACGATCACTCTTTTGCTTGTTTCCATTTATGGAGCATCATTGATGAAGGCTACTGGAAACATCGTTGACGACCTGCCGAAAGACGACAGAATTATTACTGACCTGCGGTTCTTTGAAGAAAACTTTGCCGGCGTTATGCCGCTTGAAATTTTGGTCAATACCCTCGATAGTAGTCAAGTCACCAAAACCAAAACGCTAAGAAAGATCGAGAAGATTCAAAGAATCCTCGAAGCGTATCCTGAGATTTCTAGGTCCCTGGCCATTACTGATGCGCTAAAGTTTGCAAAGCAAGCCTACTACAATGGCTTGGAAGATCGATATTCCTTAATTACAAGCTACGAAAAGTCATTCTTAGCCCCGTATTTGCGAGGAAAAGGTTCTGAAGAAGCAGGGAAAATTTCGCAGCTCTTTCTCGATTCAACACAAACCGTGACTAGGATTTCAGCGCAGATAGCCGATATTGGAACTACCGAGCTTGATAGCCTGATGCAAAATCTTAAACCAAAGGTATTTGAGATTTTCCCCAAAGATCAATACAAAGTTACTTTGACGGGGACAAGCATCGTTTTCCTCAACGGAACGGATTACCTCGTGCGAAATCTCTTTATAAGCTTGGCCATTGCAATTTTCGTAATTTCCATTCTGATGGCTTTACTTTTTAACTCTGCGAGAATGGTGGTTATCTCGCTATTCCCCAACTTGCTCCCCCTGTTATTTACTGCGGGCTTGATGGGTTACTTTGGTGTGGCGATAAAACCTTCTACGATTCTTGTTTTCAGCATTGCCTTTGGTATTTCTGTTGATGACACGATTCACTTCTTGTCTAAGTATCGCCAAGAACTAAAGACGAGGTCATGGGACATAAGAACATGCGTTTTAAATGCAGTAACCGAAACTGGGGTGAGTATGATTTATACTTCAATCATTCTGTTCTTTGGTTTCTTAGTGTTTACGGCTTCGAACTTTGGAGGAACAGTTGCCCTTGGAACTCTCGTTTCTGTTACTCTCTTGGTGGCTATGATTTCAAACCTAGTATTGCTGCCGAGCCTCCTTTTGTCGTTCCATAAAAGTTTGGTAACAAAATCTTTTCGAGAGCCATTGCTCGAAATCATTAACGAAGAAGAAGATATCGAATTGGAGGAATTGGAAATTCGTAAACCTTAATCATCCATTAAATGAAAGGAATCATCCTAGCCGGGGGATCTGGCACACGACTTTACCCCTTGACCATTTCTGTGAGTAAGCAGTTGATGCCCGTTTATGATAAGCCCATGATCTACTATCCTCTCTCAACGCTAATCAGTGCTGGGATAAATGATATTCTGATCATTACAACTCCACATGACCACGATAACTTTGAGAGACTCCTAGGCGATGGAAAGAGATTGGGGTGCAATTTCACTTACGCCATCCAGGAAGAACCAAACGGACTCGCACAGGCCTTTGTGATTGGAGAGGACTTCATTGGCAATGATAAAGTGGCCCTCATCTTGGGAGATAATATCTTTTACGGACATGGTTTGCATGAGCTCCTTTCGGCGAATAATGATCCTGATGGAGGGATCGTATACGCCTATCATGTTTCTGACCCCGAGCGCTATGGTGTCGTTGAGTTTGACAAAGAGATGAAGGCCCTCAGCATAGAAGAGAAACCTGAGCATCCAAAGTCAAATTATGCTGTGCCAGGACTTTATTTCTACGACAATGACGTGGTTGACATCGCCAAGAAACTTAAGCCAAGCAGTAGAGGTGAGTACGAGATAACTGACGTCAATAAGGCTTATCTCGAAAAAGGAAAACTTCAAGTCTCGGTCATGGATCGTGGAACTGCTTGGTTGGACACTGGGACCTTCCCTTCTCTTATGGCCGCCGGCCAATTTGTAGAAGTTATTGAAGATCGTCAAGGATTAAAAATCGGTTGTATTGAAGAGGTCGCATATAGAAAGGGGTTTATTTCTGCCGATCAACTCAACCAAATCGCACAGCCCCTCGTTAAAAGTGGGTATGGCCAGTATTTGCTCAACTTGATTAAATGAATTCTAGTTTAGACGAAATGCGATCCCTGCTTGAATCGGAGATCGAAAAGTACAGCTCAGCACTTCCTGATAACCGCCTCAATGATCCAATAATTTACATCTTGAGTCTCGGCGGGAAAAGAATAAGACCTTCCTTAGTCTTGCTTGCATCTCATGTGTTTAAAGGCGAAATTAAGAAGGCTATCCCCGCCTCATTGGCCGTAGAAATCTTTCATAATTTCTCTCTCGTGCACGATGACATTATGGACAAAGCTCCTCTCAGACGAGGAAAGAAAACCGTTCATGAAAAGTGGGATTCGAATGCGGCTATTCTTTCTGGAGATGCCATGCTCATCGAAGCCTACAAACAGATTGCCCTTTGCGATTCAGATAAGGTCCCAGAGCTGTTAGATCTTTTTAATAAAACCTCCATCGAAGTCTGTCTTGGCCAGCAATACGATATGGATTTTGAAAATGAGCAGTTCGTTTCCGAAGAAAGGTATCTGGAAATGATCTCTTTAAAGACGGCTGTTCTCTTGGGATGTAGTTTGCAGATGGGAGCGATAATCGCTGATGCAAACGAGGAAGAAGCTCAAGCTATATACGATTTTGGTAAAGCCGCAGGAATCGGCTTTCAGCTCCAAGATGATTACCTCGATGCCTTTGGGAACCCTGAGAATTTTGGAAAGCAAGTCGGTGGCGATATAATGGCAAACAAAAAGACCTATCTGATCATAAAAGCACTTGATGAGGCTTCAACAGATCAGCGCAGAGAATTGGAGTCTATTTACTTTGAGAATTCTATCTCAGATCCTGACCAAAAAGTAAAACGTGTGAAGGAGCTTTTTCTAAAAATTGGAGTCGACCGAGACATTCAAGATAAAAGTGCTGCATTTTTTGCGGAGGCAAAGNATCATCTCAAAAGAGCTAACCTAGATCAAAAAGGCAAAACTCAAATGGAAGNCTTTCTCGAAGCTCTTAAGTCAAGAAAGTACTAAGAATGGTAGATATCGTGCAGACTATCTTCTAGAGTTTGATGCTCAAAGGAGAATCCTTGTGTTTTTATTTTTGCTGCTGATATACGACTTCCTTCAAGAATAAGGTTGGCCATTTCTCCAAAGACCATTTTCAAAACAAAGTTCGGGATATTTGGCAGCAATAGAGGTTTGTTGAGAGTCTTTGCTACTGCTTCGGTGAGCTCCGAGTTTGTCACATGATCTCCATTTACCGCGTTGTATACTCCCTCCCATTCCTCATTTTCGAGAACTTCCAGATAAATCTTACAAAGATCTTCGATGTGAATGTAAGGAACCCATTGTTCGCCTGATCCCAGTCGAGCACCTAGACCAAATTTTATCGGTTGAGCTATTTTCTCAAGAGCTCCACCATTGGACGAAAGTACGATACCTGTTCTCAATTTGACCACACGTGCCAAGCTAGAAAATTGATCCGCAGCTTTTTCCCATAGTATGCAACATTCTCCGACGAAATCAGAAGAAGGATAATCAGATTCCTCATAAATCTTATCTGAGGTCACNAGTCCATAGTAGCTTATGCCGCTAGCGGAGATAAAGGCTCTTAGAGGAGGGTTGAACTCTTTTATTTTTTCAAAGAGCAGATTTGCGGTTGCTACCCTGCTATCAACAATCACTCTTTTCCTCGATTCAGTCCATCTAGAGTCTGCTATTCCAGCGCCAGCGAGGTGAACGATCGCTTCAACACCCGCGATAGCCTCAGGGTCCATTTCTCCTCTTGCCGGATTCCATTGAAAATGCTGAATTCCATTCTGCGAACCTTTTCGCCTTGAAAGAAGTCGAACTTCATGACTGGATGCGAGGAGAAGCTTTGTGAGCTCAGTTCCTATAAGACCAGTACCTCCTGTGATTAAAACCTTCATTGATCAAATCAACTTCAATCAGATTGAAAAGTTTAGATATTAAGAATTGGGTAACAAAAAAGCCCTCACGAGGAGGGCTTCATTTTTGGCTTTTATAGAACTTTAGAGCACAGGAATTAGAACTCTGTCAATTACATGAACCACGCCATTTGTTCCTTGAATATCAGTAAGACTTAGCACAACATTAGAAACACCTCCACTAGCGTCGGTTATAGTTACACCGGTTAAATTGTCGCTTGCATTTACGATGACATCAATGGTGATTTCTTGCCCCTCGAGGGTTGTTTGATTACCTGAAGAGAGAGCTCCAGATCTAACTTGCGATCCGAGGACATGGTATTGTAAAACGGAAACAAGTTGTGCCTCAGATAATTCATCAACGGTCGACTGTATGCTTGTGAATGCATCGTTTACTGGTGCAAATACGGTCAGTGCAGCGTCTGGATTACTTAAGGCATCTACCAGCATAGCGTCAACAACATTACCAACCAATTCACTTAAAGCTGAATTGGCAATGGCGTGATCAACCAGATTTGGCAGTCCGAGAACAGCATCGATTTCATGAATAACTCCATTTGTGGCGAAAATATCGGCCGCAGCTACTGTCGCTCCTTTATCCGAAGCTCCATTTATTGCTACAGTTCCGCCTGCTGGCTCCACAAGGATAGATAATGCATCGGCATTTGGAGAAGCTGTACTTAGAGTAGGTTGATAAATTTGTTCCGCGATGGCTGAAGCGGGAACTTCAGACCCAAGCACGTGATAAAGAAGAACGTCAATGATGTCTTGTTCGCCAAAAGCTGCTATAGCATCGTCCACCCGGCTTCCATTATTATTGTCATCTGTCAAATTTTCTGCATCGAAAAAAGCATTGAACGCATCATTATTGGGCGCAAAAACAGTGAGGCTTGCGTTCTCATCTGCTACTGCATCAACCAAATTTGTCGCGTTGAGTATTTCTACTAAGATGCTGAATTGCGGGCTAGCACTCGCCAGCTCGGCAATATTTTGAGTCGGGCCGCTCGGTCCTGGGTTTGGCTCTTCGTCGTCATCATCATCGCATGATGTCATTATCAGTGTTGCACTTAAGAAAATAAGAAATGAGTACTTGCTCATTAATTTAATCATGGTATTAAGTTTTATGGATTTAAGGTTCAGTTAACATTGGAATTAGTTGGATGTTCTTCAGACCATTTTTCCAAAACCCAATATCACGGAATCTCAATCGTTAATATTTTGGTGGATTTTCTCCTTTGAGTGGTAGTTGCAAACTGCATTTTGTGAGCAAATAGTGGTGATGACGACGATTTTTTTCCCTACTAACCTGCATTTTTAAAAATTCAAAAACTTGGATTCTGTAATGAATTTACGCCTTTCATTTTTCTTCATTTTTGTCTCAGCGCTTACGCTAAATGATGCGGTAATCGGCCAAGATCAACCGTACATAGATTTTTGGGATAAGGAGCAAAAAGTAAAGCGCTCTGAGGGCTTGTACCGGAGCGGGTTGGAGCACGGAACTTGGAGGTATTACTACAGCGATGGGTCGATAAAGGAGGAGGCTCAATACTTTGTGGGAAGGCTCAATGGAGAGGTAAAGCGCTATTACAAGAATGGAAAGCCTGAAACAATGGGTTTTTTTGATTGGGATTTACCCGATAGCAGCTTTTTTGCTTATTACCCCTCTGGTTTCCCTAAAGAAACAGGGGCATATCAAAAGGGACAAAAAATAGGAGAGTGGAGATACTGCTATCCTGATAGTGTGCTCAATATGGTTGAGTTTTATCACAAGCCTGACAGTGTTCAGTTAATGAGCTACTTTTTGACCGATGGTACTCAGATTGTAAAAGAAGGCAATGGTTATATCGAGACTTTCTACAATGACGGTGAGCCTAAAACCAAAGAAACCTATTCCGACGGCTGGATGACTGGGAAGTCTGAATCGTGGTATCCAAATGGGCAGATTCGAACTCGGGGATTTTACGAATCAGGCAGGAAGGACAGCACATGGCAATATTATTTTACCAGTGGCAACCTTTGGAAAACAACCACCTTCTTAGATGATTCTTTGAACGGAGAATTCCTAGAAAACTTTGAGTCTGGTGAGAAGGCCATTGAAGGCAACTATAAAAATGGTAAAAAGGAAGGTGAATGGATTTTCTACCGTGACAGCGGTTATATGGAAATGCAGGGTGCTTTTCTAAATGGACTCCAAGAAGGTAAATGGTCTTACTATTATCTAAACGGTCAAGTTCAGTACGAGGGAAACTGGACTCATGGCGCCCGAACTGGCCAGTGGTCTTTCTACTATCCAGAGGGAGCCGACTGGCGGAAGGGAAATTTTGAAAACGATAAACGCAATGGAAAATGGACCACCAGGTTTGAAGATGGAGGGTTGCTTCAAGAGGGTTCGTACATCGGTGGTCTCGAAGAAGGTCTCTGGAAATCATGGTATAAGAACGGTCAACCTAAAGACGAAGGGAGTTTTAAAGAAGGGAAGCTCATCGGAAAATGGAGGGGCTGGTTTCCCAATGGTCAACCCATGTACACAGGCTCCTGGGATGGAGATTATAAAGTGGGAAATTGGAAGCATTTCTACGAAAATGGTACCCTGGAAGAAAATGCTTGGTATAAGAATGGAACACTAAATGGACCTTATACCGAAACTTCGCCTCAAGGAATTCCAATCAGAGAAGGAGTCTACCTTGAAGGCAAGCCAGACGGGAAGTGGACTTATTACTATCCAGAGGGAGGAAAGATGAGAGAATCAAGTTACAAAGAGGGTAAACAGCACGGTAAATCTGTGATGTACCACCGAAGAGGGGGTCAGAAACAGCTCGAAGAAAACTTTGTAGATGGAAAGAGAGAGGGAATGTCAACAGCCTACTCGCCTGGCGGAAATGTAGTAGCAAAAATTGAATACAAAAATGGCCGCAAAGTAAGAGTGGTTGAAGATAATCGGATGAATAGGTAGAGGCATTGATTTTCAGGAAAAATCATTACATTTGCACCGAAAATAAACGAATTTTAAGGGGGGCACGCGCCCCTCTTTTTATTGATTGAAAGTGATTACTGAAAATACAATACGAGGTTTAGTGGCAGAAAAGATAGAGGGTACTGATTACTATATCCTTGAAGTAGACATTAAACCGGGTAATAATATTAAGGTAGAGCTTGAGAGTTTGGGACCAGTTTCCATTTCAGATTGTGTAGACATCAGTCGGCAAATCGAGCACAATCTCGATCGAGACGCTGAAGACTTTTCTTTGCAGGTAAGCTCGCCAGGACTGGATAAGCCACTTAGAGATCACCGTCAGTACATTAAGAATGTAGGGAGAAATCTCAAAATTCAGCGCACTGAAGGATCTGAACTGGAAGGAGAGCTTATTGCAGCGAATGAAGAAGGAATCAAGGTCTTCACCAAAAGGAAGGAACGCGTTCCCGGAAAAAAGAAAAAGATAACCATAGAAGAAGAAGTGGAATTGTCTTACGAGAAAATTAGACAAGCCAAAATCAAAATCAATTTCAAATAAAAGACCATGAGCGATGTAAATTTGTTCGACTCGTTTAGCGAGTTTAAAGAGTTTAAAAATATCGACCGTGAAACAATGATGCGCATTCTTGAAGACGTATTTAGAAATATGCTGATCAAGAAGCACGGAACAGATGAGAACTTTGATATTATCATTAACCCTGATGAGGGAGATCTAGAGATATGGAGAAACCGTGAGATTGTTCCCGATGGTGAGGTTGAAGATGACAATGCTCAAATCGCACTTTCTGAGGCCGTGAGAATTGAGCCAGATTTTGAGGTTGGTGAAGAGGCAACCGAAGAAATAAAGCTCGGTCACTTTGGGCGGCGTTCTATCCTTTCTATGCGTCAAAATCTGGTTTCAAAGATTATTGAACTCGAAAAAGATAGCCTCTACAATAAGTATAGTTCAAGAGTTGGCGAGATCATCACCGGCGAGGTTTATCAAGTTTGGAAAAGAGAAATTCTTCTCCTCGATGACGAAGGCAATGAACTCATTCTTCCTAAGCCTGAGCAAATACCAAGCGATTACTTTAAAAAAGGCGATTCTGTGAGAGCGGTAGTTGCTAAAGTAGAGATGAGAAATAATAATCCGGTTGTAATTCTTTCTCGAACGGCACCAGAATTCCTGGAGCGGCTTTTCGAAATGGAAGTCCCTGAAGTCTTTGATGGCTTGATTACCATCAAGAAAATTGTACGGGTTCCAGGCGAAAGAGCAAAAGTGGCCGTTGAATCTTACGACGATCGTATCGATCCAGTTGGAGCTTGCGTGGGGATGAAAGGTTCTAGAATTCACAGCATCGTTCGTGAGCTCAAGAATGAGAATATCGATGTGATCAACTTCACGGCAAATGATCAGTTACTCATTCAGCGATCACTCAGTCCTGCTAAAATCACCAGCATCAAACTCGATAACGAAGAGAATAAGGCTGAGGTTTTCTTAAAGCCAGATCAAGTTTCGCTGGCCATCGGAAAGGGAGGACATAATATAAAATTGGCCGGACGACTTACCGGTTTTGAAATAGACGTTTATCGCGATTCAGAAGGAGAAGATGAAGATGTAGATCTAGAAGAATTTGCAGATGAAATTGATGGCTGGATCATCGACGAACTGAAGGCAGTCGGATTAGACACGGCGCGTGCAGTCCTTGAATTGACTACCGAAGACCTCGTCAAAAGATCAGATCTCGAAGAAGAAACTGTTAAAGAAATTATGAAAATACTAAGCGAAGAGCTAGAGTAGAGCCTAGTTTCGCTTATTTTTTAACTTCGCACCAACCCGATAACCCATTTATGCCAATACGCAAAGCATCGGTAAGACTAAGTAAAGCAGCAAAAGAATTTAACGTGGGTATCCAAACCATCGTTGATACACTTGCGGAAAAAGGTTTCGAGATTGAAAGCAAACCAAACTCGAAGATAGAACCAGCCGCTTATGAAATTCTCATGGAAGAATTTCAAGACTCCAAGCAGCTCAAAGAGAAAGCAAAAAGTGCCGGCGTAGTAACCGTGAATAAGGAAACGGTAACCATAGAACGCGAGGCTGAAGAGAAGAAAGAACGAGCCGAAGAGAAAGAAGAGGTACTCGTTAAAAATGTCCAAAGCTCCGCTGAGGAAGTGATTCGCCCAGAGGTTAAAGCAGCACCAGGATTGTCCGTAGTGGGTAAAATTGATCTTGATAAAGACAAAAAAGTTACCAAGCCCGCAGAGGAGAAAAAGGTAGAGGTGCCGACTGAAGAAGTTGCACCGGCGGAAGAATCGAAGCCAGTTGAGGCTGTAGAAGAGCCGGAGGTTGCAAAAGAAGCACCCAAGAAAGAAGAGAAGAAAGAAGACGACAATACCATCAGAACCAACGTAGCAAAGCTTACAGCCCCTACCGTTGTCGGTAAAATTGATCTACCTGCTCCTAAACCGAAGAAAAAACCGGTTATCAGCACCGACCCTGATAAAGACACTCAAAAGGGAAGAAGAAAAAGAAAGAGAATCCGTACCGATAAGGTCGACGTTAATAAGCCTGGAAGCCAGAGAGGTCGAGGTGGCAACAACAAACGACGCGACGAGCGTAAAGAAGTTAGCCAAGAAGACATCGACAGAGAACTGAAAGAAACACTTGCTAAACTGCAAGGAGGTTCTGGAAAGAATAAGGGTGCTAAAAACAGAAGGCTCAAAAGGGAGGAACACCGTTCAAGAGCAGAGGAAAAACTACAGCAAGAAGCGGAAGAGTCTAAACTTCTGAAGCTGACAGAGTTTGTAACAGTTGCCGACTTGGCGTCTATGATGGACGTAAGCTCTACAGAGGTGATTTCTGCGTGTATGTCCCTTGGAATTATGGCCTCGATCAATCAAAGGCTTGATGCGGAGACTCTCTCTATTATTGCCGAAGAATTTGACTTTGAAGTTGAGTTTACCTCTGCAGATATTCAAGAATCTATCGAGGTTGAAGAAGACCAACCCGAGGATCTCGAATTGCGAGCGCCCATCGTGACCGT
Source organism: Flavobacteriales bacterium (assembly GCA_022448105.1). Classification (GTDB taxonomy): domain Bacteria; phylum Bacteroidota; class Bacteroidia; order Flavobacteriales_D; family Cryomorphaceae; genus JAKVAV01. The sequence goes on along the minus strand of JAKVAV010000044.1, from coordinate 7,210 downwards.
GATGGGGCACGTAGACCATGGTAAGACTTCACTTCTAGACTATATCCGAGAGGAGAACGTAATCGCGGGCGAGGCCGGAGGGATCACTCAGCATATTGGCGCCTACAGCGTTCAAGTCAACGACGGTAAGAAAATTACTTTCCTCGATACTCCTGGACACGAGGCGTTTACTGCCATGCGTGCTCGTGGTGCTCAAGTTACTGACCTAGCGATTATCGTAATCGCTGCTGATGATGACGTGATGCCTCAAACCAAAGAGGCGATAAATCACGCTCAAGCTGCAGGTATCCCTATGATTTTTGCCTTCAATAAGATTGATAAACCAGATGCTAATCCGGATAAGCTTAAGGAGCAGCTGGCCCAAATGAATATTTTAGTGGAAGATTGGGGTGGAAAGTATCAAAGCCAAGATATTTCTGCTAAGAATGGAACCAATATCGACGAGCTTCTCGATAAAGTATTGCTCGAAGCAGAGCTCCTAGATCTGAAAGCTAACGCCAAGAAAAGAGCAATAGGAACGGTAATCGAATCTACCCTTGACAAAGGCCGAGGTTACGTAACTACCCTTCTTGTTGAAGCCGGAACAATGAGAGTTGGAGATGTTGTGCTAGCTGGACAATTCACCGGTCGCGTAAAGGCTATGATGAACGAGCGAAATTCTGCCATCGGCGAAGCGGGCCCTTCTGCACCGGTTTCAATGCTGGGTCTTAGTGGCGCTCCGAATGCTGGAGACCGCTTTCATGTGATGGCCGACGAGCGCGAAGCTAGGAATATCGCTACTAAACGAGAACAATTGCTCAGAGAGCAAGGAGTGCGAACTCAAAAGCATATTACCCTCGATGAGATTGGTCGCCGTATCGCTATCGGAGACTTCAAAGAGTTGAATGTGATCATTAAAGGTGATGTGGACGGTTCTGTTGAAGCATTGAGCGATTCATTACAGAAACTTTCTACCGATAAGATCCAGGTAAACGTAATTCATAAAGCTGTAGGCCAGATCACCGAAAGCGATGTGCTTCTTGCATCCGCATCAGATGCGATTATCGTTGGGTTCCAGGTGAGACCTTCAAGTGGCGCCAGAAGACTGGCAGAGAAAGAAGAGATTCAAATCAAGATTTACTCAGTGATCTATGCCGCCATCGAAGAAATCAAGGATGCGATGGAGGGAATGCTTTCAGCGAAAATCGAGGAAAAAATTGTGGGTAATGCTGAGATTCGAGAAACCTTTAGGATCTCTAAAGTCGGAACCGTTGCGGGATGTTTTGTCACCGATGGAAAGCTTAACCGAAACAATATGATCCGAGTGATCAGAGATGGGATTGTGGTATACAGTGGAGCGCTTGGAAGTTTGAAACGATTTAAAGACGACGTTAAAGAAGTGGCCAAAGGCTATGAATGTGGTCTGAACGTTGAGAAGTTCAACGACATTAAAGTCGGAGATATCATTGAAGCTTATGAGGAGGTTGAAGTTAAACAGACACTCGACGACTAAGGGCTAATCAGCTGATATATATTCAGTTTTCGTTTGGAGAGAGTCCGTTTTTACTAAATCTAGCTGCCCTTNGTCAAGGGGAGGTAGCTCAATTTGATCTTTTACGATATAGCAGCCTGGATAGTCTTTTTCAATCTGATATTTCAACTTCTCTGCTTCAATTCTCGATCTAAAGTCACCGACGCGCAACCTAAAGTTTGGCGCCAAAAAGGAAATGTAGGTGGGAACTCCTGGATTTGATTCAATGAATTCTGCTTTCTTCTCAATCGCTAGTTCTCTCCTCCCAAAGAATACTTGGACTCTGTAACCATTCAAGGTTCCAGGATACGTTTTTCTCAGTTCATCCAGCTCGTCGATTCGTTTGTCCTGTATAATATTGATTTCACCTTTCTCCCTTCTTACGGAATCGAGGTAATCCACATGAGCTCTTTTTTCCAACTTCTGAGAAGTTGTCTGTTTTGTGGATTGACCCAATGATTCGATCTGGACCAGAGTAAAAAACAAAATGAAGTAAAATATGATTTTCATGAGCTTTTGATCAAAACAAAGTTTAGGCCAAAGATGCCAAAATCTTCTCGACATCGAGGCTAGAATTTTGGTGCCAGATTGTGCCGAAAATTATCACCCATAAAAGTTATTTAGAATCGATATAAATTATTTCTAACCATGACAATTTTGTGACAATTAACGAGTATTCAAAAGTGCTTTGTCGTATTTTTGCGAGAAATTTAAGGCCATCCGTATAAGCTCAACAGTAGGTATGATGCAGTATTCAGGAAAGTGGTTAGCAAAGCTTAACACATTATTATCAGGTTTAGTTCTTCTGAGCCTTCTATCAACGAGTCAGTTGCATGCTCAGGATGGCGAAAAGCTCTTCAAAGCGAATTGTTCTTCTTGCCACAAGGTTGATCAAAATATGACTGGTCCGGCACTTAAAGGTGTTCAAGAAAGATGGGCCGGGAAAGAGGAATTGCTGTACCTCTGGATCAAGAATCCGAATGCAGCCATTGAAACTGGAGATTCTTACGTTAAAAATCTCTATAATGAGTGGTTTCCGAAGGGTGGTTTAATGCCGGGTCAAGCAGTTAATGATGAAGAAATCACAGCAATTCTTGATTACGTAAAGAATTGGGAGCCGCCTGTGAGGGAAGTGGCTGATACCTCCACTCCAGATGCAGTTCCTGTTGAAAGAGGTTTAGACACCACGTGGTTGTTTATAATTGTCTTCATCCTCCTGATCATGATTTTCTCTTTGCTGAGCGTGAGATCTTCGCTCAACAAACTTCAAAACTCGATGCGTGCCGCAGAAGGTTTGGAAATTGTAGAAGAGATGTCTTTTGCTGAAAAGGCCAAAATTTTCCTCTGGCAGAACAAAGTCTATGTATCTCTTGCTGGGATTTTTGTTGTTGTCTATTTTGTTGTTTCGGGTTACGAAGCATTAATGGGAATAGGTGTCTATCAGGGATATACGCCTGAACAACCTATCGCTTTCAATCATACCCTGCATGCTGGTGAGAACGGAGTGGCCTGTGTCTACTGTCACCACAGTGCCCTGAAAAGTAAGCACGCTGGTATTCCTTCGGCTAACATTTGCATGAATTGCCACAAAGGAATCAACCAAGGTAGAAGTGAAGCTGGAACGGCTGAGATTATGAAAATCTACGAGGCTGTTGGTTGGGATATGGAAAATCAAAAGTACACCGGTGAAGAGAAGCCTATCCAATGGGTTAAAGTGCATAATCTCCCAGACCACGCCTATTTCAATCATGCCCAGCACTACGTTGTGGGTGAAATCGAATGTCAGGAATGCCACGGTCAGATCCAGGAAGAATATACCGTCGCTGGACAGTATGCTCCATTGACTATGGGGTGGTGTATAAATTGCCACAACGAGACTGAGGTGAAAATGGAAGGGAATGGATACTACGATGAAATTCATGAACGCCTAAAGAAAGGTGGGAAAGAAGAATTAAAGCAATACCTCGAAGATGGTACCATTACCGCACGAGAGCTTGGGGGTTGGGAATGTGCAAAATGTCACTATTAATCGAAGTAGAGAATTGATATGGCGAATAGCAAAAAATACTGGGTAGGATTAGAAGAGCTAGATGAAACCAAGGAGTTTCAAGAAGCTCAACAGAATGAATTTGCTCCAGAAGGCAAATCTGTGGATCAGTTTCTCGACGAGACTGATCTTGATAAAACCTCTACCAATAGAAGAGATTTCTTAAAGTTTTTGGGATTTAGTGTCACCGCTGCAACGGTTGCAGCTTGTGAGACTCCGGTTATCCACTCCATTCCTTATGTAAATAAGCCTGAGCAAATCACTCCCGGTCTGCCGACTTTTTACGCCTCGACCTATTTCGACGGAGTCGACTATGGTAGTGTGATTGTACGCACCAGAGAAGGAAGACCCATTTTTATGAGGGGGAACTCTGAACATGGGCTGAACAGAGGTGTAAATGCAAGAATTAACTCTTCCATTTTAAGCCTTTACGACAGTACGCGTCTTCAAGGGCCAAAGATTGCTGGTGAGAAGACAACTTGGGGAGAAATCGATCAGAAATTAGGGGCTGAGATTAGTAAAATTGCTGAGAATGGTGGTCAGGTGAGATTTCTGTCTGGAACGAATATCAGCCCTTCTACTGCCGCAGTAGTAGAAAGATTCTCAACAAGCCTCGGAGAGGGAGTTTTTGAAGAAGTTACCTATGACCCGATTTCATTTTCGTCGATAAGAAAAGCTAATGAAGCTTCATTTGGCAGTGCTGTTATCCCTGATTACAATTTCTACGACGCTAAGGTTATCGCTAGTCTCGGTGCAGACTTTATGAATTCATGGCTTCTCGACACGGAGTACACATCCAGATATGTTGACAGAAGAAAGCCTAGCGGAGAATGGATGAATAAGCATTACCAAGTGGAGAGCCGTATGAGTCTCACTGGTTCAAATGCCGATGTCCGAATGCCCATTCTTCCTTCACAAGAAGGAGCGTTTGCTGTTGCACTTCATAATGAAGTAGCAAAACTCACCTCTGGATCAAGACTCTCTGGTACTAGTTCCGAGGGTCTTCCGATGGAGGGAATCACTGCCCTTGCAAAAGATTTAGCGGATAATAGAGGGGAATGTCTGGTTATTTCTGGTTCTAATGATCCAGATATTCAGATAGTAGTCAACTCCATAAACGCTATGCTGGGGAACTATGGGAGTACTATTCACACGAACAAAGAAGTTTTCCTTAATCAAGGTTCTGAAGAATCGGTTCAACAGCTTATTAAGGATATGAAAGCTGGAAAAGTGGATGCGCTTATCATTGGTAGCGGAATCAACCCAGCATATTCATTACCTAATGCTGATGAGTTTGTCGATGCAATGTCGAAGGTAAAGGTGCTCGTTTCTTTCTCTGGAAGTGAGGACGAGACGGCATCGAGATGTACTTATCTCTGTCCTGATTCAAACTATTTAGAATCTTGGAATGACTTAAAGCCAAAAACTGGACACTACGCATTAGTTCAACCTACTATTAATAGACTGTTCGATACGAGACAGTTTCAGGATTCCTTCTTGAAGTGGTCGGGAGAAGAAATGAGTTACCACGATTTTATTCGTGGTCAGTGGTCCTTGATGCATGGCCAGACCGCAGAAGCTCCAATTCTCTTCGAGGAGTTTTGGTACCACACGGTGAGAAATGGAACTGTATCCATTGAAGAAACTACCGTTTTGTGGGAAGGTGAATTTTCTTACGAAGCCGCACAAAGGGCTGCTAGTCGATTGAAAAGTACTTCAGCGCAAGGTTATGAGGTAGAACTCTACACCAAAGTTGGTATCGGAGATGGACGACACGCTACCAATCCTTGGCTTCAGGAATTGCCAGACCCAGTTTCGAAGGTGACTTGGGACAATTATATTGCAATGAACCCTGGTGATCTTGAGGCGGAAGGATTCAATATGCACCTAAGCCAGGAAAAGCCAGCGAGTTTGGTAACACTCACGGTCGACGGCAAAGAATTAACGTTGCCAGTCATTCCTCAGCCCGGTCAAAAGAAAGGATCCGTTTCTGTGGCCCTCGGATACGGAAGGGGTCAGAATAACGAAAATATCGGTAGAGCGGCATATCGCACCAAGCAATACGGAGGTTACGAAACCGATGCCGATGGAAAGATGATCCCAATTGGAAAGAACGTATTTCCTTTGGTAACCTTGAAAGGTGGTTCGAGCATCTACAAAACGTTTGGAGCCACCATAACCGATACAGGTGAAACCTTCCCAATTGCAAGTACACAGATTCATCATACCCTCATGGGAAGAGATTCTGTGGTGAAGGAAACTACACTTTCAGTTTACAAGAACTCTCCAAAAGAAGCATACAATCCTCCTCATCAGCTTGCCGCGCACGAAGACGGAAAGAATATCAAGAAGGATGTGGAAGAATTCTCATTGTGGGAGGAGCATCCTGTGGCAAATGTTGGCCATAAATGGGGGGCTTCAATAGACCTTTCCACATGCATTGGATGTGGTGCTTGCGTTACTGCTTGCCATATGGAGAATAACGTCCCGGTAGTAGGTAAAGACGAGATTAGAAGAGGTCGCGACATGCACTGGTTGAGAATCGACCGCTACTATTCTTCGGATATGAGCCTCGAGAAAGGTGCCGAGCAAGGTATGGGCATCATCGAAACTTACGGTGAGATGGAGATTCCGGAATACGATAATCCATCTACAGTGCACATGCCGATGATGTGTCAACACTGTAACCACGCTCCTTGTGAAACGGTATGTCCGGTCGCCGCGACAACGCACAGTAACGAAGGCTTGAACCAAATGACTTACAACCGTTGCATTGGTACGCGTTACTGTGCCAATAATTGTCCTTACAAGGTGCGTCGATTCAATTGGTTCAATTACAAAGCTTACGACAAGTTTGCTGAAGTAAACCCATCTCAAGATGCCATGGCAAGAATGGTCTTGAACCCAGATGTCACTGTACGTTCGCGTGGTGTGATGGAGAAGTGTAGTATGTGTGTACAACGAATTCAGGCAGGTAAACTTGAGGCCAAAATGAAAGGTGTCCCGTTGAGGGACGGAATGATTACTTCGGCCTGTAAGGACGCTTGTCCGACTGATGGAATTATCTTCGGAGACCTTAATGACAGTACAAGTCAAGTGAGCAAAGAGGTAGCCGATGACAGAACTTATTACGCACTTGAAGAAACCGGGGTTAGACCAAGTGTTAGCTATCAAGTGAAAGTTCGAAACGTGTAATTATTACGAGTTAAGTAAAAGAAAATGCATAAAGAAGCAGCCATAAGGGAACCACTGATATTAGGTGATAAAAGCTATCACGATATCACTCAAGATGTGGTTGGTCCAATTGAAAGCGCGGCGCCCCGAGCTTGGTACCTACTCATAAGTATAGCTGGTGTTATTGCAATTTGGGGATTAGGGTGTATCACGTACCTTATCTCGACAGGTATTGGAACTTGGGGTTTGAATAAAACCGTAGGTTGGGCCTGGGATATCACCAACTTCGTTTGGTGGGTAGGTATCGGTCACGCAGGTACATTGATCTCAGCTGTTCTCCTCCTTTTTAGACAAAAATGGAGAATGGCTATCAACCGTTCTGCAGAAGCGATGACGATTTTTGCGGTGATGATGGCCGCCTTATTCCCAGGAATTCACATGGGGAGAATTTGGTTAGCTTATTTTGTGTTCCCTCTTCC
>JAKVAV010000043.1 GCA_022448105.1 Flavobacteriales bacterium | reverse complement strand
AGTATTTAGCAAGAAGTCTTTTGTCGTAATCGACCTGCCCATAGCTCGCAACACCGAGTATGAGAGTAATTAGGGTTAATAAGGATTTCATGTTTTGCTGACGTTTAAACATATTACGGCGTTGCCGCAGAATCGCAAATATAGCAAGTTTGCTCTATGAGCCTTGTTTTTACGCATCAACATAGGTCTGAGTCAGAGGAAATATTTCATTAAGATGGCAATCTTAATTTCCTCTTTTTGAAGACATCACTGAATCTCATTTTTAATTAGTGGATTACGGTTGTCTAAAATCGATACTTCCTTTTGCCTATTTTTGCAATCAATTAAAGAGGAGTATGAAAAATATCCGAAACTTTTGCATCATCGCACACATTGATCATGGCAAGAGTACATTAGCTGATAGGTTGTTGCACTACACCGGTACGATCTCTGATCGTGACCTACAAGAGCAAACCCTTGACGATATGGATCTGGAGCGGGAGAGAGGGATCACCATTAAGAGTCATGCCATCCAGATGGATTATGAGTTTGAAGGTCAGCCTTACACCTTAAATCTTATCGACACTCCTGGCCACGTTGATTTTTCATACGAAGTGTCTCGCTCTATCGCGGCTTGCGAAGGAGCACTCCTCATTGTAGACGCTACACAGGGAATTCAAGCTCAAACCATTTCAAACCTTTATCTCGCCCTGGAGCACGATTTAGAAATAATTCCGGTCCTCAATAAAATGGACCTTGATAGTGCCATGGCTGAGGAAGTGACAGACCAGATCGTTGACCTAATCGGTTGTGATCCTGAAGAAGTTATTCCCGCCAGCGGGAAAACAGGGCTTGGAGTTGAGGAAATTCTCAAAGCGGTTATAGAAAGAGTTCCTGCTCCTGAAGGCGATCCAGAGGCTCCTCTTCAAGCCATGATCTTTGATTCAGTTTTCAATTCTTTCAGAGGAATTATCGCCTACTTCAGAATCAGAAACGGAAAGATCAAAAAAGGCGATGAGGTAAAATTTGTCAATACCAACAAGAAGTATTTCGCTGATGAGATTGGGACCTTGAAGCTAGACATGGTAGCCAAAAAAGAGGTCTCCACTGGAGATGTAGGCTACATCATTTCTGGAATCAAGCGCGCCAAGGAAGTAAAAGTGGGTGATACCATTACACTGGTTAACAATCCTTGTGCAGAGGCAATCAAAGGTTTTGAAGACGTGAAACCAATGGTCTTTGCGGGAATTTATCCCGTTGATACCGATGAGTATGAAGAACTTCGGGCTTCTTTGGAAAAGCTTCAGCTGAATGATGCTTCATTGGTCTACGAGCCAGAGTCATCAGCAGCCCTGGGCTTTGGTTTTCGTTGCGGATTCTTGGGAATGCTCCACATGGAGATCGTTCAGGAGAGGCTGGAGCGCGAGTTCAACATGACTGTTATCACTACCGTTCCAAACGTAGGGTATATCGCAACAACCACCGACGGACAGACTTTCAATGTCAACAATCCTTCAGAATTGCCAGACCCATCGAACATGGCCAAAGTGGAGGAGCCATATATCAAAGCTCAAGTCATTACCAAGTCTGATTTCGTGGGTCAAGTGATGAATTTATGTATTGAGAAACGAGGAATCCTAAAGAATCAGGTCTACTTAACCTCTGATCGCGTTGAAATTACCTTTGAGCTCCCGCTGGGAGAGATTGTATTCGATTTTTACGACAAACTGAAGACCCTTTCAAAAGGTTATGCTTCATTCGACTATCATCCAATTGGTCACAAGGAGAGTAAGCTCGTTAAGCTGGACATTCTCCTCAATGGTGACCAAGTTGACGCCCTCTCGGCGCTGATTCACCGCGATAACGCGTACGACCTTGGTAAAAAGATTTGTGCGAAGCTGAAAGAACTCATCCCGAGACAACAATTCGAAATTGCTGTTCAAGCCGCTATCGGGACCAAAGTTATTGCCAGAGAAACGGTTCGTGCACTTAGAAAAGATGTAACTGCCAAGTGTTACGGTGGTGACATTACCCGAAAAAGAAAACTTCTCGAAAAGCAGAAGAAGGGTAAGAAAAGAATGCGTCAGGTTGGAAATGTAGAAGTTCCCCAGCAAGCGTTCTTAGCGGTTCTTCAGCTCGACTAGCCTTCTAATTAACGAGCAAATTTTATTTCCTTTGAAAGAGGGGCCCACGTCGGCCAAAACTTTTTTTGAAGGCCGAGTAACTTTTAAGATACCCTGTCCGTCACACCCTTGAAACCCTCTTTTTAGCCTATGACGGTTGATGATTACAACAATTGCGTTGACGCCCATGCGGATGGTCTGTATCGCTTCATGCTCAAGCATGTGCGCGATGTGGAACAGGCTCGTGATTTGGTGCAAGAAGCTTTCGCTAAAATGTGGTTGAAAGTCGAGGATATCAATGCGTCAAAGGCCAAAAGCTACTTGTTTTCGACCGGGTACCACACCATGATTGATCAAATAAGAAGAGACAAGAAAAAAGGAAATTACAATGAGGTGGAAGCTCAAAAACTTTCGCACGCGCAGCAGTATTCTGACTTAAATGAAATTCTCCATGAGGCATTGGAAACTCTGCCAGAGAAGCAAAAGTCAGTAGTGTTGCTGAGAGACTACGAAGGATATAGCTACCAGGAAATAGGGGAAATCACATCCATGTCTGAGAGCCAAGTGAAGGTGTACATCTTCAGGGCGAGGAAGGCATTGAAACAATACATCGGCAGCATTGAAGCCGTCATTTAATGGAAAAGATTACGAGAGATAACTACGAAGCGTTCTTTCTAGATTTCCTCGAGGGAAGTCTGGATGATGACCAAAGAGCTGAGTTCGAAAAGTTTTTGGAACTCCATCCTGATTTGGCCTCTGAGCTCGACGAATACGAAGATTTTTCTCTTTCTCCAGAAAATGAAGAAGCGAAGTGGAATTTGCTCAAAGCTCCTACCCTTGATGATCTAAAAGCAAGCGAAGAATCAAGAAGTCGACTCTATTTTCGATGTGCTGAAGGCGACGGGAATTCATACGATAAGAAGCTTTTGAGTGACCTAGTTACTGAACCAAGCTTTAAATGTGAATATGAGCTTTGGCAATCGCTTAGGTTAAAGTCTTCTGCAGAGGAGGTTGATCGCGAAGATTTGTATCAGCTGCCACTTTCACTGCCCATCACTGAATCAAATTATGAGGATTTCCTCATTGCGAGAACGGAAGGGTTATTAAATGCTCAAGAAGACAAAGCTCTAATGTCATTCGCGGCACAACTTAAATCGGGGTCTCGAGATCTAGCTTTAGCAGATCAGCTGAGACTAGAAGCCCCACAAGGCATTTTCTTTCCCGATAAGGACCAGTTGAAAAAGAAAGAAAAGGGGTACCTGTTCCTCTACCGAGCTGCTGCGGCTATTCTGTTACTCGGTCTCGTTGGAACACTTTCAATCCTGATTTTTAGCGATGAGCCTAATGCTCAGTACGCTCAAAGAGAGAAGGCAATCATTGGAGATAAGGACACGCTTGAGAAGGTTATTTCTCAACCTATCGAAGAATCATCGGATTCAATTCCTGAACAGAGGCAAAGCCCAAAGTTGGAACAATGGGAACTGCTCGAACCAGACCCTGCCTTTGTGGCTGAAGCCAGAGAAGAAAAAAGAGATAAAGACATCATTGAGAATCAACCCGTCGCGACTCCAGAGCCCGTCGAATTTCAAGAATTTGCAGAAGTAGAACCTATTGACACTTTGGATCAACAGGAAGCTCCAGAGGTCGAGGTCCCAGAATTAATTGCTCCAGGCTTCCCTGAAGAGAAATATGCAGAAGCAAAACCTGAAAAGAACAGTATCAAGTACCAGACTATTGGCGAGATAGCTGAGGAAACCGTTGCGTCAACCTTCGATCTTACCGAGAGGGAAAAAGACGAAATGGCCTTGAATATTGCGAAAAAGATCACGCAGAAAGCTGGTGAAGCGCTGGACTCTGAGTTGACAAAAGAGGTCGACAATGAGAAAGATAGGCTTACCTATTTTCTGCGAATCCGCAAGTTTAAGGTGACGCATAACCGGGCAAAGTAACTTTTTGAACTGCCTGTCCGTCACACTTTCAAACACCGATAAATTACAGAATTATGAAAACGATAATAACAACACTTGCGCTCCTTCTATGCGCAGTGGTTTATGCACAAGAGCCACAAGAATCTGATACCACTAATCAAGGAGTTGAAAGGTTAGAACTTGGGATAGAAAACGGAAAGCCGAAAGCCAAAGTACAAACAGTTTATGCTGATAGCACGGTTTCTGACACGACTAGAATTGAACTAAAGAACTCTTACATCACTATTGTTAGCAAGTCTGAGGCTGATGCTGGCGAAGACGATGATTGGGAAGATGATCCTAAATATGCCTTGACTTGGTGGAATGGATTTGACCTCGGTATGAATACTATTTTGAATAAAGACTACGGGATAAATCTTAGTGATGATCCTCTAAGTGGGATGCTAGAACCTGAGCTCGCCAAATCGAGATACATCGCCTTCAATTTTGCCCAAGTCAAGGGACGAATAATCAAGGACTACTTCGGCATAACCACAGGACTGACCGTACAAATATATAATTGGAAGTTTTCTGGAAGTAACCAGCTGGTATTTAACGGAGACAGCTTAATGCTAGAACCAACCGGGGAGCGAAACGTAAACAAAAATAAATTGAGAGCGGAATATGTAGGTATTCCCCTTTTACTTGAGTTTAATACTTCACTCGATCCAGACAAAGCCTTCCATATTTCAGCTGGAGTAGTTGGGAAAGTGAGGCTAGGAAATATGTATAAGCAGAAGTATGAAGAAGATGGCAACAATAATAAAGCCTCCTTGAAGGGGGAGTTAGGGATGAATAGATGGGCAGCTGATGCCATGCTCAGAATAGGTTACCGAAGACTTACCATTTTTGGTCAGGTTGGGCTGTTACCACTTTTCGATAATGAAAATACTCAGGATGTATACCCAGTATCTGTTGGGTTTATGATTAAGACCTGATCTATCGAAAATCAGTGTTGTTATAAAATTGGGAGTGTAGCCGAAAGGCTACACTTTTTTTATTTGTCGTCGGGGTTCTCTACCACTTTGGGTACTTTGAAGTAGAAGCCGTCGTGTTCCGGTGCGTTTTTTAAAGCTTCTTTTTGCTCCAGTTTCTCCGTGACTTCATCCTCTCGATACTTATTGGTTTCTTCGTTCACGTGGATGAGCGGTTCTACTCCCTCGGTGTCCAACTCGTTAAGCTGGTCCACAAAATCGAGCATTCGACTGAGATCTTTCTTAATGCTTTCTTTTGACTCATCGTCAAATTCGAGCTTGGAAAGACGGGCTAGCTTGTCAATTAATTTATTGTCCACTTTCATGGCTGCAAATTTAAAGAAATAGACTTTGTATTTTCTGCAATAAGCCTCATCAAATCAAGTAGACGAATTCCCTACATTTGCCACCTTATGGCAAGAGTATTAACAGGTATTCAAAGTACAGGTATTCCTCATTTGGGAAACATTCTTGGAGCAATCAAGCCAGCCATCAACCTGGCCAATGAAGGTGCGAACGAGGCATTTCTCTTTATCGCAGATTTTCACTCTCTCACTACCATCAAAGATGCCGAAGAGAGAAAGAACAACGTGCGAGCGGTTGCCGCAGCATGGCTTGCTTTTGGATTAGATACTGACAAGAATACCTTTTACCGTCAGAGCGATATTATTGAGGTAGCAGAGCTGACTTGGTATCTCAACTGTTTTACGCCGTTTCCAATGTTGGCTAATGCCCATAGTTTTAAAGACAAGAGCGATCGACTTTCGGATGTTAACGCTGGTCTTTTTACTTATCCAGTGCTCATGGCTTCGGATATTTTGCTTTACGACGCAGAGATCGTACCTGTGGGGAAAGACCAACTTCAGCATCTTGAAATGACTAGAGATATTGCCAGGTCGGTCAACCACACTTACGGCGAGACATTGGTGGTCCCTGAATCCAAGGTCCAGGAATCCACCATGTACATTCCGGGAATTGATGGGCAGAAGATGAGTAAAAGCTACGGCAACTTCATTGACATTTTCCTGTCAGACAAGAAGTTGAGAAAGAACGTGATGAAGATTGTCACGGACAGCAAAGGGCTCGAAGAACCAAAAGACCCCGACACGTGCAACATCTTCAATATTTACAAGACCATGGCCAATTCAGACCAGATACGCTCCATGAGGGAAAAGTATCAGGCTGGCGGTTACGGCTACGGTCATGCGAAGCAGGAGCTTTACGAGCTTATTGTTGATCAATTTGGTGAGGAACGCGAGGCCTACAATTCACTCATGGATAATCCTTCAAAAATTGAAGAAGAGTTAGAAAAGGGAGCTGAAAAGGCCAAGTTCGTTGCCAAAGGTGTGGTGGAAAGAGTAAGGGAAATGCTTGGGTACTAAAAAGCCGCTAAGGAATTTTCCTTAGGCGGTCTTTTGCAGATTAAACCTTCGATTTATTCTGTAGCTCGTTGTTGGGAATGCTCAAATTGATTTTCTCTTCGTTTATGACCATTTTGCTTGAGCATTACCATTTGTTCTTCGCTGAGTATCTCGCTTAATTTGGCATGGCGTTTTTTTATGATCTTCATCTTTTTTTCTCTGTAGGCCTCTCGTCCACCGAGTTCTTCCATTGCATTTATCATTTCTTGATTGATGGCCAAAACATGAGTGTATTGATCTTTCGATAGCTCCAGATCTTTTGCCATTCGATCTGTCATTTCTTGGGCATCAAGTTTTCTTTCTTTTGGGCTTTGGCCTTGAGCATTTGCCGATATATAGCCTCCGATTATTGTGAAGGCAATTAGAATCATCTTTTTCATAATTAATGTTTAGTTGCATGTGACTCTTTGACCTCAAAGAGGGGCAAAGGTTTAATTCAACACATTGTAGATCTGCGAAATCTTTTGACGAAGTAGATATTTCTTCGCTTCTCCTGTTGTACTCATTGCAGTATTCGAATCGGAAATTCTCTTTTAGTGCAAAGTTTTTCTAGAAGTCTACAAGCTTGGGCCGAGAGATGTTTCTATAATTTATCTTGAGTTAACCATTTGAGGTTACCGAACTTGTTTTTTTCGATAATAGACCTTGTGAATCACCTTCTAGGCGTCTTCTTTTCTTTTGTTACAAAGAACTCGGCAATCAAGCGATTCAGATAGATCGTTTCTCTTGAGCCTTGCCTAGTTGTAAATGAAATGTGTTGTATCCCAAACTGGGATGATGTTTAAATGCTGTTTCATCTCCAAAACGCTTTATGATTTAATGACATTACCGAGATGGAAGGGCATTCAAATAATGCGGCAATGGCTCATCCTTAAGCGCGGTTATGAAAGTCCATTTTTTAGGTACAGACTGATTGGCCAGAGGAGATCGGTTCCGTCATATTTAGTCATTTTACTCTACTTCTGGTAAACCATACTTCCGGAGATACTTTTTGTAGAGAGTGGTTTGCCTGTTTTCTGGATCGATGAGTTCGCCCTGAAGGTAATGCCTAAGTACTGTGCCAGTCCTTATGTCGAAGAGATCTCCTTCGGTGATGATGAAGTTGGCCTCTTTTCCAACTTCGAGCGATCCTGTCCGATCATCTACCCCGAGTATTTCAGCAGGATGGATAGTCAAGCTTTGCAAAGCAACTTCTCGATCTAGACCATTGGCAATGGCAATGCCCGCTGCAAAAGCCAAATTCCGGTTTTGAATGGGCTCCATGTCTCCGTCCATCTGGAAGGCAAACGTCACACCAGCTTCGGCCAGTTTTGATGGGAGTAAAAAGGGAGCGTCAATGTGATCTTCAGCCATTCGAGGCAGACTGATTACCCGGCGAACCAAAATACTGATGTCATTTTCAGCGAGTAATTCAGCTACCATGTCAGCTTCGTAACCTCCAATAATGGTGATTTTCGGCAATTCGAATCTTCTTTTGAAGGCGATGACTTCTCGTATTTCTTTAATGAAATCAGCTTCAATGTAGAGCCTTTTCGAACCGTTGAAAATTCCTCTCATTGCTTCAAGCCGGAGATCTCTTTCTGAGGGATACTTGGTTTTGGTGTAAGATTTGGCTGCTAAAAAGAATTCTTCTAGCTCTTGAATTCTTTTCGCGTATTTTCCATCGGGCTGAAATTCTCTAGGGTCTTCCCGTTCTCCTTTTCTTTTAAACATTCGGGGCCAGTCCATCATGATGCCCTCGTCCATTTTGTAAGCAGCATCTTCCCAATTCCAGGCCTTTAATTTAACCAATGAGGTTGTGCCACTGATGGTCCCACCCCGCGGACAAATTTGAGCAAACAAGACACCATTTTCGACCACGGTAGTCGTGATGTCGCTTTCGGCGTTGTAGGCAATGATGCTTCGAACATTTGGATTCATATCACCAACTTCGCGATAATCACGAGTAGCTCTTACCGAAAAAATTTCAGTCAAACCAAGTGTAGTGTTCGTGGCGATAAGACCGGGGTAAACGTGTTTTCCTTCCAGATTTTCAGCTCTTTCATACTCAGCTATTATCGCATCTGAAGGCTTACCTATAAACGCTATGGAATTCCCCTTAATTCCAATTGCCCCATTTTCAATGGTTTTGCCGGTAGCTGTATAAATCTTTCCCCCAGTAAGTATGACACTCCGGTCTCCCTTTTGTGCTATGAGGTTTAAAGCACCTAGAGTGAATGCGAGGATGAGTAAATTAATCTTTGCTGTCACAGTGATAGTATCTTTCCATTTTACGTTTTGGCAATTGGGTTGCGCTTCCATTTTCAGCGGCTTCAATCATTTTTGAAGCGATTCTGTTTCTCTCCAAATCGTCTCTTTTTTTTCTTTTTTCCATTTCTTCACGGTCAAAATAGAGTTTGCCATCTACAAAGGTCTTTTGCGCTTTGGCATATACAGAGAGTGGGTTATCGTCCCAAATGACGATATCTGCATCTTTGCCGACTTTTAAGCTTCCCACACGATCTTCTACATGCAACATAATTGCTGGGTTGAGCGTGACCATTTTTAGTGCCTCAACCTCGGTCATACCTCCGTAGCGAATTCCCTTGGCAGCTTCTTGATTTAGTCTACGGCCCATTTCTGCGTCGTCAGAATTTATAGCCGTCAACACTCCCATTCTGTTAAGAATACTAGCGTTGTGCGGAATTGCATCTTTCACCTCGTATTTGTAAGCCCACCAATCACTGAAGGTCGATGCAGCAGCTCCGTGGGTTTTCATCTTATTGGCGAGTTTGTACCCTTCCAAAATGTGAGTGAAGGTATTCAAGGTGAAACCCATGCTGTCGGCTACATGCATGAGCATATTGATCTCGCTTTGCACATAGGAGTGACAGGTGATAAAGCGCTCACTTTCCAAAATTTCCAGTAATGCTTCTAGTTCCAAGTCGGTCCTGAAACTCTTTTTTGAGGGTTCATCTTTTTTTCTTCTTCCTTTCTTTTTCTTACCCGAATTCTTCCCTGCTTCATAAAGTTTTTTGAGCTGACCATACTCTTTGGCGCGGTAGAAGGAATCATAGAAATACTGCTCTACACCCATTCTGGTTTGTGGGTATCTCGTATTGTAATTGTCGCCCCAGTTGGATTGTTTCACATTTTCACCTAAGGCAAATTTTATGAAGCCAGCGGCCTCTTCGAAGATCATGCCATTCATGTCTTCGCCCCATCGCATCTTTATTATAGCTGATTGACCACCAATGGGGTTGGCCGACCCATGAAGGAGTTGGGCAGTGGTGACACCACCCGCAAGTTGACGATAGATGTTGATGTCTCCAGGCGATAAAGCATCGGCAATACGCACTTCTGCCGAACTTGATTGGGTACCCTCATTTACTCCACGGGTGATGGCAATATGGCTGTGCTCATCAATGATTCCTGGTGTCACGTGCATTCCAGCTGCATCTATCTCTTCCAGATTTTGGAGCCCTTCCAAAAGCGAGGGCTCAATTTTTTGCCCAACAGCTTTAACCTTTCCGTTTGAAATAAGGACTGACGCATTTTCTAGTTTACCTTCTCCTTCGAGTGTCCATACAGTGGCATTCTTAATGTGAATATTCGCATACTCCGGTAAACTATCGTGACCATAAGCTGTGAGCGGAAAAGTCATTTGAGGTATGGGAACTATGCTTTCTGTTTGGGCACTATCTGGCTGGGTTTTTTCAACCACCACCTCCTTAACTCTTATTGCGCTCCAAAGAATCTGTTCTTCTTGAGGATCTACGCCACGTCCGTCCCAGATGCGGTTGTCCGAAATGCTAGTTCCTGAAAGTCGGTAGTTTCCTTTTGTCTTGGGGTCGACGAAAGAGAGTACAATTTCGTTGCCCTGAGCAGAGAACTTCACCTTTGAAGTGAGAGTATCCGTCTGGGTGAAAAGACTGACTTCGCCTTTTATTTCATCAGTACCTTTGAGCGAAAGTTTATAGTACTTATCATTTAGGTTGAGGTCATACTTTCCGGCAAAGTCAATTTTGTCTTTTTGCTCTAAGGAGATTTTTTCACCTTTGATCCAATGTTCCAATATTTCGGGTGAATCTTCATGAAAGACGTCTTTATCTGCAACAAAAAAGTTTGCCAATTTTCCCTTGGCTATTCGCCCAATGTTGCTGGCTTGTAGTATATCTGCAGGAACAGTAGTCAAAGATGCGAAGGCGTCATCAGCATTAAGTCCATGCTTTATTGCGGACCTAAGGTTTTTAAAAAAGTCCGTACTTTTTTTTAATCCATTACCAGACAAAACAAGAGGAGTGGAAGATTCGACGATTATTCTTGGGTTAAACGGTGAGCGTTCCCAATTCAAAAGATCCTCTTGGGAAACCAGTCTGCTCAACTCAGGATCTCTCATATCAAAGGGTTTTGGAAAGTCTAATGGAGCGGTAAGCCCAACGATATTCTCCCGCAACAGGTTTGTAACTTGATAAGAATCACTCTCTCCGACAATGAATGCCTTCAAATCAAATTCCTCACAGATTTTTTGAATACGCAGAATGTCATTGGCTTCCTCTGCTTCAAAGATGAGCGGTAGCTCCTTATTCTCTATGAAAGCTTGAAGCGACGAGTTGGTTTCTTTTGATTGCTCAGACTCATACCATTTTGCGTCGTATAATGCTTGCCTTAAGAGAGAGATGGAACCCATCAAACTTGAAGGGTAATCCTGACTGCTAGACCCTTTATTGAATGAGAAGTGCTGTGCCGCTTTTTCTTTGATAAGCATTTCGTTCGCATTCTCACCACCAATCAATACCAACGATGATGTCCCTCTACCAATTCCATCCTGTTTGTGGGTTAACGCTATTCCGAAACCCATTCTGAGAAGTTGTTCTGGGCTTGTAAAATCAGGGCTGAAATCAGCCGATGCATTGTACTCTGGGTGAAAGGCCTCATTCCAGTAACTACTTACATTTTTGCTCCTGGAAGTCTTTGGGCCACGACCTCTTGGTTTTTTATCCTCACTGGGTAATCCATAGGAAGAGTTGGTCTCGATAAATGAAGGGTAAATATGCAGCCCTGTATAGTCAAGAACTATGGTGTTTTTGGGATACAATTCTTCGCCAACGTTGCCAATTGCCTTAATCTTTCCTCTATGGATAAGAAGGGCACCTTCAGAAATTAGTCCTGGCTCTGAATGTATTTTAGCTCCTTTAATAAGGTAGTGCAGATTATCCTTTGTGGAGATGCCGAGTTCTGGAAACGTGCTTTGAGCCCATAGAGAAATGGTCGTCAAAACGTAGAGTGCCGAAGCAATGAAAGCTCTCATATTTTTAGGGTAGTGCAGCGAAATTAGGAAACCAAACACCTTATTTCCCGTAAGGTTTTATCGATAGCCCACTTTGTATAGTTTATAAAAAAGCTATCCTTGAGCCTGTGTGATATGAAAAACGCCTTCCCCGCTTTATTGCTTTTCTTCCTTCTGTCGTCTTGTGTGAAGGAAAAAATTGAAATACAGAATTTTAACTCTTCTCTTTCACCAGAATTTGGGGTGCCGTTGGCAAAAGCCACCATCTACGCTGAAGAAGTTATAGAAAGATATGACGAAGATGGATTTGTCACAACAGATCAGAATGGTGTTCTTACCTTAGTGTATCAAGATACTCTCGAATCAATTACAGCAGATGAGTATTTACAAATAGAAGAACAGCAAATAGATGATACCTATGAAGTGGGATTGTCTGAGATTTCAGGGCTGATGAATTTCGGTGCAGTAACCTTCGAAAAGGATGCTGTCTACCAACTAGATTTTAGCGATGATCGACTCGATTCAGTAAGGTTTGCCAATGGACAGTTGACTCTCAACCTTACTTCAAACGGAACTATTCCTCTAAGCGGGGTGATGTCCATCTTAGATCCATTCTCAGGCGAAGCTGTTTTGACCACGAGCTTTTCTGATGAAAATCCACCTATAGATATAACGGTAAATCAGGATTTCACAAATGAGCTTTTCAGATTGAGATCAGATGCTGAATACACTAACGGAATCCGAGTCGCCTTTACTTTTGAGCTTACCGACAACGGAGAGACTTATCCGGATGAAATTTCGATGAGCGTAAGTTTCTCTGATTTTTCAATTTCATCCATAGGTGGCTATATCGCACCACGTGTAATTTCATTAGACGAGCAATCTGCCCGTATCAATATCTTCGATGAAGATTATGGTGCAGAAGTACGCCTCGAAGACCCCCGATTAAATCTGTTTTTTAATAATGGCTTTGGCATTGGAGTAAGACCTGTTATTGACGAGCTAATAGGTGCGAATAACCAGATGGAGACTTTGATAGTTCCGGGGACTCAGATAGAGAGGCTAGACGCAGTGGGGGCAGCAACAAGCCCTGGAGAGGCTACCCTTAGCCAGCTTCAGATTAATAACTCCACCATGACCCCATCAGTAACAGATTTTATGGCCTTCGAACCAAGTGAAGTGATAGGTAGGTTTAGTCTAGAAATAAATCCCGAAGATGATCAGTACAACTTTATTTCTGTGGGCTCTTCACTTAATGTAAATTTTGAAGTTGAGTTGCCGATTTATGGCTCCATTGCAAACTTCAGTTTGATAGATACCACCGAAATCAACTTTGGGGATATTGTTGAATCGGCAAATGATTTCCAAGAACTCCATCAGATTGATGTGCGCTTATTTGTTGTCAATCAGCTTCCGATTGAGGCGGGTGTCCAGTTGATTTTTCTCGATGAAGATCTCAACAAAATAGACTCGCTTTTCGATGCGCCAACCACAGTGGTACCTGCCGCACCGGTTGATTTATCGGCTCAGGTCGGTTCCCCTGATTATGGTCGGGTGATTGGCGAAACGCGGACAACAATAGATGTGGCTATTCCTAAAAACCGAATAGACGATTTAGAAGACGTAACTCAGGTTATTGTCTCCGTATTTGGAAATACCACTGGCAACGGAGACAATCCAATTCGACTCTATCCAGATAATAATATTGCAGTGAATCTCGCGGCTAAGGCCAATTTCAACCCTGAAATTGAGTAGTATGAAACGAATTTTAGGACTTCTACTTGGTATATTAGCGCTACCCGTGCTCGCCCAGATGAGCGGACAGATCGGTCAGTTCGATCTCGTACCTCAACGCATTTACGCTAACCCCGCTTTTCAGCCGAAGGCTAAAATTAATGTCGCTTTTCCCGCTTTAGGAAATGTATATATTCATCATGGAAACAATTGGATTCAACCAAGGAGCTTTGTGGAAGGCGGTAGTTCGGCTCTATCATCAGAATCAATTCTTTCAGTTATTGGTGAAAATGCGACTACGACACAAGAGATCAATCTTGAATTGATGCATGTCGGTTTTCGCTTTGGCAAAAATTATTTACACATCAGGGCTGCGGAGAGATTCCGGTCACACGTAAATATACCTGCAGATGTTTTTAGGCTGGCTCTCTATGGAAATGTTGGAGAGTATCAATTTGAGAATAACACCGCTAATTTTTCCGATTTGGGTGTAGACCTTATGCATTTTAGAGAGTATGCCATTGGTTTCAATAGGCGGTTTAGTGAAAAAATGGTAGCGGGTTTGACCGTAAAATACCTTTACGGTATGGAGTCTATACAAACTGTAAATTCGTCTTTGCAATTACGTACCGATCCCAATACTTATGAGCTCTCATCTTCAGGACAATTAGATGTCCATACGTCCGGGATTAACTCCCTTATTTCTTCAGATGAAGAATTCGATATAAGAGAATATTTGATTGGAAGGGATAATACTGGTTTCTCATTTGATTTTGGAGCAACTTATGAGCCAATAGAAAACTTACAATTACAGGTTTCCGCACACGATATCGGCTTTATCCAATGGAAAGATGACCTGGTGAATTATCAAACCGATGATGCTTCATTTGCTTTCAACGGTATTGACATGACTGATTTCCTTTTTCAAGAGGATATTGATTTTGGTGATGAGTTTCAATCGGAAGCTGACAGTCTCTTGCAAGAACTTGAAGACACATATGGTTTTGCCGAAACCAATGAATCTTTTAAAACCAGCTTGAACGGGTTCATGCGATATGGAGTGGCTTATTCCATCCTTACAAAATCCGATTTTAGAGGAACTGCATGGGCAAATGCTACCCACGGAGTGGGTGAAAGTCAAGTTAGATTTCAAGCTTCAATTGGCTATAATCAAACCATTTGGAACTCGATTCAGCTAGGTGTTCATGCCACGAAAACGGAAGCATTGCCATTAACATTTGGAGGTGGAGTATCCATTAATTCTGGATTCTTTCAGATCTATGCGATGGCCGAAAACTTTGCAGTCTTTTCACCAATATCTGAAGTAGAGGTCCTAAATGAGAATAATGCATCAAGTAATTCAACCGTCTTTCTACCGAGCAATCCAATGGACTTGAGAATCCACATAGGTGTCAACTTTACTTTTGTACGGAATTTCCAAGCCGCACCTGACAAAGAAAGGGCTATGATCAAATAATGTTTATTTAAAGATCAGAGTCCGGGAGTTCCCATCAGATTGAACAAAGCCTCGATACATCCCTTGTGTATTAAATGGCATTGTGATTTTCCCATTGCTATCAACGGCTATCAACCCACCATCTCCTCCCATTTTGGGTATGACTTCATGAATTAGTTGATGGGCAGCTTCATCAAGAGATTTGTCACCGTATTTCATCATGGCGGCCACATCATAAGCGGCCACAGCTCTGATATAATATTCTCCCCAACCCGTTGAGGAGACGGCACAAATATCGTTTTCAGCATATGTTCCTGCTCCGATTATCGAAGTATCTCCAACCCTCATATATCTCTTGTTAGTGATGCCTCCAGTTGAAGTGGCAGCTGCAAGATTTCCATGTACATCTTTTGCCACGGCTCCCACGGTCCCAAACTTTTTCAGTTCGTGATCTGAGTGGTCGAGTAGCGTTTGATGAGTATCACGAATTTTCTGAAGTTGCTCGTAGCGAAAATCGGTCGAGAAGTAATCCTTGGATTCCATTTCGAGTTTTCGTGTCTCGGCAAAATGCTCGGCTCCTTCGCCTATCAGAAATACGTGTTCGCAATTCTCCATGATTTCTCTGCAGAGAGAAATTGGGTTTTTAACTCGCCTAACACCCGCCACAGCTCCTGCATTTCTATCGGCTCCATTCATAATGGAGGCATCCATTTCATGATCTCCTTCATGGGTAAAAACAGAGCCTTTACCCGCATTGAAGAGTTCAGAATTTTCCATAGAAATCACAGCTGCTTCAACAGCATCAAGAGCCGAACCACCCTTAGATAGAATCTTCTCTCCGGCCTTTAAAGATGCTTCTAGTGCTCGGTGATATCTCCTTTCTTTTCTATCCGTCATGGCAGATTTGAGGATGGTGCCTGCTCCACCGTGTATGGCAAGTGAAAAGTTTTCCATAGAAGTAAAGGGAGCGCAGTGATATTGACTGCGCTCCAGTTTGAGTTTTATTTAGTTGAGAATGGTTTTGAGTACGCTTGATTGATCGCCAGAGCGCAGTCTGATTAAATACAGCCCAGGAGCCATTCCATCTCTTTCGATAGTAATTCGTGAAGTGCCTGAAGGCAAGTTTTGATTGGTGATAAGCTTTAAAACTTTACCACTGATGTCAATTACTTCTACACTGATATTTTCAGCTCGTAACGAGTTTAATACAAGTTGAATATTATCACCAGACGAAACTGGATTAGGTTGAATTTTGAATTCTTCAATGAAATCAATTCCCTGAGTGCTGAGAGGATCTCCAGTGACGGTTATGTTGTCAATGGCCAACTCGTTACCTCCATTTCCAGGTCCGACTGGAAGGTCTGGGTTAAATCCAGGGGTATTATTTCTGAAACATACATGAATGGTTTCATTTGCATATCCCAAAGCCCCTAGATCCAAAGTTCTAGTGACAGGTGCGTCGAATTCACCTGTATCGCCTGTAAAAAATTCAGGAGCAAGAAGTCCGATTTCATTTAAATCAGTAGAGTTACTAATGAAGACTTGATAAGTATCTCTAAAGTTACCAGAAGAGGTAATTGCCATTGCGTTCCAAGACAATACTGCGTTTTCACCGATTTGTATCGCAGGAGTTACAAGCCAGTCATTTGCAGGTCCAGCATCACCAACATACCACGAAACTGAAAATGCGCTGTTGCCAGTTGTCCAGCCTTGAGAGGTGATGTTTCGGATTGCCCAGGCACTATCTGCCAATGTGATTAAATCAGGGTCGTCCGGCGTTAATTCGTCAAGGTTGTAGAGCGTATATCCATCAAGGTTGTTATCCTCAAAGTCGTCAAAGAAAAGCTGAGCTTCCGTCGTAAAAGCTCCAAAAATCGCCAAAGCGAATAGGTAGATTTTCTTCATTGTTAATGAATTAAGTTAAGAAAAAAGGAAAGTGAAAAAGTGGGTTCTGAAACCCGATAGAACTATCTCTAACAGTCGAAAATCGGCTGAAGATTTAGCCTGTGGAGAGGCTTAAACGGTATGTATGTGATGAAGAACATCAGGATCAAATATATAGATTCTCTTTTGATCTTTCCAAAGTCAAAGCGGATTTGGATTCGTCGACAATTCAAAAAAATACTTGCAAGAAAAATTGAAAAAAATTAATATTGATCACTGATAGAACGAAAAAATGATTCTTTTTTCTGTTTTCATTCCTTACAATAAGCCTGTTGCTCTCCGCAACTTACAGCCTATTTTTGATTGTTAGTCAATCTCATTTCTGAGACGATTTTCACTAACAATTTACCCTAAACATCATGAAATTTATAAGCACTGCGGGTGCTCTCATTTTCTTTCTAGCCTTGGCTCAATTTTCCGTTGCCCAGCAAGTGGTCACTGGGAATGTTTTTGATAAGGAAACAAACGAACCCTTACCTGGAGTCTCTGTCTTTTTGAAAGGAACTACCAAGGGAGTACCGAGCAATATTGATGGAGTGTTTTCACTTGAGCTCACCGATGAAGAGATTCAAAACGACACGCTAGTTTTCCGATTCCTCGGTTATCAGGAACTTCTTTTTCCAATTGAGGGAAATACAAAGTTCGACGTCTTCCTTTCAGAGGATTCTGAGCTTCTAGATGAGGTGGTGATTACTGCTATTGGAATCGAGAAGGATAAGAGAAAGCTCGGATATTCTGTTACCGAAGTAGAAAGTGATGAGATTATCAAATCCCGTGAAACCAACATCATAAATGCACTAAATGCTAAAGTAGCGGGTGTACAAGTTACTTCCACATCCGGAAGTCCAGGTGCTTCTTCAGTCGTGAGGATACGAGGAAATACTTCCATAAATGGAAATAACGAACCACTATATGTGATCGATGGTATTTCCATAGATAATAGCTACCGTGGCTCAAACTTTACTGATCAGGCCAATCGTGCTATCGATATTGATCCCAATGATATTGAGAGTATGACTGTTCTGAAAGGAGGCGCTGCCTCCGTTCTTTACGGCTTGAGAGCTGCCAATGGTGCGATAATTATCAATACTAAAAAAGGGCGCAAAGGGAAAACTAGTGTGACTTTTAGTTCAACTACGACTTTTGATGTCGTCAACAAGCTTCCAGAAAGACAATCTACATACGCCCAAGGCGACAATGGTCAGTTTATTCAAGGATCGAATTTTTCTTGGGGACCGCGAATTGATAATCTTTTCTATGCTCTCGATACTACTAATGGTCGGAACACCATTAATCGCGATAGGCTGGTGTTTGGAGACGACTTGATAAGTTCGGGTGAGGCAGCAGAGAGTTTCGAGAATTCGGAAGACTTTTTTGAGACAGGCGTCACTTTGAACAATAGTTTGAGCATCACAGGTGGAAATGAAAAATCAACCTTCTACTTGGGATTAGCTGATTTAAGACAAACCGGAATAGTCCCTCTTACTGAGTTTAATCGAACTAGTATACGGTTAACAGGAACCAATCAGATTACAGATAATTTCCATGTTCGCGCCAGCGCGAATTATATAACCAGCAAAGCTGACCGAGCGCAGCGTGGTAGTAACCTATCTGGTGTAATGCTAGGGTTGATGAGAACTCCGGCTTCCTACGATCTCACCAACGGAAGCGATGATCCTGTCGAGGATGAAACCGCATGGTTGCTTCCAGATGGAACCCAACGTACTTATCACGGAGCCTATGACAATCCATACTGGTCGGTAAATAGAAATCGAAACGAAGAGAAGCTCAACCGTCTCATTGGTTTTGTTGAGGCAAACTGGCAACCATTTGAATGGATGAATGTGATGAACCGTACGGGTGTGGACACGTACTCTGAGCAACGCAAGAGCTACTGGGACAGGCAGTCGAATGAGTTTACAGACCTCGGTGGTGCGATCTTCGACGAGAACTTCAACCAAAGAAATATTACCAACGATTTGATCGTGACCATTGATCACGAAATTACCTCAGATTTCAATGCTCAATATATTGTCGGCCACAGTTTTCAAGACTTCAATTCCACTTCATACGTAGTCGATGGTTTCGATTTTGTGGTGGATGATTTCTACGATATGTCTAATGTGGCTTCCATCAATGTAACTGCAGATGATTTTTTGGATCGCCGAAGAATCATAGGCCTATTTGGAGACTTCTCCTTTGATTACAAGCGAACTTACTACCTGACATTAACGGGAAGAAACGACTGGTCGAGCACACTTCCCGCAGACAACAACTCTTTCTTCTACCCATCGGTTAGTCTCGGATTTGTACCTACCGAAATTGTCGAGCTAGGACCATTGGAATATGTAAAGCTTCGGGGTAGTTATGCCGTTACCGGGAATGACGCTTTCGCCTCATATCTTACCAGCAATTTCTTTGTGAGTGGCGGTTCTACACAAGGTCAGCTATCGTATTTCCCAAGTTCGCTCATTGGCAGTAATGATCTCAGCCCAGAATTCACAAACTCTTTCGAAATTGGAACAGACATCCGCAGTAGAAATAATCGGGTTGGCCTAGATTTTACTTACTACAATACTTCTTCGAGAGATCAAATAGTAGAAATACCCATTGCCAACTCTACCGGTTATTCTTCAGTCATCACCAATATTGGGGAGATTCAGAACCAAGGTTTTGAGGTCTTGCTTAATGTGAATATCCTAGAACGCAAAGTGAGTAAACCAAATAAAGTATGGTGGAATTCATCGATCAATTTCACGCGCAACCGAAGTGAAGTGATCGAACTAACCAATGGCCTTGACAATATTGCGCTTCCAAGTAATGGGTTAGCAAGTACCCAAAGTAGAGTAATAGTTGGAGAGCAATATGGAGTTTTATTTGGGTCAGTTTGGGAGAGGAACGAAAATGGAGATGTATTGGTAGATTCTCTTGGTAACCCTCTCGCGCAATTGGAAGGAGACATTATCGGTGATCCAAACCCTGATTTTACTATGGGGTGGAGAAACAATATCGGCTGGCGCAATTGGGAGTTGACTTTTTTGCTCGATATTCGAGTAGGTGGTGATGTCTACAATGGGACTAGAGCTGTGATGACCTCTCTAGGAACGCATGCAGATACTGAAGATAGAGATGAAGAAATTATAGTTGATGGAGTATTTTCCAATGGAACAAGAGCTGGGCAAGTAAATGATGTTGCGATTCGCAAAGGAGATCTTTACAGTAATTATGGTCTGGTTAACGTGTCGGAAGAGTTCGTAGAAGAAGTCAATTGGATTCGGATGAGGGATGTTTCTCTGACCTATAGCTTCTCTCCAGCTTTCTTGAGTAAGATAGGAATCGAAAGGGCGTCGTTAAGTCTTACTGCTCGAAATCTTTTCCTGATAACCAACTACACGGGTATTGATCCTGAGACCTCTTTAGGCGGAGGTTCCAATGCTTTTGGACGAGATTATTTTAACAACCCCAACACGACTAGTTACGGGTTCAACTTAACTGTAGCACTTTAAGCCATGAAAAGACTCATTTACACTCTCGCTGTTTTTTTGTTTGCTGTCTCATGTGATCTTGAAGAGATCAATGAGAACCCAAATGTTCCCATCGATGTACCTCTAAGCACTTTATTACCTCCAACTCAAAAGGCAATTGCCGATGTGCAAGGAGGGCAGCTCTTCCGAATCAATAGTATCTACTCTCAGCAAATGGAGGGGATTAGTGGGAGACCTCTAGAGTTTGAAAGGTACAATCCCAGCGAATTATTTGTAGGAAATGGGTGGAGTGATCTTTACGTTGGATCTGTGGTCAATCTCAAAATATTGCAGGATAGGGGAATACGAGAAGGTTCACCTCACTATTCTGGAGTAGCAAAGGTTCTTCAAGCTCAGGCTTTTGGACTCTTGACTGATACTTGGGGGGACGTGCCTTTTTTCCAATCTGCACAAGGTGCAGATGAACTTAACCCAAGTTTTGATAGTCAAGAGGCGATCTATGATGCGATCCAAGTCTTGCTCGATGAGGCTATTTCAGAGCTTCAATTAGAAGAAAGTATTCTTACTCCTGGTGCTGATGACATTATTTATAATGGAAATCTAGAAAACTGGATAGCAGCTGCTAATCTGCTCAAGGCTAGATATCTTATGCATACAACCAAGAGAAGTGCGGCCGTTGCTTCTGAAGCTCTAGTTTTTCTAGAGCAGGGGTTAAACTCGAGTTCACAAGACTTTCAATAT
Source organism: Flavobacteriales bacterium (assembly GCA_022448105.1). Lineage (GTDB taxonomy): Bacteria > Bacteroidota > Bacteroidia > Flavobacteriales_D > Cryomorphaceae > JAKVAV01. The sequence goes on along the minus strand of JAKVAV010000043.1, from coordinate 1,888 downwards.
CCTTATTTGGGGACAGGGGAAGACAACAATCCGATTGGTGGGTTTTTCGAGTCTAATGAGACTATGATCGTCGATCCTTTTTTTATTGATTTGATGGAATCATTGGATGATCCTCGAATTAGCTTTGCCTTTGATGTCTTGCCGTTCACTGGTGGTCAAAGAAAACCAGGAGAGTACTTTGGTTCTTTAGATGCGCCCTTAGAATTAGCTGGTTATACTGAGCAGCTATTCCTTCTGGCTGAAGCTCGCCACAGAACTTCAGATACTCCTGGAGCGCAGCAAGCTTTAGAAGAGGCGATTACCCTTTCAATGGATGAAATCTCTGATGGTGAGATCACTCAGGAGGAGATCGACGCTTACATCACGGCCAATGTCAAGTTAACGGGAGTTTTCGAATCAGATTTGGAGATAATTATTCGAGAGAAATACATTGCCTTGTTCACCACACCTGAGCCATGGACGGATTTTCGTAGAACGGGATATCCGCAGCTGGAGCCCAACGAAGGTGGAGTTTCTGGTTCCAATCCAAATGGAGAAATTCCAAGAAGACTGATTTATCCGCAGAGTGAACGATTGAGAAATCAAAACTTTCCATCCGTTAACCCTTCAATGCAAGATAGATTCTGGTGGGACGAATGAGATGGTTGATCTCCATATCATTGCTTTTAAGCACTATGGCTTGTGATCAGCCATCTAAAGTTGAAAGTTCAGATGCAACTGAAGCCTATGCAGAAGGAAACCTTTTCATCATTGGAGGAGGTTCTCGCTCCTTGTCTTTGATGAAGGAAATGGTGGATTTGTCGGTTTCACCTGATGGATACATATTAGTGATGTCACAATCGAGTAGTGAACCAGATACCTCATTCTACTACGTTGCAAAGCAGTTTCGAGAACTAACTGCACGTCCTATTCGTCATGTGGACTCATTGCAAATTCAGCTCTTCGATTTAGACTCCATTAGAAATGCCGATCTCATTTATATGACGGGAGGTGATCAAAACAGATTCAAAAGAAATGTTCCGCAAGAAGCAGTTGAAGCAATGAAAACAGCGTATCAAAATGGAGCGACCATTGCAGGTACTTCCGCTGGCGCAGCTCTCATGAGTGCGGTCATGATTACGGGAGATCAGAAAAATGAACCGGAGTATGAGTCAACCTACCGAAGACTTGAGTATGATAATGCCATTACAACAGAAGGTTTGGGCTTCTTAGATAGTGTTGTGGTTGATCAGCATTTTGTTGCAAGGAGTCGATACAACCGCATACTCTCATTAATGGCAGATTTGGATTACCCAATAGGTGCAGGCATTGAGGAATCAACGGCCTTAGTTGTATATCCTAAAGGAGCCACCGTAGTAGGAGAAGGCCAGGTTGTGGTATTCGAAAGACCCAAAGGATATAGAAAACACAATAACAAAATTGGATTTAAAGACATGAACCTGAATGCGTACCTTGAAGGAGATACGTTTCAATTAAATTGAATGAGATGAAAAAAGAATTACTTGGATTTATTATGCTTTTGGCTTCAATTGGGTTGAATGCTCAGACCTACCTAAGTGAACGCGTTGGGAGCGACACCGACCTCGATGTGGAGCCAGATTTTGGTCTTTGCCTTATGGGCGGAGCTGGAGAGAGTGATGCTGCCATGACATGGTTTCTGGAAAAGGCCAATGGTGGAGATGTTCTTGTAATCCGTGCAAATGGAATTGGAGGATACAATAATTACATGTTTTCAGAGCTGGGAGTAACTCTAAATTCTGTAGAAACGATCTCTTTCGAGGATGAAGATGCGGCTACCGAACCTTACGTGCTGCAGCGTTTAGCAGAAGCCGAAGCCATTTGGATGGCTGGTGGAAACCAAGCCGTTTACACTTCATACTGGAAAGAT
>JAKVAV010000042.1 GCA_022448105.1 Flavobacteriales bacterium | reverse complement strand
GGTAGTAATCTCACCGGTGATTTCACCTAAGTGATGCAAAGCTCGGCGGATATCGATGGCGAGGAAATCTCCGGTAATGCCGTTGTCCAGGCCTTCTAAAACTGCGTCAAGCGATATTCTCGTTTCAGAGAGTGCATTGTAATGACGGACATTGGTTACCACGATATCGTGGCCTTCTACCATAATGGATTTGGAGCTCTCGAGTAGCTTTTCTCTGAGTGTTTCAAGACCGGTTCCGTCGGTGGCCGAGATGATTTGAGTCTCCGGCAGATTTTCAAACTTCTTTTCAAGAATTGAAGCTTCTCGAGCTTTGTCAGCTTTATTCGCTACAGCGATAACCTCTTGCGATTCACCAATGCGTTCTTTCAGTTCTTCTAGACTCTCTTCGAATTCTTCAATTGTGGTCTCTACCGCATCGAATAGATAAAGGACAATGCTCGCTTTCTCGGCTTTTTCAAAAGCCCTCCCGATTCCAATAGACTCGATCTCGTCATTGGTTTCCCGAATTCCCGCAGTATCAATAAATCGGAAGCGTACTCCTCCGATCGTAGTTTCATCTTCGATAGTATCTCGGGTGGTTCCGGCAATCTCTGATACTATCGCCCGGTCATCATCGAGCAAGGCATTGAGAAGGGTAGACTTTCCCATATTCGGCGCACCGAGTATGGCTACTGGTACTCCGTTTTTGATGGCATTTCCGGTGGCGAAGCTTTCCATCAAGTCAACAACGATCACCTGTATGGAATGAATTAAAGCCTTCAAATCATCCCGATTGGCGAACTCTACATCTTCCTCGCTGAAGTCGAGTTCTAACTCAATCATCGAAGCAAAGTGAATGAGTTGATCTCTGAGCTCATTTATCTTCCGCGAGAAATTTCCGCGCATTTGATTCATGGCCAGCTTATGAGAAGCTTCGGTAGAGGAGGAGATAAGGTCAGCTACGGCTTCGGCCTGACTCAAGTCCATTTTGCCGTTGGCGAAAGCCCGCATGCTAAACTCTCCTGGCTCGGCGAGTCGGCATCCGTTTGAGGTGTAAAGCCTTAAAAGTCTACTTTGAATGTATTGAGACCCGTGACATGAAATCTCCACAACGTTTTCACCCGTAAATGACTTAGGATTGCGATAGATAGCGACCACCACGTCGTCAATCACATGATTGTCTTCACTTATCGATCCGTAGTGGAGAGAATATCCCTTAGCATCAATAATGTCTTTCGAAAAGCTCTTGTTGACTATCTCTACCGCATCTTTTCCCGACAGGCGAATCAAAGCGATGGCGCCCATTCCCGGCGCCGTCGATAAGGCGCAAATGGTGTCGTCTTGATTCTTAAAATACATCGAGGGCTATTGGATGATCACCTTCTGGCTTCCTACACTTTCGCCACCGATAATTCTGAGCGTGTAGATGCCCGCTTCTACATCTGGCAAAACGATCTGGGCGGTTCCAGAATTCATCGACACCAAGTTCGACCAAACCGTGCGACCATTTAAGTCAAATAAATCCATCTGAATTCGATTTTCGGATTCCTTCAGATCCACGGTGATCACTCCGTTACTGGGATTTGGGAAAACTAGGAAATCGAGCTCAGGTGGTGTATTCCAAATGGAGAGCACTTCGCTGCAGTTATCTACTATTTCTCCAGGCAGGGCTACCGCATCGATGAGCAGGGCTGACTGGTCACTACTATTGTAGTGTCTGAAGGCGATGTAAATCAATTCTCCTGAATAATCGGAAAGATTCACCGATCTACCCTGCCATTCTGTTGTGTTGAGCTGCTCCGAAAAAACCTCTTCAAATGCTTCGACCGTATCTGCATTCACTGCTACATATACACCGTAAAACTCATTGGGGAACGTCTCAGATCCAGTAGCTACGGCGTAGTAAAGTGAGTCATTTTCGCCGAGGATCCTCGGTGAAGAGATTAACCAATTATCAGGTGTTACCGCACCAAAACCATTGATGAATGAACTACTTCTCATCGTCTGGTTTCCATCGAATGCGGCACCTTGAGTCGATTGAAACCAGTTCAAATTATCTCCATCTTCATCTATACTTGACCAACATTCAGGTAGATTATCGCTTTCAAAACTCTCAGCACCATCAACAAGTATTGGGGGTTCTATGCAATCCACACCTCCAGAAACGGTAATTATCGATGGGAAACCGTTGTTGGTAGTTCCGGCAATGCCACAATTATCTGCTTCGTTTATCGCAATAATGTAAGTGCCTGACTCGCCCGCCGTCCAGGTAAATGAACACTCATTCTCACCTGATCCAAAGTGTTCTAAGACACCTGCCGGAGAAAAAATACTGTAATCAGGTACCCACGCTCCAGAACCCTCACAATGGCTGAAAGTGTAAGTTGCCCCTTGAATAATATTGGGGATTTCGTAGGCGTCAGATTGCCAAATTTGAAAGTTAGTAGAGGCTGAAGTGTCTCCATTGCAAGGTAATACTGCAAATACCTGATAGGCCTGTTCACTAGAGGGGTTAGACCAATTTTCACACTGGGAGAAAATCGTTTTTCCGAGAAACAATTGGAAGACTAGAAAAAAGAAAGCTTTGTGCATCGATCGCATATCAGCTGCAAAGAAATAGAAAATTACCCTCTATTGCCCCTTCTTTCGCGCATCAATTTTACCTCCGCCTTGAAACAATGAGAGCTTATTTGTTTCTCCATTTTCATCGAAGATAAATGATACTTCTATTCCTAGACCATTCGTGAAGAAATCCTTTCGGCTCTCTGGTATCAATTCAAAAGCTTCTTGACCAGTAGCTTGACCATAGAGCTTTTCGTTTTCAACAAATACTTTGAGGTCAAATCCTGCTTGTAGCTCATAGATGCCTTCGAGCACTTCAAGTTCGGCCAGAGTGAGCTCTATGGCCTTCACTTCTTCAGTTTTTCTCGGGGCTACGGTCTGTCCACCTCCTTGATAAAGCGTGAGCGCTTGTGCTCTACCGCTCTGATTCTTTTGGAAGATGATTTCGATATCCGTGGCTTTAGCGAAAAAGCTCGAATCGGAATCTGCAAAAATTTCGAAGGCATCCTGCCCAGAGGCTTGGGCGTAGATGCTATTCCTGTCCAGAAAGATGTTGAGGTCAAATCCTCTTTGTATCTGATATGCACCCACGAACTGTTCCAGCTCTTTAATGGGCAAACTGATGGCTATTTTGGGTTGCGGGATCTCTATTTCTTTTTCCAGATGAACGTGAATGACGGCATCGGCAACTTGATCTATTTTTGAATCGAAAGAGTTTGAGAGGATAATGACATGCAGGTCTAAATCAATGAAATAATACCAAGCAGAAGAATATCCGTCAATCCCGCCATTGTGACCAATGTAGACTTGCTCGTCGATTTGCTCTGCATAAATCCCCAGTGCATAAAAACCTTCATCGAAGTTGGTCATGAGTTCATAAGAAGCCTTGTCCCTAAAAAATTCTGCATTAAAAAAAGCCTTTGAAAAAGAGTATAAATCTCCAGTGGTGCTGTAGAGATTACCCGCTGAAAATGGCACAGAAGGATCTACGTAATCTGCTTGTACCCAGTTTTGGTCTTCAACTGAAAGTCCCTCGGAGAGTTGCTTTGCTTTTTTGCGATTAATCCCGGTATGATTCATGCCAGCAGGTTTCAAAATTTTGCTGGTCACGTATTTTTCATACTCCATTCCAGAGACTTGCTCCAGTATTATTCCGAGTAAAAGATAGTTCGTGTTGCTATACATGTGCATACTTCCCGGTTCAAACGCTAGAGGATAATCCATTACCTTATCTAAAAGACTAAATGGCTTTATTTCTTCTCCTTTCCATGCCATTAAATCAGGAAGCTCAGTATAGTTTTTTATACCAGATCGATGAGTCAGAAGATCCCTGATACTGACTTTTTCGCCATTTGGAAAAAGCGAAATGTACTTGCTCAAGGGGTCAGATAAAGAGAGTTTTCCCTCTTCATAAAGCTGCATGATTCCTACAGCGGTAAACGTTTTGGTGATACTTCCTATTAAGTATTGAGATTCGATGGAGTTGGGTGCAGTTCCGCTTAAAATCGCCGGTCCGAAACCTTTGTGATAAACGATGGAATCCCCTTTTGCAAATAATACAGTGCCGGTGAAGGCCTTGTCTTCGACCATTTTTGCCATAAATGGATCTAGTTTGGAATAATCTTGCGCAAAGAGAGCAGGTAAAAAAATGCTCATAATCAGGGCCATTGAGAGTGTAAGACACTTCTTCATCTAAAGCTTATTTTGGGTTTGGGAGGTAAAGATGCATAAACCATATTTTCAGGTCAAGACGGTTTGTAGGAGCGGTACGAATAAGCTAAGTTTGTGGCCTTGAAATCAAGAAACCATGAGCGTATTAGTCAATAAAAATTCGAAGGTAATTGTACAAGGATTCACTGGAGGTGAAGGAACATTTCACGCTTCTCAAATGATCGAGTACGGTACCAATGTTGTCGGAGGTGTTACTCCAGGTAAAGGAGGGCAGTCTCACCTTGATCGTCCCGTTTTTAATACCGTGCAAGAAGCGGTAGACAAAACTGGAGCTGATGTAACCATCATCTTTGTTCCACCAGCTTTTGCAGCTGATGCCATCCTTGAAGCAGCCTACGCTGGCATCAAAGTGATCGTGACCATCACAGAAGGAATTCCGGTAAACGATATGGTAAAAGTGAAGGATCACATTGACGGTACTGACGCTACGTTGATCGGCCCTAATTGTCCAGGAATCATCACTGCTGGAGAGGCGAAAGTGGGCATTATGCCAGGCTTTATCTTCCGGAAGGGTTCCATCGGAATTGTATCTAAATCAGGAACTTTGACCTACGAAGCGGTAGATCAAATTACTAAAGCCGGCATGGGACAAACTACCGCGATTGGAATCGGCGGTGACCCAATTATCGGGACCACAACTTTAGAAGCTGTTCAATTGCTTATGGCTGATCCAGAGACAGAAGGAATTGTGATGATCGGTGAGATCGGCGGAAACCTTGAAGCCCAAGCAGCTAAATGGATTAAAGAAAACGGTACGAAGCCAGTAGTTGGATTTATTGCCGGAGAAACCGCTCCAAAAGGCAGAACGATGGGACACGCGGGAGCAATCGTTGGAGGAGCTGACGATACGGCTCAAGCTAAAAAAGCTATTCTCCGTGAGTGCGGTGTGCATGTCGTAGATAGTCCAGCGGATATCGGAAAGAAAATGGCCGAGCTATTGGGGGTAACCGCCTAGAAGAAATTTGAAAAAAGACAGAAACGGCTCCTTTCTAGGAGCCGTTTTTTTGTTCTAAAAAATCATAGAGATGGAGGAGTAGTTCTTGATCCTGCGATGTAATCATCAAGTTGTTCTAATGCGTTCAAGTATGGCTTGATGGCCGCCCAATCGGGTTTAAAAACATCTATGAACTCTTGCCGCTGCACAACAGAGGATTGTAGTGCCGTTTTCATCTGCTCCTTTTGCTCATCATTGACTTGTTCGAGCGCATCGAACTCAGCAAACTGCTCTTTTTGCATTGCCTTTTCTTCATCCAATTCTTCTTGAGCCTCAATAGAATTAACGACACCATAAATCCATTCTCCGGTGGCATCAAAGTCGGAAGATTCCCATCCATTGGAAGCTAACATTTCATTTCTAGCCTCGAAGTATGACTTGATTACTTCATCGTACTTGTCTTCATTGGCCTCATATTCCATTTGAAGATCATGTGACTTTATTCTGTTTTCAATCCAGTTTTTTACTTTCTCTGGTGTGAGTGGAACTCGCTGAGCATGGATTGAACAGGCAATCAGGAAATAAATGAAGAGAGTGGAGAAGAATTTCATCATGGCGTTTGTATTCTTCTCCGAACATACTAAAATGAAAAGCTCAGTATTACTTCTTCACTAGTTTTTGCGATGATCGAGCTCCTGATCGACTGCTGATCTCCATCAAATAAATACCTTTAGGAAAGTCGACGAGATTTACCTCATGAACATCAGAGTTGATTTGTATTTTTTCTAAGAGTTTTCCGGTAAGATCAAAAAGGCTTAGTTGAGATCCAGAGATTTCTCCACTTATTGTCGTGTTAGAAGTAGTGGGATTTGGGTATATCTCAAAATCAATGGCTTGATTTGATTTAGAACTAAGGGGTCCATCGAATCCCATGGCATCAATTGATATCCAAACTGTTTCGGGTGCCAAATCACCAGCGAATGCTTCTACCTCAATTTCGGCATGGGTCATTGCAGGTTCTATTTGGTTTAGCGGCAGAGAAATGAGAGACCAATCTCCAATACTTTCATTGCTGGACCAGGTCTCGGTATAAAACTCGTTTTCGTTATTAAAGAAGGAAATCTTAACCGAAACAGAGCCCACCGAAACAGAACCCATTTGAGTGGAAGCCTTCACATAGAAGTCAAGACTTGAAGGTATAAAGCTCGTAGGTATAAAACACTTGGACCAACCAGATGCCCCTATTCCATCATTCACGGCTGTAACTTTCATAGCGTAGTCTCCTTCATATGCATCAGTGTCTTTGGTTACTATCGGTATCAACTGACCGTTTGGGGTTTGCCAGTCTTCTGGGGCTTCCTGCCAGGTTTCTACAAACCAAGATTCGAATCCGGGGTTTGGAATTTGCTGTGCAAAACTAATTGAGCTGATAAAAATGAACAGTAGAAAAATGTATCTCATAACAAGGTTTTGTAAGTAGAGTGCCAATAATTGATAAAGGTTACTACAACGGTATTAAATTTTGCCACGCATATCTTCAAGTTTCTAACTTTGTCGCCGTTCAAAATGAAAAATATGAAATTACTCGAAGGTAAAGTAGCATTAATCACTGGAGCTTCTAGAGGTATTGGTAAATCGATTGCCAAAACATTTGTGGAACACGGGGCAACGGTGTGTTTTAGCTACGCAAGCTCTGAAGAAAAGGCTAAAGCCTTGGAGAATGAGTTGTCAAGTGCTGGTGCAACTGTAAAAGGTTTTAAATCAAATGCAGCGGAACTGAGTGCGGCACAAGAACTTGTCGATGCCGTTGTTGCCGAGTTTGGGACCATAGATGTTTTGGTAAACAATGCCGGAATTACCCGAGATACTTTGCTCATGCGGATGTCCGAAGAGCAATGGGACGAAGTGATGCAAGTCAACTTGAAATCTGTCTTCAACCTTACCAAAGCTTCTTTGAGAACATTTTTGAAAGCAAAAAAAGGATCCATCATCAATATGAGCTCCGTTGTTGGAGTAATGGGAAATGCAGGTCAGGCAAACTACGCTGCTTCTAAAGCTGGGATCATTGGTTTTACCAAGTCCGTTGCTCTGGAATTGGGTTCCAGAAATATCCGTTGTAACGCCATTGCTCCGGGATTTATTGAAACTGAGATGACCGGAGAATTGGATGAGAAAACCGTTCAAGGATGGAGAGACGCGATCCCGCTAAAGCGAGGTGGTACTCCAGAAGATGTCGCAAACCTCACTCTTTTTCTTGCAAGTGATATGAGCACTTACATTACGGGACAAACGCTGAATGTGGACGGAGGAATGCACACGTAATTGGGAAACTTAACTTTTGAATATCCTGATTGGGCAGTATTAATTTGTCCACTTGTAGGCTTGCTCTTTGCAGGCCTGCTCTATTTTCGTAATCGTTCGCTTGATGAATTGCCTCTTAGAGCAATAGCCGCAATGACTGCTCTTCGATTTCTTTTGATTACCGTCATAGCATTTTTGATCCTTGGTCCCCTGGTAAGATATATCGACATTGAGATAGAGCCGCCGATCATTGCCATTTTGGCAGACAATTCTACCTCGATGACCATGGGCGCAGATTCTTTAGAGGTTCGAGCGGAGTTTGACCAAGTTATCAGCAAAATACAGAATGGTTTTGGCGATAAATACGAGGTGGCGGCGTATACGTTTGGATCAAAGCTCACGCAAAGCTTAGATCTTAATTTTTCAGAGCCGATCACCGATTTTTCAAAGGCATTTTCATCACTCAGAGATCGTTATGCCAATCGAAATCTAGGTGCGATCGTAATGCTTTCAGATGGAATTTATAATAGAGGTAGCAATCCTAGGTACAGTTCGAGTAATTTAAAGGCCCCGGTTTACAGCATAGCCTTCGGCGATACAACCATCAAAAGAGACGCTCGAATTGCTGAAACAGCTGCGAATAGAATCGCTTTTCTTGGGAATAGCTTTCCGATTGAAGTTGGGGTAGAGGCAGATAGGCTTGCTGGTTCTAGCGCTAAACTCTCAATTTATCACAAAGGTGTTTCTGTGTTTGATCAGAGTATTGATTATGCGAAAGAGAATTTTTCCACCTCTATTCGAGCAATACTTGATGCTGATGAACCCGGCCTTCAAGAGTATGTAGTTAGATTGCAATTGATTGATAGCGAGGCTTCTGATGTAAATAATTCCGCATCGGTGTTTGTCGATGTATTGGATGACCGTCAGCAAATTTTGGTTTTGGCAAATTCGCCACATCCCGATTTGAAGGCCATTAGAGAGGCCATAATTTCTAATCAAAACTACGAGGTAGATGTGGCTTTGGCTTCAAAATTTACGGACGATCTGAGCAAATACGATCTCATCATTCTTCATCAGCTCCCCTCGCTTACTGCAGCGAGTAAGTCGCTTATTCAAAATATTGAGGCGCTGAATATTCCCATTTTCGCCATAGTGGGTGCTCAGACTTCTTTGAGTAGTCTGTCTAATTTGGGAGTGGGTCTTGCTTTTAACGGTTCGGCAAAATCCTCTAATGACGTAAAAGGTACTTTTAGCCCTGGCTTTTCAGTGTTCAAGATCGATGAATCTGCAAATGATCTGGTTCGAAATTCTCCACCACTAAAAGTTCCATTCGGGCAGTGGAGCATAGCGAATTCAGCTGAATTACTGCTGAGGCAAGTGGTGGGGCGTATTGACACAAAAGATCCGTTGCTGGTAGTGAATACTGCACCCGAAAATAAAGCTGCGGCACTCACCGGTGAAGGAATTTGGAGATGGCGGCTCACAGATTATGCCCTCAATGAAAATCATGAAACCTTTGATTCCTTCTTTACTTCTTTAGTGCAGTACTTAGCTGTTAAGGAAGATAAAAGGCTGTTTCGCGTTTATGGACCAGAGCTCGTTATGGAAAATGAAGAACTTGTCTTTCAAGCAGAACTATACAATGCATCTTATGAGCCAATAAATGATGTAGATGTCGAATTAATCATTACCGGAACAGAAGGGGAGGAGTATCCCTATTATTTCAATAAAACCCAAGATTCGTATCGCATAGATATTGGAACATTACCCTCTGGAAATTACACCTACAGGGCAATCGTGCTCAAAAATGGCGAGAGGCTCGCAGATTCTGGATCCTTTGGCGTCAAACCATTTGCACTAGAAAGTGCTCGGTTAAGAGCCGATTTCCAAACACTTCATGTTATTTCGGCTAATTCTGGCGGAAAACTCTATTACCCGGAACAAACTGACCAATTGATCAATCAGCTTGTAAAAGGCAGTGATAAGATGAAACCAGTAAGCTTCTCAACGGAGATTTTCGATAGCCTATTGAATTTTCGTTGGCTCTTTCTGGTTCTTCTAATTTTACTCTCCGGAGAGTGGTTTATGAGAAAGTACTTGGGCAGGTATTGACCGGCCCAAGTACCTGTTTATCCCTCTATTTCGCTCTAGCTATAACCACTTTGTTTCTGGATTTTCTTCCAGACGATGTCGTAACCTCAAATACGTAAACTCCACTTGGTAGAGCCGCAGTATCGAATCTTGTGCTTGAGGCATTCACTAAGCTCTTTTGAACTATTTTTTTCCCGCTTAAGTCGAATACTGAAATCTCTACGAGATGCTCTCCTCTCGTCCGTATTTCGAGGGCATCTGATGCGGGGTTAGGGTAGATAAGAAGGTTGTCACGCTGAATGTCCTGAGTGTCTAGAATTGTACAGATTTCTGAGGTTTCGGAAATCTCGAATTCGCCACCTGAAGCTACTACATTCCCATTATTGTCTAATACTTCATAACTACCTAAACCGAATCCGCAGCATAAACCATCTCCTGCTTCATCAAGTATAGTGAAGTCAAAGCATTGATCTGCTGGTAAACATACCCCAACACTCACCGGGTCATCTGCCGCTGAATATGGTCCACCAGATTTTATAGTTTGGTTTAATTGATCAGTGATGACCCAAGTGGTTTCGGTAGGGTAGTCATCTAAGTCTATATTCACTGTGAATTCTAGTGCAGTATCGTATCCTAAGAACTCTCTCGAGGAGACGTTGCCCAGCTCTTCATCATCAGATTGACCATTTACTTCTAGCACCTCTACCGTCAGTATATTCGACCCAGATACGCTGGAGAATTCAGGAAGATTGATAAATACACTTGAAAATGATTCAATTGTGCCAGACCATTCGACTTCTTGAGAACTTCCATTAAATGTAACTTCAAGAGATACAGATGTAATGATATTTGAGCCCACATTTACTATACCCACGGAAGGTGTAAAGACCGTTAAATCACAGACGTCCTCGGGGACACCATTGATCATTCCTAGAGACGCGTTGTTCTCAGATAGTTCTTCACCGCTAAAAGGAGGTACAATAAGAGTGCCGGTATTTGTTGGGTCCAACCAAAAGCTCAATGAGTTGGATGGAGTTCCGCCAAAATTCCAAGAAACGCCCATTCTTCCATAGAAATCGTACAGACCATTATTCTGTGATCCAGAACAAGCTGCCTGTCCACCCCCAAGTTGGCCTATAATGAGACCATTTTGGTTGTAGAGAGGAGATCCTGAGGATCCCCCTTCAGTTACCCCAGCTTCCCATTGGCTGATGAACCAAACTTGATTAACAAACGATCCGATATTTTGAAAAAATGGAGCGTCGTTTTCAAAACATATTTTTTTCACATCACCGCCCGGATGATGGATACCGATGGCCGACGTTACAGTATTTTGATCATCCGTTGCATCGTAACCAGCATATACCGCATTGTATGATTCGGGAGGTGAACTGTTCAATTCAAGCAAGGCGAAATCACTCTCGACATTGCTTGCCAACAATGTTGAGCCTGACACACTTTGATTTGTCGGGCCGCTACTCCCTGAACATCCTGGACTTTGGTGGTTAAAATAGAAAACCCAGTTGTTGATATTTCCTCCTAGACAGTGATTGGCGGTCAAAAAGTATGGTGTTTCATCTTGAAGGGTATTGTTTATCAAGGAGCCGGTACAGACTGAATTTCCGAAGCCGCTCACTATAAGCGCAACAGATCTTTTCTGGATGTCGTATGGGTCTCCCTCAGGGCAGTTGACATTGATGTTGCAAGGTCCAGAATTTCCAAAAGGGCCCTTTTCTTCGTTGAAACCAAGAATATCTCGATAACCGTGTGTTACATTATTGATATGCAGATATCCTTCTCCTCTTACGTCTGCTGGTTCTCTGTATTCGATGATTGCTCTATCCCCGAATACAAGTCCAACTCCCAGTGAATTTTCTTTGCTAGTGTTCTCGTTTGTAAAGCTTCCGAGAAGCTGAGATTTAGTTGGTTCATAAACAAAAACTTGGGCACCATCTGGTATGCGATAGGAGTCAAAAACAAAATTGATACTTACCGCCTCCTTTGCATATAATTCAATTCGCCATACTCCATCACCATTTTCAAGCTCGGTCCATACTCCATTGGTGTGAATATCAATGTCCACCGAGATATTCTCGCCAAATCTGTAAGGCAAATCTTTTTGAAGATCGTTGATTGCGTCTTCTACAGCTCTTGCTTCCAAATCTATTGCTGGAAGTCTAAAAGTTTCATATGCCAATTCCGATTTGGTTTCCCATTGATAGGGAGTGCCTCCATGGCTGATTTGTGCATTTGTATTTATCGCCAACAAAAGGCAAAAGGCAGCAGCGTAGATTCGAGTAAAATATTTCATGGGCTTTAATAATTGTATTCTAAAGTGGTTTCTGTATTCGTAATTATAAGCAGGATTCTGTTCGTTCCGTCAAATTGTGCTGGTCTTAGATCGAACCATAGTTTATTGTCAATAACCCCTCTGCAACGATCACCATTATTGTCGTGTTTTAAGGTGACATTCAATTCTGGGGGATAAGTTGCAGTAAAATCTCCCCTGGACTCCAAGCGAAAAACGTGATCAGCACATCCTCCAGAGTATGATACATCCATCACGACATAATCCCCAATCTGTTGCGCGTCTTTTATTTGAAAAACATCGATCCCCGCATCTGGGTTTACACTAGGATCCAAAAAAATAGATTGTGCATCGGCAGGCGGTGTTGTTTTCAGTGGAACCGAATTTAAGCCGCACCCCATCAGGCTAATGGTGAGAAAGTACAAAGAGATTTTCCGCATTGTAGCGCAAGGTACATTTCAGCTGGTTGACTTGCATCACCAAACTTAAACTTGTTTGGATTCTCAGTCAAAAAAAAACCCGACCGAAGTCGGGGGTTATTTTATTGGATACTGAGTTTCTTTTCTAAATCTTCTAGATATTTTCTAAACTGCTTATCTGTTTCCTGAAGGTTGTTTACCGTTCGGCAGGCATGGAGCACCGTCGCGTGGTCTTTACCTCCGCAGTGCATACCTATATTAGCCAAACTGCTTTTTGTCATCTTCTTGGCGAAGTACATGGCAATTTGTCTAGCTTGAACGACTTCTCTTTTTCTTGTCTTTGATTTAAGCAGTTCTATGGGTAAGTCAAAATAATCGCAAACAACTTTTTGAATGTAGTCTATACTTACTTCGCGAGCAGTATTTTTCACGAATTTGTCAATCATTTGCTTAGCCAAATCGAGAGTGATAGCCTTCTTATTGAGAGAGGAGTGGGCTATCAAAGAAATGAGCGCCCCTTCAAGTTCTCGAATGTTTGTAGTAATACTGTAGGCCAAGTACTCAACTACGTCTCTAGGAAGATCGATGCCATCGGCGTACATTTTCTTTTCGAGGATGGCGATTCGCGTTTCCAGTCCAGGAATCTGAAGGTCTGCAGAGAGTCCCCATTTAAAACGGGATAGCAACCTTTGCTCCATTCCTTGCATCTCTACTGGCGCTTTATCACTAGTCAACACAATCTGCTTTCCCGTTTGGTGAAGGTGATTGAAGATGTGAAAAAACATGTCCTGTGTCTTTTCCTTGCCGGCAAAAAACTGCACATCGTCAATGATGAGAACGTCTATCATTTGATAGAAGTGACTAAAGTCGTTGACGTTATTATTCTTTACTGCATCGATAAACTGATGTATAAACTTCTCAGACTCTACGTAAAGAACTGTTTTACCAGGAAACCGGTTTTTAATTTCGATTCCAATTGCTTGGGCTAAGTGAGTCTTTCCTAATCCCACTCCTCCATAAATAAGGAGCGGATTAAATGCGGTTCCGCCAGGATTTTTTGCTACTGCATATCCCGCTGAACGCGCCAATCTGTTGCAATCTCCTTCAACAAGATTTTCAAAGGAGTAGTTGGGTTTAAGGTTTGAATCTACATTTATCTTTCTCAGCCCTGGAATGACAAAAGGGTTTTTGATCTGCTTGCTCCCTATGTCCATAGGCGCAGCAACTGGACTGTTTTTGATGGCTCTTCTATTGGTAGTAGGCACTTTAACAGTGTATGGACTCGAGCCATTGAAATTGTTCTCCATTACAATGCTGTATTCCAAACGGCCGTCTTCGCCGAGCTCCTTTCGGATTATTTTTTTCAACAGATGAATGTAGTGCTCTTCCAACCACTCATAAAAAAACTGAGAAGGAACCTGAATTGTCAAAACATGCTTGTCCAACTTGACTGGTTTAATCGGCTCAAACCATGTTTTGTATCCTTGGAGGCTTACATTGTCCTTGATAAGTTCAAGACAATTTCCCCACACTTCCATGTGTTTATTACTCATTCGTCAGTACTTCTAGAAAATGGTTTATAATGCGTTTATCAGGTCTGGCAAAGTTCCCATGCGCATCTGCCAAAGGTGAGACAAATATTTAGAGAAAAAAGTGAAAAAAAAAGCCAGATTGCGGTTGTGAAATAAAAAAATTTTACAGGAGAGAAAATTTTTTGAATGCCCTTATTTTATTGAGTTTCTCAGGATATTTTCAATACTTTCCCAGCACCCACTTGCGAGCAGTGAGTGAATAAAAATTTT
Source organism: Flavobacteriales bacterium (assembly GCA_022448105.1). GTDB lineage: Bacteria > Bacteroidota > Bacteroidia > Flavobacteriales_D > Cryomorphaceae > JAKVAV01. Next base: position 9,711 of record JAKVAV010000042.1, on the reverse strand, counting down.
CATATTCTTTTCAGTGTGAATAGCTTAGCAAAAAGACCCAATTTTCAATAGCAGCGATGAATATAGCAATTCATCTAATAAGTACCTAATAGCTATCATTTTCTTAAACAACACAGAATAAATCATGCAACCGATATCGATACAAACAACATTTAGAGTGAGGTACTCCGAGGCTGATAGAATGGGGTATATGTACTACGGCAATTATGCTGCCTGGTTTGAGGTAGGAAGGGTGGAGTTATTGAGATCCTTAGGCATGTCTTACCGAAAAATGGAAGATGACGGCGTAATTCTTCCGGTCAAAGATATTACCATCCGCTATTTGAAGCCTATCAAGTACGATGATCTTGTCGTTTTGCACACCACGTTGGTTGAAGTGTCAGGGGCCAAAATCTCATTTGATTTCGAAGTTTTAAACGATAAGGGCGAAACAGCAACGACTTCTACAATTCATTTGGTTTTTTGTCATCGAGATTCTGGCAGGCCCACTCGCGCCCCGGAAAAACTCTTGCGCAGGTTCAGCGTCTAGAGTTTTTCGACCAGTATCCTGTAAAGTTTTTGCATTTCTTCTATATCCTCTTTATGTACCTTCTCGCCGGGCTGATGATAATTGTCTTCGGGGGGGCCGATGAAGCACCAGTCCCACGTGTAAGAGCTATGCTGAAGAGAGTTTCCGTCACTGCCTCCCGATTTCTCCACTTCAAGCTGAAACTTTACATCGTTTTCACTGGCGATCTCTATTATTTTCTGAACAAAGCACCTTCTGGGGATACCTCGATCTCTAATGGAAATAGCAACTCCCTGTTTGTGCTTTATAGAATCTGATAACAAGGTTACATCGGAGATGAGCGCTTGCTGTACACCAAAATTTTCTTGTAAGAATCGGCCAGCAAATTGTGCCCCGCCGCCACCGTGCTCCTCGTAAGTAGTAAATACAAGTGCGCCATTTTTGATGTGAAAAGCCAATTCGAGCGCATTCCAAACACCGAGCCGATTGTCGAGGTAAGCGCTTTTTACGAAATTCTTGGTTTCTTTCCAGTCTGGAGCGTAGGTGAGAATTGTTCCTGGTTTTATGCTTCGAGAAGCTTCATATTTATAAGTCTCTTCTCTGGCCTTTCCCTTTTTCTTTTTGATGATTTTAAGGGTACACTCTATGCGACCTATGGAATCTTCGCCGACCATTTTCGTTCCGGCCTTTGCTTTCGGATTTCCAATTTTGTAGAGTTCGTTCTTGTAAGCGACTGTATAGCCTACTGTGTCGGTGTGAGCCAAGACCGCTGTTCTTGGTTCCCCAAAAACGGCAATGACCATATCTTGAAAACCTGCTCCAGAATAGATCTGAGGCATCACTTTAAAGTCTTTGGAATTCTTCGAGAAAAAATCGAGAATGAAATCTCTCATTTTTCCTTCATCTCCTGCAGTGGCAGGAACAGCACATAAGTTTTTAAGGAGCTCAGTATTCATGGTTAGTATGTACCTAAATGTTCGATGCGAATATCGCTAAAGGCTTCATAAGATTTAGAAATTATCTCTCGGTTTTCTGGAAGAATTTTCAAATCAAGAGTGCAAGTGTCTTCAAAAATTTGATTGTGATCTTCCCATCCGTTGATTCGTATAACTTGCATTACGTCACTCATTCGCTCATATCCAAAATGGATCCGAAAATGGGCCAATAATTGGCGCTCAATTATTTCTCCTTCATTGATGGCCGTTTCCGCTGCAGTTCGGTAAGCATCGATCAATCCGCCGACGCCCAATTTGGTTCCACCAAAATAGCGCACTACGGCAATGAGCGTGTTGGTGAGGGCGTATTTCTCGATTTGTCCAAGAATCGGTTTTCCCGCAGAATTTGTGGGTTCCCCGTCATCATTCGCTCTGAACCTATCCATTTTTGCCCCTAATCGCCACGCGTAAGCAATATGCCGAGCCGAGTGGTGTTCTTCAGCCACGTCTTTTAATCTATTCGAGATGTCCTCCTCGTCCTGAACATTGAATGAGTAACCAAAATGCTTACTGCCTTTCACTTTGTAAAGAGATTTTCCAGGCTCACCAATGGTATTGTACTTAAAACTCATGAAGCAAGGAAAGTCAATAAGAAGATGGATAAAAGTGCCAATCCGATTCCGATCAATTTTCTCTTTCCAAGTTGCTCCTTGAAAATCAAATAACCCACCAAAGCTGATAAAGCCACAACCCCCATATTGTTAGCGGGAATTGCAGATGAGCGATCAATCAACCCGCTGCCTAGGATTTTCAAAAGGAAATAGATCGACCCATAATTAACCAATCCAAGTATCAATCCGGCGATTACATTTTTGAATTGAACTCTTTTGCCTTGAGCAACACCGCGATAGATGAGCACGCCCGCTCCAATGGTTGCCGCTACTCCAAAAGGAACTGGAACGAAATCGGTATAGGCTACTTCAGTGGTTAGATGATTTTTTTCAGTCGTGGCTAAAAACAAATCGAGTAGACCGCTCCCAATAAAAAGGACAAATGGAATTAGTGGAGATTTACTTTTTGGCTCTTTCGATTTCCCCACTGTGGTAGTAAAAATCACTGCTATTATTCCCACCCCAATACCCATTACTTTAGTCCAGCCCCAACCTTCTTCGGGATCGCTGATCAAGAAGAAAAGGGCAGGAATGATCATCGACATTTTTGTCGCTATTCCGGTAACCGTAAGACCGTATCTCTGGCTCGTGATTGCCATCAAATAAAACAGTGATATGAAGAGAATACCGACCAAAGCCGCATTCATAAGCCAAGGCTCATGTAAATGATATTCACCGCCATGATTGGCTTTGGTGTATAAAAAACCGAAAGAAGAGGCTACAAAATAATTGACAACAATAGCCTGAAATGTGTCTATTTTATACCGAGCAAAAAGCGTAAAAATGGCATAAATAGCCGTGGAGCAAAGAATACTGAGGAGGAGAAAAATCATCTATTTCGGTAGTAGTAGATGCGGTCTTTACTAAATTGCGCAACGGATTTTGGTTGGAAGGAAATTTGCGGGGCTGATAGTCCTCCGCCAAGCGCGGTGTTTGATTGAATGACGCGCGCTTCGTCCCAAATCCGTGACTCGAGATATCTTTGGAGTGTGTAGGCGCCACCCTCCACAATTACGCTCATCACCTTCCGGTTGTAAAGCTCCTGCAACGTAGATCCGATAAAATCATCAAAATTGGGAACTACCATTTCTACTGAATCCGATTGAAAATTGATATTATGATCGCCGATGATGAGGGTCTTCTTGCCGTCGTTAAATACTTTGCTAGTCACATCAATCTGGCCTTTTCCAGAAAGGATTATTCTAAGAGGATCACTTCCGTAATAATCTCGCGTATCTAAAGAAGGATTATCCACTTCAAGAGTTTTCTTGCCAATCATAATCGCATCCTCTTCGGCCCTCCATTTATGCACGAGTTTTTTAGTCTCCGGTGAAGAGATCCAAAAAACCCCGCGCTTTTCTGTTTTATTCACAGAGTCCATGTAACCGTCTGCTGTCATGGCCCATTTTAGGATGATGTAAGGGCGCTTCTTTTCATGAAAAACGTTGAATCTGCGATTCAGCTCCTTAGCCCCAGCCTCGAGAACACCCTCCATGACTTCAACTCCGGCATTTCTTAGCATCTTTATTCCATTGCCGGCCACCAAAGGGTTGGGGTCTTTTTGAGCAATGACCACTCTTGGTATGCCCGAATTTATAATGAGGTCGGCACATGGGGGAGTTTTCCCGTGATGACTGCAAGGCTCAAGACTTACATATAGCGTCGAACTCTTTAAATCATTTTGATCTTTAGCTGATCGAATGGCATTTACCTCGGCGTGAGGCTCACCATAAACTCTATGAAAACCCTCTCCTATGATTCTGTCATCTTTTACAAGCACACAACCTACCATTGGGTTGGGCGCTACGTTCCCCATGCCCTTGGAGGCGAGTTGCAGACACCGGTGCATGTTGATTTCATGTTTATCCACGCAACAAAGAAAATAAGGAATAGCTTCAATTGGTCTATGGTGGATAAATAATTTCCGTCATCATTTTTACAAGCAATTGAGGTGGTTAATTTGTCTTTTATGCTTGTTCCCCTCGAATTAAAATATCGCTTTAGATCGGAATTGGAGGAGCTCTATCCCGTTGCTGAAATAGATCAAATGTTCTACACCACAATGGAAAAGCTCTTCAATCTTTCGAGAATACTCCTGCAACTTAAACCGAATAGATCGTTCGATGACAATGAGCTCCGCAACATTGAGGTGATTTTAAATAGATTAAAAAGAAGTGAACCTATCCAATACATTTTAGGCTCAACTCATTTTTACGGACTGGACTTGTTCATAAACTCACATGTTCTTATCCCCCGTCCTGAAACTGAGGAGCTCGTGAGATGGGTAATTGATGAAACATTGTCAGAAGAATCATCGATTATTGATCTTGGAACAGGAAGTGGTTGTATCGCTCTTTCCCTCAAGAATAGCCTCCCCACTGTCAAGGTGTCCGCTGTTGATATTAGTGTTGACGCCTTGAATTTGGCTCAGAAAAATGCAATACGCTATAAGCTTGATGTCGATTTTTTCCTATTCGATTTGATCAATCAAGAAAGCTTGGGATTTGAGAAGTATGATGCCATGGTCAGCAATCCACCTTACGTGACAGCAGAGGATAAGAAATTCATGAAGCTCAATGTAGTGGGCTATGAACCACACTTGGCACTGTTTGTGCCAGAGGATGATCCTTTAGTATTTTATCGAAAGATTATTGATCTGGCAGATGGACATCTCAAAAAGGGAGGGAAGCTTTTCTTCGAAATCAATGAAAGTTTTGGAGAAGAAATTCGTTCTCTACTTTCTGATCGCGGGTTTCAACACGTGGAGATTAGAAAGGACTTATCCGGTCGTGTTCGGATGGCAAAAGGTGTAAAGAATTGAAGTACTTCTTCACAATATCTATACTTATTCAATCATTGATTGGGGCAGCACAGTTCAATCAAAGTGATGAGATTTGGGTAATTGGTGGAAAAAAAGAGCTGCTTCCTTACCAGAATAAGTTAAAGCCCGACTTTAGCTTTGATGCTCGTCGCACTCTTTTTGAAAGAAAATGGATTTTGGTAGGTGGGCTTAAATTCGGAATGGAATACAAAAGGGTTAATCGGCTTGGTATCGGGTTTTACTTTTTGAACACCAGGATTTTCGATGAGAATGCTGAATTAATTCTAGAGAAGAATAAAATTGAATATGATTTTGAGTATACCACGCTTTATTATGACCGAGTGCTCTATTTCGATAAAAAGTGGGAGTTTGGTGGAACTCTGCATTTTGGAGGAGGAAAGATCAAGACCTTTTACCAAAACGAACTCAATCCCAATGAAAGAAATACAGGCCCCGATTTAAAGTTCAATGTTGCCGAAATCGTTGGCTATACGGAGTATAACATTCTCTATTGGTTGAGTATTTCTGGCGGTCTTGGCTACCGCAGAGTATTTGGATTGGATTATGGCTTGGGTGAAGACTTCAGCAGTGCTATTTTTGTGGTCAACTTAAGGCTGAATTTGATTAAACTCACCAGAAGTTATTTCGACGAGTCCGTTAAAGATGAATTCTGAACAAGCAAAGCAAAGCATTGACCAACTGAGCGAGGAGCTTCACGAGCACAACCATCGCTACTACGTTCAGAATAAGCCCATTATTTCGGATTATGACTTTGATTTGAAGTTGAAGGAGCTTCAAAAACTTGAGGCTGATTTTCCGCAGTTGGCGAGTGAAAACTCTCCCACCAAAAGAGTGGGAGGAGACATTACGGATAGATTTGAAAAAGTCAAGCACAAGTATCCGATGCTCTCCTTGAGCAATACTTATAACTTTGATGAAATCAGAGAGTGGGAAGCGAGGATTAAGAAAAACACAGACGACCACATCGAGTACGTCTGTGAATTGAAATACGATGGAGTCGCCATTGGGATTACTTATAAAGGAGGAGAGCTTTTTCAGGGAGTCACACGAGGCGATGGTCAAACCGGAGAAAATGTCACGGCGAATGTCCGAACTATTTCGTCCATCCCAATTAAACTGAATGGAACTGATTTTCCAGAGGAGTTTGAGATCAGAGGAGAAATTTTTCTTCCTCTAAGGGTCTTTGCCGAAATGAATGAGCAAAGAGCAGAAGCAGGAGAGGAGCCGTATATGAATCCTCGAAATACCGCATCTGGTACGCTCAAACTTCAAGATTCTTCTGTGGTGGCTACTCGTAAACTCGATTGCTTCCTCTACGCTGTCTACGGAGAAAGCTTGCCAACGAAGAGTCATAAAGAAAATTTGGATTTTGCGGAAAGGCTTGGCTTCAAAGTTCCTGAAGCCTCAAAGAAGCGAGTGGCGCTTTGTCGAAATATCGATGAAATTGAAAAGTTTATCAATTATTGGGACGAGAAAAGGTTTGAATTGCCATTTGAAATTGATGGCATTGTCATTAAGGTAAATTCTTACGCTACTCAGCAACAGTTGGGGTATACCGCAAAGTCTCCGCGTTGGGCGACGGCCTATAAGTTTAAGGCTGAAAGGGTTTCAACCGTCCTCAATAAAATCTCCTATCAAGTGGGAAGAACGGGGGCCATCACACCCGTAGCTAACTTGGAACCAGTTTTGATAGCTGGAACTATAGTTAAAAGAGCCTCTCTCCATAATGCTGATCAAATCGCCAAACTCGATGTTCGTGAAGGAGATACCGTTTATGTAGAAAAAGGAGGAGAAATTATTCCAAAAATCATTTCGGTTGAGCTGACCAAGAGACCTTCAGGACTATCAAAACATACGTATATCAATCATTGTCCAGAATGCGGTACGGCCTTGCAAAGAAATGAAGGGGAGGCTCTTCATTATTGTCCGAATATTGAAGGGTGCGCTCCACAAATTAAAGGAAGGATCGAACACTTTATCTCGCGAAAGGCTATGAATATCGATGGCTTAGGCTCTGAGACTGTCGGAGATCTNGTTGATGTCGGGCTAATAGATAACTGTGCTGATCTTTATGCGTTGACGAAAGATCAAGTAATTGGACTTGAACGAATGGCTGAGAAGTCAGCTCAAAACCTGATTAACGGTGTCATGGCATCAAAGCAAATACCTTTTGAAAGAGTGCTTTTCGCTTTGGGAATACGATTCGTAGGCGAAACTGTGGCCAAAACTTTAGCCAAGGCATTTAAGAACATCGATGGTATTGCCAATGCTGAACGTGAGGAACTCATTGAGGTAAACGAAATTGGGGATCGTATTGCCGATTCGGTGGTTGAGTTTTTTGACGAGGACTCAAACAGAAAATTGATCAGTCGCCTAAAACAATTCGGACTTCAGTTTGAAATTGAAGAAGTGGAAAATGACTCCGAGAGCCTCGTCGGTAAATCATTTGTAGTTTCTGGCGTCTTTTCTATGGATAGAAAAGAATTAAAATTGATCATCGAACGCAATGGAGGTAAAATTCTAAGTGGTGTTTCTGCAAAGACAGATTTTTTGGTAGCTGGTGAAAAGATGGGACCCGCGAAACGCACTAAAGCCGAAAAGTTAGAAGTAGCAATTATTTCTGAGGACGATTTAATGCAAATGATCAATTAATGGGATGGCTTGAAAATATGAAGATGACTTGGGGCAAGAACAAGTTAAAAGCTGCTCTGAATACAAACCGTGAAACTAAGATTTCAAATTTCCACAATGCGGCTCGTGTGGCCTTACTTTACGAAGAAAAAGGGGAGAGCTACTTCATTTTGGTAAAGCAATACGTAAAGTACCTTAAATCAGAATTTGGGGTGAAAGAAGTGATGGCTCTTTGCTACATCGACGATAAGAAAGAGGTTCCTCATTATCACACACATCGCCTGAAGTTCGATTATTTTATGAAGAGTGAGTTGAACTGGTATTATGAACCGCAAGCCCAGCAGGTGAGAAACTTCGAGTCAACGCCCTATGATATCCTCATCAATCTTGAGAGAACCCCTTCGTTACCATTGCAGTTTATTCAACTCAAGAGTGCCGCTAAACTCAAAGTCGGCTATTATCAAGTTGATAAAGAGGATTATTATGACCTTATGCTAGACTTAAAAGAGCGTGCTACATTCGACGAGTACGTAAAGCAGGTCAACCATTACCTAACGAAAATTAACTATGAAAGAACTTAATGGAATTGGAGTAGCCTTAGTTACACCTTTCCAAGAAAATGGACAAATCGATTTCGATAGCCTAGAAAAATTAGTCAAACACGTGAAAGATGATGTCCACTTTCTCGTTGTGATGGGGACTACTGGCGAGGCCTCTACCTTGAGCGAGGAGGAAAGACTATCGGTCCTCGATTTTGTCCTCCAAGTCAATTCAGGTCAACTCCCAGTAGTCTTCGGAATGGGCGGAAATGATACAGCTTTATTAGCCAGCCAATTGGAATCTTTTGACAGAGTCGGCGTTTCGGCTTTTTTGATAGCGAGTCCTTCTTACAACAAACCGACCCAAGAAGGCATTTACAGACATTACTCAGTACTGAGCGAAAATTCGCCATTGCCCATCATTCTTTACAATGTTCCGAGTCGAACAGGAAGCAACGTACTCCCTAAAACAGTCGTTAGAATTGCTCGAGACACCGAAAATGTAGTTGCTATCAAAGAGGCGGCTGCCAATATTCCCCAAGTCATGGAGCTTTCTGCGAAACTCCCAGAAGGCTTCGCTCTTTTGTCGGGAGATGATCCTTTGCTCTTGCCCCATCTTGCATGTGGAGGTGATGGTTTAATATCGGTTGCGGCAAATGCCTTTCCAAAAAACTTCAGGGCAATTTATGATGCTTGCTTGAGTGGTGATTTTGAACTTGCACGAAAGGAGCAATTCAAAATGTCAACCTTCATTTCTGAGATTTTCGCAGAGGGAAATCCAGCAGGAATAAAGTCTGCCTTGAAGTATTTGGGAATTTGTGAAAACCATTTCAGACTACCACTTTATCCCGTTTCAGATACTCAGGAACAAAAGATTATTGTTGCAACATCTAGTTTACAATAGAACAATTCCCCTTCGTTTTGACTTGTAGCTCAAAGTTGAGCAATGACTGTATATCGTATTCAAGATGAAATTTTAATCAAGGCGCCACTGCCAGAAGTTTGGGATTTTTTCTCTAATCCAAGAAATCTTCAGAAGATTACTCCGAAGGATATGCAGTTTGAACACGTTTACGAGCCAGATGACAAATACGTCTACCCGGGAATGCTTCTTACTTATAAGGTTTCACCGCTTTTAGGCATTCCTCTCACCTGGGTTACAGAGATTAATCATGTAGAATATCAAAAGCGATTTGTCGACGCTCAGCTCAAAGGTCCCTTCAGCATGTGGCACCATATTCATGAATTTCAGGAGCTAGAGGCAGGGACTATCGCTAGAGATATTTTGTATTATGGTATGCCTTTCGGCCTATTTGGAAAGTTAGCACACTCATTTACAGTCGAGAAACAAACAAAGGCTATTTTTAAGTTTCGAAAAAAAGCACTTTCTGAATTTTTTTCTTGAGTAAGAGTTGACATTAATGACGAATGTCACTATTTTTCCGTGCGTTTTGTCAGAATCACTCAGATTCTGGGCGCTTTAACCATTAATTTTTAACTAATTTCTTTCTTATGAAGAAGATTTTCTCTTTGTGCGCTGTAGCCGTGCTTACTGCATTTACAGCCTTTTCTCAATGTACCACAG
>JAKVAV010000041.1 GCA_022448105.1 Flavobacteriales bacterium | reverse complement strand
GCGATCTATAGCCACTTATTCCAATGCGATGGACGTGGGAAATCCGAGCAATTTTGAACGAATCGAGACTCTGTACAATCATGATGTAGATGAAGTGAGAAATCATGTTTCATCTTCGTCCATAAGCGACGAAGCTACTCTAGCTGAAATAGATCGATGCTACCGAGAAACAGCTTACGTTCTTGATCCACACGCAGCAGTTGGCCAATTAGCCATCCAAGAGATTATGGATGACAATTGTCTCGGCGTAGTGCTCGGTACGGCCAGTCCTCGCAAATTCGCTAAAGTCATTCAAAAGGTGCTACCGGAATTTTCAGTTGGAGCTGTGGACTTGAGTGGTTGTAAAAAATCAGGAATTAAGAACTCTTTCGAGGAGTTCAAGAAATTTCTTTTGAAGTCTTAGACTCCGTTAGTTCTTGTAGTTCTTCAAGTTAAATCCAAAGGTTAAGATTCGATCCTGACGCTTCTGATCAGCCACAACGATGTTCTCGTACGTGTGCAGGTAGTTAATCTTAAAATTCAGGTATTTCTTGAGCGGGAATTCCAGACTCAAATCTGCTTGCCAGCGGTAATTATTGCTCTCTTCGAGCGAAGGCTGAATGTAGGCCTCGTGAGTAAATATGATGCTTTCGTTGAGAATGTGGTACCGCCCGTTGAGCCATAGGGTTCCCCTCAGGGTTGGGATAGATGTAGTTCCGTCGTACTCATCAATATTGAAATCGCTTTCCGAGAAGAAGGTGTTCTCATATTCACTGGACAGCGAAATCTTAAGCCAGTTGTTCTCTTGTCTGAAAACACGGTAGGTAAAACCCGCACCGACCAATGATCTGAAGTCAATCCTCCGTCTAAAATTTGTCGCAGCGATGCCGATGAGTTGAGGATAAAAGCGCTGGTCTGGATTGAAGTAAAGAAAGTTAAGGCTCACAATATCCTGATCTGCCTTCTCGCGGTCAAACGCTTGATAGAGATAGGAAGTCCGATTGTTGTACACCCATTTTTCCCAAGGGCGATAGGAGATGTCAGACTTTGCTCTGAAGATTAGCGTTTGCACGTTTCCCGTTTGGTAAATTCCCGTTAGCGATAAGCTCGCCTTCAATTTTAAAGTGTCTGCCTCTGGAGTTTGGCTGGTTGCTGCCAATGATAGCAGCATTGACATTAGAATTAAGAATATTCTCATTTCCTCTTTTTCTCAAATCGTTAGCTAAAATGGCTTCCTTAATTTGGCCGCAAATATGTAAACTAAAAGGGCATATTTGTAGCGAAACGAAATTTTATTTGAATAAAATTCACGATTGTACAGGGTTACCTCCAATATTGATAGGGAAATCCACCTTTCCTAAACTCCAGAATCAAAACGAAGGCATCCTCCACTTGTAGCGAACAGCCAATATTCGGATCACCACAATGCTAGCGCAGGAGATAATCACATTGAGCTCGCCTACTATGCCGAGCTTGAGTAATATGAAGTACAGACAACCTCCCAGGATGCAAGTCACGGCGTAAAACTCCTTTCGGAAAATAAGGGGAATCTCATTGCACACTACATCGCGAATTACTCCACCAAAGACAGCCGAGATCATGCCCATCATGATGCAAATCACCGGAGACACACCAGCACTGAGCGCCTTTTGCAGACCCAGGACTGTGAAGACTGCTATCCCGATCGTGTCGAAAAGGAAAAACGTTCGCCTTAACTTCTGGACGTATTTCCTGAACAGAAGAGCAACGCTGATTCCCAAAACAATCATTAGAAGGTAATCAACCTGGCTAATCCAACCCACAGGAGTGGAACCCAGCAGTACATCGCGAAGTGTTCCACCACCAAGTGCAGTGATAAAAGCTACCGCGCTGATGCCAAAGAAGTCAAGCTTTTTGGCAGAAGCCGTGAGTGCTCCAGAGATGGCGAAAACCACCGTTCCCAAAAGATCTATGTAGTAAAGGATTTCCATTTTCGCCGCAAAGAACGGCATTGAAAATTATACTCTTTCCTTGTTTTCAGAAAGATTGAATAATGTTGAATTCAAATCAACCAACAATCATGGCCGGACTTGTAACCAAAGAAACGAACCGAATTGTTGATGCTTTCATCGAAGCGCTAGAAAGTCCGTCAAAAAAGGCAGACAGCTATGAAATCGTGAAGCTCATCGAAGAATTAACTGGACTCAAGCCAAAAGTTTGGGGAAATGAGAAAGTTCCAGACTTTCCTATCGGGTTTGGAAACTATACTGGACCGAATAATCTGTTTTTCAAAAAAAAACAGACCTTTTAACCACTTATAGGTGCTCAAATATGGTGTGCATCTCTGCTTTTCCGAACCATTATCCATGGTCGATTATTTTTCAGAGAATCTTTTATTGAGCCGAGCATATTGCTCAGAAAGTTTAGCAATACCCTTTCTATTGAATCAATAGCACAGCCTTTGGATTAAATTTATTGTAGGTTTTGAACCTTCAAAGCGTTGATAAATGTGAGTAATCCCTAGGGGAATGCTACACTATTAATTCAGTATTTGAACAGTCAGTATTTGCTTACAAGCCAGAGAATTTTAAGTACAGCTCGACACCTTTACTAATCTGTAATTTTCCGTGTATTTATGTATAAGTTCAATACTATCAAGACATTTCGACACGTCATATTTTGAGTTTAGGTCATTTATAAATTGATGAGAGTTGATTTTTTTTCCGAATGGAGAACGCCTCCCAGCTTTCGAAAACGCTAAACGAGGAGGTTGTAAAAAGAAGATGTATTTTGTTTAATTTTACCATAGTGTAATACTGACACAATGTCTTTTCCCAGGTTGCTTATTCTCTGCTGTTCAATACTGGTTATGTATGGCCATGGTCAGGTATATAGCTTTGTTGGGGATGCTTCGCAAATCTCAAATGACTGTTATCGACTAACAGATGAAGAGCTATGGGAGAATAGTGCCATTTGGTACAACGACCCCATTGATATTTCTGAGCCTTTTAACCTACAGTTTCAAATGTATTTCGGGAATAATGATGTCGGAGGTGCGGATGGAATGGTTTTCGTGATGCAACAAGCTGGAAATAATGCCCTTGGGGTTGCAGGAGGTGGTATTGGCTTTGAAGGGTTTTCTCCATCAATCGGAGTGGAATTCGATACATGGCAAAATGCCGAACTAGGTGATCCTGCCTTCGATCATTTAGCGGTTCTACTCAATGGTGTATCTAATCACAACGGAGGAAACAATCTTGCCGGCCCCATTCCAATTTCACCCACGAGTGATGATGTTGAAGATGCGGGCTTTTACACAGTGGATATTTTCTGGCAACCTTCGACTAATCAGTTTTCTATTTCGGTCAATTGTGAGGTCAGATTATCTGTTAATATCAGTCTCGAATCTTTTGTTTTTTCTAATAATGCTCCCATTTATTGGGGATTTACGGGAGCAACTGGAGGAAATTTTAATGAGCAAATTGTCTGCTTAGATCCATTTATTTTGGGACTTCCCGAAGAATTTTCAACTTGCTTGGGTGAACCTGTTGCTCTCACAGCTCCCTTCACAAACCTCGGTACAGTTAGTTGGGAGCCAGAAGAGTTTTTAGATGATCCTAATTCATTTAATCCGATCGCAACGGTAAATGAGACCACTACTTTCACTCTGACCTACGAAGATCTATGTGGTAACCAAGAGGTAGACCAAACAACAATAGTTGTGGAAAATCCTGAGGTGGATTTGGGTGGTGATATTGCCATATGTCCTGATGAGGAAGTAGTTTTGCAGGTTGATATATCCTATCAGGATGTTGCATGGTCTAATGGCGAAGGTGGAAATTTTACAACTGTATCAAGTCCTGGAGAGTACTATGTAGACGCATTTTTGGATGGATGTCCCGTTTCAGATACAATTGAAGTAATACTTAATCCTGCACCTTCATACGATGGAGAACTCAACCTAGGTATATGTGAAGGTGATGAATTTTCACTTGATCTAGGAGCAGATATTACAGAAATAGAATGGTTTGACGGTTCACAAGATCCGGATCGAGTCTTTACTCAAGCGGGCATTTATCCGTTTGAGCTATCCAACGGACTTTGCACATCTGAAAACACTCTTGAAATTCAAGTTGTAGACATTACTTCATTTAGTTTAGGAGAAGATATTTCAGTATGCGATGATGTTGAGGTTATTCTTTCAGCCGATGGAAGTTTCGACGATGTAATTTGGTCAGATCAGTCTAGTCAATCTACACTTTTAGTTTCAGAATCAGGTGCTTATTACGTAGATGTTATGTTGGGTAGTTGTGAGGCATCAGACACCATTGAAGTAGAGATTTTTGAAATCCCAACTTTTGAGGGTGAAGATGAAGTAGACCTTTGCCAGGGAGAAGAATACACATTTCAGGTAAATAATCCAGAATTTTCAATTGAGTGGTTCGATGGGAGTACCGCCGCGACTAGGACATTTAATGAGCAAGGGTCCTATGCTTTTACCTTAACTAATGGACCTTGCGACACCGATGGAAGTATTGAGATTCAAGTATTTGACTTAACGAACTTTAGCCTGGGTGAAGACATTTCGGCTTGTTCCGATGAGGAAGTTATTCTTTCTGCAAACTTGAACTTTAATTCTATCATTTGGTCTGATGGTAGTACCGATTCTGTGTTAAATATAGATGAGTCAGGCACATACTTTGCTGATGTCTTTGCTGGATCTTGCCAGGCGACTGATACGATTATTGTAGAGATCATCGATGTACCCGTTTATGAAGGAGAGGATTTCGCTCAACTTTGTGATGGTGAAGAGTACTTTTTTGAATTGAATAACCCGACCTATTCGGTAGAGTGGTTTGATGGCAATACGTCTCCTTCGCGGACATTTGATCAGGAGGGTGTTTTTCCATTTGATCTGATTTTCGAAGGATGTATTGGAGAGTTCCAGTTTGAGCTTGACTATACTCCAATTCCCGAATTTGAATTGGGGTCTGACCTTAGTTTATGTTTGGGAGAGGATCTCGACTTAAGTGTTAATGCAGTCGGCGCAGACGTATTGTGGAGTACCGGAGCAATTAATTCAAGCATACCGATTGAGGAAGATGGCACGTATTGGGCGCTAGCCACATTAGGTGATTGTTCATTTTCTGACACAATAGATATCTCATTTCTCGAAGTACCTTCATTATCGTTGGAAGGAAGCACAGAAATCTGTCCTAATGAACAAACCGTTCTTGTGGCAAACACGAATTCACCAGTGGTTTGGTCTACAGGAGAATTTGAGAATCAAATTCTTATCAGTGGACCAGGTAATTACACAGTAGTTGCGACCAACTCAGTTGATTGTACTACTGAAGCGTCAATAACCGTCATGGGATTAGAATTACCCAGAATAGATCCTATTGAGACCGTTGTAAAGTGTGAGGATGAAAGTTTCGTTAGAGTAATCGCACAGTCTAATAATGACAATGCCTTGGTTTGGAGTAATGATGATGAAGGACCAAGTACCAGAATTGATTTGATCGGAGAGTATTCTGTTAGCCTTACAAATGTCTGTGGCTCAGATGTAGTAAGATTCACAGTTGTTGAAGAAGAATGCTTCGATTTGTTTTTTATGCCGAATGCGTTCACTCCTGATGGAGATGGATTGAACGACATTTTCAAACCGATTGTAGGCCCACATGAAGAATTTGAAATGCGAATTGTTAACAGAATCGGTGAAGAAGTTTTTGCTACCAAAGATGCCTCTCGGGGTTGGGACGGTAGCTTTCAGAATGATGAATACTTCTGCCCAACAGGTATCTATACAGTCTATTACATGGTGAAATTCGAAGATTTCAACGTGCTTGAAAATTATGGCTCGGTAACGCTTATCAGATGATTAGAAAGCCATGGCAGCAGAAATTCCAGCGAAATAATCAAGCAGCATATAGCACTGCTAGAGCATCTCGACTGCTTTGAAAGAAAAGGGAAAAATTTGCTGTATACCTCGGCCGATGGTCATATGTTTTCTCAAATAAACAAAGCTGGGGAACTTGGGATTCGCTTTTCGAAAGAAGTTCAAGAGAAATATTTTATCGAATTTGATACCACCGTCTTTAAATCATACCGTGCCGTGATGAGGAGGTAAATCCTGATAACCGATGCGATGCTCGCCGATGAACAGCTGATGTTGCGACTGCTCAATGAGAGCTATGACTACGTAATGTCTTTGCCAACTAAGTAGCGCCCTGTTTATAACTGGTTGAATTTTCGTGCAATAAGATCACTGATGAGCAGTTTCATAGTAAATCAAGCTATCATGAAGAAATCAATCAAGTTCATCACGGTTCTCGCTCTTAGCCTTATTCTGTTCATTTTCATCACGGCGTTTATTACCGCGGAGCCAAAACCAACCGAAGTAATCGATGCACCAAGTTTCGAGTCTGTCTTAAACATAGATAGAGGAAAATCATTTTCTACCAATTGGAAGTCGGAAGTCACTTTCAATCACCTACCTTCTGCAGATCAACCAAAAGAGTTTTATGGTCAGGAAATCAAATTTATGGGAGGCTTCGAGATTGATCGAATGCTCATTGGAATCACCAATAATCTTATCGCAAGAATAGAAGTTTGGAAAGGAGAGGAGTTGGTTGAGGTGAAGGAGAAAGGCTTCGTAGGAAAGATGTCTTGGGGAGAAAGTCAATCTATGATCATCGACTATTATGGAGACGAAGAAAGACAGCAGAAGAATAGAATTGCCATGAGGTTTAATGGCGGTTCAAGCTTTTTTGGAGACATTGCTACTATCCAATACGATTTGTCAAAATATGAAGGCTTTAAAGAAGCCAGAGAAGTTTCCCTATTTGCAAAATCGCTTGAATCCGAAATGAACCGAAGCCCAGAATTCTCTAGATTTTCATTTTGGCAGGGAACGAATTCTATGGATTAGAGCGCAAATGATCTTCCTTTCTTTGGATTTTTCTTTGCAGATTGAGCTATCTTGAGAATTGTACAAATGATGCATTTTAACTTTTTGATTAAGCCAATTAAATCGTTGGCGTTCATTATTATTTTCTTCTCTTTATTTAAGAACTGTTTTGCCCAGCAATACGATCAGCTCTATATCGAAAAGTCCAAAGTCGATGCAAACAACACCTTCTTTACCCTGGGAAAAGAGATTGTTTATGAGATAAGGATTTCCCGGGGAGGCGAGTCAATCTTTTTAGCCGAAAATTCGTACGCTGGTTATAAACTCACGAGCAATCCTGATTCTGCCACCGTATCGAAAGTATATATGAAGGTTATCCAGCCGAAGCGCTTCAAAAGAACCAATAAGAACCAGACAGAAATCCTCATTTATTACAGCGATCCACCGCGATCTGTCTCCTCGACAGGAGTGGTAGAGAACGATCAAAATATTTGGATTCATCCTCCGCGTCAGGGCTTCTTTAAGTGTCTCGAAACTTGCCCCTTTCCTTACTTGAAATTTGGTCTCAATGAAGGAGATACTTGGCAAGATAAAATGAGTATCGGCCAAAATTGGTCTGACCCTCTTTGGGGAGAGTGGGAAGGAAGGCTTCTCCTCGATTACACATACACCATGGGAGGAAATTCAAAAGTGAAAACACCATTTGGAGATTTGGACTGTGCGGAGATTAATGCAACGGCCAGTTCCAATATAGGTCAGTCAAAACTAGAAGCAGTGTTTTCATCGAAATTTGGTTTTATAGCACTTGATTACACACTTTTCAACGGAATAGAAATATCTCTTCAGATGATTGAAAATTCCGAAGGAGAGGTGATTCGTAAAGCTGAGGATCTCTTCTCAAATTGACGATCAACAACCTCATTTTCAGAACTTATTTGATTTTCTTCCTTTTGATGAATTCATTTTTTGCTAAATATGTGAATCAAATACTCAGTACATGCAGTGTAAGAATTGTGAAAATGAGCTGAAAGAAGGACATGATTATTGCTCGAATTGCGGTGCGAGAGTAATCCGAAATCGACTCACAGTCAAAGGTCTTTTTCATCATATCTCAGAGACTTATTTCAATTATGACAATAAGCTCCTATGCACTTTCAATATGATGTTTTCTGACCCTGATAAAGTGGCCAGTGATTATATTAGTGGAGTGCGAAAAAGATATGTAGATGTAATCAGCTATTTCGCACTAGCCCTTACTTTATCGGGACTTCAAATATTTATCTTAAACAAGTTCGGGGAGAAATTGGAGTTCTATGATACATCAACCGAATTAGGCAGACGGCAAAACGCCGTTTCTCAGGGAATCTTCAACTTCACAATCGACTATCAGTCGTTGGTAATGATGGCATATGTACCGATTTATGCGCTTATAGCTAGATTGGTTTTCTGGAAGTATAGACAGTATAATTTTACGGAAATTCTAGTTTTTTTTCTGTACACCCAGGCCCATTTGTCCATCCTGTCCGCCTTGATCACGTCATTCATGACAATGATGGGAGAGATGGCAATAGGTGTTTTCGGTATTGGAGTGATCATTTTCCAAATGGCATATTACTATTATGCTTTGCAGAAATTTTATCAGTTGACTACAAGAATAATGCTGTATAGAACGTTGAGGTTCTTCCTCATTTTAATTGTTCTGGCAATAATCGCGATAGCAATAACTTCCATCTACATGATTCAGAGTGGCGCTTTTGACCATTTGAAAGAGGCTCAATGACCCCACAAAGATCAAGCTGGATTTTAAAGTTCCTTTAGAACTTGTTAATCAAGCATAAATTATTCAGTTGATTAAGTATTATTAAATCTATAAAAGAGAATCTGAGATATCTTCAGTGTTCCTTGCAGTGAAAACTGCATCTATGAATCGAAGAAAGTTTCTAAAGAGCACCGCAATCTTTGGCGCTGCCCTTGGACTTCCGGTTGGACTTTACACCTGTCAACCAGAACCGCATTGGCTCGAATTTGTCAAAATCAGAATGCCCATTAGAAATCTACCTGACCACCCTGTCGGGAAAATATTTATGCAGGTCAGTGATATTCATGTTGGCGACCGCGTAGATTCGAAGCACCTCATTAGATCGCTCAGAAAGGCATAGCAGTATAGCCCCGATTTCGTTGTCTATACGGGTGATTTTGTGAGTTATAAAAGTGAAGAGCAACTCTCCCAACTGAGAGATGTGACGCCTCATGGCCTGAAAGGAACCTTTCGAACATTTGGAGTTTTGGGCAATCACGATTATGGGAAGAAGTGGTCTGAGCAACCCGTTGCGGATGAAATAACTTCCATTCTAGAGGATTCGGGAGTAAAGATTCTCGGAAATACTCAGCGCGAAAGTGAAAGGCTTAACATCATTGGCTTCGAAAATTTCTGGGCATTGAATTTTGCTCCTTACAAAGTGATGAGGGACTACGATGTTGACAAGGCAAACATCATCCTTTGCCACAATCCCGACGTATGCGATCTCAACGTTTGGAAAGACCACAAAGGATGGATCCTCTCAGGGCATACTCATGGAGGTCAGTGCAAACCTCCCTTTCTTGATCCGCCGATTGTGCCCGTTAAAAATGAAAACTATTCGGCCGGAAAAGTAAACCTTAAAGATGGAAGGACTGTATATGTCAATCGAGCTCTGGGCCATATTATGCAAGTTAGATTTAATGTAAGGCCAGAGATCACTGTCTTCGTTTTGGATAGGGAAGAAGACCGACTCGTTTAAAGAATAAAAGCCATATTTGTTTAGCAAACCCTAGAACTATTAATATGAAACTTGGCGCTTTTCTGTTAGCCTTGCAGAACAAGATATTCATAAGTCAAAAGCATTCTAAGAAAGTCTGGGTTTCTCCATGCTCGGTGGAGATATTAAACAGAACTATCTCGTTATGAAAAATGAGAATGCTCTAATTGGACTTTTTCAGGGTATGTTTCCGAACAATATTCTCACCTTCAATCCGGGTTGGGACGAGAATGCTCAAAATCTAGGTGAATTTGATGACGTTCGAAAAATCTAGGAACATATTAAGTCGAAAGGGATTGAAGTGCCTAATGAAATCGAAGCTGGAACCCAAGATCCGGCCAATTTGATGATTACCGATCCAGATGGGAATGTGATTCTTATTGATCAGCATCGATGAGCTATTTCAACCAAATAACCAGCAGACTTATCTTCAGAAAAGCTAGCTCGGATGATGTAGCCGCTTGGAAAGAGTTTTTTATTAAAAACTCCCTGATCCACTTCCTTGGACTAGACTTAAATAAAAGCCCCGAAGAGCTGGCTACGAATTGGATTAGTATGCAATTGAAGCGCTATGACGATGTCGGTTTAGGCCATTTGGCGGTGATTGAAAAAGATTCAGGTCTCTTGATCGGGATGGCTGGAATTATTCCCAGAAACTGGGCTGACCGTGAAGACTATGAAATAGCTTATTCCTTCATTCCAAGGTATTGGGGAAAAGGATTCGCTACGGAAGCGGCAAAGTCACTTCTTGAATATGGAAGGGAAAATATCCAAACCGACCGTTTTATTTCCATCATCGATTTAGAGAATCATGCCTCTGCGAATGTGGCGCGCAAGAACGGTATGAAAGTTCTTTTTCAAACTGAATTTCTTGGGATGGATGTAAATGTTTTTGGGATAAACCTAAATTCGTCAGTAACTTCAGCTAGTAGCAATGAATAACCACCCTTGGCACGATGTAAGTCCCGGAGAGCAATGCCCCGATGTAGTAAAAGGTATAATTGAAATCCCGAAGAACTGCCGCGCTAAATACGAACTCGATAAAGATTCGGGAATGCTGATTCTCGATAGAGTGCTCTATTCTTCTATTAACTATCCGGCAAATTACGGCTTCATACCGCAGACTTATTGCGACGATGGCGATCCTCTGGATATCTTAGTGATCTCGCAAATTGACATTGTCCCAATGTGTTTAGTAGAAGCCAAAGTGCTAGGTGTGATGCGCATGCTCGATGAAGGGGAGATGGACGATAAGATCATCGCCGTAGCCGCTAACGACATGAGCGTAAATCACATGAATGATATCACGGATCTTCCTCCGCACTTAACGAAAGAGCTCCGCAGCTTCTTTGAAGACTACAAGAAACTTGAAAACAAATCAGTTTTGGTTGAGGATTTTCAAGACCGAGAAGTGGCCCGAGAGGTAATAGAGCAGAGTATTACTGACTACACCCTGAGGTTTCGTTCATAATTATATTCAAGTCAATTAATTACCGCGATTAGTTTGCTGTTGAAATAGTTTTTTTTATAAAGTTGATCGGGTAAATTTGAAGTAACAACTAAAAAATGCTTCAAATGAAAACTGTTTTCCTTGGCATTGCATTTCTCTTTGCAATTACCATATCAGCCCAAGACCGCGCCGAAGAACCTGCCAAGTGTCCATTTGGCCACGGCAGCTCAACACCTACCGCTTCATCTAACGGAGATTACGATACTTCTGTTAGGGCTCAGCTCATCCCAAATCCCGGAGACTACAAAACCAATTCAGACTGGTGGCCCAATCAACTAGACCTCAGTGTGCTTCGGCAGCAGTCATCAATGTCTAGCCCTATGGATGAAGACTTCGATTATCGCGAAGCGTTCAACTCTCTCGACTATGATGCACTCAAGAAAGACTTAACTCAGTTGATGACCAACTCTCAAGATTGGTGGCCAGCTGACTACGGGCACTACGGTGGACTTTTCATCCGTATGGCATGGCATAGTGCCGGAACTTATCGAACCGGTGACGGTCGAGGAGGTTCAAGAGAAGGGCAGCAGAGATTTGCACCACTCAACAGTTGGCCTGATAATGCCAACCTTGATAAGGCAAGGAGACTTCTCTGGCCGATCAAGCAGAAGTATGGAAACAAAATTTCCTGGGCTGATTTGATGATCCTAGCGGGCAATGTCGCCCTTGAATCAATGGGTTTCGAAACACTCGGTTTTGCTGGAGGACGTGAAGACGTTTGGGAACCAAGAGGCAATGTGTATTGGGGCCCAGAATCAAAATGGCTTGATGACCAAAGATATTCTGGAGATAGAGAATTAGAGCAACCGCTGGCAGCGGTGCAGATGGGACTTATTTATGTTAATCCGGAAGGACCAAATGGAAATCCAGACCCAAAGCTGGCGGCACACGACATACGCGAGACTTTCGGAAGAATGGGAATGAACGATGATGAAACCGTCGCGCTCATCGCTGGAGGTCACACGCTAGGGAAGACTCACGGCGCTGGACCAGCATCTCATGTTGGAGTGGAACCAGAGAGGGCGAGTATTGAGGAGCAAGGGTTTGGTTGGACGAGCGATTACGGCTCAGGAAAAGGACCGGACGCGATAACATCAGGTTTGGAAGTGATCTGGACAGCTACACCGGATCAATGGAATCACGGATACTTCAAGGCGCTGTTCAATGAAGACTGGGAGTTGACCAAAAGTCCGGCTGGAGCACACCAGTGGCAAGCGGTTGACCCAAAAGTGATGGTTCCCGATGCATTTGATGAAGAGAAAATGCATAAGCCGACCATGCTCACTACCGATCTTTCAATGATCGAAGATCCTGAATACCGAAAAATCTCTCAGCGATTTATGGAGAACCCAGAAGAGTTTGACAAAGCTTTCGCAAGAGCTTGGTTTAAGTTGACTCATCGCGATATGGGACCAAGAGCCAACTTGATCGGTCCTGAGGTTCCTGAGGAAGATTTTATCTGGCAAGATCCAATTCCGGCTGCTGACTACGAAATGATCGATGGCAAAGACATTGGTTCTTTGAAATCAGAGATTATGAATTCGGGTCTTTCAGTGGAAGAACTAGTTTCTACTGCTTGGGCTTCTGCATCGACTTTTAGAAGTACCGATATGAAAGGTGGTGCCAACGGTGCGAGAATCAGACTTGAACCGATGAGAAACTGGGAAGTCAACAATCCTGAGCAGCTCAACAAAGTGCTTTCAAAGCTAGAAGAGATTCGAGCTGACTTTAACGACAAGAACAAGTCGAAGAAAGTTTCTATGGCCGACCTGATTGTTCTTGGTGGAGCTGTTGGTGTTGAGAAAGCAGCAAAAGATGCTGGACACACAGCGGAGGTGCCGTTCACGCCGGGTAGAACAGATGCCACGCAAGAAATGACGGATGCCGCTTCAGTTAGTGTGTTAGAGCCAATCGCTGATGGTTTTAGAAATTACACTAAAGGTCAGTACACGCTTCCACCTGAAGCATTGCTCGTTGACAAGGCGCAAATGATGAACCTTACGGCTCCTGAGATGACGGTTTTAGTTGGAGGGATGAGGGTTATTGGAGCGAATTATAATAGCTCCGAAACCGGAGTTTTGACGGATAGAAAAGGCCAGTTAACCAACGACTTTTTCGTGAACCTCATGGGTATGGAAACCAAATGGGAACCTACAGGAGATAGCCGAGAGATGTTCAATGGATTCGACCGTAAGACAGGTGAACAAAAATGGACTGCTTCGCGAGTGGATTTGATTTTCGGATCGAATTCAGAGCTTAGAGCGCTCTCAGAAGTCTACGCTCAGTCTGACAACAAAGAGAAGTTTGTGAAGGACTTTATCAAGGCATGGACAAAGGTGATGTCGGCAGACAGATACGACTTACTGTAAAACAAAAGAATATATTGAAATCTAAAAGCCGAAGGAGACTTCGGCTTTTTGTTTTTTGAAGACTCAGCTCATCCAGACTGAACCTCTTATTAATCTTCTGAGTTAAAACGTTCTGTAGGTTAGAGTTTCTTATCAACTTTGGAACTGAGTTTCCCAATCTTTTTCTTAAGATCTTCTAATAGCTTTTCAGTGGCATTATTGCAAAGAGGGATGAGCTTGTTCGGGTCCATAACCGGAATGCCACTCACCATACCAACTGATTTTTTTGAAGTACCAATTTCATTTTTGGCAAAGACTTTGTCGCCATTTCTATTGTACAGCTTCAAACGAGCGAATGCCTTCATTCCTGCGGTTCCATTTCCACCTATAGCCACTTTTGGTTCAAAAGAGTAGTCCATAAAAACAAACATTACTCCATCAGCATCTGGGAAAAATTTTAGCATGTCAAGCTCGGCTTTCACTTCATCTTTAGAAAGTTTACCTCTTTCCATTAGAGGCTTGTATCCATCTGCAACAATGTAAGTCTGTGCCATACCCTTGTCTTCATCAGCGCTATCAGTTCCTACGTTTTCATAAGCCTTGTACTGTTCGTTGTTAATTACTAATGACTCATCTACCAATTCAAAAGGAAATTCTTTTGATAAATCCTCAAAAAACACCTTGTGAAAATTATCGAGTGCAGGTTTTAAATCAAATGCAGGATCATTGGCTAGAGTCATTATATCTCCAGCGAGCTGGGCACTTCCATCTAGTTCTGAAAAGTCGATTTGCTTACTTACGTAAAAAGTTACTACCGCAACTTTCTTCTGGGCATAAGCAGAAAAACTAAGGAGCAATAGGAAGAAAAGGGAGAGGTTAAGATTTTTCATCGTGTTAAATTTTTGTTGGCCAAAAGTAGTGATTATCAATTGGCGAATTGATCAATTTCCATTAGTTCAAAAAGTGCAGGTTGTAGTAGATTTAGAACTTCAAAAACAAAGAATTTATAAGTGACCTGGTTCATCACCATATCTCTCATCATAATGTTCATCGTGCTAACTGTTTCGTTGGTACGATGGAATTTGAGCAGAGGCCTTCAGAGAAGTCTAGACTTGTCAGAATACCAGGTGTTTGATCAGCTCAGAGTTTCAGCTGCTGCTAAACTTAAAGCCGGAGAGACCCTTGGTATCGAGATGAAGTGCACAGTCGCCATGAATAGCCGCGAACTCCATTTGATACCTACACGATTTAATCCTTTTCTGTTCATGACGGACTTTCCTTTCACCTTTTCGAAGAAGGCAAACAGAAAGCTGAAAATTCAATCTTCTGATTGGTACAAAATTATCTTCACCGGAAAACAGCGTAAGTCGAGTGTTTTTGGCTCAGAATTGGAAGTTACCATTCATATTAAGAACGAGAAAGAGAGCAAGCAGCTTCTCAAATTACTTAAAAGTTGGAAGTAAAAGTCTGGATAATGCGGTAGCAAGCTTTATTCCCTTCTAAAGGTCATTTTTTGAATGATCACCCTGAGAGATGCCGAGGTATGCTTTAAAATTACCTGCTTGTTCTACTCTGTGAGAATGTTCCTATTTGTTAACTAAAATTCTCAACCTAGTCATTATTCGGGTGAATCAAAATGCACAGGACCTCCAACCTGAACGACAATACGTAGAGAGAAAATAGAACAATTTTGAACATACTTAGCCGCGCTTGGTAGGCGTATCCCCCTGAGCTATTTACATTTTGAAATTACAGGCATTCAATTTCACTAATTAATAAGATATTAGCGATCTCATTTTTTTAATTGTCTGATTAACACTTAAAACGAGTACATGTCCATCAAGATTGAAGAGATTAACGAGGAGCAGTGGTTTAAAATTCCAAACCACGATGAGCTGAGACCTTTCTTTATGAGCATTGTGAGTGATTCTAATCACTGGTTATTTATCGCCAGTAATGGAGGAGTCACAGCAGGAAGGAAGAATGCAGAGCATGCGCTTTTTCCTTATTATTCAGATGATAAGGTGACTGAATTAGCTTACAATACTGGAAGCAAAACGATCTTTCAGGTTGAATTTGAAGGCAATAAAGAAAGCTGGGAGCCATTCTCTAAGCTGAGCTCTAGACGCTTTGCCGTCACTCGAAATCTTTACAAGAATCGACACGGAAATAAGATTCTCTTCGAAGAGCATAACAACGATCTTAACCTGACTTTCTGGTACGAGTGGTGTTCGAGCAATCTATACGGATTCGTGAGAAATGCGGCGATTATCAATAACGGAGATCAAGCTCAAAAAATCACTCTCCTAGATGGACTGCAAAACGTTCTTCCATACGGAGTAGATAGCGACTTGCAGAAGCGCCAGAGTAATTTGGTAGATGCATACAAACGCACGGAGTTGGTCAAAGAATCTGGAGTAGGTATTTTCGCTTTGAGCGCAATCATCGTTGACCGCGCTGAGCCTAGCGAAGCCTTAAAGGCCAATACGGTATGGTCTGTTGGTCTGGACGATGCAACTTATCTGCTAAGTTCATTCCAACTTGATAATTTTAGAGCTGGCGCTGCCATCACCCAAGAAACCGATGTGAAAGGGGAGAAGGGTGCATACTTTATTTCAAAAACAGTTGAGATTGGACCCGGAGGAAAAGAAGACTGGACATTGGTGGCCAATGTCAACCAGACTCAAGCAGACGTGATTCGTCTCAGCCGCGAGATTCAAACAAACCCGAATCTTCGTCAGCAAGTTTGGGAGAATGTCGAGGAGGGCACTTCCAACCTCAAAGCCCTCGTTGGTTCTTCTGAT
The DNA here is from genome assembly GCA_022448105.1 of Flavobacteriales bacterium. GTDB lineage: Bacteria > Bacteroidota > Bacteroidia > Flavobacteriales_D > Cryomorphaceae > JAKVAV01. The sequence continues at coordinate 8,369 of JAKVAV010000041.1, read as the reverse complement.
GGTATAGAGCTTACCCGTGACGGATTGCGCAATACACGCCACTTTGCCAACACGTTATTTAATATCATGCGTGGAGGAATCATCGACTTCAATTATCAAATCGAGAAGCGCGACTTCAGCAAATACCTTGAGAATGCCAATCGAAGAATATTCAACCGACATCAAGCTTTCCTTGATAATCTTGGTGAGACTTTCGTAAAAGATGAACTCACGGCGGCCATCAAAGATATTGATGACAGTGATCTGATTCGGCTTTGTGAAGAGTATTTACCTCTGCGATTCAGCCGTCGTCACGGTGATCCAAGCCGTCCCTGGAACAAGTTTTCTATTAATACTACCAGTGAGGTTGATGGATCAAAAATCCTCGATTACGAGGGAAACTGGCGAGACATCTTCCAAAACTGGGAAGCACTCGTCCATTCATACCCTGACTTTATTGAGGGGATGATTTCGAAGTTCTTGAACGCGTCGACGTTCGATGGATACAACCCTTATCGTGTGACGAAAGGAGGCTTTGACTGGGAAATCAGTGAGCCAGATGATCCGTGGTCATACATCGGCTATTGGGGTGACCACCAGATCATTTACCTCCTCAAATTTCTCGAATTCCATCGTGACTACAATCCTGAGGGATTTAGCAACTTGTTTGATAAGAATTGTTTCGTCTACGCTAATGTTCCTTACAGAATTAAGTCTTACGAGGATATAGTAAAGGATCCAAAGAACACCATTGAGTTTGATGAGATTGCCGATAGATCAATTAGAGAAAGCGTTTTAGAGCTTGGCGCTGATGGTGCTTTGAGAAGTAGCCAAAAACATTCCATTCATAGGGTGAACTTTATCGAAAAAATCATGGCCACAGTTCTCGCGAAGATTTCCAACTTCATTCCAGAAGCAGGAATTTGGCTTAATACTCAGAGGCCAGAATGGAACGATGCCAACAATGCTCTTGTCGGAAATGGTGTTTCCATGGTGACGCTATATTACCTGCGTAGATTCCTGAAATTCATGGAATCTGCTTTGGAAACAGTGGGTTCAGATAGTGCGATGGTTTCCGTAGAGATGGCAGAGAAATTTGCTCAGATCCACAAGGTTTTCAAAACCCACGAAGAAGCCCTAGATGCACCAATGGAAGATGCTTTGCGCAAAATCATCACTGATGGGCTCGGACAGGCAGGTAGTGCATTTCGCGAAAAGATTTATGACAATGGATTTACCGGCAAAATGGTTGCTGTGAAACTTGAAGATCTTAAGTCCTTCGTAGCTGCTGCTCTCAAATACATGGAGCATAGTATCAAAGCAAACCAAAGAGAAGATAAGCTTTACCATGCTTACAACTTAATGAGTATGGATGACTTAGGCATTTCGGTGAGCTACCTCGATGAAATGCTCGAAGGCCAGGTAGCCGTTCTTAGTTCTGGGAGTTTGACCTCCAAAGAAGCTCTTGATGTTCTTGATGGACTTCGAAATAGCAGGCTCTATCGCGAAGATCAGAACAGTTATATCCTTTATCCGAATAAGCAATTGCCGGGCTTCCTCGAGAAGAACAATATTCCTGAAGCGCTCATTTCGAAGTCGAGATTGTTCCAAAAAATGCTCGGTGTTGGGGATTCACAAATCATTGTAAAAGATGTAGATGGAGGGTTTCACTTCAATGGAAACTTTAGAAATGAAAATGACTTAAAAGAGGGTTTGGATTCTTTGAGCTCTTCTGAATATGCTTCGCTCGCTCAGGTTGAAGAGAAACTCATTTTAGACATTTTCGAAAAGGTATTTAATCACAGAGCATTCACAGGAAGGTCGGGAACCTTCTTTGCTTATGAAGGCCTCGGATCGATCTATTGGCATATGGTTTCCAAACTTCATTTGGCCGTTTACGAAATATGCGAGAAAGCTTACCATGAAGGAGCTGATGCAATGATAAGAAATGCTCTTGCCGCTCATTTCGATGAAATCGGAAAAGGGATTGGTCTTTACAAGGATGCTCATCTTTACGGAGCATTCCCAACTGATCCTTATTCACACACGCCATGGCATCGAGGAGCTCAGCAACCCGGAATGACAGGCCAAGTTAAAGAGGACATCCTGGTGCGCTTTGGCGAGTTAGGAATCTTTATGGAAGAAGGCCGTTTGCGGTTTGATCCATTCCTTTTAAAAAGATCAGAGTTTATTGCCGAAGCTACGAGCTTCGAGTACTACGGATTGGACTACCAAAGCCATGAGCTAGAACTCACGAGTAATGCCTTGGGTTTTACTTGTTGTCAGGTTCCGGTGAAGTACACCATACGAGAGGAAGAATCATTAAAATTGGAATTTGCCGATGGCAGTTCACTTAAATTCATTGGAAAGGAGCTTGACGAAGCCAATTCAGCTGAGATCTTTAATAGATCGGGAAAGGTGAAGTCCATCTCGGTTTCGTTGAAAGAGTCTAGCTTGAGGTAAATAGCTTTTATGAGACTCTCCGGTAAACAACTGATTTCTGCTGAGCGACTCGCCGATTTGATGGAAGATGAGAATCTCGTTGTCGTCCATGCCGGATCTGGAAATGGACGAGAACTCTACGACAATTCCCATATCGACGGAGCAATTTATCTCGATTTAGACCAAGATCTCTCTGATATCAAGGAAGATGCTGCCTATGGCGGGAGACATCCACTTCCATCGCCCCGATTTTTTGGTGAAATGATTGGAAATGTCGGAATAGCACCAGACTCTCATCTGGTGGTCTACGATGACAAAGCTGGTGCCAATGCCGCTTCTCGTTTTTGGTGGATGATGAAGTCTATCGGCCATGAGAAAGTTCAGTTGCTTAATGGTGGATTTCAAACTGCCGAAAAAGCAGGAGTTCCGATCAATTCTGAAGTGGTGACCTTAAGTCTGAAAGAACCTTATCCCGTCTCTGAATGGAAGCTCCCGATGGTCGATATAGATCAAGTTGAAAAATCCGCGCAGGATCAAAATGCTGTGGTCATAGATGTACGAGCGGCCTTTCGGTACAATGGAGAGTCAGAACCAATTGACTTAGTANCTGGACATATACCCGGAGCGATCAATTTTCCTCTTTCAGAAAATCTCAATGAGAATGGNCTGTTTCTCAGTCCCGAAAAACTTCGCGCTAAATATGCAGAAACTGTTAAAGGCAAAGAAGTCACGATTCACTGTGGTTCGGGAGTTACGGCTTGTCATACCATTCTGGCTCTAGCTTCTGCCGGATTTGAAATACCCAGTCTTTATGTGGGTAGTTGGAGTGAATGGAGTAGAAATGAGAAGCAGATTGCCAAAGCCCCGAGCAATTAGGACTTANAAATGCGATTTCTTTAATACCTGTTTTTACCTGCATGAGCAGTCTAAATGATTTTAAATACATTCAATTTCTAAATAAAAATCAATTTTAATTGTCCCCAATTCCACACCAACAAGACAATATCTCACCAACTAGTGAAACAAAAATTCTCCCGTTGCTTTTTTGGCTATCAGAGAAATTGCTCTTATTGCTGTAATCTGGATAATTCTATTCTTTAGATTATTTATCGGAGTTTTTAGGTGTATTTCGAGCCTTGAACTTTTCCCTTTTTGCTACAAAAACCAGAAATATCTTGAATAAGAGTTTGGGGGATGATCATTCTCAGGGAGGCCGTATAAATCTCTTTTTCCTCCGTATTAAGGAACGGCCGCACCGAGGCGATGGCATCCATAAAGAAATAAAAGCACTTATTTCGAAGTGATCAGGCTAGCGTATGCAGAACTTATATATTTTAAATTCAATATATTGGCTGATACAGCGATCCCTAATTTATGTATTCAACTCGCCACCTCTACTTTTTATTCCTACTGATTTTGTCATCGGTATCCTTACCCGCATGCAGCGAGGATGAGGAAGAAGAAGACGAAATGCCTCCGACTGAGATTTGTGACGATGGCATAGATAATGACGGTGATGGGTTTATTGATTGCGACGATAATGATTGCGATGGATCTGATCCTTGCCCGGTGGAAATTTGTAATGATGGAGATGATAATGATGGAGACGGCCTAATAGATTGCGATGATCCTGACTGCGATGGAGATATTTCTTGTATTCCGGAAATTTGTGACGATGGAATTGATAATGATGGTGATGGGTTTACTGATTGTGCGGATTTTGACTGTTTGGGGGATTCTGCATGTCCCGAGACAGATTGTAATGACGGAATAGACAATGATGGGGACGGTTTTATAGATTGCGATGACGCAGACTGTACCGGTTTCCCCGGTTGTTGATTACTAGAATATTTGAATGGATAGAATTGAATTAAAGGCTCTGGATGAATCAGAGTCAAGTAAGTCTCTAATGTGAGCTTATAAGAGCTTTTCAGAAGCCTTAAATGCCATTAGGCATTTAAGCTTCGCAGGTGAGACGGAGAGTAAAATCAATGAATTTATTACAGAAGTCAATTCAGCCATCTGGACTAAAAAGCTAAAGGTGACTCTTGTAAAGAAGTGCTACTCTCTAGTTGAACTGCTAGATAAAAATGAAGGCCTAGTTCCAAAGAACCGCTACCGCAATCAATGGATGATTCTCGGAATGACTGTATTCAGACTGCCCTTCGGTTTCATTTGGGTATTGTCACTAGATAATTTTGCCTTTTTCTCTATAGGCTTACCAATGGGAATGCCCATTGGAATGGCCGTTGGCGCCACCAAAGACAAAAAGGCCAAGAAGGTGGGATGGCAACTCGACTTTGAAGCTTAGGCCTTCTTTTGGTTTATTAATTTTGCGTCATGACCAGAGAAGAACTCTTATCTGCACACGCGAGAATAAAGCCCTTTATTCATCGAACTCCTGTTATTTCCAGCTCTCTAATCAATGAATTGGTTGGAGCAAAGGTGTTCTTTAAATGTGAAAACTTCCAGAAAATGGGAGCCTTCAAGATGCGTGGTGCCGCTAATGCTGTTTTGCAGCTTAATGAAGCAGAAAAGAGTAGAGGAGTAGTTACCCATTCCTCGGGAAATCACGCGCAGGCGATAGCATTAGCTTCGAGAAGGGTGGGAGTGAAGGCCACCATCATAATGCCTCGAAATGCTCCCGAAGTAAAGAAAGAAGCAGTGAGAGGTTATGGCGGAAATGTAATAGAATCTGGGAACACAGCTTTAGACAGAGAGAGGACCACTGACGAAATTATTGCAAAGTCAGGAGCTACCATGATTCATCCGTCGAATGATCTTAACGTGATCATTGGTCAGGGTACTTCGGCAATGGAACTCCTCGATGATCACCCTGAACTAGACTCTATCTTCACTCCGGTCGGTGGAGGAGGTCTTCTAGCAGGAACAATTCTAGCAGCCAATTTTTTTGGAAATGCATGTAAAGTCTACGCCGGTGAGCCAGAAGAAGCTGATGACGCTTATCGATCAATGAAAAGCGGTAAAATTGAAAAGAACGAAACGGCCAATACCATTGCCGACGGTCTGAGGACACATCTAGGAGATGTGAACTTTCCAATTATTCAAAAGGGAGTAGAGCGAATTATTTTGGTAAGTGAAGAAGAGATTTTGGAAGCAATGAAACTAATTTGGACAAGGCTGAAGGTCATCTGTGAACCTTCTTGCGCTGTTCCTTTAGCAGCACTTTATAAGGAGAAACAGCTGTTCAAAAGTCAACATGTCGGGATTATCATTACTGGTGGAAACGTAGACTTGGACAATTTGCCATTTTTGAATGTGCATCCATAGGTTACTAAAATAGAATAAGCTATGCTCATTTTAAAAATAGACCAAGCTGATAATTGCTTAAGTTGAAATCATCTATCCCAACACAAAAAGCTGACCGGATTCAGCAGTTAGATATTTTCAGGGGCTTTGCCATTTTCGGAATATTCATGGTGAATATTCTGGTGATGAACATCAGCTTCGTCTATCGAGGCGAATGGCTCACCACTCAAGTAGGCTGGGTTCAAGACGTTCCCAGAATTATTCTCGAAGAATTTTTCTTCGGTAAGTTCTTTACCATTTTCTCCTTTCTCTTCGGTTTGGGAGTAGCGCTTCAGATCGGCAAAGCCAAAGAGAGCGGGAGATTTTCCAATGCTTTTTTCATCAGGAGGTTCGGTAGTCTATTCGTTTTTGGACTAGCACATATTCTCTTCATCTGGTCGGGAGATATTTTGCACATATACGGCGCGCTTGGATTTTTGCTCCTCCTTCTCTTTAGGCTTAAGGCCAATGCGATGGGAGTTATCGCTTTGGTAATTTTCCTCTTCCCATTCTACTTTGAGACTTTCAAACTTCTTGTAAATGACATCATAGGTTATGATCATATGGCGCCACTAGCAGCTTATTCGAGGCAGGAGTTGGTTGATCTAAAGCACAACGGTTCCTTCTTCAGCGGAATTCCGATTCGCCTCAAAGAGTATTCATTCCTTATGCAATATGTCTACTCCGCCATGATTCCGGCAGCGCTAGCGATGATGCTCATTGGAGGGTTTTTCTACAAGAAAGGTCTCTTGGATAATATCGCTCTTTGGGTTAGAAGAGGCCGAGTGATGGTGCCGGTTTGTTTTATTCTATTTCTGGCCTACCGAATTATCATTCTCTACTACATCAAGCCGAATTACGACGTTGAACCAGGTTCTAATCTCGCTAAGTTTTTAATGACCATTTACTACTTCGCTGATCTCGTCATCTCACTTTCGTATCTCTGGTTTTTAGCTTTTCTGCTTCGGTTCGATTTCTGGAAGACAGTCTTGACCCCAATCGCTTTTGTTGGGCGAATGGCATTGACCAATTACATCATGCAGAGCGTTCTTGGCTATTTGATCATGAGAACCTTCAACGGTTATGATTCATTTAGCATCGCTCAATCTGTCCTGATTGTCATGGTGATTTATGCCGTGCAAATTCCTTTAAGTAAGCTCTGGCTTTCTCGCTTTAAATTCGGCCCGCTTGAATGGTTGTGGCGGTGCATTTCATACGGGAAGGTTTTGTCGATTAGATAGGAACGAGGATATTCTAAATCAATCCTTCCGACTCCAGCTTCTCCTTCAACCGATCGTGGGTGGCATTTCATATTAACCCGTCTTCAATAAATTGATTCCGCTTAATTCCTGTCCGATTTGGTGGATTCCCTCTAAGATTTTTTCAGTTTGTTTATCGGACGGTTTTTTATGACCCTGCACATACTGTGATAATAAGCTTGCGTTCATACCAATTTTCTCCGCCAGAAACTTGGCGTTGAGTACCTTATAAAATTGAAAGAACTGTTTAAAATCGATTTCAAATTTGATTTCAATAGAAGCCATTTTAACATCCTGATCTTGGGCAAAAAGCTCTGTAGCTTCGTATGCATTGTTGATCAGTTCTGGGATAGACATTCCAGTAGTGAAAATTGAATATCCCTCTGAATAAGCTGAAAATCCTGTATTAGTCTTTTCAACTGTTAGAAGTATCTTTTTCTTTCGTGCCATTTCCTAACGTTAAATTCCTGCGTCTTTCAATATTTTCTTTTCCAACCCTTTACCGACCTCTTGACTACCGTGATTTGGAAAGATAATGATGCCTTTTTTAGAATCGTGTTTCATCTTAACATGCGATCCTCTTTGCGACACGGGATACCATCCATCTTTTGTCAAAATCCGATAAAGCTCAGAACATTTCATTCTAATGTTGCTCTAAAACAAAAAACAAAGGTAAATTAATATTTACTTTTTGTTGGCCATAGTTAAGTTTTTTATTAAAAGCGGTAAAAGGTGAGATGAAGACTCTTAAGACCTTAAGAGAATTGAAAGTCGAGCTCATGAATTTGTCTATGAATTCGTCAGTCAGGAAGATAATCCTTAAAGAAATTGGTCGAAGCTTCAATAATACTTGATCTTCCGGTAATGGGTAATTGTAGGCTCTTCCGTTTTTTCAACATCACCTTCTAGATACATGTCACACTGTATCCAGTTATTCTGGTCATCATAGATGTATTCATAAAATCGGGTTCTCACCCTTATCATATCAATACTCTTATAGTTCTCTGATTTTATGGGGTCTCCAAACTCGTTGTACCAAGTGCGTTTATATTTGGAGAAGTAGCGTTTATTATCTGGAGAAACATTATAGTATCGGTCTACTTCGTATGGCCAATCCAGTGAATCCTTATAATAGTATTCCTCCTTCCACTTTACTGATTCATTTCTAAAAATGGTGGCTTTAACAAGTCGATTTAACTCGTCATATTCGAACTCGCTTTTAACATTATCCACAGCTCTCACATCCATTAATTCAGCATCTCTGCCTGTAATGGAAATAATGGTTAGCATATCCCATTTTTCCTCAATCTCTTCGACAAAAATGTAGTCCTGAGAAGAAATTAATCCTTTTGTGTCAATTTGATTACTCTTTCTAAAGTC
>JAKVAV010000040.1 GCA_022448105.1 Flavobacteriales bacterium | reverse complement strand
CTGCTAAGTGCAGGCATCATAATTATGAATACAGTAGCTATTAACCACCATGCGTGGTTTTTTAAGGATTTCCTATGAATTATGCTTTTAATTACCGAAAAAATAAAGGCACTAATCATTACGATTTCTAGTACTGCTATTCCATAGAAAAACCAATCTTCGAAGGGACCAAATCTTTCTGAATCCACTTTGGAAAGATTTGCATAGTTAATATCTCTATACATCATGCTCAATGCAGAAAAACCAACACCTCCTGCTATAAACATTCCTACAATACCATTGGTGCGATGTGCATCCATTCTTCCATGAGTAGCAAAATATGGTTGAATAATTAGATACAAGTACCAAATACTACCAAGCCAGTAATGTATATGTACGGACCATGTATTATCTGAAAAATCGCCCCAATAATCCATGAATATTCCAAATTGCATTATTATTAGAGGAATAATCATCCATTTGTGTAAATTATGATACTTTTCCAAATTATTGAGGTTTAAATTATTGCCAACGGTCTGGCTATGGCAAGTGCGGATTTCCAGGCCATATCTCACTTACGAAGCCTTAAATGTTTCTACCAAAATAGTCTGTTTTATCCGAAGCGCCATGTAATACTCTCATAAATCTGGACCATCTGTCAAGTTGAAAATGACGAACTTTAAAATCGATGAGTATGAAAAGAACACGAAGGAAATTCAGCAGCGAATTCTCAAAGCCAAACCAGCTTGAGAAACGCTCAAAAAGCGTCAAACACTTTCAGAATTAGCAAACACTTGTGGAATTCACCCCAACCAAATCTCTCAATGGAAGCGTGAGTTTAGGGAAAATGCGGACAAAGTATTCGGCTACGGTGGAAAGGAAAAGGAAAGTTCAGAAGCGGGTCAGGAGATGCCTTATAGCAAGATCGGCAAACTGGAGATTGAGAATGACTTCTTAAAAAGAAGCTTGTGGAAAACAAGACTGTAAAGGAAAGTACGGGTCTTTTTAGCCTTTCGCATAAGCTGAGTTTGCGTAAACAAGCCAAATAGATGGAGGTAAATCGCAGTCGCTTTTATTTTAAGCAAAAGGCGAGAAAAAAGAGAATCTGGACCTGATGCGCGTCATGGACAGACTATTTCTTTCTAATCCGACATTGGGTGTATTCGGGATACAAGATGAATTAATTGATCTCGGGCATAAAGCAGGATACCAGGGCATCAGGAAATTGCTTCATAAAATGAGTAGAGAAGCGATTTATCCGAAGAAAAACCTGTCTAAAAGAGGAAAAGTAAAGTACATACGTGTCCATACTTGCTACGGGGAACGAAGATCGAACGACCCAACCAATTATGGGCCATTGACATCACTTACATCCCCATGAAAAAAGGATTTATGTACCTGACGGCTATCATTGACATTTACAGCAGATACATCGTGGGCTGGCAGATCTCAAACAGTCTTGAAAAAGGAACCCAGACTGAGGTGCTCACAGATGCTACAGCTCGCCATGGGAAACCGGAAGTCATCAACTCCTACCAGGGAAGCCAATACACTTGTGCCAACTGGCTGGATTACTTAAAGGAGAGCAGCATCAAGGTAAGCATGGACGGCAAAGGAAGAGCTACCAATAATGCTTTTATCGAGCGCTTTTTTCGAACCCTGAAGTGGAAACATATTTACCTTTACCCTGCAAAGGACGAAATAAAACTTTATGAGGGAGTCAACAGATTTATGAACAAATACAACAAGAGGAGGCATCGAGAGATTAACAGAGAAAGGCCTTCTCAAACTTATCAACAGGAAGCCCAGCGTATTGACAAAGAACAAAGCAGCAAAAAAGAAAGATTACATCAAAAACAACAACTAAGAATCAGATAAACTGGTCTAGGAAAGTGAGAGTACTATAGATTTCGTGTTTCTTGTCTGAGGCTTTATCCTTACCAGATTTTCGCTCGACGATTTCGATATCCAAGTAAACCTCATTTGGCGTGATAAGCCTTTCAGATTTTCCTGTAACTTCAAATATGGTTTATTGGTTTCATTGCGCCTGAGTAAGGGGAATCCATCGAGAAATAATAATCCCAACAGGGCCATGGTGATTGCTCTCATCTGTTTTTTTAGAATTAATGAAAAAGACAATCAAACTCGTAACAGTGTGAATAAGAAAACCAACAGCTGAGAATAGATTCAGCACCTATTCCACAAAAAACTTCCTCGTCAAACTTCCCTTAGAGGTTTGAATATCGAAAAGATATATCCCTTGAGGCAGCTTGCGAATGCCCACATTTGGGTTTGGAAATGACTTAACCTCTTGCACTACTTGACCGGTGATGGCAATGACTCTTACCCTTTTTACATCCACAAATTTCGGAATGATTAAGGTGCTCGATATTAAGTCAAAATGGATACTGCCTAATTCTGCTGTGTTATTGGTAGATAGAATATTAGGACAACCTTGAAACCGGTCTACAAAATCCTGTTCTGAAGATTGGGTGGAAATACGGGTCAATATTCTATCTGGGCAGATCACATACACCACAGGATAAAACATTAAGTTGTAGTCGTCGAAAACTCCGCGGTCGGGATTCTCCACATTGAAGATGGGATATGGTGTTCCCTCAAGCCAATTTCCCTGTGTAGTCCATGGATCTCCTATGCCATTAAATGCATTAAATCCATTCCATTGGTCATGCTCAAGGGCAAATACAGTTAATTCGTTGGTGCCTTCCGGGCCGAAAGTGTTATAGAGGTTTTTTAAGATGTTAGTTTGATGAAAATTCCAGCATCCCGGGCAGTGCGCTGCGAAAATTTCGAGAATTACTGTTTTGTCATTATTCAGGTAGTCGTAAAGTCTGTGCTCATTGCCGTAGTAATCAGTTAGTGTGAAGTCAGGAGCGACACTTCCATCTGGGAGTTGGCCGCTCATCGAGTATACTGAAAAATAGAAGGTGAGAGCTAGTAAATACTTCATTAGAATGCAAGGTAAATTATTATCTCTAAAGTCTCTATTAAAAGTGGAGTATTGCTGGACTTCTAGAGTGAGAAAAGGAGTTCTTGACGTAGTTTTGTTAGTTGACGGAGATGCGCAAAATCTTACATATCGACATGGATGCCTTTTTTGCTTCTGTTGAGCAAAGAGATTTTCCTGAGTTACGCGGTAAACCAGTGGCAGTGGGAGGAAGCCGAGAACGAGGAGTGGTAGCCGCAGCCAGTTATGAAGCTCGAAAATTTGGAGTTCGTTCGGCTATGCCCTCAGCGATAGCTGCCAGAAAATGTCCCGAGATCATTTTTGTGAAGCATCGATTCGAGGTTTACAAAGAAGTATCTCAGCAGATTAGAGAAATATTCCATTCCTACACAGATCTCGTGGAGCCATTGAGTTTAGACGAAGCGTTTCTCGATGTTACTCAAAACAAACAAGGAATAGAACGAGCAACAGAGATTGCCAAGAAAATACGGAAGGAGATTTTGGAAGAAACAAAGCTTACCGCAAGCGCGGGTATCTCCATGAACAAGTTCATCGCCAAGGTGGCTTCGGATATGAACAAACCCAACGGTCAGACTTTGATTCATCCTCTAAAGGTGGACGAGTTTACGGCCAATTTAGAAATCGACAAGTTTTTTGGAATCGGGAAGAAGACGACGGAGAAGCTTCACGGGATGGGTATTCATACAGGGGCAGATTTGAGAAAATATGAGCGCAGGGAGCTCGTGAGCCTTTTCGGCAAAAGCGGTCGATACTACTACAATATTTGTCGGGGCATAGACGAGCGGCCGGTTCAACCAAATCGAATTAGAAAGTCGGTGGGTGCAGAGCGAACTTACAGTGAGGACATCGGTGAGCTGGAGGAGCAAATGGAAGCGCTGAGCAAGATCGCCGAAGAGGTTTCTCGAAGAATGGTGAAAGGGAATCATCTTGGAAAGACCATTACCGTAAAGATGCGCTACAGCGATTTTACCACTCATACCCGGAGCAGATCTTTGGATCATTTTACCAATAGTGAGTCAGAAATTTACGCTATCGCCATAGAGCTCTTAAGCGAGCACCCGAGGGAACAGCCTTTTAGGTTACTCGGTATTTCTCTCAGCAGCCTAAATGTGGAAACTAAGTCAAAAGGGGGACAGCTCACCCTTGATTTCTAGTTGCAATCTGCTATTTTCTTGAAAGTCACACCCTCTACACTTTGTCTTGAGAGCTTGAAACCAACAACCTCTGACTTTTCTGAGAACTCGAAGTCTAGCTTTCCGAAGTTGCTAAAAGGCACGTAGTACACGTTTCCAGAAAATCGTTCGAGACTTTTTTTGGGCTGACCCTGCTCAATGAGAACTAAAGAATTCCCCCTCAAAACTAGGCGATACATCACGTTGTAAGTTTCATTCACGTAAACTCCTATGTATTTGTTGAGGTCATCCTCCGCCATCTGTTCTTCGGGCCTCACAACTTTCGGACAAGTGTAGGTCATATCAGAATAGCGCATCTGGTAGCCCTCATCACTAAAAGTGAACTTGCAGTAGTCATTACCTGCAAATTCAAAGTATTGATTTCCAGATCTTTCCAAATAGTCCCAATAAGGCGATCCGTAGCTGTTCATGAAGAGTGAATCGTTTTCGAACCTCACTTCGGTGTACGAACCTGGAACTAATTCATAAATCCCTTCGAAAGTCGAAATATCCAGATCTTCAAAAGCCGTTTTTGGTTCTTCGAGATACCCACCTAGTAGGCTTTCCAGAACTCCGTAGGTCACATCTAGACCGATAAAACCACCAGCATTGGACAAGAAGACAAGTGAAAGATTGTGTGCAGGGGCATGCAATAAATATGAGCGATAACCATCTGTTCCTCCGCCGTGGAAGACGATATCAACCCCCTTATAGTTCTCAAACTGAAGTCCCATCCCATATTCAATTTTCTCACCTGAATTGAGGACTGTCGGCTCTTTCATTCTTTCATAGAAGTTTATTTTACCAAGCTGAGTGTCATAGAAATTGTTAGCCCAAAGAGTCATTTCATTGAGGCTTGAAAAAACTCCGCTTGCACCCATTGAACCCATTTGAGGAGGCAAGGTGAATATTCCCGTTTGTCCCATCAAATATGAGTAAGCCTTGTTTTCTATTAAATCTAAATAGTCGTTGCTCGCCATTGATTTCTTCATTCCCAGAGGGTTTAAGAATTTCTCTTTCATTACTTCTTGAAAAGGCTTATTGCATTTTCTTTCAATGATTTCTGCGAGAAGTACATAGCCAGTGTTGCTGTAGAATTGCCTCTCTCCCGGAGTAAAGTTGACTTCATCTATTCCAAGAAGCATTTCCACTATTTCGTTGTGTGTCAATCTTTCCGTTCCCTTTAATTGAGCGAGCTCGTCCACGTTGGGTAAGCCATGTGTGTGATTGGTCAACTGCTTCAGCGTGATTGGATAAGGAAGATCTTTTAATTCTGGAAGATGCTGAGCGATCTCATCATTCATAGAGAGAAGACCCTCTGCTTCGATCATCAGCGCCAGAAAGGTGGTCATCTGTTTTGAGTTTGATGCGATTCCGAATAGAGTAGAATCGGAGATGGGAATGTTGTACTCCACATTTGCCAGCCCAAGAGTGCGCTGATAAATGGTCTCAGTATTTTGGATAATGGCAAATGCAACTCCTGGTTTATCTGCCTCGAAGTGCGCTTCGATAATGGAATCCACTTTTGAAAACGAAGTTCTTTTTTGAGCGTGAGTATTGATGGCTAGAGCGAGTAGAATTGCGATTAAGGTGAGTTGACTATTTATGTTTCGCATGGCGTATGTTTTTATTTGAGGCAAAATTCAACCATGGCTAGGTCAGGACGGTTTGACTTCGGGAAGTCGAACCAATTTCTCGTCAATAAAAGGGTTCGAATAAAAGTCGAACCGTTCTAACTGTTTGATTTTCGGAAAGCTGAAGGGGTAGTGGAGGTGTGCTTTTTGAAGGCGGTATTGAACGAAGATTTTGAATTAAACCCCACATCATACATGATCTCCTGCACATTGAGATCGCTATTCAGAAGAAGAGACTGTGCTTCTTCGATTCGAAAAGAATTCACGTAATCGAAAAAGTGCTGTCCCATTTCTCGATTGATGAGGTAGGAGAGCTGCTTCTCGGGAATGTCGATTTGTGCGGCTAATTTTTGGAGAGTTAGTGAATCAGAAAGAAAAGGTTTCTCACTGTTCATGTGAACCTTCAATCGCTCAAGTTCTTCTTTGAACTCTTCGCGAGTAGAATCTTGTTTATCGGTGATAGGTTCTATTTCTTTGCTCAAGCCGAAGAAGAGCGATGGCGATTTCATGGTCTTAATTACAAACCACGAGATAACCCCTAAACCAAATAAGCTGATGATCAAATTCAGAATACCGAGTTGAGCGTCTTGATCTGAAAAATCTACAATTCCTCTAATCATCACCATTGTGTTTCCGGTCAGAAACAGACTTGTTGTAATCGCAAACCAAGAATAGATATCATCGTGCCTTGAGTCATTTTCTCTCTTAATTCTTTTGTATCTGTGGAGTGTAAGGAAGATGAGAACAATGTAGAAGTAGTATTGGATTTGAGTGACATAGTCATACCATAATTGGGTGCGGACTGTCATTCCCTCAATCAAAAGAATGGTAGTGAAAATTCCAAATAAAACCCCGTGCAACGAATCTTTTGGATTGATTGCTTTGTGCCGGAAGCAAGTGGTTCTCACATAAAGAAAGAACAACGGCATTTGAAGGAGAACACTGCTCATCTTAACAGCATTGATTGCTGCTGAATCTACGTAGAATTCTTCTAGAAAAAGCCCAGTGAAATCAAGGGATGTGATCAATAAGAATAGGCCGAAAAGTGCATTCTGAGTCCGATTTGAAGACTTTGAAAAGAACAAAAAGCAAGAGAGAAGTACCAGAAGAAAGACGATAATCTTCCCTATGTCGTCTATTATTTCGTTTATCAATTTTCGAGCCTGTTTTTAATGCAAATTTAGGACTAGTTTGATTTTTTTTTAAAGGTAGAAGGGAGCAAGATCTTATTCTTCATATGGTGGTGTGTTCGTGATGAGAACACCATTGTAAAAACTATCCAAGAATAATCCGTTGTGACTATAGTCGGGATAGAACTTAAGATCCAAGGAGATAGTTGAGTGGGATTTTAATTCTTCGATGAACTCTTCAACTTTATTTTTATGAAATGCTGGCTCTGGCTGATAGGTCAAGTAGATCTTGGTTGGTTTGCTATAATTGGCCTCTTTTAACTGGTGAACAACCTCACCATCGCTATACCAAATAGAAGGATCATAGATGTGAAGAACCTCAAATGGATTTTCAAGTGATAAAAGATATCCTGCGAAGTAACCACCATATGAATGACCAATAAGCGTTTCTTGGCCATTCGTGGAATAATCATTATTCATGGAAGTAAGTAGCTCCTCAATGAGATAATTGTAAAATTTCATTCCTCCTCCAGAGTTTGAAGAATTGTACCAAGTAGAGTCTACTGAATCACCATCATATTCCGTTCGAGATTGACTGAATGTTAAATCCTGCCCTCGTTTGTTTTCCATTTCAACATGCGGTATTCCGACGATAATCGACTTTTGAAGTACACTATTTGCTCCAAGATCGAAGAAAATGTCTCGAATCAACTCAAACCTCCATTCTGCATCAAGCACGTACACTACAGGGTAAGAAATGCTGTCATTATAGTTATAAGGTAAGCTCACCCAGTGTGCCCTTTCTTCCTCAAGATGCTTAGACTGAATTTTGTGCTCGGTGGTCCTGGTTAAGCAGATCTCATCCTGAGCGTGCAAGGTGAAAGTCAATAGAACCGATGAAAACAAAACAAAAACCTTCTTCATGGCTGTCAAAATTACATGATTCTCCTTCAGCGGCTTTGGTTTCATCGTCTTCTCCATAAACTAAGAAAAGATCGGGTTTGTCCAAAAAAACCGCGTAAATCTTCTTATACCACCAAAAATGGTTCAGATGTAGCGAGAAAATACTTTTTTTGATTAGGGGCTTCCAAATATGGGGGGTAAAAAATGTAATAATTTCAACAAAGAGATTATTGGTGTTCCAAAGGAGATAAAAAACAATGAAAGCCGGGTGGCTTTGACTCCTGCAGGAGCTCGTGAGTTCATACGTCGTAATCATCGAATATACACAGAGACGAATGCCATCTCTGAACTTTGTTCGTGCCGTCAGCCCTAGATCCAATGAAGGTTCAGAACTCCGAATTTTCCAATTTATCACAGCAATGGTCGATCTCTCGTATACCAGAATAGTATGGTCTCTTCAACGCCATGCTTTAATAAGACGAATAGAATAAATAGGAAACAAGCATTGACAGAATCGGAGGAGTAAATATCCTTGCATTGTTCAGAAGTCTCTTTAAAAAGCGCTAAAGACTTATGCATATGTTAAACATCACGTTTAAACTGATTTCGGTTTGCACTTTAAACAAAATAGTCCAAAGAGATATCACTTTTATTTCCCCAAAATCTTGAAACCCTTCTTACCGATAAGGAGGGTTTCAAAACATGAGGTGATGCTGTTTTGTTTGTGATTTGGTATTATCAGTTAAGAACTGATGCTTAGTACTATTGAGTTATGCTCCTATCAATCTCATTAATTGGCTTTTATCAAACGATAACCAAAACGAAGTCCTGAAATTAAGATGAACAAGGCAAGGGCTATTAGGGAAAACTCCAAAATCGTGACGCTAAAATCCTCATATGGAGGATCATTATCAATCCAATAACCCAGGGAGGTTAGACCTACCGCAACAAATCCGATCTTCAGACTCGTAAGTTTTCTTTTCATAATGTAAGTTAATACACCATAAAGTTACAAAAGGCAGGACTTTCATTTCACCCCAAAAACCTTAAAAAACGTTAGGAAAAAGAAAATATGTAAAATTCGAACAAGGAGGTTATTTTTCGCCCTCGTCCATTTCCTCGTGCTCTTTGAGCATCATTTCATGCTCCGCCCTCATCCTAGCATGCTCCTCCTCCATCATCTCGTGCTCCTCCATCATTTGCTTATGATCGGCTTCCATCTTGGCATGCTCTTCTTTCATGGTCTTCATATCAACCTCCCCCGAAGCATGCTGCTTGATCATCGCATCGTGAGAAGACATCATATTTTCGTGCTTTTTGATTAGCTCTTTATGTTTCTCCACCATTGCGCTGTGCTTATCTTCCATCACATGGTGCAACGAATCAGCTGAAGGATCGCTAATGGCTTCGTGCTCTTTTACCATCATGGAATGAGCTTCTTCCATGAGTGCATGTTCTTCCGCAAGGGTAGCGTGCTCGGTAGCCATGGCTTCGTGTTCGGCTACGAGTTTTTTGTGCTCTTCTGATTCTGCAGGATTTGGTCCAGAACAAGCCGTCAGTATCGAGATTCCAATGAAGGTATTTAGAATGATTGAAGTGGTTTTCATTAATTCGATTTTTAGTTTACAAAAAGTGGGTTAAACAATACTACGCAATTTATTATCAAGTTAGTGGGCTGGATTTTTTTTGTTCATCGCTGCTTATGTTTTTAATTCATTCTAAAAGTTCTCCTGTATCTGCAGCGCTTTAAGAGTCCGGAAGGCGATTACCATCGGGGCGAAAACCTCTGTTTTTAGTTTGAATCAACTTTATTTTTGGCCGTCCTTACTTTTTTGCAAGTTCGACCAAATGAATAAGTTGAAATCCATTGGTAAGGTAGCATTGTATTCGAAACCCAGATTTTTCATCTACCAAGTTGAATCGGGTGAATTGTAAACCCTGATGGGTAATTGTTTAAGTCTAGAAATGTCCTTTGACTTGCTCAACGTTCTGCCCAGTCTTTAAAAATCAATAAATAACTTATTCTTTGAGTCAACAGTGAGGTGAAGCTCATAGTCTTCGGTCGCAATGATAGATGCTTGCGGACTGGGGGATGAGCAACCTAGAAAAGCGACGATAATGACCATTCCAAGAGTTTTTTGCTTTGTCCAGAGATGATAATATTCGGAGCGCGGGAAGCTCTCTTGAGGTTCTTTTGACACGCATTGTGAATTGGCTCTATTCACAGTCGACTCCAAGAGAAGCTGTAATTTGCTCTGTTTTGCCTTCGATACCTAACCACGTTAGTACATTTTTACTCCACATGTCCTTTCCTTCCTGTTCAGTGAGGATGCCTTCTTGAATAGCAAAGTCCACAACCCTTCCAGGGTACGATGTTCCTACGCCTTCCATTTCTCCAAGAGGATAAGGATCATCGAGCCCTATCATGATTTGACTAGATCCTACGCGCTTTTTGAGTAGTTCAAGGGTGTAAGAGTCGTGCACTAAAGTATCGTAAAAGAGATTTTTATGACCAAGAGATTTTCGTGGGTCCTGATATCCTTTAAAAAGATCTGGTCGACCGTCGAAACCCTGAATTCTTCTGCCGTAGTTGGCTATCCCCAGCATACCTCCATGAGCAAAGCTCGTGCGGATTTCAGGGAATCTATTAGGTATATCTCTGAGTGAGTACAGATGTAGCGTATCGCCACATTGAGCCATCATCCAGACCAAATGAAAACGCCAATACTGATTTTTGAGGGCAATCATCTTTTCCCCGTCGTATGGGTGAATCTGAACAGCCAAGTTGTAATGATTGGCCAATTCATAAATAGGATCAACGTCTTCCTCGGCGGTGGATAACCATTCCCCTTTGGCATTGAGGAAGTGCGAGGGAAGGCAAAGCATTCGCAATTCGAGGTTCTCCACACAACGTTCTATCTCTTTCAGAGCTTGATCCATATAAAGGGGCTGTACCACAAATCCGCAGGTAAACTTGTCTGGATATGTCGACTGTACGAAAGCATTAAAATCGTTTTGAAAACGAATGGCATCGGAGCAATCTTGTTCTTCCCAGCCGTTGCAGTAGAGCTGCGATAGACAGAGGATTACCTCATGATCAATATCGTATCGGTCCATCCATTCAAGTTTTTCCTTTACGAAAAAGCTAGGGTCAGTGATAGGTCTTTTCCAGTTGGCCTGACGCATATAGGATTTGTCCTCATCAATCCAGAAGAGCTTTTTGTCCTTCATGAATTGAGGAACCTGAAAAGGCTCAGGCAAAATATGTCCGTGTCCGTTGATCTTCATGGCGTCAGGTGGCGACTTTAATTGGTTTGCACAATTACGAAACAATAATGTTTTGTTCTAGTAAACTGTTCGCAAAAACGCAAATGAAAGTACAAAGTTGAAATTTACCACATTCTTCGAGTTAAGTAAAGATGTTTACTTAAGGAACATGATATGGCCCTTAAAGATACCAAGTGCTTATACAATCATGGAGTAGACTGTAAATAAAGATTCTTTTGCCAACCTCAGTATCCTGCTGTCAACTCCGTTTGTTCTTCGATGAAATGCATAGACTCGGAATTTTGATGGATATATAATCGGATTGAACATGGCGTCTTTCTTGAGTATAACCGTTTTCTTCATGTCTAGATGTTAACCGTATTTATGAATCTTTGCCGTGGCCTATACCCAGCCGTTACTGTTTACCCAAAACGTGATTCATTGTTGCTTCCACGAAAATGTTGAAGTTGGAGGTTTTGTGGAATTTTCCATTTATGAGTTAGTCACATTGATTAGGTGGCATCGGACGAGGATAGGTCAGCCTTTTATTGGACAAATCATCTTCATTTTCATAGGTCCAATGGCTTACATTATCTTTAATGGTCGATTCTTAGAAGTGAATTGTATTCAGAAATAGCCGTGTTGAGCTAAGGAAATTCAAATTTGGTTAATCTATTAATCAAGCAATCTTTATCTTGCGGCCTTTTTTTAGCAGTTTCTTATGGAAGATAAATGGAATTTGTTTCAGAAGTTCTTAATTGTTGAGAACGAAAACATCTCAATAGAAGATTTCTTGATCAATGCAGTGTTGATTGTTTTGCTGTCAGGAATTCTAGGATGGACCTACCAAAAAGTTGCGAAGAGCCTATCGAACAAAAAGGATTTCTCTTCTAATTTCATGGTCTTAGCGTTTACTACAATGCTGATTATCACGATCGTGAAATCTTCTTTAGCGCTCTCACTCGGGCTAGTAGGTGCTCTTTCTATCGTGCGATTTAGGGCTGCCATTAAAGAACCAGAAGAACTCTCGTTCTTATTTTTTGCGATCTCCATTGGCCTTGGGCTAGGCGCGAATCAAGTGTATATCGTTTTGATCGCTTTTGTGGTCTTTATGGCTATCCTATGGGGGCGTCACTTTTTCCAAAAGAAAGAGTCAATCAATACCATGTTCTTGAATATCGACTCCGATTTGAAAGACGGTATCACTCTCGATAAGGTATCTGACTTGCTCAAAACCCACTTCTCGAAACATCAGCTTAAGAGATTTGACGAACAAGGCGAATCTCTGGAAATGTCCTTTGTAATCGAGGCTAAGAAGCCCGAAAATCTAGAAAAGTTTAGAGCCGAACTAAGAGGATCTTTTCCAAATAGCAATCTTTCCTTTTTAGACAGAAAAAGCTATTAAAAGTGCAGAATACCTCTGAATACACAGTTCTAGAAAATGCTAGGTTTGAGAGGAAATTTGTAGTCGAAAACCAGTCTGTGCAATACGTCAGACAAATAATTAGGATTAACCCTATTGGATTTAGAAGTGTATTTCAATCTAGACGTGTTAATAATATTTATTTTGATTCACCCAGTCTCAATAACTACTACGATAATCATTACGGTAAGAGCGCTAGGAGCAAGGTGAGGGTGAGATGGTATGGAGAGACCTTTGGGCGAATAGAGCATCCCATCCTCGAGTTCAAATTGAAGCGTGCTTTGGTTGGAAAGAAGAAGTCCTTTAAGCTTTTGCCGTTTGAACTGACCGAAAAAACTACCAAGCAGGATTTCTTTGAGCTTTTCAAAAATTCAGGTTTACCTGAAGAGGTCTTAAATGAAGTGAAAAAATTGGTCCCAACATTACTGAACAATTACCAAAGGGAATATTTTAAGTCGTTTGACGGAAAGTACCGTTTCACATTGGATCAGAAATTACGGTTTTACGGCTTTAAGAATAAAAACAACCGGTTTCATCAGTTTACGGAGGACAAAGAGACGATTATCGTTGAGTTGAAATACGATGAAAAAGAGACTGACATAGTTAGTTTGATCACATCATCATTTCCCGTAAGGTTGAATAAGTTTTCTAAGTATGTTAGAGGTATTGAAATTCTTCATCCTCATTTAGCTGTGTAGATCAGAATGAAGGTGTTATTAAGAAGAAATCTGAGGCATTTACTTCATGCGAGTAGAATAATTCTTGTTCTCTGCCTTTTTTCTTGTGAGCAAGGAACGAAAAGAGAGCGTAATGATTCTTTCAGAATCGAATGCAATTCAGACAATAAAGAGCAATTTCATCAGATATTCAGTGGTGAAGTGAAGACCAAATTGGGAGGTTCTAAAACGGATAAAGAATTCTTTAGTGCACCTTCGTCTATCAGAGTTGATACGCTTAAACCTTATGCTTTCACAACTCGCTTCGAGGATGTTGTGGAGGATCAATACTTCAAATTTTCTATTTGGCGCAAGGACCCCACGGGTTCTACTAACTTAATTGTTCAAGGAGATCCCGCTGGTATTTTCTATCTCAACAGACCTGAAATAGTTGAAAGAAGAGAGGACGGCTGGGAGAAGCTAGTTTCAGAACTTGAGGTTCCGCCTGGTGTCCGCACTGTTTCAGTTTATGCATACGCCCCCAGAAATTATGGTTTCTTTGATGATTTGGTGGTTGAATCCTCGATCAAAAAGGAATACCCGGATTTGACAGACAGATCTGGCTTGCACCTTTACTTCACTCAAGGCGAAATGGAATTTTTTAAAAGTGAGCGCCAGGAGTCTTACCAAGAAGGTGTTCACTTCAGTCGAGATCGATGGTCAAAAGGGGTGTTGTCTGATGAGTCAATGGTGATACCTATTGATGCCAGACTTAAAGGCGATTGGCTTGACCATATGCAAGGCAAGAAGTGGTCATTTCGCATTAAGACCAAAGAAGATGCCTCCTTTCGACGGATGAGAGCATTTTCCGTGCAAACACCAGAGAGTCGTTATTTTTTGCATGAGTACTTAGCCCACGAACTTTTTACTTCTGAAGGCATACTCACCACGAGGTATTCCTTTACTCCACTGTATATCAATACGCAGAACACTGGAGTTTATGCTTTAGAAGAGCATTTTGCGAAGCAACTTATCGAATATAATTTAAGAAGGGAGGGGCCGATCCTAAAGTTTGACGAAGATCCATTTTGGAGAGTGAACGCGCTGACTGTGGGAGTAAATAAGAAGACTAACGGCCTTCGTATGCCAGTATTCGAGACGAGTAAGATTACTTCGTTTGGTGCCAAAAAGGTACTTGCCGACACGAATCTCCGCAAACAATATACGATTGCCCATAGTTTGCTCTACCAATTTAAGGAGAGACAGGCCCCTGTAGATGAGCTGTTTGATGTAGATAAGCTAGCTAAATACTTGGCGTTGACGGATCTGGTAGATGGCAAGCACGGTTTTATTTGGCACAATATGAGGTTCTATTACAATCCTGTATTGTGCAAACTGGAGCCTATTAACTACGACAACTTTACGGATCATCACGCCGAGAAACCTGCAAATATTTCGGCCTTGAATTGGGATAAAAATTCCAAATATCCCAGAGAGCTGAATATGATTCACTCCTTTTTTGGTTCTGATAAGTTACTGGAGATGTATGTGGACTATCTAGAGCAATACATACAGGAAGGCTTTGTTGATGAATTTCTAAAGGAAAGAGAAGAGGAGATAAATGGATATGCTCAACTCATTGCCACCGAGTTTCCTATGTATGATCTTCCTGCAGACTTGTTTCAGTCAAATGCTTTACAACTGAAGGAGAGAATTGACGAGTTGAAAAGCAGAAAAGAGAAAGGGTATTTTAGGGATTTAAAATTAAGTGACACCTCCTTTAAGATAGATACAGAAAATTCTAAATCCATTAATCATCACTTTGTTAATATCTATTACTCCAAAGATGGAACTGGCAAAGGTATGCTCTTGGCAGAGAATTATAGCGGTGCCAGAGTTCAGATTTCTGAACTCCTAAATGATCAAAAGGAAGAGATCTATTCTTTAGATGACATTGAGATAGGAGTATTCGGTGATTTGGATTCGGACACCTTGCTCTCCGTTCCTTTTTTCGAAAGTGCTACCTACGCCAGAATATACTTTCCGGAATTGGATCAATCCCACGTAGTGGATTTAACACCCTATCGGAAAAATACTGACCCGACGCCGTATCAGCTGATTAAAAATGACACCATGTCTAATCCTCTCCAGCTATTTGTTGAAAGTGGGGATTCTCTGATATTGAGAAAAGGGGATTATACATTGAGAAATAAGCTTCTCATTCCCGAAGGTAAGGTAGTGGTTATAGAACCCGGTGTTGATCTCGATATGGTAGATTCTGCTACCGTTATTTCACATTCTCATCTCATACTGAAAGGAACAGCAGAAGAACCGATTTTGATCCACTCATCCGATTCATCAGCCAATGGATTTAATGTTCTTCAGGCAGGACAGAAGTCGTATGTCTCTCATACCGTATTTAGTAATTTGAATACGCTGAGCTACCAAGGATGGAGTTTGACCGGTGCGGTGAATTTCTACGAGTCTGATGTTGATATTGACTTCACTCGTTTTGAGAACAATCACTGTGAAGATGCTCTAAATATTATACGATCTACCTTCCTCGTCGAGAATTCCAGCTTTTATGGAATTTACTCTGATGCGTTTGACTCTGATTTTTGTAATGGATTATTAAGCCAATCCACCTTTGATAAAATCGGAAACGATGCCATCGACTTCAGCACGAGTCAAATTGATATTCTAGATTGTAAGATTATGAATGCGAACGACAAAGGGATAAGTGGAGGGGAGCAATCAACATTGAATGTGAGGAACTGCGTAGTGAAGAATTGCAATATCGGTGTAGCCTCAAAAGACCTCTCGGAGGTGAATCTCCAAGATGTCACTATTACTGACTCAAATTATGGTTTGGTGGCTTTGCGGAAAAAACCAGAATATGGGGGTGCTTTTCTAACCACAGCTGGTTTAATAGTAGAAAATTGTGTGACGTATCATCTCATTGAGAAAGGGTCTCTCTTGAACCTCGATGGCAGAAAAATAGAGGGTACGGTGAAGGACGTTTATCTCTTGTTCTATTGATTGACCGATTGAACTGCAGGAGGTAGAGTGTGGCGCTCGTTAGAGAAAACTTTTAAAGCATAAGCTTTTGGGTGGAGGTTTGAGATTTCCCCTGTAGTTTTGCCACGTATATGCCAC
Source organism: Flavobacteriales bacterium (assembly GCA_022448105.1). Taxonomy (GTDB): domain Bacteria; phylum Bacteroidota; class Bacteroidia; order Flavobacteriales_D; family Cryomorphaceae; genus JAKVAV01. The sequence continues at coordinate 8,658 of JAKVAV010000040.1, read as the reverse complement.
TTTGTAGGTGCGACACGTCAATTCTATATTCTGATAATTCGTTAATCCTAGCGTCGATCACAACATTCCCTGAGATGTCAAATATCCGGAGAATGCTCTTTTCACGGGCTGAAACGCTGATGTATCGATCTGCTGGATTGGGACTTATAAAGTTGGCGGAGACATTGACTTGTTCTGAAAGGGAAGTGAGTATGTCAACCGTTAAATAGTCGGTTAGCTCCCCTAGGCAGTCTGTATCCGTTTCGCCCATACAGATCAAATCATAATTCACTGACTTATCTGTCTCTACGTTGACGACGATGAAGTTATCTCCAATATCTCGCCCCATGCCAGTAGCGATCAATTCTATATTATGATATCTGTCATAGGATACGATGGTTGACCAAGGAGCACCAAGGTCTCCAGCCATCATGGTCACTTTATTGGGAAGCGGGCTGAAGATTGGCATTACCGCAGACCAAAAGTTTACTGGATCAATTCTTCCGGCATCAGAGTTCCAGAAGATATGGTTGAAGAAATCTGGTTCTCTCCAGAGTATTTGATGAAAAAACACGAAGATGTTCTCCACGAGGGGGCTTTGTTCGTTTACAACGCTTTCTAAATAGAACAACTGATCTCCGGTAATACTCCAACCATCAATGTTTGGATCAAGCATGATGAACAAATCGTTGTTGTACGTAAAATCATAAAAAGTATCCCCATACCGAGCTTCGAACAGTGGACGGTTTTCCATATCATGATTACCCACAGCAAAGTATACTGGCAGACCTAATAGCTCTATATCTGCATCAATCTCATCCCAATCTTGAGCAATAGGAAAAGGAGACACAATATCCCCATTAAGAACTCCAAATTCTATTTCAGATCTTCCTTGAATGTAGGGAAACATCTCCTTGAAAGGTGGGTGAAAACCTACATTGTCCACCCCTGGTGCACCATAAGTATGACCTGCGACAAAAAAGGAATATTCGTCAGTTTGTTCTTGCGCAAATGCACGAAAACTCAGACACACTAGCAAAAAATACAGAACCGATTGGGACATGCTTTTCATAACTTTGTATTTGAAAGGATACTTTAATTTATTTCAGACCCCTCTTTTCTTGTTTCGCTGAATTCGTATTGTTCGATAGCCACGTTCAAGATATTTAGCGCGCTCTGCTTATCTCCAAAGCCATTAGAGATCATTTTACCTGGTCCTTTATAATTGGTGAACCAGGTTTCAATGATGTTTGTCACGCCACCGTAATTTGAAGCGAGTTCTTCCAGATCGTTCACTTTATAAAATGCCGATTGTGTCGAGACAGCTACTAGCTTATCATCTTGTTCTCCTCTGTCTATCAGCTTTAAAACCCCGATGACTTTGCAGATTACCACGCTGCCTTTCTCTTCTGGAGGGCCAAGAACTAAAATATCGAGGGGATCACCATCTCCACCCATTTCTTTTGGAAGTAATGTTCTGGGTATCATTCCATAATTCCCTGGATAGCCCAGGTAGTTCACCAGCCTCGGAGCACCATCAATCTCTTCTAGTTCAAGTTGTCCGGTCGATTTGCTTACTTCCCATTTTTCGATCGTACCGGTTGGGATTTCTATGACGGCGTTTACGTCTCCGTCTTCGCTCATGGCAGGAAAGTCCTCCAGCAAATTCAATTTTTCTTCATTGGCTTTTTGGGAGGAGATTTCTTGCTTTGGTTTAGAAGTATTTTCTGTATTGAAGCAACCAGTTGTCGCCAGAAGACATACCAAGATACAAGAATACTTGAGCTTCAATGAGTGGGACAAATATGTGTTCATTTTGGCTTAGCTAAGTGGAAAATGCAATAAATTGGATACACTACTGGAGGCAAATATCTTCTTTTCCTGAATTGCACAAAAAGGTATTTCAAAGAAAAAGGCAGATAGTTGCTTTGCGACAATAAAGGTGTGAGCCTAAAGTCTGAGATAAATCATTCTATAAAAACACCCGCTCCACAAACCAATAGAATCCCACTGTCGCAATAGTGAGAGAAGCTGGAATCTGAACTCTCTTTCTATACCAAAACTTTTTCCGAGTAAGCCAAAAGAGAACTGCAGCACCGAGAAGAACGAGAAGCTGCCCGATCTCCACACCGATATTGAAGGCTAAGAGAGCAGGAACAAAATTGGCCTTTGGCAAACCATAAGCACTCAAGACCGAGGCAAAGCCTAGTCCGTGTAGAAGACCAAATCCAAACACGATCGCCGGTCGCCACTTGGTAGTCTTTTTGAAGAGGCAATTCTCCACTGCCACCCAGACAATAGATAGAGCGATTAGCGGCTCTACAATTTCGCCAGGAATCGTTAGAACGCCCAATACGGCCATCGCTAAAGTGATGGTGTGAGCAAGTGTAAAAGCCGTTACTTGCCACAATAGAGGTCTGAAAAAAAGGCTCGAGAAAAAAAGCCCAAGAACAAAAAGAATGTGGTCGATACCTTTCGGGATGATATGCTCAACACCAGCTTTCGTGAATAGCCAAAATCTTTCCGATCCAGTCTTGGCTGCAAGTCTGCGTTGCTGCTGACGCTTTAAGGCAGCGACGTATTCCTCGGTCATCTCTTCATCTTCCAGATTCATTTGCCCTTCCTCGATGTCTAGGATTAAGAATTCATCCAGAGGGTGTGAGAGAGCACTTATCGAGAGAAGAAGGAAAGCTAAAAGACAAAACTTGTTGATGATCTTCATGGACAAGTTGAACTAAAAAACCGACCCAGAAATCCGAGCCGGTTGTTTTTGATTATCCTTTTCTACTTAATCTGTCGAACCATCAAGACCTCTGACCTTCAATAGCGCGTCAATAGAAGGCTCACGACCTCGGAACTTCTTGTAAAGTTCCATAGCTTCTTCGGTAGAACCTTTCTCGTAGACATTCTCTCTTAGTTTCGCTGCTAATTCGGGATTAAATACATCTCCTGATTCTTTGAAAGCTTCAAACCCGTCTGAGTCGAGCACCGCTGAGTGCACGTAGCTATAATAACCTGCTGCATAGCCTCCCGCAAAGATGTGCGCAAAGTAGGTGCTTCGGTAACGAGGAACAATTTCATCGATGATTCCAATTCTCTTCATGGTTGCTTCCTCAAAGGCATCGGCATCTTTAAGTTGATCATCAGCTGTGAGTGTATGCCAATCCATGTCGAGAATAGAAGCCGCCAAATATTCAGTATTGGCAAATCCTTGATTGAATTTCGACGCTTTAAGCAGCTTCTCGATGAGTTCATCGGGCATTACTTCGCCCGTTTCGTAGTGAGTGGCAAACGACTTCAATATCTCTGGTTCACTAGCCCAATGCTCTAGCAACTGCGCAGGGAATTCGGTAAAGTCACGAGGACCTGATGTTCCCGACATGCTGCCGTAAGTCACATTCGTTAGTATGCCGTGCATGGCATGACCAAACTCGTGGAAGAGAGTTGTTACATTTTCGAAGCTCAATAGGGAAGGGGCATCGCCAACCGGTGCGGGGAAGTTGCAGACGTTGACCACAATAGGTCGCTCCTCACCATCAAGGTTAGACTGTCCTTTAAAGCTGCTCATCCATGCTCCACCACGCTTATTTGAACGAGTGAAGTAGTCTCCTATAAAGATTCCCAGGTGAGTCCCGTCTTTGTCTTTTACTTCCCAGACTCGTGCATCTGGATGGTAGGTGTTGATGTCGAAAAGCTCGGTGTAGGTCAATCCCCAAAGTTGGTTAGTCGTTTCAAAGACACCATTGAGCACATTGTCCAATGATAAATATGGTTTCAATGCGGCTTCATCAAGGTCGTACTTTTCCTTACGAACTTTTTCAGAATACTGCCACCAGTCCCAACTCGCGATTTCAAAGTCTTTGCCTTCAGCATTCACAACAGCTTGCATGTCCTTCACTTCCACCTTAGCTCGTTGAAGTGAAGGCTTCCAAAGCTCATCCAACAAATTGTAAACCTCTTCTGGGGTTTTGAGCATACGTTCTTCAAGCACAAAATGAGCGTGAGTTTCGTAACCCATCAACTTGGCGCGCTCTGCCCTGAGCTTTGCAATTTTTGCCGCGATTTCTTTATTGTCTTCCTCATCATCGTTGTCACCGCGTTGGGTGTAGGCAGTGTAGAGTTGTTCTCTCAAGTCACGACGGTCTGACTCTGTGAGAAATGGGTACATGCTACTACGGTGAGGAGTGAAAACGTATTTGCCTTCGTACTTCACTTTGTCTTCGTCGGTCTCGGCGCTCTCGGCTTTTTCTGCAGCGGCTTCAGCGGCTGCGGCTCTCACACCTTCGGAAAGACCCTCTAGATCAGACTCTTCGAGGATGAGTTCAAATCCATTCGTTTCTGCCAAAAGGTTCTGGCCAAAGGCAGTGAGTAATTCCGAAAGTTCAGAATTGATCTCAGTGATTTTAGCTTTTTCTTCTTCGTCTAATAATGCACCACTGCGCACAAAAGACTTGCGCGTATCTTCAAGAAGTTTTAACTGTTCTGCGCTGAGGTCAAGACTTTCACGCTGCTGGTATACGGCTTCAACTCGATCGAAGAGTCCCTCGTTTAGAGAGATCTTATCGCTATGTGCTGAAAGAAGTGGGCTTAACTCCCGCTGCAGCTCTTGCAGAGTCTCGTTGGTATTAGATCCCGTAAGGTTGCCAAATACACGCTGAACTTTGGTGAGAAGTTTCCCAGATCGCTCCAACTCTTCTAAGGTGTTTGAGAAGGTAGGCTCTTCAGGGTTATTGACAATTGCGTCTATTTCAGCCAGATTTTCTTCCATCCCTCTCTCGAAGGCTGGCATGTAGTGTTCGTCTTTTATTTGACCAAAAGGAGGGATGCCAAAAGGAGTCGTCCATTCTTGGAAGAACGGATTTTCTGCTATCGGTGTCGCGTTCTCGGATTTTTCTGGTTGAGATTCACAAGCAGCTAAAAGCCCTATTCCCATTATAAGCAGTAGTTTTTTCATTCATGATTGTATTTATGATGCAGTAAAGGTAGAAGTTCGGAGAAATCATAAGGAATAAAGATGACGCTCACTGGCTTTTGGAAGACATATCTTAGGAAAACAACTCTTCATTTTCTATAAATCTTTTGGCGTGGGATGGCTATTATGTTGATATCCAGTTATATATAATTTCCACGAAGCAGTGGGTGCTTTCTTTTCCGTTCTGAAAGATGTGTTCGACCGCCCATCATAATAAAGTAGGTTAGATCTTTCTTAAGAAGGAATTTTGGTATTTCATAATCAAAACAAAAAAAATGAGAAAACTGACAACGCTTTTTGCACTGTTTGTTATTGGGTCATTGGCAACAACTCAAGCCCAGACAGCTGATGAAATTCTAGATACCTACTTTGAAAATATTGGTGGTAAGGATGCTTGGCGAGCGGTAGAAGGGATAAAAATGACTGCAAAGGTGAACCAAGGTGGAATGGAAATTCCTATTGAAATTGTACGAATGAAAGACGGGAAGCAGATGACCGTAATAACATTCCAAGGCAAAGAAATGAAGCAAGGAGTATTTGATGGTGAAGTCTTATGGAGCACCAACTTTATGACACAAAAGGCTGAAAAAAGCGATGCAGAATCAACGGAAATGATGAAGAAAGAAATGAACGATTTTCCCGATGCTTTTCTCGACTATAAGGACAAAGGCTACGCGGTAGAGTACATCGGAAAAGAGGATTATAACGGAACCGAAGCTTTTAAAATTAAGCTCACCAAGGAACCCGTTACAATAGATGGTGCTGAAGTCGAAGATGTTACTTACTACTTTTTCGAAACGGAAAATTACGTTCCAATTGCAATGCAATCTGAAATCAAACAAGGACAAGGAAAGGGGATGATTTCTGAAGTGACTTTCAGCGATTATCAAGAAGTGGATGGTCTATACATCGCCTTCTCAATGACACAGGGCATCAAAGGTCAGGGTGGTCAACCGATCACTATGGACTCTATAGAATTAAATCCAAAAGTAGATGCCAGCGCTTTTGCTTTCCCTGAGGAAGATGCAGTAGGCGGCGATACTACAGAAGGAGGTGAATAACCTAGAGGGAAGTTCTAATTAAAAAGATGAACAATCTGACTTCTCTTTGATGCGGAGAGGGGTCTGATGCAACTAAATTTTTCAGATCAATGATCTTAACCTAATTAAACCTTAATCAAAATGAAGAGGATAGTTCCATTTCTTGCCTTGTGTTTTGGTATTTACACATCGCTATCAGCACAAGACGAACCGATAAAAGTCGCCCCTTACTTGGGCGATCTTTCAGCAAGACAGATTGGTCCTGCGTTAATGAGCGGTAGAGTAATTGACCTAGAGCCTCATCCTACAAATTCGAGAATTATTTACGTAGGTAGCGCTGGTGGAGGTGTTTGGAAAACCCAAGACGGAGGAGTTTCGTTCAATCCCATTTTTGATGACCATTGCCAAAGTATTGGCTCAGTTGAGGTAGATCCTAATGATCCTGATAATACTATCTACGTTGGCACAGGAGAGATTTGGACCCGAAATAGTGTGACAGTAGGAGATGGTCTCTACAGGTCGACCGATGGAGGAAGCAACTGGGAGAAAATTGGTTTTGAAAAATCGGAGCGCATCGCCAGCGTCATCGTAAATCCTAGCAATGCTCAGGAAATATATGTGGGGGTTTTAGGTGCACTTTGGAGTGATTCAGAGGAGCGCGGCGTCTACAAATCAACTGATGGTGGAGCGTCATGGAATAAAATTCTTTACGTCGATGAATCTACAGGTTGTGCTGATATGGCTATGGATCCAAGCAATCCCAATGTTTTGTATGCCTCAATGTGGGAATTTAGACGTACATCTTGGTCTTTTAATTCAGGAGGTGAAAAGAGCGCTCTATACAAGTCGACCGACGGAGGAGCCTCATGGAATAAAATTCACAACGGCTTCCCAGAAGGTAAACTGGGTAGATTAGGTATTGCCGTGGCTGCTTCAAATCCTCAAGTTCTTTATACAGTAATTGAAGCGGAAGAAGATGATAAAAAGGGTCTTTACCGAAGTGATGATGCTGGAGCAAATTGGAAGCAGTTAAACAATGATTTCGGTATCACAGTGCGTCCATTTTACTTCTCTAGAATAAATGTAGACCCGAGAGATGAAAACGTTGTAGTGAAAGCAGGTTTATCTGGTTCGATTTCTAGAGATGGTGGTAAAACGTTTAAGAGCTTGGGTGGTATGCATGCCGATATCCACGATGTAATCTTTGATGTGAATGATTCTGACAGAATGTATTCTGGAACTGACGGAGGAGTTTATCGAAGCTATAACGGCGGAACAACGTTCGAAATGGTGAAGGACTTGCCTCTTTCTCAGTTTTATCACATCAGCATTGACGATGCAGAGCCTTACAACATATATGGCGGGCTTCAGGACAATGGTTCTTGGAGCGGTCCTTCCAGATCGGGTGGAGGAATCAAAGCTGCTGATTGGAAATCAATTGGATACGGTGATGGATTTAGAGTTTTAAAGCATCCAACAAAAAATATCACCTATTCAGAAATGCAAGGTGCGGAGAATGTGTGGAGATACGATGGCGACAAAGGTGTGGTAAAAACCGTTCAGCCTTTGGCTAAAGAGGATGATCCAAAATTGCGCTTCAATTGGAATGCGCCGATGGCATTGAGCCCGCACAATCCTGATCGCTTCTACATGGGAAGTCAATTTTTGCATCGCTCAAACGATATGGGAGATTCCTGGGAGATCATCTCACCAGACTTGACGACAAATGACGAGTCCAAGCAGAATCAAGAGAATTCAGGTGGGCTTTCTAAAGACAATTCCGGAGCGGAAAACTATACGACCATCTTCACCATTTCTGAATCTCCGCTCAACGAGAATATCATCTGGGTAGGAACAGACGACGGAAACGTACAGATTTCTAAAGACGGTGGAAAGAATTGGAAGAATACTACACCAAACATCGAGGGCTTGCCGGATAATATGTGGGTATACCACATTGAGCCGAGTGTACATGGAGAAGGCATAGCTTATGCCGTATTCAATGCTTACACACGTGGCGACATGAAGCCTTACGCATACAAGACTACAGATTTCGGTGAAACTTGGACAAATATCATCAGCGACGATATTCCCATTTTTGCCCGTAGCATTCAGGAAGATTTCGAAAATGAAAACCTCCTTTTCCTCGGGACAGAATTCGGTTTATATGTCACTCTAGATGGAGGAACGTCTTGGAGTCGTTTTGACAAGAATGTTCCAGCAGTGGCAATTCACCATTTAGAGATGCACGCTAAAACCAACGACCTTGTTTTAGGCACACATGGACGTGGTGTTATCATCATCGATGATGTTTCTCCGCTGCGCGAGATTAATGCAGAGGTGCTCTCTGAGAAGCTTCACTTCTTTGAAAGCAAGCCATTTATAATGAAGGAGAGCAGCGGTAGCTTTGGTTCTACCTCGGGATATCAAACGGAGTGGTACGGAGGAAATCCAAGTACTAGTGCGCAGATCAAGTATATCCTTCCTAAGCGTCACACTTTCGGGAAAATGATCATGGAAATTCAAGACATGGAAGGAAACAAGATCACTACCCTCGGTCCTGGAAAGGATAAGGGGATCAATGTGGTATCTTGGAATTACACCACGAGAAATCCAAAGGTTGCCAAAGGAAAGACATTCAGTTTTGGAGGATTTACCGCTCCGCAA
>JAKVAV010000004.1 GCA_022448105.1 Flavobacteriales bacterium | reverse complement strand
GATAAATATCCTCTCTGCTCAAACCGAACAATCGAGAACAACGAGATAGACTTAGTTCTCGGTTGTGTGGCTTTTCGAAAGTCATTTCCCCTTTTTCTGCCGGAGCAACAACGCTCAGCTTAAAGCCCAAATTATCATCTCGTTGTGTGCGCTTCTTCTTTGATCCTGAACCTGTTGATATCATAAGCTCAATTTCTGTCAACTTATTTCAGGACTAGACAAAATAATTACATAAGGCTGCTGCTTGATGCGGGTAGATTTTTTATGCTGAGCGCTGCTGAAGCCCCAACCCAGCCAGTTCTATCTTCAAATCATGAATATCTTAAACAAAAAAACCTGCTCCAAAGAACAGGTTTTTAGTGATCCCGCTGGGGCTCGAACCCAGGACCCACGCCTTAAAAGGGCGTTGCTCTACCAACTGAGCTACGGAATCTTTTCGCCAAAAGCGGGTGCAAATATAATTGCTTCCTTTAAACTCACAAAGCACTTTTTTCACTTCGTTTGATACGTATCTATTCTATATTAGGACAGCGCTCAAATTTTGCCATTCTATCAAACAAATATCTGTAGGTGATCATCTCGCGATACTTCGCTGCATTCAGATTTTCGGCTACTTTGATCATCTTAGGATTAAAATCTCCTATCCATTGCATTACGATCTTATCGTAGAGCTGATTTTCTGTCAAATAATTACCCGACCAATGAATGATAGCTCCTTCAACACCTTTTCCGTGCCACTCGCGCACTACCCCAAAAACAATTCCTACCATCGTGGTGGGCGTTCCCTTCCACTTGTGATATAAAAACTTCATCTTACCCAAAAAGTTCAGACTGCCATTGACAAATTTGAATATTTGATTTAGCTCAGGAATGTTAATAAAGAAACCAATGGGTGTATTATCCCCGTCAAAGGCAAAAATCACGATTTTCTTATCCATGACGGGCTTCATGGAGTTTATAATCTTCAAAGCTTGTTTCCGCTCCATCATCTTGAAATTGTTGTGACCACCCCAAGCTCCATTATAAACGGTTAGAAAGTTGTCGGCAATCTGATCGATTGACAGGTCTAATGAATTCTTAACGGTAATATTCTGTTCCTTCATCAATCGCTCTACTTTTTTTACAAAAACTTCTTCAACTGGCTGATATACTGGTCGCGAATAGATGAACTGCTTAAAGTAGGTTTTAAACCCGTATGACTCAAAAAAGGCAGGGTAGTAATCTGGGTTGTAATTCATCCCATAGCTATTCTCGTCGGTGAAGTTCTTAGTAAGGCATCCCCAGAATTGATTTCGCTCTCCAAAGTTCACCGGACCGTCCATGGCCTCCATGCTTTGATCTGCAAGCCATTTCTTTCCAGTATCAAACATGAAGTGAGCTGCCTTTTCATCGTTGATAGATTCAAAAAATCCTATCCCACCCGTTGGTTGTCTTTCAGTATGAGCTGTCTTAGAGTTTACGAAAGCCGCAAGACGTCCAATTTTTTGACCTTTGTTATTGTAAAAAACCCAGCGAATCGCTTTCCCATCTTTGAACAGCTTATTTTTCGACGGATCGAAAATCTTCTCAATGTCCTGACGGATATGGGCAATGTAATTGGCATCATTTGCATAAATGGTGTTGGGGACTCGATGAAATTCATCGATCATCTTTTTGTCCTCTACGATTACAGCACGCATGGTTGGGAAATTTCTGCGAAATTAGCCTTATCAATTAAATGCATGACTAAAGTTTTCTTGATTGGTTTTATGGCAGTGGGAAAGACCACCATCGGGAAGCGATTGGCCAATTCCTTGGGAATTTCCTTCGTCGATCTGGACTCGGAAATTGTTCAAAGAGAATCTCGTTCGATCAACGAAATTTTTGAGCAGGAAGGAGAATCTTACTTCAGAAAGCTAGAGTCAGAAATCCTATCTGAGTTCTGTCAAGGTGGTCAAGAAATGATTCTTTCTACAGGAGGAGGAGCACCCATTCATGCAAATAATCTGGAAAGAATGCTCGCGTCAGGAACGGTGGTTTGGCTAGATATGGATCGTGAAATGATTTTAAATCGACTTTTGCAAAGCACCAAGAGACCACTAGTGAAAGATAAATCCGAGGATGAATTGAGGGACTTTGTTTCAAATCACATAGAGGAACGTATTCCTTTTTACCAAAAAGCGCATTTCCGTTTTCAGTCAGGAAATCTCACTTCGGAAAGGCTCGCCGAGTTAGTTGAACTGGTTCAGACGAGGTAAACGCGATCATCACCTTTTTTAAACTCAACGGCAATATGATCTTGCATAGTAGTGCTTAAAGTTAACCCAACGAAATCAGCTTTAATTGGGTATCTTCTGTGCATTCTGTCAACTAAAACTACCGTGGTAAGCTTCTTAATGTCAAAGTCGAGGATATGTCGAGCCGCGTAGATCAGAGTTTTTCCGGAATTTAGAACATCGTCTACTAGGATCACCGATCTATTTACCAAAGCTGCAGTATCGCTGTCCCAAGCCGGATTCTGATTTGGATTTTCTTTGTCGACAGAAAGTTTGATAAGATTGACTTCAATTCCAGAAATATCTTTCAAAATCGGGATGATTCTCTCCGCAAGCAAAACGCCTTTCTTTTCAATAGCCACAAACGTGATCTCCTTTTCTTCATGATTGAACTCGTAGAGCTGGTAGGCGATTCGCCTAAGCTTTTGCCAAATCTTCTCGTGGTTTAATACAAGGGTAGGTTCTTGAGACATATCAAAACTTTGCTCAAAAATAGTGTATAGCTCAGAAGTAGGTTATGAATGTATCAGAATCTTAGTTGTTAGCTGTGCTTCATCCATAAAGCCAAGGCGGAATGCGGTTAGCTTTTGGTCATGGCAGGTCAGTTTAGAATTCGTCTGTGGGATTGATTCAGTTAATTTGTACTTATGAAGGGTGTCCTCGGTTTAGTTGTATTGATCTCCCTGGTGTTCGCCTGTTCGCAGAGTGAATCTAAAAAGCCAGACAATGGTCGAGCTGCGCCTCAACGAAAAATGGCAGAGGTAAGCGAACTAGCTGCCTTGATGAAACAAATTCATATTGACGCTAAGGACTGGAGGCAGCAGTTGTTGGGCGGAGAAGTTGTTTCCGATTCTCTTTCGATTTATAACTTGCTGGTCAACTCAACGCCAACGGATTCGACAGTTACCGGACCTGTCTATCGAGGAATGGCTGCGAATTATCAGTCGAAGCTCAATGATTTTCTCACCGCTAAGGAAATTGATCTGGCCAAGTCATCATACAATAACCTAGTGACGGCATGTGTTTCTTGCCACCACGAATATTGTCCTGGACCGGTACCCACCATCAAGAAGCTTTACTTGAAATAACTTCAATGAGGTTTTACAAATTGGATGAACAGTTCCTTGCCGGCTCTGGGAGGAATTGATTTAGTCGAACGCTCGAAGGTTTTAAGTTCGAAGAGATCTTCAAAAAATGGGCGGTACACTTCTTTGCTTCCGCCAAATGGAGGGTGATCTGTTAACAAAGGAGCATCAAATAGAAGCCCGGCAAGAGTTCCTCCTGGCTCGAGTAGTTCGATCATTTTTTGGGCATATGCTCTTCTTAGATTTGGATTTATAGCGCAGAAAAAAGTCTGCTCAAGAATCAAATCGAATCGACCATTAAATTCAAAGAAATCTCCTAGAATCATATTGCCTTCTGGGAAGTCTGGGTAGCGATTTTGTAGGCTATGAAATGCTCCTGGAGCAAGATCTAAAGCATGAGTGTTTTTGTAACCCAGCTTATGCAGTTCTTCCGCTTCGTATCCATTGCCACAACCTGGAATGAGGATTTTGATCTCTTCGTCATTAAATGTTTTAGCAAAATCTACTAGAGCAGGGGAGGCATAGCCAATGTCCCAGCCCGTCTTCCCAGTTTCCCATCTCGATTGCCAATATTCTTCATTGAATTCTTCCATTAGCTTTGCTTTTCGAAAATCGCCACGGCCTCGATGTGACCAGTGTGTGGAAATTGATCGACCAGAGAAAACTTTTTCATTTGGTAACCCGAAGTTTGAAGCACTTCAGTGTCTCTAGCGAGAGTAGCCGGATTACAAGAAATGTAAACAATGGTTTTTGAATTGAGTTCAATCGTTCTCTTCAAAGCTTTTGGAGCAATTCCTCCACGCGGCGGATCGAGAATGATAGCATGAATATTTCCTTGATATTCCGGATGTTGAAGTATGAACTTGCCTACATCTCCCGCCTCGAATGATACATTACCAACACCATTTTCAGCAGCAGATCTTTTTGCGTCTTGAATGGCTTTTTCAACGATATCCACTCCGAGAATTTTTGCTTCAGGTAATTTCGAGGCTACCAATTGGCCGATGGTTCCTGTTCCGCAGAAAAGGTCCATAATAAGTCCTTTTTCCTCTGTTTCTTCCGAGAGGTATTCTATGGCTTTGGCGTAAAGCCGTTCTGCGGATTTGGGGTTGGTTTGGAAGAAACTTTCCATTTGAATCTTGAAAGTCAATCCTGAGAGTTGCTCTGTGATGTAATTTTTCCCAAAAATCAATCGGCTTTCACCATCGAGTGGCTGGACTCTATCTCCTATGTCATCGTTGACCGTATGCAAGATTCCTTGGATACGATCGCCAAAAAGCTCCTGCAGAAAGGAAGAAAATGCTTCGATATCGAAACTCTCCAATCCCTTTGAAGAGGTGACAAGATTTAGAAGTAGACTACCGTCAGTATGCGATTTTCTCACTGTTAAGAATCTAAAGAAGCCTTCCTTTTTTGGATGATGCCAAGCGGTCAAACCACTAGATTCGCAGTAAGCGCGAATCTTTTTTAAACTTTTTTCAAGCAGTTCATCGAATAAACCGCTGTCTTTATCTAGGTTTTCGACCATCCACCAGGTCCCACGGTGCTTGAAGCCAAGCGCAAAGCCGTCAACATCTCCCTTCTTCTCGAAATCATAGCGGATAGCCCCGAAGCTGTACTCCATTTTGTTCCGATAATGCCAGTGAGATGGTGATGAAATGAATTCATCAAAGAGATCTTCGGCATTATCCACTTTTCCGAGTCGCCTAAGTAACTCAATCGTCGTTTCTTGTTTTGAACGCTCTTGAATCTCTATGGGTAAGGTTGCGAAAGGAGCACCAGAAATAGCTTGGTAAGGAATTTCTGTTTCATCGGGCGATCTTTCAAGAACCTCAATCAATTTGGTCTCGAGATGTCGTTTTCTAACTTTAGCTATACGACATTTAACAGTTTGGCCGGGAATCGTATTCGGTACAAAGACGACAATTTCACCTTGTTCAGTTTCAATTTTTGCGATGCCTTTTCCTCCGAAAGCCATTTTGGAGATGGTTACCTCAATGTCTTCGCCACGTTTAAAACTTTTAGCTCTCATTTCGGGGGCAAAAGAACGGATTATTTGGCGGATTCTTCTTTTTAAATGACCTTTGTTACATCAACTTGAACACATAAAAATTACAGGAAATGCAAACGGTAGTGAACAGCACAAAAAGTCAGGAATTAATTGATTTAGAGCATAAGTACGGAGCTCATAATTACCATCCGCTGCCGGTAGTGCTTGCCAAAGGCGAGGGTGTTTTGGTTTGGGATGTAGAGGGTAGAGAGTACTATGATTTTTTGTCTGCTTATTCAGCAGTCAATCAAGGGCATTGCCATCCAAAAATTACCGGAGCTCTTAAAGAACAGGCCGATACATTAACTTTGACGTCTAGAGCATTTCACAATGATGTTTTGGGAAAGTATGAAGAATATGTGACCAAGCTCTTTGGTTATGACAAGATTCTGCCCATGAACACTGGAGTAGAAGGTGGTGAGACTGCATTGAAGCTTTGCCGGAAATGGGCATACAAAGTAAAAGGTGTTCCTGAAAATAAAGCCAAGATTCTTTTCGCTGAGAATAATTTCTGGGGACGCACATTGGCAGCCGTGTCTTCATCTACCGATCCTACAGCCTTTGATGATTATGGTCCTTATTTGCCAGGATTTGAAATAGTAAAGTACAACGATCTGGATGCCCTAGCGACAGCGTTAGAAGATCCGAACGTCGCCGGATTTATGGTCGAGCCTATCCAAGGTGAGGCAGGAGTAATGGTTCCAGATGAAGGATATCTCACGAAGGCCTACGAAATGTGTAAGGCCAAGAATGTTCTCTTTATTGCGGATGAGGTTCAAACGGGTATTTCGAGAACCGGCAAACTATTTTGTTGTCAGCACGAGAATATAAAACCAGATATTTTAATCCTTGGCAAAGCCCTGTCGGGAGGTGTGTTTCCAGTTTCTGCAGCACTAGCAGATGACGAGGTCATGATGACCATTCGTCCCGGTGAGCATGGTTCTACTTTTGGTGGAAATCCTTTGGCGTGTAAAGTAGCAATGGCAGCCCTAGAAGTAGCTGTAGACGAGGATCTAGCCGGAAACGCTGAGAGATTAGGAAAGATATTCCGTGCTGAGATGAGCAAGCTTATTGATGAAACTGAGTTGGTTACTCTTGTAAGAGGAAAAGGTCTCCTCAATGCAGTTGTAATTAACGATACAGAAGATAGCGACACTGCGTGGAGAATTTGTTTAGCTCTTGCCGAAAATGGCCTTCTCGCTAAACCAACACACGGAAACATCATTCGATTTGCTCCACCGCTCGTTATGACTGAAGAGCAATTGATGGACTGTGTTGCCATCATTCGAAAGACGATTATTGAATTTGTGCAGTAGTATTTTGGTGGCTATGCTCCGTCGATAGAGCTGAAGCGCCATAGGATTAGCTGTAGGTCGATTTTGGACTTTAAGGTGTTAATAAGAAGACTTAATAGCTGATATCATTTTACATTCTGAAAGTGGCACTTATTTATCTTTGCGGCCATGCAGGAGACCGTATTGATACTCGACTTTGGTTCTCAGTATACCCAGCTTATCGCAAGAAGGGTGAGAGAGCTTAATGTATACTGTGAGATTCATCCTTATCATGAATCGCCAGAGCTTACCCCTAACATAAAGGGAGTTATTCTTTCTGGTAGTCCATTTTCTGTTCACGACGAGGATGCTCCGCAGATTGATTTGACTCTGTTTAGGAGAAATGTGCCAGTTCTTGGGGTTTGTTATGGAGCTCAATATATGGCTAATGTCGATGGCAAAGGTGAAGTTAGAAAGAGCGATAAGCGAGAATATGGGCGAGCCAATTTGAAGTCGGTTGATTCTGCTTCTGTTTTGTTTGAGGGAATCGAAGTAGGCTCTCAAGTTTGGATGTCGCATGGTGATACCATTTTTAGCTTGCCAGACAATGCTAGAATCGTTGCTTCAACTCACGATGTAGACGTAGCTGGCTATGAAATTTCGGGCGAGGATACTTTCGGTATTCAGTTTCATCCAGAGGTTTACCACAGTGTTGATGGAAAGAAACTTCTGGGTAATTTCCTGATTAATGTTTGCGGTTGCAGTCAAACATGGACCCCTCATAGTTTTGTGGAGCAGACGGTAACGGAGTTGAAGCAAAAACTTGGTAACGACAAAGTAATACTTGGATTAAGTGGTGGTGTAGACAGCTCCGTTGCTGCAGTTTTGCTGCATCACGCTATCGGAAAGAATCTATACTGTATTTTTGTAGATAATGGTCTTTTGAGAAAGAACGAATACCAAGATGTTCTCCACTCTTACCAAGACATGGGGCTCAATGTAAAAGGCATAGATGCCAAGCAAAGGTTTTACGATGCTCTACGTGGGATTGATGACCCTGAGCAGAAGAGAAAAACCATAGGGCGAGTATTTATCGAGGTATTCGACGATGCCGCTCACGATGTTGAAGGAGTCAAATGGTTGGCTCAAGGAACGATTTATCCCGATGTGATCGAGTCTGTTTCGGTGAAAGGTCCCTCTGCAACAATCAAAAGCCACCACAACGTTGGAGGGCTACCCGATTTTATGAAACTCGAAGTGGTTGAACCGCTGAGAGCACTTTTCAAGGATGAAGTTCGTTTGGTTGGTAAGGACTTAGAGATCTCTCAAACCATTTTGGGGAGGCATCCATTTCCTGGACCAGGTCTGGCTATCCGCATCTTAGGAGACATCACGCCAGAAAGGGTACATATTTTGCAAGAGGTTGATCATATATTCATTTCAAACTTGAAAGATTCAGGCGAGTACGATAATGTTTGGCAGGCAGGCGCAATACTTCTTCCCGTGCAAAGTGTGGGAGTAATGGGCGATGAGCGTACGTATGAGAAAGCCGTGGCTTTAAGGGCGGTAACGTCTACCGACGGTATGACAGCTGATTGGTGCCATCTGCCCTATGAGCTGCTTGCGAAAATTTCTAACGAGATAATTAACCGAGTAAAAGGAATTAATCGAGTGGTTTACGATATTAGCTCGAAGCCACCCGCCACAATTGAATGGGAGTGAGAAAAACATACCTCAGAAGTCTTTGGCTTATTGTATTTAGTTTCGTGGCTATAGCATCATCGGCTCAGGATTATGCAACACGAACGGTCAATGGGGCTGAATATTACGTGTATTACGTTGAGCCGGGAAATACGCTTTTTGCCATTTCCAAAATCTTCTCAGTTTCAGTAGAAGCATTGGTTGATGCTAATGAAGGAGCAGATAAGGGGCTTGATATTGGTCGAGAGATTTTAGTGCCAATTCAGTCGATCAATAAGAAGGAAGCCAAGAAAAAGGAAGTAAAAGTCGAGGGAGACCAACTACTTCATACCGTTCAAAAAAAGGAGACTTTATTTTCAATTTCGAAGGTTTATGGTGTTTCCGTAAATGACTTAACCGAGCTCAATCCTCACGCTTCAGAAAAACTAGCTACCGGTGTCATTCTCAGGGTACCCGCTGTTAAAAGTTCTACTGTTAAAGAGATTTACCTTGAACCTGCTCGAAATGATTCCTTTGTTGTACATCAAGTTCAAGTAGGGGAGACGCTCTTTTCGTTGTCAAAACAGTATGGCCTAACCCAAGATAGCCTTGTTGCCGTCAATCCAAGTTTAGAGCTTGGAGCGAAAAATGGTCAGTACATCGTCATTCCAGCTTACACGACCGAATTTGTTGAACAGAAAGTAGTCCAAGAAAGAGAGCGCCTTCGCTCTGATATGAATATTCCTTCTGGGAAAAGTGAAAAATATAAAATCGCATTGATGTTGCCATTTGAATTAGAGGCGAATGATAGTATCGAAAATGCATTGATGCGGGGAGAGAATCTCTTTATTCTCACGGAAATTGCCCTCGAATATTATCGGGGAACCATACTCGCTCTCGATTCTTTGCAAAAACTCGGTAGTAACATTGATCTGCATGTCTACGAAATAGGAGACGATATTGTGGCAACAGGTGAAACTTTAAAGCTACCTGAGATAAAGGAGATGGATATGATCATCGGACCTATGCACAAAGCTAGTTTAGCCTTGGTGAGTGATATGG
Organism: Flavobacteriales bacterium; assembly: GCA_022448105.1. GTDB lineage: Bacteria > Bacteroidota > Bacteroidia > Flavobacteriales_D > Cryomorphaceae > JAKVAV01. The sequence continues at coordinate 45,115 of JAKVAV010000004.1, read as the reverse complement.
CTATTCGGGAGCAGATTTATTTAGTGTCTCCCAATTCATTCGCAAATGAGGTATTTGAAGACAACCCCTACCTCTTGCGTGCTTCCACTTCACGCGAAACCATGTTGAGGTATCTAGCTAACTTTGTCGCGATCAATCACACAGGTGATAATGTCCTCATGCTCAATAGCGAGTTCCCAAAAGAATGGCCCATGAGGAGGGAATTTGTTAAGAATTATAACTTGGCTGCTTCCACCTTTTCCAACGCTTATTCTGATTCGTTGCGCAGTATCACCAAAGAGCTCTTTGATAGTGAAAATGAAAAAGGTCGCATCTATGAGTTTCTCCGAAAGGATACTACGAACATCATCATCGTACCTTCTAATGATTTAGCATTTGTGAGTGAAATGATGACCAAAATTGCCATCATTGACGATGAGTATCCGATACAGGTTTACGGTCTCGACAAGTGGATCAATTACGAGAATATAGAGGTTGATTACAAGAACAAACTTAACTTGAGAATTGTGGTGCCGTCTTATGTCGATTATGAAGAAAAGAACACCATTGAGTTCTTAAAGGAGTATCGCGAGTATTATGGCATGGAGCCATCTAGTTTCGGATATGGATTCAAGGCTTACGACCTCATGCTCTTTTTTGGAAAGGCACTGCTCGCTGAAGGGTTAGCATTTCCCTTGGAGTTTTCTACCCTAAAGCTCGATGGTACGGCCGGTTCTTACCGATTTGGTAAATCCACAACAGGTAAAGAGTTTGAAAACAAGCAGTCCTACATCCTAGAATATAAGGATTTTGAAATCAGGAAGATTAACTGATGTATTCTGTCCCCGATAGATTCGAAATAGAGAAGTCTTACCGAGAGATTCAATCACTCATTTGTGAGAAAATGGAGTCTTGTGATGGACGAGGAACATTTATCAAGGATGAATGGAGTCGAAGAGGAGGAGGTGGAGGACTTACTCGGGTAATGTCGGAGGGCAATGTCCTTGAGAAAGCCGGTGTTAACTTCTCCGCGGTAGAAGGAGAGGTGACCCCGATGATGGCCAAAAGTTTGAAGGTTGATGCCGCATGGTTTTTTGCTACTGGTGTAAGCATTGTGATGCATCCGAAAAATCCCAATGTGCCCATTATTCACATGAACGTCAGATACTTCGAGACGGATGACGGGACTTATTGGTTTGGTGGGGGAATCGACCTTACTCCGCACTATATTGTAAACGATCAAGCCTCCTATTTCCACAAAAAGCTTAAGCAAGTTTGCGACAAATACGAACCTTCTTGGTACGATAAGTTTAAGAAGGAGGCTGACGATTATTTTTTCATTCCACACCGAAACGAAACTAGAGGAGTAGGCGGGATATTCTACGATCATCTCGCAGAGCATAATTCTCTCCCAAAACAGCAGATATTTGACTTCTCTTGTGATTTAGGAAGAGCTTTCCCAGAGATATATACTCATTTGATTGCTTTGAATCGAGACGAGCCTTTCAATGAGCATCAAAAAGAATGGCAAAAGTTAAGAAGAGGAAGGTACGTTGAGTTTAATTTGGTTTATGATCGAGGGACGAGGTTTGGCTTAATGAGCAACGGACGAACTGAATCTATCCTGATGAGTCTCCCTAAGGAAGCCAACTGGTTTTATGATTTTAATCCAAAAGAAGGATCTCCCGAAGAGTTAACACTAAGAAACTTGAAGAAAGGAGTCGACTGGATCAATGCTTTTTGATCCATTGTCCCTTTGCCGTTTCGCTTCCATTCGAAATTTCGACCCAATATACCCCTTCGAGAATTTGGGCAAAAATTTTTGTCGATATCATTCCGTTTTTTGATTTCACCTTCTCCTTTGCGCCAACCAGGGTTCCATTTAAATCATATACCGATATCAAGAATCTCCTCCCTCGGAGATTGTGATTAATCTCGATTGCTCCATTTGACTCAAAACTAGTCGTGATAAGATTTTTTTCGCTCAAGAAGAATGGATGGGGATTGACGATGCTAGTTTGAACCGTAAGTTTTTTTTCATCCAGCCTTGTCCAAACTGGCCTTACCACATTGTTGTGAGCTGTGATGTTATTATAGTCTCCAAAGAATACCTGATCATTCGGCTTGAAAGGAGTCTCAGTTAGCTTGATTTCCTGAAAAGATCTTCCTCCATCTTGGCTTAACGCTGAATAAACGTCAGTTTCGTTTCCCGTAGTATGTCGTCGATCGTGATAGACAAGCCACAAGTTGCCGTTCGTTTGATCGATGTCCATCCAAGTGAAGAATTGATCTCGATTGGAGTCATCTTGATTTACGCGGATCGGTTCACTCCATGCATCTCCATGGTTGTCGCTCGTTGTAAGGTAGATATCAGTTTGGCCGTCTTGTTCAGCGGCCCAGTTCACGTATATCGTGCCGCTATTAGCTCCTCCAGAAAGGTCACATTTGGTAACAGGCATTCCGTTGGCGCGATAGATGCCTTCAATGTCAATACTCCATCCACCTATATGATCGGTGATTTGAATTTCATTTTCTTCCCAAGTTCTTCCGCCGTCAAAAGACCGATTAAAGGCAAGTCCATTTGGCCCAGACCAAGCCACGTAGATTTCCCCATTAGGTCCTACGGCGGGTACCGCTCCTTCCACGGTCTTGTCATCATCTACACAATCGCCATCAACGGTATTGATTTTAGTTGGTTCCGCCCAAGTTTCTCCTCGGTCATCAGATTTGGTGAAGAGTATATTCGATCGATGTATGGGGTCGTCAGAACCATATTTATCGAATTGAGTCCAAGTGACATAAATCTCATTATTCAATGGGTTAACCACAGCCCAGGGCTTATCTTGAGCCTTTTTACCATCCAGTCCGAAAAAAGATCCATTATTGAAAGTTTTACCCCCATCGTCAGACCGTTGACAGACAATACGATCAATCCAATTCCCACCAGGGACATTTGAAAGATGGAGGTGATAAAAGCTTCCTGCTGTATCCTGAATGATTACTGGATCGCCCCATACTCCGAATGTCGAGCTTGCTTCGAATCGATTCCAACTTAGCCCTGAATCTTCGCTGGAAAAAAGGCTGTAAATATTAGCTCCCGCTACGAGTTTATTTGGATTCTCTTTGTCAATACATATGGAGATTTCATTAGGTTCATTGGTTGAAGAAATATCGACGACAAGATTCTGTCCAAGGCTGACCTTCGTTAAAACCAGCGCAAGAATCCATAGCTTGATTTTCATGATATAATAATAACTAAAAAGGAGATCTTCGCGAACGAAGATCTCCTTTTTGAGCTAAGAAATGATTCTTTGCTTATCTAGCTATCATCAATTTCTCAATGACTGTCTCATCATCTGTGATGTACTTCACAAGGTAGATTCCGTTTGGTAGACTGCTGCCATCAAAATCAACTCTGTAAGTATTACCAGCTTGAACATCTTGATTGAACAGAGACTCCACTAATCTTCCATTCATATCGAAAATCTCAACTATTGCTTTATTATCAGAAGATACCATGAATTCAACCGTAGTGATTCCTTCAGTTGGATTTGGATAAGAAACTAGGATCGATTCTGCTCCCACTGAACCAGCAGACTGATTATTTACAGTTGGTTCATCCTCTCCATTCTCTTCTGTGTCGTCTGAGTCACAATTGTGAACGGCAATAACTCCATCTAGGTCGTAACCATCAGGGGTTGAAGTCAGGTTGCCATTATTTACGATCTTAACTACAGAAATATAGTCGAAGTCACCGGCAGCGCTAATGTCTACTCCGTTATCGCTTTTACAAACTGTTTCTGCAAAGAAGAAGTCCACACCATTGGGAGATACATATACATCTGCATACTCTGGATAGGCCTCGCAACCCGGGTTTCCATAAGAGGTCTCAATAATTTGGATGTCATCACCATCTAGGTTTGGTACCACGCCATCAAAAGTTAAAGAGATGCTTCCTCCGTAACCAAGTGTAACGAATACTAATTGATCAATTCCTTCTGGCTCACCGATTGCCTGAGTTTCGTCAGTGCGATTTGCAGAAAGAGCTCCACCATTGTTTCTTGTCCCTTGGATATACTCAATTACTTGGGTTGCATAGCACTCACCATTCTCCGGAGTAATAATTGGGTTTGCATCACCACAGCCTCCGGCTAAATCACCAGCCGTAATATTAATTCCAAGCTCGTAAGTCGTTTCTGTAACGCTAGCAATTGCAGGATCAACGACTCTTAGCTGTGTTCCAGCATCTCCAACAAGGATCATACCGCTCTGCATTACCGCAGCTCCATACATTTCATCTAGTTCTACATCAAATTGACTTACACCATCAGTGATGTTGTAGAATCTGCTTTGATCTCTATGGATTACCCAAATGTTGCCATCATTGGTTTGGATGATGTCACCACCATTTACAGGAACGCTGACCGGGTTTGTTGCTGCTCCAGTTGCTGGATCAACTTCGTATACTTCATTTTGATTTGCAGAACCAACGAGTAGTGTTCCTTCATCGGTTACCACAGCAGCATAGGTTTGGCTGATGTCCATATCGCCCATCACAATATCAGAAAAAGTACTCAATACATTGCTCACAGGATCGTAGATGGCAACTTCACCTTGACCTTTNACAATGTAAAGAAGGCCATTGCTTGAATCGTAAGCGATGTGTGGGTCTCCAAGATTTTCTAGAAGAAGNTCAAGTGTAGCGCTTCCGTCTCCAAGTGTAACTCGATAAAGGTCTCCTCCTTGTCCACCATTTGCCGTGAGGAAAAGCTCGAAATTCTCGCATTCGTTTGCGTTGTTTCCATCAAAACATTTGGTTGCTAAATCTCCATTGAAAAGCTCTAGACCAGTTTCAAATACTTCGCCAGTAGCGGCTCCTGTGATTGGCTCGTAAACCTCAAACAGTCCATTGAAGTTTCCATTAGCGATCAAAAGATTTCCGTCAGGTAGAATACCTACACCGTTGATTTCTTCAGCGGCAACGTCGAACTGACCTGAACCATTCACTTCATAGAAACGACCTTGGCCTCTGTTAGCTAGCCAAAGAGCATCGCCAACAAACACTAAGTCTCCACCTCCAACATTTGCTTCGCCAAAAACTTCTGCAGCTCCTGTTGTGGGGTCTACTTTGTAAATAATATCACCATTTTGTGAACCAACGTATACAAATCCATCATCGCCCACTACCACTGCTGGAATTTGACCAATATTATTTCCATCAACGTTGATCTGCACTTCATTAACAGGAGCAAGCGTTTCAGGATCCCAAGTAGTGAGGAGTCCAGAGCCATATCTTACAATGTAAATAAGTCCATCTGCTCCTATACCGATGTGACTTCCGCCACCAAATTCAGCTAGAGCTATCAAATCAGCCCCTCCCATTTCATTGAATGAAACAGAGTAAAGCACATCTGGCCCGCCACCTTGTGCATCTTCCATGTAGTATGTTCTGAAATCAGCACATCCATCAATTGAGGAACTTCTCTGTGAGCATCCAGAGCTCATGTCCCCATTTCCAAGTGTGAAAGCTTCTCCATCAAGAATGGCATTGTAAGAAGCAGTTTCAGTTACACCTCCATCAATTTCATAAGTCAAGAACTGACCATTGTTTCTTGAGGAAACGATTACACCGGTTCCGTTTTCAAGCGTAGCCATTCCAGTTACGTTGCCGTTGACATTTCCTAGAAGAGTATTGGCGAAACCTGGTATTACTTCGTAAAACTTTCCTTGTGGTTTTGCAGCTAGGTAAAGGTTTCCAGCTCCGCTGAAAGTGATGTCACCGCCAGAAATATCATTTTCTTCAGAATAAACTGATACTTCTATCGGATCAGATAGTAAATCATCCACTTGATAAATGTTTCCATTGTGAGACCCTAATAGAAGAAAGCCTTCATCATTAAAACTAGCGGTGGTTACCTTTCCGACATTTTGGTTGACTCCCTTAGTAGAAAGCACTTCCCCGGTAATTGGGTCGATCACACGTATATCACCTGTATTATCATCAACGGCATAGATTAGTCCGTCTGTAACATTGTACGCTATATGAACGCCTACATCGATTGTCATAATATGACTCATGATGGCATCATCACCTTGTAATTCTAAATTGTAGAGATCAGTTTGTTCACCACCGTTTGGATAAGTGATGTCTGCGTAGTAGTAAGAATACTGGGTGCAAACACCCTGTGTGAATGCAGTTAGTCCAGTTAGTAATGTGAAGGCTGTAAGCAGGCCTTTCTTCAAGTTAAAATTTCTCATAGCACTGAGTTTGGTTTTCGATTGAGTTTCAAAATTATGTTGGTTTTCGACGAAAGTCAATTTATCATCGATATATCTCATTTCAGCAACTATTATAAAGCAAGATCTGGTCACAAAAAAAAGGCCTTCGATTGAAGGCCTTTCATTTGCATTTGACAGCAACAAAAATTTATCTGGCAATCATGATCTTTTCAATTATAGATTCGCTAGGAGTGACATATTTCACTACATAGATGCCATTTGGTAGTGTTGTAGCATCGAATGTCGTGCGGTATGTATTGCCTGCTTGAACATCTTGATTAAGAAGCGTTGCAACAGATTTTCCATTCATATCAAAAATTTCTACGACAGCTCTCTCCGTTGAGTAAGAGGTAATCTCAATATTTGAGAAGTTCTCTGTTGGATTTGGGAAAGCGATGAGTATAGTTTGTTGCGTGTTGACCGTCAAATTAGGGCTAGGCTGCGGATTTTCTAGGGGTACATAATTGTCTCCACAACCTCCAGCTAGGTCGCCGGCTGCAACGTTAATACCTAGTTCGTAGATCGTTTCTGTTGTACTTGCTGTTTCGGGATCAACCACTCTAAGTTGAGTACCTGCATCGCCTACTAGAATCATTCCGTTATCCATAACGGCAGCTCCGTACATCTCATTTAGTTCCACATCAAATTGACTGACGCCATCGGTGATATTGTAGAATCTATTCTCATTTCTGGTTAGTACCCAAATGTTTCCATCGTTAGTCTGAATGATGTCACCACCATTAACGGGCACATCTATTGGATTAGAAGCCATCCCTGTCAGAGGATCCACTTCGTAGACCATATTCGTTGCATTTGAACCAACTAGGAGTCTTCCATCATTAGTTACGACAGCAGAGTAAGTATCTCCGATATTGGTTCCATCTATGGCGATGTTTGAGTAAGCGGTGAGTATATCTGCTACTGGGTCGTAGATTGCCACTTCACCAGTAGGGCCTTCCACAACATAAATTAAGCCATTGCTTTCATCATAAGCGATGTGTGGACGTCCAAGATCTGCGATGAGCAGGTCTAGTGTCAACATACCTTCATCAATAGAAATGCTGTAAATATCTCCACCTTGGTTTCCGTTGGCTGCTAGGAATAACTGGAAATTATCACATCCGTCAACAACGTTATTATCGTCGAAACATCTACTCGCTAAATCACCCCAGTAGAGCTCAAATCCAGTTTCATAAGATGTTCCAGTGAAATTTCCAGTGATAGGTTCATAAACATCAAACGTGCTTCCGAAATCGCCGTTTGCCACTAAAAGATTTCCATCTGGAAGAGCAGACACCCCAAGAATATCAGCTGCGTCAATAGAGAAAGTGGTTCCAGAGGTAACGCTTGTAAATATAGCCGTGCTTCTATTAGCTACCCACAGTTCGCCGCCAGCGAAAACTAAATCACCGCCAGAGACCTGAGCATCGGCAAAGAAAGTAGCTACTCCAGTACTCGTATTTACGGTGTAGATTTCATTACGTGGAGAAGAGCCAACGTAGAGTGTACCATCATCTCCAACAACAACTGCTGGAATTCCTCCGAGGCCAGCTCCTGATTGGTCAGTTATGGGTAGTTGAGCGGAAGTGTTGGTTAAGGGATCAATGATTGATAATTGGCCACCACCTACGACATAAAGGAGACCATCAGGACCTACGCCAAGGTGAGAGTCACCAACTTCTCGAATAAAATCGAAGCTGATTTCTCCTAAATCCGTTATGTTTACACCATAAAGCCCAGCGTCCACTCCATCCACAGGTGTGTGGATAAAGTAAGTTCTGAAGTCATCGCATGATTGGAATATAGGTTGACCATCAAAACATCTGCTAGCTAAGTCGCCATTGAACAGTGCAAGACCAGTTTCGAAAACTTCTCCTGTTGCGTTACCTGTTATGGGTTCATAAACTTCAAACAGTCCATTTAAATTTCCATTAGCGATAAGCAAGTTTCCGTCGGGGAGAACAGACACACCATTTATTTCTTCGGCATCCACGTCAAACTGACCATCTCCATTTATTTCATAAAAGCGTCCTTGATTTCTATTGGCTAACCATAACGCTTCACCCACGAAAACGAGATCTCCTCCTCTCACATTTCCTTCACCAAAAACTTCGGCGTCTCCGGTATTAGGATCTACTTTGTAAATAGTGTCGTCCGCGGAAGACCCAACATAGACGAATCCATCATCTCCGACGGCGACGGCAGGAATATTTGTCACGTTAACACCATCAATATTGATCTGCACTTCGTTTTCAACTCCCAAAGTCAAAGGGTTGAATTTCTTTAGCATACCTGAACCATTTCTCACGATGTATAAGAATCCATCTTTTCCTATTCCAAGGTGTGATCCTCCGCCAAGGTCGTCGAGTTCAGTGAGGATAGTTCCACCCAATTCATTGAATTCAACTTGGTAGAGAATAACAGGGCCAGATCCTTGTGCGTTGTGGATGTAGTAGGTTCTGAGATCATCGCAACCGTCGATTGAAGTATTTCTAGAGTTGCACCCAGAGGTCATATCTCCATTTTCGAGACTGAATGGTTCACCTGTTACTAATTTAGCATCATAAGCTCCGCTTGCTGTAACACCTCCATCAAGGTCGTAAGTCAAAAATTGACCGTTATTTCTTGAAGATACGATTACACCATTTCCTCCCTCTAAGGTGGCCATACCTGTTACTTGTCCATCTACATTACCGAGAAGTGGATTATCAAATCCTGGGATAACGTTGTAGAACTTTCCTTGAGGTTTAGAAGCTAAGTATAGGTTACCCTCAGCATCAAATGTGATGTCTCCTCCTGAAATATCATTATTTTCTGAAAACACTGAAAGTTCGTAAGGATTCGTATCTAAGTCAACAATGTAAATAGTACCATTACCTGCTCCAATCAGGAGTTCTCCCTCTGCGCTAAACGTTGTTGTCGTTACGCCGCTTATACTCAGATCAACTGGGATAGCCTCCGAAACTTCGCCCGTTAAAGGGTCTAAAGTTCTTATATCGCCGTTTCCAGTGCTCACTAAGTATAAAAGCTGACTATCCTCGTTAAATGCTAAGTGAACACTCAGGTCTAAATCCTCAACGATAGGAGTTAGAATTGCATCTGATCCACTAAGGCTCAAACTGTAGATATCCGTTTGTGTACCAGAGTCTGGGTAATTTATGTCGGCGTAGTAGTAAGAAAATTGAGTGCAAACTCCTTGGCCGAAAGCTGACAGACCAGTCAATAGTCCGAGCGTTATGCCAAGGAATTGCTTTAAGTTGTATTTTAACATAGCGATTGATTAAAAATTCACCACGAAATTATATTTCTTTTCGACGAAAGTCAATAATTGAACGATCAATCTTTCGAGTTTATTAATTTTTAAAATGGGATTGGAAAAGAGATGACAACAGCCAAAATAGTACACGCCACTTCAGATATCAGTCTCATTCACGATAGGAACGACCCATTTTAGAATGATTCAATCTTGAAAAGCTAATTATCCTCCATGCTTTTATGTCAAGGAAGGATTAGTATTAGTTCAAAAAACCTAATAACTTGCATAACGTATAGAATGTCCAATGAAAAACTTCGATTTAAAATTTGTTGCTGGAATAATTTTGGTAGTCCTTATTTCAAGGGCAAGTCTTCAAGGACAGAACGCAGATTATGGATTTCTTGGAGAACAAGTTTTTCTTCTTGAAAACAATGCTGATACCTTGACCTCTGGTCTTTTACTCGAAGATAATATTTTCACCAACGAGCAAATAGATGTGATTACCGTGCGGTACGATTCTGATACAGTTGTGACCAACCGCAATGGAAATCAAGTTCAGGTCCAACGTCTATTTGACATTTATGCTCCAAAAGATGATTTATCTCTTGTGTATGCCGATGGAAACATTGATCAACTGCCTGTGATGCTTGTTCTTCATGCCGGCCAAGGAAATAAGCAAACCATTGCTGATTATGCTTACGAGTGGGCCGTAAGGGGGTATATCGTGCTGAGTCCTTCTTACAGATCTGATAGGCTAGGCGTGGGCTATTGTCATACGTATGCAAAGTCGATCTATCTTGCCGCTCAAGATATCTCTGCGGTAATTCGCACTTTCAGTTTCTTATACGACGATCTCCAATCATCCAACCCTATTGTAGATGACAATGAACTGGCTGGTAAACCAATCGATGGGCACTCGATTTTCATGTCGGGGAAAAGCTGGGGAGGGACATCTGCCTTTCATGCGGCTTCTAGATTAATTCAGGAGCAATGGGAAGATTATCTAGGCGCAGGAGAACCGTACATCGTAAACGGGTTAGAGGGGCCAATTGATATTGGAGATAGCGGTGGTTTGCATAGTACGGGTAGAAACCAGATTAGTAATTACGAAATGCCATACGATCGAATAAAAGGGGCGATCTGCAGGACTGCGGCCATATTTTCCGATGATCAAATCAATTATTCGGTTTCACCCAATAAAGTACCCATCTGCTTTATAATTGGCACTTGCGACAAAATTGTCCCTTATGTTTCGCGGACTACATTGGGACAAGATGGTCTGTGTGACGCAGACTTGACCTATCCCGATGGTACTGAAGTAAATTCTTTCACCTTGTATGGGCCGGATTACATTTCTGAGCGAATGGCAGAGGCTGATGTCTACAGTAAGATCATAACTTTTTGTGGGGGAGGTCATGATACCAACGGATGTGTGAATGAGCTGATCGAAAGAAGAGGTACAGATTTTATCGTAGACATACTATCAGATGAGATCTTACCAGGAGTGACAGATGACATTATCTACCGATATGACTTTGCAAATTATTCAAACCAATGCTGCGATATAGGTGAGAATTACAGCTATATAGAAAAGTGCGATTGTACTGACGATAATCCATTTGAAGTAACGGATTTAGAATTTATTGATATGGACGGCTGTGATTTTTTGAATGAGTGTGAAATCGAATCAATTTGCTCTCTAGAGCCTCTTTCTGATGGCTTTATTGAACCAATAGATATCACTTCAAATGTTTCTATAGTGAAATGTGAGCAAGGTGTTTGTCTTCAATTGTCTTCGATTGGGCAGACGTCTCTGGAATTTGAATACTTTTCAGTGGAAGGAAAAGAGCTCTACAACGTCGTTCAAAATATTGAAGCGGGCACCAACATTATTCCCGTACCTTCCATACTCCCCGTAAATAGCGTAGTCATTCTCAAAATAGAAGGGTACAAACGCATTAAATTCTTTTTGCGAGCGATCTAAGCGTAGCGATTTAGTTAAAAACGCCGATTCTGTAAAAATAGCGAATCGGCGTTCTTGGATACGGAAACGTGACCTTATCTCTTATTGATAGATAAGACTGACCTTTCTCCTTCACCAACATAATCACTCAGTGGTCTGATTATTCTATTGTTTGCTTGCTGCTCCATAATGTGAGCGCACCACCCAGTGATTCGGCTCATGACAAAAATTGGTGTGAACATGTCAATCTCAAATCCCATCATAAAGTAAGCTGGACCTGCTGGAAAGTCAAGATTAGGATAGATGCCCTTCTCAGAAATCATTGTTTCTTCGAGGATGTTTGCAATTTCTAACCATTTCTTTTCACCGGTGAAATCGGCCATTTTTTCAGTGTACTTTTTCATGGTTGGCACACGTGAATCTCCCTTGCGATATACTCGATGTCCGAAGCCCATCACTTTCTTCTTTTCAGCTAAAGCTGTGAGCATCCAGTCTCTGGCAACAGCTGGATCTCCGACTTCTTTGAGCATGTGCATGACTTGCTCGTTGGCCCCTCCGTGCAAAGGTCCTTTCAGTGCTCCAATACCCCCACAAACCGCGCTGTAGATATCACTTGTAGTCGATGTAATTACCCTTGTTGTGAAAGTAGATGCATTGAAACTATGCTCTGCGTAGAGTGTAAGCGAAACATCAAAGGCTTTAACCACTTCAGGAGCCGGTACCTTACCGAAACACATGTGGAAGAAGTTTTCACTCATTGAAAGCTCCTTGTTTGGAGTGATGTATTCCAATCCTTTTGAATGTCTGTAGGCTGCTGCTATTGCTGAAGGAATTTTAGCAAGTAAACTCAAAAACTTGTCCATATTGGTCTCTGGCGAATCATCCCAGATTCTTGCGTCTTCCATTCCAATGAAACTTACCGCAGTTCTCAGTGTGTCCATTGGATGCGCATTCTTTGGAAATTTTTGAATTACGGCCAGTAGATCATCGGACAGATCTCTATAGTTCTTTTCCGTTTGGCTGAAGGCATCAAGTTGCTCCTGATTTGGAAGATCAATGTGCGTCATCAAGTAGGCAACTTCTTCGAAAGAACAGTTTTCGGCGAGGTCTTGAACTTTATATCCTCTGTATACCAAGGAATTGATTTCTGGCATCACTTTAGAGATTGTCGTTTCGTCTGTAACTACTCCGGCAAGTCCCTTTGGTGCAATTATTTTTTCGCTCATAATTTATATGTGTGGGTGGATTTCTGGTGGTTATAATTTAAAGTTGTAGAGATTGCTGTCGTACGCATTGTAATCTTCATAGTGCAAAACTTCGTAGAGTCTCTTTCTGGTTTGCATCTGATCGAGAGATGCTTCTTGGCTTCCCGTAGACTTTATGGTGTCTAGTCCTTGCTCTACGGCAAACATGGCAAGTCTCTGTGTAGTAACAGGGTAGATCACCAAGTTATAACCTAAGTTTTCTAACTCTGATTTTGATAACAGCCTTGATTTCCCAAACTCTGTCATATTGGCAAGTAGGGGAACGTCCACTGCATTTCTGAAAGCTTCGAATTCAGATTCGTCTTTCATGGCTTCAGGAAAGATCATATCGGCACCAGCATCTACGTAGGCTTTTGCACGATCAAGAGCTTTGTCGAGCCCTTCAACACCCCGGGCATCGGTGCGCGCAATGACCATGAAGTTCTCGTCTGTTTTGGCATCTGCAGCGGCTTTAACTTTTTGAACCATAGCATCAACTGATACCAGTTCTTTATTGTCTAGATGACCACAACGTTTAGGGTTGATTTGATCTTCGATATGACAGCCTGCCATACCGAGATATGTTAATTCCTTAATGGTTCTTGCGACGCTCATTGTTTCACCAAATCCGGTATCAATATCCATGATGGATGGGAGAGACGTGACTCTGGCAATGGCCGAGGCAAATTGCGAGACTTCCGTCAAGGTAGTCATTCCGATATCGGGAAGGCCAAGCGAATTGGCCATAACGGCTCCTGAAACGTAGACACCATCAAAGCCTTTTTGCTCGATGAGCATGGCAACCATGGGATTGTAGGCTCCTGGAAACTGAAGGATTTTCCCTGAGTCGAGGGCAGCTCTGAATTCTTTTCGCTTTTCCTGGGCAGTTTTTTCACTGATGATCATTAGAATATCCCTTTATTGTTTGGCCTGTTTTCTTTCACATTGTCCAAAAGCATCTCAACTGTAAGTTGATCTACCTCTTCTGCACTCAGATCTTTGAGTCTTTGAGCCACCGAAATGAATCGATCTCTTTCCTCTTTTGTGATCAATTTTTCAGTGAGCATATCAAACTTCTTCACATAGTTTTTTCTTCCAAATGGAATCGCACCCGCTGGGTGTGCGTTGGCACGCTCTAGCTCATCGGCAATCTCTTCTCCATTTTTCATTTTGATTACTACTCTTCCTCCAAAGGCTTTTTTGTCTGGATCAGAATCGTGATAGAGTTTAGTCCATTTTTCTTTTTCAACAGTAGAGATTTTTTTCCAAAGCTCAACCGTCTCTGGTCTTTGGGCTCTTGACGGAGCATAGGAGTCTTCGTGATGCCAAGAACCGTCTTCAAGTGCCACTGCGAAAATGTACATGATGGAATGGTCAAGCGTTTCTCTTGTAGCGTATGGATCAAACTTTTGAGGGTCGTTGGATCCTGTTCCGATCACATAATGTGTGTGGTGAGAGGTTTCTATAAGGATGCTCTCGATATCGGAGAAATTAGAAACTTTTTCTCGCATACGAGCAGCCAAATCAATTAATGCTTGAGACTGATATTCTGCAGAATGTTCTTTGGTGTATGTTTCGAGAATTGCTTTCTTCTCTTCACCATCCTCAGGCAAAGGGATTACATAGTGCGCATCTGGGCCATCAAGTACCCAGGCAATGACGCTATCCTCACCTTCATAAATTGGGGAAGGACTTTTTTCTCCTCTCATTGCTCGATCCACCGCTTCGATGGCCAATTTCGCTCCGTGTCCAGGAACGTAAGCTTTCCAGCTTGAGATTTCTCCTTTTCTACTTTGTCTAGTAGATACTGAGACGTGCAAAGCCTGCTGGATGGCCTGGTAAGTTGTTTCGGTATCCAGTCCTAACAGAGCGCAAACACCGGCCGCTTGTGCTGGACAAAGGTGAGCAACATGGTCAATCTTATGCTCATGGAGGCAAATTGCCTTCACTAAGTTCACATGAACTTCATAAGCGGCGACAATTCCTTTTAAAATGTCTTTTCCGCTTTTTCCTAATTGTTGGGCTACAGCTATTACTGCCGGAATGCTATCTCCAGGGTGGGAATAGTCTGCGGCAAGAAAAGTATCATGGTAGTCAAGTTCTCTAACAGCCACGCAGTTTGCCCAAGCCGCCCATTCAGCGTGAACTTTAGTGTCCTTCGGCATTCCGAAGAGATTTGCCCCTCCACCGGCTCTTGAGTGAGAGAGAGCTTGGGATCGCGCATTCACTACAGGAGTTCTGTTGACTGAAGCGATAGCTACTGATGCATTATCGATAATTCTATTGATCACCATATCCTCCACTTCCGGACTTATGTCCACTTCATCTGTCACCATTTTTGCCAGTTTGTAGGCGAGTTGCTCCTCCTTAGGTAGGTTGGCTTTGGAAGGGTATACCTTGATATCGTGATTTTTCATGTAGGTGGTTTTATGCGCTAAAAATTTTGCCGCAAAGGTAGTGATTCAATCATGATTTGAGAGCATAAAAAAAGCCAGAACGAAGTCTGGCTTTGATGTTATGGCTAAAAGATTTCTATTCAGTTTTTACCAATTTTTTTTGATGACTCGTTCCAAACTCGTCCTTCCACTTTAAGAGGTAAATACCATTTGCATGATCTCTTAGGTCTATAGCAGCCCTTGGTCCATTTACTACAATTTGCTCTATCAAGGTTCCTGTGATGCTAAACACTTGTANAGTCTGGATGTGCTGACCATNTTGTGAAATTAACTGGGTATTTGATCTGGCAGGATTCGGAAAGAGGACAAATTCATCTTCAAAGCTTAGGCCTTGTTGATTGGATTGAATGATAAACTCGCTACTAGACTCAATATCAAAGACTTCTTCTGACTGTGTGATAATGCCTGATGTTGTGCAGCCAGTACCTTCGAAAAGCCTAATATTTTGGAAATAACCGTTATTGCCGGGCGAACCGTTGACATTAGCAGAAAGTACCACTAAGTTTAAGCCATTTCCAGTGTAGTATGTTCCAATTGGGATTGAGAATGACTGAAGGGCCGTTCCTGAGTAAGTATCGAAGTCAGAAATGACATTTGGGTTATTCAGAGTTCCATAAATTTTGAACAATCTTTGTAGAGTAAGGCTTGTATTGTCCTCCATAGCTATAGCAGCTATTGAACCTTGATCTGAACTTTGGAACTCAAATTCAATAACAGTTTCAGTGGTCACATCATAATTGATAGGTATGTATTTAAGAGAGTTGCTCTGTAGGAAAATACCCGCACCATCTCCTTGAATGGTAAAAGTTCCTTGATCTCTTGGAGGGATGTAAGATGAGATATTATAATCATTAAAGTTAACGTTAAAACATGGGTTTTCAGCTTCGCCTACGCAGAATTCACTTGATTCTGAGTCTTCAAACTCACCCCCCGAGATCAGAATTATTGATTCATTAGTAAGGGTGTAATTGCCGTTCCCGAATCCGCAGCAAATTCCATCTCCGTAGGAATCGAAGAACGTAAGTGTATAGCATCCATTCTCTAAACATATATTTTCTGTCACTGTGGTAAATTGCAGGGAACTTAGGTAAGGCCCACCAGCTGAAATGGCATTACCAGAGCCATCTGTTATCTCCCAAGTGGTTTCTGCAGGGTATTCATCTAGGGCTATTGTTAATAGCAGTGAATTAGTTTCACATTCGGTAGGTTCGAGCGATGCAATTGCAGCGCCGACATTAATTCTTCCGTTTCCGAAGGTATTATCGAAGCCCTGACTGCCCATGTCTGATGCGGTATTTTCAAGAAGACTGCGTACTTGATTCTCGGTCAATTCTGGACTATATCCCAACACAAGCGCAGCAGATCCGGCTACTAAAGGGCAGGCTGCTGAGGTTCCCCCGAAGAAAGGGGTGTAATTTCCTGAGTCATAGCCTACGGAACCCATCCTGTCAATGGTTCGCACGGATGCACCTGCTTGTCCTTGGGAGGCGTCTGAGGGAGCTACAAGCGATAGTTGAGGTCCTTCATTGGAGTAGTTGCTGTGCTCTGCTCGGTTCGTCACCGATCCGATGGCCATAACTGAGGAGCGGTTAGCTGGGTAATCAATGCAAGTTTTACCTCCATTTCCTGCAGAAAACAAAACGATGCAACCTTTGCCATCACGTCCGAGATTTTGTGCGTTGCTCAAAGCTGTGTTCAAATTACTGAATGAAAGTGAGCACGATGTATATCCCCACGAATTGCTCATTACATCCACTCCTTGGGCTCTGGCCCAATTAATTCCATTAGCAATTGTCTGAGAAGTTTCGCCGCCCCAGAAAATGTTAACACTGCGTAAATTTACTAATGGCGCTACCCCACGGACACCAAGACCATTATTGTGTGTTGCACCAACTATTCCTGCGCAAGCCATACCGTGTGCATCACTTCCAAAGCGAGGCGTCCCGTCACCACCAGTTGCAGGCGTATTTCCTCCCAAAACGCGACTCAAACCAGTTGAAGTTACTAAATCTTCATGAGGCTCGAGCCCGTCATCGATTACTGCAACTGTGATATCAGAAGAACCTAGGGTGATGGCCCAGGCTTCCGGTGCGTTGCAGTCGGTATCTGCTACCCCAGCCCAACCATTTACGGTTTGTCCGGTATTATTCATCTGGAATTGCTGGTTATAGAAGGGGTCATTATGTCGCGACACCTTTCCGTAAAAGTCAGTGTGGGCCCAATCAACCAACCCACTTTCTTCAAGGGCATTAGCAAACGCCAATCCATCATAAGGATCGTTTACGTGAAAAATATCGGTGCCGTATTCATTACGTGAATAAGAAGCACCAAATCGGTTCTTCAGTTCATCTAGCTGCTTATTAACCAAATTATTTTCTTGACTAAACTGTGCAACCACCTCGTGAGTGAGCGCAAGGAAAAAACCATCATCAATTCTTACCCCATGCGCACTGGAGTAAAAATCAGGCTCGGGTATTCCCAGCGTTTCGGCGTTAATTCTTTCTGCATCGACCTGCTCTGAAAAATGAAATATTGCTCGACCATACACTCCGTGTACTTCTTTTTCTTTGAGGCCAGGAAGCTCAATTCGGCTCAGAACCTCAGAATAAGACGGATTAATGTGAACTACAAGTGAGTTTTTCTCTTCATTCAGGTTCATTCGTTCTCCGTCGGCGTAGTAGTAATATTCGCTTTGTGAATTTCCGGTCAAGGCAATCAGTGCGAAGAATAATAAGGTGTATAAATACTTCATTTTAGACTTTTGTGTTTGAGCAAAATGAACCCCGGTGCTTTGCACTTGTGATAGTGAAATACTCAGTATCTGGTAAATCTTCAACGCGTCGATCCTTCAGCTCGAGAGTTTATATTTTAATAATCAGGGGAATGTAATTGAATTTCTTCGTTTACGCAAAGCAATATATTATCCTCCATTGTCAACTCAAAATGAGCCAAGGGCAAAATTATTTTTGTCCTCTTCAAACCTTTAGGTTTCTAAATTTTACTCGAGATAAGAATGTCACTAAGAAAAATAAAGCGTAAAAAAAGCCAGAAAAATTTCTGGCTTTAAATTGTTCAGTCAGCTATTCTATTTAGTTTTTATTAATTTTTGCTGGTAACTAGATCCCAATTCGTCGTTCCATTTGATAAGGTAAATTCCCTCAGATTGAACCTGCAGGTCGATAATAGCTCTAGAGCTATTTACCGTGATTTGATCAACGAGAACTCCGGTAATGCTAAACACTTGAACCGTTTGAATATTAATTCCATTTTTCGAGACTAACTCTACATTGGATCGAGTCGGGTTAGGAAACATGACAAAATCTTCTTCAAGGGTAATATTCTCATTGGATTGGATTGAAGCAGCTGGTGTGCATGAAGCTCCTTCATACAGTCTAATATTACTAAAGTAGCCGTTATTTCCTGGGGAACCATTCACATTAGCGGAAAGAACCACAAGGTCAAGTCCGTTGCCAGTGTAATATTCTCCCACAGGAATAGTAAATGATTGGGCGGCAGTTCCGGAGTAGGTATCAAAATCGGAAATCACATTTGGATTGTTTAGAGTTCCGTATATTTTGAATAATCGCTGCAATGTGAGGCTCGCATTGTCTTCCATAGCTATGGCAGCTATTGAACCTTGATCTGAACTTTGAAACTCAAATTCAATAACAGTTTCAGTGGTCACATCATAATTGATAGGTATGTATTTAAGAGAGTTGCTCTGTAGGAAAATACCCGCACCACTCTCTTGAATGGTAAATGTTCCTTGATCTCTAGGAGGTATGTAGGAGGAGATGGTATAATCATTAAAATTAACATCAAAACAGGGTACAACAATTTCTCCAATACAAAAATCGCTGGTCTCTGACGTTTCAAACTCTCCTCCAGATGTCAGAATCGATCCAGATTGATCGGTTAAAATATAACTTCCTTCTCCAAATCCGCAGCATATACCATCACCAAATGTGTCAAAGAAAGTAAGAGTGTAACAAGCTGCTACTAAGCATAATTCTTCTTGGATTGTAGTAAATTGCTGTCCTGCATCATAAGGGCCTCCTGAAGCTACTATGTTACTCGACTCATCGGTGACCTCCCAGGTTGTTTCACTCGGGTATTGGTCTAATGTTATGGTTAAAGTAGCAGTTTCATTCTCACAGGGCTCTGGTTCAACAGGCACACAGTCGTTGCCTAAACAAGATCTTGAATTTACATAATTAGTCATTCTGGTGGTGGGTTGAGGTCCAAAACCAAGGTTGAAATTCACTCCTGTACTCAGTAAATGACAGTAACTCATAATAGTTCCCCCACCTGAAGGGATCGGTCCTGTGCAACCTTCAGAGAATCCAGCTTGTGCTCCGCATCCATCAATTGGTGTGTTGTTTCCATTCCATGCGCAGGCATGTGTATGTGGAGATGAAAGATTATGCCCTAGTTCGTGAGCGGTAACATTAACGTCCCATGAATAGGTGGGGATATTATTAAAAAAGCCAAAAACTCCGGAGACACTGACGCCAAATGTTGATGAACAAAGACCAGAGAGATATGCAATTCCGCCTATATCAGAGCCCGTGAGAAGAGTTGTTAGGTCAGAGCCAGGTGAGTTATTGCTCATCTGATTCAATTTATTGCTAAGGCCACCAGAGTATGGGCTGCTACCAGTCCACGCAAAAATCTCGGAGATGGCAATATCTATATCGTCATTGGCAAATAGAGTCACTACTTGATTGAATAATGCAGAGGTATAATTTGCGGCGGCGGTAGCACTGCCAAAGTCATTGACTAAGTCTGTATCTATCTCAACACGAACACGGACGCATCGAAGGGTTTTAGAAGATCCAAACGCAATTGGTTTAGTATCTTCAACGTGATTACCGGATTCAATTGCATCGCATGAAAAGGTCTCATCCAAAAGAATGTCACTATCCTTATACCAGATGTGCGCATTTTCCTTTGAATTCTCAACTTTACCAAGTACGTATGTGTCAGGACCAAAGGAGATCAATCCATTAACTTCGTTGTCGCCTATAGTGATAGATGCTAGAGAGTGATCTTCCCCAACCACAATTCCTCGGTAAAATTTTAAGGCAGGAAGAGAAAAATCTTCACCAACACTATTGCTTTGCGAGAATTGTGCGTCTTGGGTAAAAATGTCTTGTTCGTATAATAGAATTTCTATGAACTCATTATCGCCGACAGGAAGCTCCATTTTTATCAATTCAGATAAGTTTTCTTTTATGGATTTTTCTCCGTTTCCTTTAAGAAAGAGCCCAATTCCGTTAAGCAGTGATTCTTCTGAAACGCCCATTTCCATTAAAGAGCTAGTCCCTTTTGCAGTAATTTTTTCGAACGGGGTAAATACTTCGAAAGTTCTTCCTGATTCTTGATATTTCTCAATATTTTTTTTGATGGCATCGTGAGCCGTAGTTGCACTGGAGAGAATCAAGCCCAGTGTTAGCAGTACTGAATTTCTGAAATTTTTCATTAAAATTAGATAAGTCTTGCTTAAGAAGACATAAATTAAGAGTGGTTTAAATTTATTTTGGTTCAATCTCTACGCGGCAATCAATCAGCTTAAGGAGTCGGGGTTGAACGGATGTGAAAATAAGTTAAATCTGTGCGAAGTGCAATTTAGCAACTCTGTTGCATTAGCGTAAGTATCTGTTATATAGATCTTTTTGTGATTTTGTTCGTTTTTATTTCGACTGAATCAAACTCAGAGTCGTTCAATTTTTCACTATATTCATGCTAATCATCAACTTCTTACTTCTAAAATGATCGAAATAAAAAAAGCTTTTCAGAATTTGAGTGCCGAGGAATTTAGCCAGTTATTAGACTCTCCGGTGTGGATTTCTTTGGCAGCTTCATATGCTGGAGATGGCGTTGTGAGTGAGGATGAAATGGCTGAAGCAATTCGATTAGCTCATTTGAGAGTTTTTACAGCTCCGAAATCACTTAGACCCTTTTACGAATTGGTTGATTCTCAATTTGAGCAAAGATTTACCATTCTCGATCTAAGGCTTCCCTCAGACCCCTCTGATGTTGAAATTTATTTGGAACAACAATTGAAACGGGTATACGAGATCATGCTCAAATTAGATCCAGACGTTCGGTCATCCCTCGAGGAGAGCTTGGAAAGTTTTTACGAACACGTTTTCAATTCACACAAGAGCTTCTTTCAGTATTTCGCGCTTCCCGTTTTGTCTAGTCGATTAGATAAGAAGGCGGGTCATTATAAATTTTCGAAATAGCGCTATTTAAGAGTTCCTACATCTCTGATTAGGATTTTACCCCTCTCCATATAGATTTGATCTTCAGATTTTAGCTGGTTGAGTACTTCACTTACTGTCTGCCTAGATGTAGCGGTGAGTTGAGCAATGTCTGAGTGCGTGAGTTTAGTACGAATTAGAACTTCGTGACCAATGGGTTTTCCTTTCCAAGCTGCTGCGTCCTTGAGGAATTCGATAATTCTGGTTCTGGCATCTCTAAAAGCAAGAAGCTCTACCTTTCTTTCAAGCTTGCGCAAGCGGAGGCCCATCCATTTCATGATACGGAGACTCATATCTGATTCTCGCTTCATTAGGTTTTTGATCTCGTCAAGGCTCAGCATGCAAATGGTGGTGTTGTTATCCATTGCTTCGGCGTATTCCTTTCTTATATCCTCACCAGCGAGAGCCATTTCTCCGAATACTTCTCCGGCTCCTAGTATCGCTTTTGTTACTTCTTTACCATCTTTCAAGTAGCTGCCTATCTTTACTCTTCCATCCACAATAACGTGAAGGTATTTTGCTTCAGTGTCCTGAAAATAAATGATTTCCGAAGCTTTAAATTTTCTCGGTTCGGCAATAGATGGGCTATCTTTTGACTTGATTGTGCAGAGCTTTCCAAATAAATCTACTCCTTCGAGATACCAGAGTCGCTGTGTATTCATGGTTTATTCGTGAGGCCTAAAGTTATGGTTTCTTCTATTTTACAATCTATGCATCCTTCTCCATATTTATCAGCATATTTTATTCGGGTATTGTCACCTTGACGTCGTTTGAACTATTTATATTTGCAAATATATTTAGTATAGTTGTTATTTTAGCTTTAGTTGAGAGGTATGATGTTAAGTGAAAATATTCGATTTCTAAGAAAAGATCTGGGACTCACTCAGTCTGAACTGGCAGAGCGTCTCGGAGTCAATCGGCCAGTTATTGGCGCTTACGAGGAGGGTAGGGCGGAGCCTCGAATTCAAACTTTAAAGTTGATGGCATATTTTTTCAAAGTAAGTGTAGATGACCTTTTGGATAAAGACTTATCCACCGGTGAGCACTCTTCCGATATTTCTGGGAAGAGTCTTCGGATCCTCACCGTACCGGTAGAAAACGAAGCGGGCGAGGAGCGAGCCACCCTTGTTCCTGTAAAAGCGGCTGCGGGATACCTCACCGGATTTGGCGATATGGAGTTTGTAGGTGCGTTACCTAAGTTTTCCATGCCATTTCCCGAGCTGCCTGCAGATCGTACTTATCGCGTATTTCAAATCGAGGGTGACAGTATGCTGCCTGTACCTCCTAAGTCCTACGTTATCGCTGAGTATGTACAAGATTGGACTGATCTAAAGACTGACGAACGCTACGTTTTTCTCACTAAAGACGAAGGAGTAGTCTTCAAGCGTGTACGCACTCATGCCCACAAAAGGAGTTATGAGTTGATCTCTGATAACTCCGTTTATAAACCATATTTTATAAAGCAGTCTCAGGTGCTCGAAGTGTGGAGAGTTCGCGGTGTGATAGGTTTTGACTTGGATGCTTTTCAATCTACATCAGCTTCTATGAAGGATGTCTTGGCAGCTATTGAACGTATAGAAAAGAAGCTCTAAGATCTCATGTCAATTATTAGTCACCTTGATTTAGACACATTTTTTGTCTCGGTAGAGCGACTCTTAGATACTCGTCTCAACGCGCGACCTGTACTTATAGGTGGCGTGACTGATAGAGGTGTAGTGGCTTCGTGCAGCTACGAGGCAAGAGCTTTTGGCATTCATTCGGCCATGCCGATGCGCATGGCCAGAGAGCTTTGTCCTGAGGCGATAGTCATTCGCGGAAATACCGCCAACTACACCAAGTATTCTAAGATAGTCACCGAAATTATTCGCGAGCGTGTGCCATTGTTTGAGAAAACTTCTATAGATGAGTTTTACGTAGACCTTACGGGAATGGATAAGTTCTTCGGAAGTTTGAAGCTTGTATCAGATCTCCGTACTACTATTATCAAGGAAACAGGATTGCCCATCTCATTTGGTCTGGCCGCCAACAAGACCGTTTCGAAGATTGCCACAGGCATCGCAAAACCAAATAATGAGCTTCATGTTCCGCACGGTACGGAGAAGCCCTTTCTGGCGCCCCTTTCAGTGAGGAAAATCCCGATGGTTGGTGCCAAGACCTACCAAACCCTTCGCAATCTCGGTGTAAAGAAAATCAAGACAGTGCAGGAGATGCCGTGCGATATGATGGGACGTGTACTCGGAAAACACGGCGAGGTGATTTGGAAAAAGGCCAACGGTATAGATAAGTCTCCGGTGATTCCCTACAGTGAGCGTAAGAGTATTTCCACCGAGCGTACCTTTGATCGTGATACCACTGACGTGGAAAAGCTGAGAGGAATCCTCGTGGCGATGGCTGAGAATTTGGCATTCCAGCTACGAAGAGGAGAGAAGCTAAGTGCTTGCATTACCGTGAAGATGCGCTACAGCGATTTTGACACCCGAACCATGCAAGTGCGCGTTCCTTACACTTCGGCCGACCACATTATCATTCCTAAAGTAAAAGAGCTCTTTGAGAAGCTATACAATAGAAGACTATTAGTGAGATTGATCGGTGTTCGATTTAGTCACCTGGTCAATGGTGGCCACCAGATCAATATTTTTGACGATACCGAAGAGATGATCAATCTTTATCAGGCGATGGACAAGATGCGCGATCGTTTTGGAGATCGTGCGGTAATTCGCGCTTCAGGAATGGGCGCGAGAACAATTGGTCGATTCAACCCTTTCAGCGGTGAACCGCCACCGCTTTTGGCTAATCGTAGACAGTAAAATCATATGTTTAGAACCTTGCGGTAAGCTTCTGCGTACTTCTTCCCCACAGCTTCTTTGGAAAAGGATTCACGAGCACCACGAGACACCTCTTTAGCAGTGTAAATCCCTTTTCTGGAAATGAACGTTTTCAAGTTTTTCGCCAGCTGATCCACATCTCCTGGAGCTGTTATAAGCCCGCGTTTGTCGCTGACTAGGTTTGGGAGATCACCAACCCAAGAAGCGATAATGGGGAGCCCAATAGCGATAGACTCCAAAACCACGCACGGTTGATTCTCTGTATTCGAGAAAAGAATGAGTGCATCTGACGAAGCCATCGCTTCGGCAATTTGATCAGAATCTGAAGGGCCTTCGAAAGATACTTGATCGCTAAGACCTAACTGTTCAACCCATTTTTTTGCTTTGGAAGAATCACCATCACTAATGATTTGAAACTGAAATTCGATTCCTTCTTCTTGCAAGATTGACAAGGCTTTTAAGGTCCCCTTTAGATTCTTGAATTCCTCCACTAGATTTGAAACGTGTAGAAAGCGTGCACAATTGTCAGAGTTTTCTTTTTTTGAAGAATTGAAAAAAACATCCTCAACCACATTTGGTACAAGAATCATTTCCTGATCTGGGAACTCGATTTTCATTGCATCTTGTAGATTTTCGGAAACTGGAAAAGACATCTTTGCAGATCTCGCAGCCTTCATTACCCATATCCATTTAAATGAATTGATTTTAGGCCTAAATTTTTTGTGAAAACCTGACCAATGCTCAGTAAATACCCACGGAATATCAAGCGCTTGAGATAAGGATTCAAACATAGGAGCTAGAGGAAAAACAAAGTGTGCGTGAATCAAATCGAAACTTATGCCCGTTTTCTTGACTGCATCGAGTACTATTTTTCGCTTCTTGAAATTCCCGAAAATATCATTGCTCGCTGGCTTCTGGTAGATAATGATCTCTGTGAGATTTCCGGCGCAAGACTTTTCGATTCTCTCTTCCGATTTGGTTTTCGCCGATGCGACAAAAATCACCCAAACATTGTGTGAGGTGGCAATAGCTTCGCAATGTCGCTTCACAAAGTTTCCTACAAATGGATCTATTTTACTCGGGTACCAAGTGGCGGGTGCCAGAATATTGAGTGCCGTCACGAGACCAAAAGTACAGATAATGGAAAGATGGGATGGAGTTTACTCAACCATTAGTTTTCTATATTCGGTTTGGCTAAAGTTTGTCACTTCGATCGTGTAAACTCCCTTTCGAATTGAGCTAAGATCTATTTCGATTACGGAATCTTCAGATATGAACGATTTTAAAGCTTGGCCAGAAAGATTCAGCAAACGGATTTGTTTTCTATTCTGATCTTCAGTTTGGATTAAGACTCTGTCTTTTGCGGGATTTGGATAAACGAAAAGCCCAACAGGCGAAGTGAATTCTACTGGAACGGAAGGAAATATTTCAAACTGCCCGTCAAAATCGGTTTGGCGGAGTCTGTAATAACTCACGCCGGGAATTGGTTTTTCATCGAAGAAAGAATACGAAAGACTCATATTAGAATTGCCACTTCCTCTCACAATTCCAATGGGTTCGAACACTAAGCCGTCAGCACTCCTTTCGACGGTAAAGAAGTCATTATTGATTTCTGTCGCCGTTGTCCAGTCCACGATNACCATATCCGATCTAACCTTGGCATCAAAAGTTAAAAGCTTAATAGGAAGTGGGTTGTTAAATGATCCTGAACCGAATGTAAACGGACTGAAGTTGCTGATAGGTTCACCGGAAGTTACACTTCCCCACAACGAGTCCCCGACATGGCCTCCGTAGCCGTGATTCTGCCAAGAGGAGCCATCCCATCTTGATATCCTTAAGTCTGATGGTTCCGGGGTTTGGCAGCTCCTTACGTATTCATATCCTAGTGTTACGAAAACAGCTGAAGTTCCCACCTCGCGATCGAGTATCCAGTGCTCACATCCGCTCAATGTTGCTAGTGAGAGATCTCTAGAACTTGTGTCGAACCCACTATCTGAAGGATCTGTATTGTGATAAGATGCCACAAATTCATCAGTGGTAGAACTTGGTGAAGATATGCCTATAGGCGCATATGTGCCGTCGATTCCAACAGGAAAAGTGAACTCGTCGTTTCCAATTTTTCTAATAAATCCTTCTACATGGCTAATATCCAGTCCAGTTCTTGAATCAGCGTCATTCTCATAGATAATCTCGTTGTCAATAGCTCTGATATTTCCCCTGATAAAGACAGTTTCATCTTGGATGCGAATGGGGGTACTAAGAGTTACCCCTTCACCCTCATTCGTTTTATTGATTACGAATCTGTGGAAGGTTGTCTCATTGCCTGATATGTTGGCTTCACCAAGTCCTGTGAAAACTACAGTTCCAGTTTGTGCATTTAAGCTGCCATCAGTGGTGAAGTCGCCATTAACTAATAGACTTTGATTTGAGAGGCTTAGATTTGCGCCAACCTGAATTTCCACGTCGTTCACTGCAGAAGCTACCGTGAGAATGGGCTGGTTTATGGGCTCAGCAGGAATTATGGCAGAGATAAATTCGTTGGGCGCACCAAATGTCCAATTTCCCTCAAGGCTCCAATTGTTGTTTACTGCACCAGTCCAGTTTGTGACAGAAGTAGGGCCAATAATTCTGATCTGATTTGATGTGTAGCTTTCGCTAGAGCATCCGGAAAAATCTGGGCTAACCAAGCATGTAAGAATGTCCCCATCTACGAGGTTAGGGTTCGAATACGAGGCACTTCCCGCGCTGGCGTTCGATCCGTTTAGTTGCCACTGATACAGAGGGCTTGTTCCTGCTCCATCTGCGTTCACGGTGAAATCTCCATCACAAAGGTTACCTGCTATTGCGCCAACTAACGTACCACCTATATCTCTAATACTCACATCTACTAAATAAGAAGCAGCTCCGCCTGTTGCGGTTCTCAGGAGAACGCCATTTCTGTAATATTCTATGGCCCCGTTTTGATATCCAATTCTGAAGACATCTCCTGCAGCGTAGGTCCCGTAATTTCCGCGATTAACTCCTGACTCATAAATTCTAACGGCTCCATTACTTACCAGATAGAAAGCGAATCCTATTGTATTGAAGTCGCTATTGGTGTCGTCGGTGCTGAGCCCGACCATTTTGGCCATATCGTTTTCATTAGAGGAAAACTCGAGATAGCCATTATCGTAAACCCGATTCAACGACGCTGCACCTCCATTCCAATTATTGGCGGATTGAAACTTGAGTAAATCGCCTTCGTTGACTTCCAAGTTTTGTAACGACGCAACTTTCCAAATCACATCTTCTTCAGCATAAGCATATCCGGTAATCGTTGAAATATTTGAGGCAAATGGTATTGCAGCTTCAAAGGAAGGTTCTTCAACAGAGTGTGCAACGATTTGGTTTGAACTGTATATTATTGAAGTACAAGTATTAGCATCGGGAGTGATTTCACAACTGAGAATATCTCCGTCTTCGATAGCAGGGCCATTATATGCGATGGAATTTGTTCCAACAGCTAGGCCATTTTTTCTCCATTGATACGTGGGTGTTAAGCCTGCGTTTGCGGCAAGAGCCGTTATGATTCCCTCTCCAAGATTGACGATGTGAGCATTTTCAATAGAACCTTGCTCATCTCTGATGGATAAGTCTACATGCATTAAGGCACCTGCCGCACCGCCGACTCTCAGGATATTGCCATTTCTGTAGTAGTGAACTATTCCGTTTTCAATGGATATTTTCAGGGTGTCACCCGTATTGTACGATCCTACATTTCCATAATTCGCACCGTTTTCTCGAATACTCAGATTCCCATTATTTTCAAGGTAAAATGCGAAGTCAATAGTATTCCAATGGCTATTGATATTGGAATCAGAAATACCAACCATTCTTCTAAGATTGTTTTCGGTAGCTAGAAATTCAAAGTATCCATTGTCGTTTATCGTATTTAGGGAGAAGGCGCCTCCATTCCAATCATCGCCGCCATCAAATTTTTTGAGGATCCTACTTTCCAATTGCACGTTGAAGAGCTGGGACTGATCCCAAATGACTTCTTCTCGGAATTCCACACATCCTTCATCCGAACTTATAGAGGTAATGTAAAATTCAAAAGGATCAGGATTACGTCTGTTGCCTAAAATATAGGTTGTCGTTAAGGTATCTCCAGAAAAGCAGCTTCCTGTACCTGGAGTTATAAGGCAGGTGATAGTGTCACCATCTTGGGGTGTTAAAAGATCTAAGTTCGAACCAAAGGTTCCTGTCGATACTGAGTTCAAAAACCATTCATAAGTGGCTCCCATGCCATCTCCATCTGTATGTAGTAAAAATTGTCCGTCTGTTGGGTTTATTAGAGTTATTGGGCCTAAGCTGGCTGACTCACTTTTAAGCGAAACATCAGTTATTAAGGTAGGTAATCCGGCTAACTGGCTGATATATAGCAACTCGCTATTCCGGTAATATCTGGTTCCCTCCTCTTGATGTTCGATTCGAAGAGTGTCTCCTACACTGTAATTTCCGAAATCACCACGATTAAAAGATAATTCTCGAATGCGTAAACCACCATTATCTCTTAAATGGAAAGAATGTCTGATAGAATTTTGATCCGCACCTGTATTGAGTGAAGAGAGCCCAAAATTTCTTTCGCCTTCGGTTGATTTAACAATGAGGTAAATGCTCCCACCGTAACCAATGGAAGTTACAGATGCCGCACCGGCATTCCAGTCATTTCCTCCGCTTGTCTTGTTGAGGAGAGTTCCGTCGAAAGCGGTATTGGACATATCGGTCCAAATAATTTGCGCTTCACTTTCTAAACATGAAATTTCAGTGTGAATAGCTTGTACGGCAACATGGCACTGCGCTGAGGCTGCTGTATTAAGTAGCGAGAAAGCCATCACCAAAGAGGCCATTTTTCTAGTCGTCTGGAAAAGATATAATCTTCTCCAGACCTTCATAGTCAAGGGGTGTCTCATCATTCTTTATCATAGTTTCATATGCATATACTTTGTGAGCTCCAAATGGTTTCAGAATTGGTCGAAAAATCCAGATTTTTAAGGGAATCCGTGGTTGCGTGGAAACAAGTGGTACTTTCTTGAGTGCCATCTTAGAATAGGCAGGTGCGTATGGTTTTGCAAAGGGTTTGAGAGACCTATATTGACTAGTTCTTGACTCATTGACCATAAGTATGTAGACCCACTGTAAAGTGCATGTACATGTTACCCCATCCTAACACTTATGGATAGCTCTTCTTTAACACCTCATCAAACAGAAGGGGTTGCACACTGTTGGAGGTTGAATAGCAAATTGCTTGACGGAGTTGGTAGCAGTCAATAGATTAGTGGAGAGGTTCTTAATCAAATAGCAGAGATGGGGGCTCAATCCTGTTCAAATTTTTGTTTGGTGAATGGGATCTGTTGAAATTTTAATTAATGACCACGTGTGGTGATCAGTAGAGTGTTGGTTGGAGTAACTCTTTGATTTTGATCGATGGCCGAGGTATTACCGATGGAGTCGTTATTCATATCCACGGAAGTTTCTTCATCCCAATCAGAGTGGAGAGCAATTCATAGATAACTTTTTTTTCAATATGATTTCCCTCATTCGGAAGTTTGCTCACAGCAGGAAAAGTCTTAATTGTTCCAATATGCGTCCGAATCTGGAGAATTAATTTACTTTCGTAAACGGTGCGTGGTTTTGGTTAGCCGCTATTCCAGCTCACGGCTGGATTCATAGCAATTTGCACCCAAAGACCTCGTCTGTTAGACGGGGTCTCCTTTTTAAGATTTGATCGCTTTTTATTTGAAATCCACTGCACTGGTGTTCTGTTTATTCACAGGGCGAAAGTCCAGGCAATTTTCTAGTTAATTGTTTAAGGCTCTTATTTCTGTAAATGCGGAGTGTAATTATATCTATTTGGTTAGGGTAATCAGGCTTGTAAAAGCTGATTGAAATTTTAAAGGATGTGTTTTTTGTGAAATCGGAATTTCGTAAAAAGTTTAGTTGACCTTAAAAAAATGTTAGCCATTATTGAACAAAGCGTTCCTACCAAATGCTAATCTAATTACATTTGATATACCCCTAAGTGGCCATTAAACCAAAAACTAAAATGTCGTCTGTACCCCATATTTACAATCTGAATGAGGTTGATTTATCCATGCTAAATATCGTCGGAGGAAAGAATGCCTCCCTCGGTGAAATGATTAAAAACCTTTCTGAAAGAAATATTCAAGTTCCTGGAGGATTTGTAGTCACTGTTCAGGCCTTTGAAGACTACCTTGAATTTAATAATCTCAAAGAGAAGATTGACGGTCAATTGGAAGAACTAGATACTTCGGATATTATTTCATTGAGAAAAAGAGGCTCTATTATAAGGAATATGGTGGCTGATGGAGTTTTTCCAGACGATTTGAAATCAGAAATTATATCGCGCTACAAATCCCTTTCCGAGGGTTTTGGGAATGAAACAACTGACGTTGCAGTTCGATCATCTGCAACTGCTGAAGATTTGCCAGATGCTTCATTTGCTGGACAGCAAGAGACCTTTTTAAATGTGAGAGGTTCACAATCTTTGCTCAATGCTATTAAGAGTTGCTTTGCATCTCTCTACAATGATAGGGCTATATCGTATCGAGCCCAGCGAGGATTTGATCATAAATCAGTGCTTCTCTCCGTAGGTGTCCAAAAAATGGTTCGATCAGATCTTGGATCTTCAGGGGTTGCATTTTCGATCGATACTGAGAGTGGATTTAGAGATGCCGTTATTATCAATGGAGCCTACGGTCTGGGAGAGCTCATTGTGCAAGGAGAGATTTCTCCAGATGAGTTCATCGTGTACAAGCCAAAACTCGGTAATGAAAGTTTCAATCCCATTATCGAAAAGAAGATGGGACAAAAACACTATAAGTTAGTCTATGGAACAACACTGACTGAACTGGTTAAAAGAATTCCCGTTGAGGAGCGATTAGCGAATCAATTTTGTCTAAATGAAGAACAGATTCTTCAATTATCTAAGTGGGTAGTTGAGATCGAAAAATACTACAGTGAAAAAAGAGGCCAGTGGACACCCATGGATATTGAATGGGCTCTAGATGGATTATCGAAAGAGTTATTCATTGTTCAGGCAAGACCAGAGACGATACATTCACAGTCAAAACACGGACAAGTAAAGGAGTATCGGCTCAAGGAAAATCCATCCATTGAAGATCTAATTACGTCGGGAATTGCGGTAGGAGACCGCATAGGGTCTGGGAAAGTTCACAAATTATTTAGCCTCGATGGACGAGATGGGAGTGAAGATGAAGCGTCTTTTAAAGAAGGAGAGGTGCTTGTAACAGAGATGACTGACCCAGATTGGGAGCCATTGATGAAGAAAGCTTCGGCGATCGTTACCGATAAAGGAGGAAGAACCTGTCATGCGGCAATCGTAGCTAGGGAAATGGGTATTCCGGCAATAGTTGGTGCAGGAAATGCATCAGAAATATTGCATCAGGAGCAGGAGATTACCGTTTCTTGCGCCGAAGGCGAAGTAGGTAAAATATATTCAGGCCTGATTCCTTTCGAAGAAGCCGTAACAGATCTTGATGACCTTCCTAAGACAAAGACTCCTATAATGATGAACGTCGCTTCACCCGAATTGGCATTTAAGTTTTCTCGAATTCCAAACAACGGAGTTGGCCTAGCNAGGGAAGAATTTGTTATAAACAATTACATCAAGGTTCATCCGCTGGCACTGNTGCGCCACCAATCCATCCAGGACCCTGAGCTTTCAAGACATGTAAAGAAAACGATTGCTGGCTTTGAAAACGAGAGAGACTTCTTTATCAAAAAACTTTCTTACGGGGTAGGACGTATCGCTGCAGCTTTCTATCCAAACGATGTGATCGTCCGTTTTTCTGATTTTAAGTCAAATGAATACATGAATCTCACCGGAGGAAAGTATTTCGAACCCAATGAGGAAAACCCAATGATCGGCTGGAGAGGAGCTTCTAGGTACTATTCTGACGAATACAAGGAGGCCTTTGGTCTGGAGTGTGAAGCTATTCTCAGGGTTAGAGAGAAAATGGGACTCGATAATGTGGTGGTGATGATTCCATTTTGCCGAACACCTCAGGAGATGCAGCGTGTCCTTGAGACGATGGAAGAATTCGGACTCAAAAGAGGTGAAAATGGGCTAAAGGTTTTCCTGATGGCTGAACTTCCTTCTAATATTCTTTTGGCAGATCAGTTTGCTGACTACATTGACGGATTCTCCATTGGTTCTAATGATTTAACTCAATTAACCCTGGGATTAGATCGTGATTCTAGCTTGGTTTCCCATCTTTACGACGAGCGCAATCCTGCGGTTAAATTATTTATTAGCAAATTAATCCAAACAGCTAAATCGAAGAACGTAAAAGTGGGTATCTGCGGGCAGGGCCCTTCCGACTTCCCCGATTTCGCAGAATTTCTGGTTAAAGAGGGAATTGATACGATTTCTGTTACACCAGATTCTATTTTAAAAACATTGACTGCGGTGTCGAATGCAGAAAGATAGCATAGAACTGTGGAGTTTAATAAAATTCAATACAAAAAGCCATTTTATCCGGTCACGGATGCATTGAGAAAACACCTTAGTCGATTCAGCAGACAATCTTCATTACCTTTTTCTTACGAAGATTTGACAAGATACAGTGACCTCATACCTGTCCTGAGTTCAGAAGGGGAGGACACTCTTTGGTATTCAGTTTTGTACAGCCCTTCGGAAAATGAGACTATTCATGAGAATTTACTTTCTGGATACCGTTTGTTAAAAGGAAGTGGTGATAGAACCAAGCATCTGCGGATCGAGAGTATTCAGTATTGTTCTTTTGGTAATTCTAAGCCGTTTCGTATTAAAGTCGTGAACGAGATCAACGATAACCACGATTATTACTATGTAAAGAAGGCAGACGCTTCAAGGATTTATGGTCTCGAGTTAGAGGAGATTTTCTCACCTGATAAGGTGTCTTTTTTAGTGGGTGGCGATACTTTGATCGAAGAACATATCATCGGTATTCCTTGTGATGAATTTATTAAGAATAACCGCGGTGTGCTCATCCATAATAGGCTGAGGTTTGCCAAAGAATTCGTTAAGTTCAATGAACGCTGTTTCACACGACTACTTGGCGATATGCGGGCTTACAATTTTGTGGTAGAGATTACACAAGATTTTGATAATGTTCAGTACCGTTTTAGAGCGATCGATTTTGACCAGCAATCTTATGAAGGAAGAAAAAACATTTACTTGCCTCAATACTTTAAGGATAATATTGAACTGGTCAATTTAGCTACTGAAATGTTATCAAAAGAAGTTGCCGACCAATACCGTAGAGAAGAACACGTGGCTATGCAGAAGAGATATCAAGCCGCCCCATTGCGCATGCGGAGCTTGATTAGTCGAATGAGAAACGACACTATTTCCGATAAAGAAAGAGTAGATACGCTTAAAAAAGATCTGGCGCGACATCACGGTGATAACACCTTCCTCGTGTTTACCAATATGGCAGATATTCTTGTCAAGCACCTGGAGCATCAGTTGTCCGATTCCTTTTGACTTCTGAAGCTATTTCTCCAATATTCTGCATCTTTGAAATTCATTAGCATTATTCCCATGACCGCGAGATTCTTATTCCTCTTATTTTCAGTTTTTGTAATATCTACCAAAGCGCAAGAAGATACTGAGCTTTCTTGGCCCAGAGAGGTGGATACCGAAAATGGATTGATAACCCTTTACCAGCCTCAATTAGAGTCTTACGAGGCCAATATCCTTCAGGGGAGATTCGCAATTAGTTATAAACCCGACGACGGCGAGACCTCTTTTGGTGCGTTTTGGTTCGAGGCATTTCTGCAAACAGACAAGGAATCGCAAATAGCGCTGCTGAAAGAAGTAGAGGTTATGGAGATAAAATTTCCTGGAGTAGAAGATAGCACTCAGATCGATAAAGTCACCGCGAAGTTAGAGTCTATTTTAGAGTCCACAGATATAATTATGTCTTTAGATCGTTTGGTGGCATCCCTTCACGATACAGGAATTCTATCCAACTCTTCTAGTGATTTATCTCACTTACCTCCTGATATTTATTACCGAAAAGAGCCGACTGTGCTTATTACCATCGATGGTGATCCAATTTGGAAAGAGATGGGGCAGTATAATCTTGAGGCTGTGGTCAACAGTCCTTTTTTTATCGTTAAAGAAGATAAAACCAATCGTTATTTTATAAAAGGAGGGGAATATTGGTATACTTCCGAACTAGCTGCAGGTGAGGGCTGGAAACCTGCAGAAAATGTTCCTTCAAACGTCAAAAAATTCGCCGCAGACAATGCTCCTAAAGTTGATGAACCCTCTTCCCAGTCTTCATCTTTCGGCGAATCATCAAATCCTAATGCTGCGGGTAAATCTGGACCTCCTAATCTTTTGGTCGTTACAAAACCTTCGGAGCTTATTGTGACTATGGGAGAGCCTGATTATCAATCTGTAGAGGGGACTAACTTGCTTTATGTTGCCAATTCTGAAAGTGATATTATACTAGATATTGAAGCACAACAACATTACATTTTGCTCGCAGGGAGGTGGTATAAAGCAGATAAGCTCTCCGGAGGAAAATGGACTTTTTCAGAACCGTCTTCGCTCCCTGCTGATTTTTCAAAGATTCCTGACGATGGAGATCTGGCATCTATAAGATCTAGCGTCCCAGGAACACCAGAATCAAGAGATGCTCTGTTGCAACAAAGTATTCCTCAAACAGCTGAGGTCTCACGAGAGGATACGAAAATTGAAGTCAATTTTGACGGGACTCCAAAATTTAAACAAGTTCCTAATACCGAAGTTTCCTACGCAGAAAATAGCGATAAGCAGGTGATGAAAATACACCAGAAGTACTATGCCGTAGATAACGGTATCTGGTTTGTTTCTGACTACCCTGAAGGTCCATACGCGGTAAGTGACGAACGTCCAGATGAGGTTGATGATTTACCGGCAGATTCACCAGTTTACAATACTCGGTATGTTTATGTTTATGACGCGACACCAACCACAGTTTACGTAGGTTATACTCCTGGATATACGCACGCTTTTGTGTACAACGGTGTCGTGGTTTATGGGACTGGGTACTATTATCCATATTGGTACGGCAGGGTTTACTATCCACGTCCTGTCACATATGGATATAGCGTCCACTACAATCCTTATACAGGATGGGGATTTAGTTTTGGGATTTCTGCTGGCGGCTGGATAGGTTGGAGATATCATCCTTATTACCGCCCTTACTGGGGGCCTTGCGGGTACCGTTATGGTTATCGAAGGGGGTATGGCTACGGTTATCACAATGGTTACCGTCATGGATACAATAGGGGAGTAGCCAACGGCTATGCGCGAGGTTACCGCGCTGGTCAAAACAATGCATACCGCAATCAACGTTCTGGCGTTACCAACACCACTTTAAAGAACAGGGGCAATTTTGATCGCTCAAGACTTTCCGCGAAAAAGAACGACCACTTTGCAGATCGAGATGGCAATGTTTTCCAGAAAGATAAAGCAGGCAACTGGAATCAAAAGTCAAATGCGAGAAATAGAGTTTCTCAGTCGAATAGAGATGAAATTAAGCGTCAACCCGCGGGTGACCGGTTAAAGCCTACTGATAGGGCCACAAGCACTCGTGATAGATCAACAAACACTCGTCAATCTACCAAAACGCGCAACTCAACAAAGTCGATGACGAAAAATAGATCGACTAGCACTAATCGATCAAGTACCTCTCGATCAACCTATTCTGGAGCCAATAGAACGAAGGACCTCAATCGGGCGGCTCAATCTAGGCAGCGCGGGAATACTAATTATCAGCGCAGTCGTTCTGCCATGGGGCGAGGTAAGGGGACTCGACCAATGCCAAAAGGCGGTGGGATGAGAAAGAGATAATTGGATTTTAGTGGTGCCTTCTCGGCCAAGCTTTGCAAAATGCAGCCCTGAGAATTATCAACGGTGGAGACATTCTTAATACATGTCTAGAACAAATAGATGCCTTTATTTGAATCCATGCAGTTTGACTACTCCTTTTTAAACATCACTCTTTTGTCATCGTAGGCGATGAAATAGGTTCCCCCAGAGAGTTCAGTAAAATCAATTTTATTGCTTGTGCCTTCTTTGATCAATTCTCCTTTTTGGTCATATACTTTGTAGCTCTTGGAAGATTCGAGTTCGTAAAATGTTTTAACCTCACCTTCTTTGGGTATTTCTTTGATGGAGGTTGACTTTTCAGTTGGTTGATTTTGCTGAGAATAAGCGCAATATGTGAGCAGTCCAAAGCAGATAGCAAAACTTAGTTTCTTCATGTGAATATAATGTGCTACATGGAACGAAAATTGGCCAGAACTATTTCATAGCGTCTCCAAAAATTGCAGAAATACTTCTGAAATCTAAGGAATTAGATGAGCTAAATGGAATAGTTAGGCACATATCAATAATTGATATGGCGATCTTTCACTTCCTGGTGAATATCACCAACGGTAATTAAGATTCCCGTTTCTTCGACATCTCCAAAATCTGGATTTTGAGCTGTGCCAAAAGTGATCATCGTTTTGCTTAAACCCATGTAGATGTTGATCAAGGGCGGTATGTATTCACCTCTTTCCTTCAGAAGCTTATTGAGTAGCTTAAATCCTTCTGAGTACGGTACCGTCTTGTCAAAGAGTTGATTAAAAAGAGCTGCGCTATGAGGAGCAATCAGTTCTTCTTTTGGGGTGCAGAGATCTGGTCTGTTTGGAAAGTAATGGCTCATAAAGGAAAGCAATAAGTCTCTTGCTTCATTATTGTAATGAGTATACATAGTAACTTTACCAAATAGGTACTTAGTCTCAGGGTATCGGATAATCAAGGAGCCTAGCCCATCCCATATATTCATCAAGGCAAATAACCCTTTACGCGGATTGACCGCTGGCTGATATGAGGGTTGTACCCAAGACCTACCAAGCTCAATGGAGTAGGGGAGATAGTCTTCCTTCATCCCTGTTGAAAAATCGAAATAGTGTGCGGTGGAAAGGTCAAATTCACCCGTTTGTGGATTTAGAGCACTCTTACCGGTGATGAAGCGATAACCGCCAATAATTTCCTGATCTTCTGGATTATAGACGATGAGCTGCTCGTAGCATCTTTCTGAAGTATCAGCCTCGTCAATGTCTACCGATTTTCCTGTGCCGCCCCCCGCAGAGCGAAAACTTACTTCCCGCAATCGACCGATTTCGCGCATTGTATTTGGCGAATTATGGTGATTAACGATGTAAATCTTATTGTCGGCCTTATTTGTATTTCTTACGAATCTTTCAGCCGTCAGCTCTTTCTCAACCAATGATCGATCGATCGGATTTATAATTTTTTCAGGATTTTTAATCATGCCAATGCGTACACTTGCTCTTTCACCCATTGAGCCCATTCTCCATCTTTCTTTGACTTGTCAAATTTTGAAGGGTTAATTGGTTTCCCAATGATAATATCAATTTTCATATTCTTTTGTCTAAAAAGCTCATCAACGAGAAAGAACATTTCAAAATTGACTTTTATTCCTAGAAATTTTCTGAGGTTGGCCAGGCGGTAAAATCGATTGGTAAGTCTTCCTCCAATGTGCACAGGGATAACGGGAATGTTGTACTTTTTTGCTTTGCTGACAAAGGTCTTCTTCCACTCCAAATCCTCGATTTTACCCTTCGACTTGCGGCTGACCAAACCCGCTGGAAAAATGAAAGTAGCTGATCCTTCGGCAAACTGCTTTTCCACTTTCTGCAAAGATAGAGCTGCACTCTTCCCTACTTTGTTTACCCCGATAAATCGATCCTTTAAGTGGTAAACAGCCATCAATAAATCATTAACGATAAACTTTATATCTGGTCGCACATCCTTCAAAAGATGGACTATTGATATAGCATCCATACCTCCCAAGGGATGATTCGCAGCAAAAATCACCTTCTCTGGTTGAGGAGGAATGTTTTCAATGCCTTTGAGCTCAAAGCGTAAGTTAAACTTATTGAGCACTCCTTCGCAAAAGGTATATTCATCGCTGTTTCTATGCTCGTAAAGGGTTGTGTTGATTTCATCTTGATGAATCACCTTCTCTACCCATCTGATTACAAAACCAGGAAGCCACTTCAATAATTTGGGATTCTTTCCTACTATGATACTTCGTACATCAACAAATTTTTCCATAGATATCTTACAAGTTTAATGTGATTCTTTTTTCCAAACTAGAGCTCACTGCAAATCAATTAATATATTTCTTCACAGAATTTCGTTTATCAGGTCAACCATTACATAGTGCAGTAGACTCCGATCATCTTTTATCCAAGGGATTGGTAATAGGGATCTCCACATAGCAGTGAAGAGAATGTCACAATTGCCCAAAGTGGGTTACCCCTCATTGGGACTTAATAACTATTAAAATATGGAACTGTAAGTAGCCTTCTTTTCTGCTGCTTATCCTATTTATTCGAACTGGCGTCTAAGTAACTTCTTTTACCTAAAAACTTCCCGAAAAGAGTCAAGAATTACTTTTTGGTTGATTGTAATCCATGCGTGAGCTGATGGCCAAAGTCTTTAGGAAACTCTTCAACTCCAGGAAATCCAAGTTTGATCTCTCCATCTCGATCATCGGGAATCTCAGCAGTTTTAAATAGATAATCCCAAATGCTCAATGAAATGGCATAGTTCAGGCCGTATTTTCTTCCTTCTGGGAGGTGGTAGGAGTGATGCCAGAGGTGAAGCACTGGATTGTTTAAAATGTATTTCAACGGACCATAAGTCAGTCGAATATTGGCATGGTTCAAATGTCCAATGGTAATTGCTAGGAAGTGAACAATGTAGGCATGTTCGGGCTCAAACCCTCCTAAAACCATTACTCCCAAAGTCTTCAAAGGCTTGTAGAGAAGATTCTCCATCCAGTGGTAACGTAGATGTGCTGCAAATCCCATTTCCTCGACAGAGTGATGAACTTTATGAAACTCCCAAAGAATAGGCACACGATGAAGGATGACATGTGTTACCCATTGCACAAAGTCTAGAGTAATGAAGAAAACGATCAGCTGAGCCCATGCTGGCATCGCTGAAAGGTCAATTAATCTTAGTGAACTTGCGGTAAGTCCAAGTCCTGCATATCCCTTAGACAAGACAGCGTAAAACCCGCTTATAGCAATAGTAAAGAGAAAAAAGTTGAAGAACATGTAGAATCCGTCTAGCCAAAAGTCTTTGCGGATTGCTTTCTGATTTTTCCTCCACGGAAATGCCAATTCAAGACCCCAAACGGCCAACGAAATGACAATTAATCCCCAGAAATAATTCGTGTACCAAGGAACTTGAAAAAGGATTGACTTCCAAGTCCACAGTAATGTTCCGCTTATCGCTTTAACAAGTGCTTCCCACATAATCAAAATCTTCAAGACAAAAGTAAGCCGTTTTAGACTTTAGGCACGTAACCAAAATATCGAGTATAAGGTTTGATTTTAATGGATATCACTAGATTGGCTGCATGAATCTATACTCACATGCCAGAATTCTTGTTGTATTTTCGATATTTCTACTTGGTTCCTGTCAACAGCGAGTAGTCCAAGATGAGACTTTAGCTGCTTCTATTTGTGATGATCTAAACGGGATGGTTGATTCTGTTTTCAACTCTAATCTTGGTGCAAAAGGAATTATGGTAAATGTGATCTACGGAGATGGAACAGCTTGCACGGCCATAGCTGGTCTGGCAAAAGAAGGAACAACCCTAACGGCGAATCATCCTATACTTATTGCAAGTAACACTAAGACCTATATGGCAACAGCCATGATGGTGTGTATTGAGAACGGATTGATTGAGCTCGATGAGGCTATTAAACGTTATCTCAGGGATTCCACCGTAGCTTATATGAATCGAGCTGGATACGACCTTGCAAAAATCACTGTCAAACAACTCATGTCCCATACCAGCGGAATCTATGACTACGTTGATGATCCAATATTCTTTGAGCTTGCCGAAAATGACCCCAAACATCAATGGACGCGTGCCGAGCAGATAGGTCTGGCCATGCAGCACGAACCTCTTGATACTGCTGGCGGGACGTTTGAATATGCTGATACGAATTATTTATTGCTCGGTGAGATCATGGAGAATCTGACGGGTAAACCATTCTACCAAGCCGTTAGAGAATTGATCGATTATGAAAAGTTAGATTTTGATCATACTTGGTTTGTTGATTTGGAAGAAACTCCAGCCGATTTGCCAGAAAGGGCGCAACAATTTTACACGGCCTATAAAGTGAATAGCTATGATTTAAGTCCGACTTTTGATTTGTATGGTGGAGGAGGTATTGCAACAACGATTAGCGAAATGAGTAGCTTTTATCACAAACTATTCAATGGTGAAATTCTTTCCAGATCAGGTTCACTGGATATGATGAAAATGGAAATACCCACGCCTGATACAAAGTCTTCTCATTATCATTTTGGACTCTCGAGTGCTGAGACTGCCGCACATAAATATTACGGACATGGTGGTTTTTGGGGAACGACTTCTAGGCATTTTCCAGAGCTAAATATTACTATTTCTGTTTGCATCTTGGAGAAGGACTACGGCCAGTTGAGAGGGGAAATAATTGAAAGTATTATTCGCAATCA
This sequence comes from Flavobacteriales bacterium, assembly GCA_022448105.1. Classification (GTDB taxonomy): domain Bacteria; phylum Bacteroidota; class Bacteroidia; order Flavobacteriales_D; family Cryomorphaceae; genus JAKVAV01. Next base: position 4,214 of record JAKVAV010000004.1, on the reverse strand, counting down.
AAGTGACTAATTCGCCACCTATCAAATTTTTGCGCGTACCTACCGATATGCTCTGAGATTTGCTTTTTTACCTAATTATAGTCAGAAGTCGAATCGAAAATTCTCTAACCTTATTTCCGCCTTGCATGCTCATAAATGGGTATATCGAACACTTTTCATATTTCGCATTAGAAAAGGCCAGAAATCGCGAGAATCCATTAGAATAATGTCATCGATACACCAAATATATTGATGTAACTTGCTGTAAAGCAGTACATAATGCCTAAAACCTCAATGTTAAGTTAATGTTATCATTTGCATTAGCTGCATGTCACATACACCCTCTGAATGCCAGCATTGATGGGTCTTTTAAGTGTTGTCAATAGTGCCACATTAAATGTCCATGAGAATCGGCTTTGATTTTAATTTGAACGCTCCAAACTTTGTGTTGTGGTTTTGTTTCTACTAACTAAAATCAAAAGAAATGGAAATAGTACAAAGTTGGGTTTTCTCAGTTAGCGCCTTATCTATTGGCATCGCGGCAAAGTTTCTATTGGAATTTTTTATTCCAGAGCAAAAGGAGAAGAGGAATCTTTTGAAAAAGGTTCTGGTGAATGGTTCAATGAGCATTATCGCGATAGTTCTTTTTGGAAGCCTATTCTACAACATATCGGTTACAGCTTGGTCTCAAGACCAATACGTTTATGTTATGTTTCAAGCTTTTTTAGCGGTTTTGTCTTTAGCGTTTTTATTAGTGGCCGACACAATGAAAATTTTCATAAACTCGGTTACCGAAGTAGGCGATGATGACCCAGAACGTTTGAGACAATTTGAAGCGGCATTTTTTGCGAATGATTAGTCCGTGGTCAATAGTCATTTTTTCATGAATCTTCTTGGCATATTATGAAGAAAAAGGGCCCTAGCGTCTGCAGGATTTGGGTTTAGTAATGAATTCCAGAATTGTTAAATTCCTTGGCTGAATTTTGTGGCTTGACGTCTAGAAACTCAATTGAGCAAGTTGCTAGTAAGCTGGTAGATGGCGATTTTCTGCCAAGTCAGATGTTTAATAAAACTTGTCTTAGATTGGGCTAGAGAGCTTTAGCGGTGTTTTCCAAGATTGGATGATAAGTAAACTTGGTCTTTAAGAAGCGGGGCTATTTTTAGAAAAGCATAGTGTTTCTGAGCGATTTGATCCCTTTCTTAGTTGCCGTATCATGGGCAATTTGATCCCAACTCTCTCCGATTATCCTAATCAATAGAGGGCGCTGACCAATGAAGCCTTGGAGTGCGAGGGATCCTCAAAATAGATTCTTGAAACTACCTTTACGGCTAAAGTATTAGCCAATGAATTTTCATACGCGGAAGTGGGTTAAGCCAGAAGACCTGAATCCAAACAGCACTCTATTTGGAGGTCGCCTTTTAGAATGGATTGATGAGGAAGCAGCTCTCTATACCATTGTACAGCTCGAGAATCGAAAGATCGTCACTAAGTTTATCTCTGAAATTAATTTCATTCAAGCCCCGGTGCAGGGAGATATTATCGAGATGGGAATCGAGGTTGTCAATTTCGGTCGTACTTCACTTACATTAAGATGTGAAGTCAGGAATAAACTCAACCGAGAGAAGGTACTGGAGATCGATAAGATCGTCATGGTGAATTTGGGTGATGACGGTATGCCGACTCCTCATGGAAAGAACAAAGTGGAGTATGTGGCTGATAGGATGAAATACAGAGGGAATAATTAGTTTTTTTTCTACTGGTTTGTGCAGTGGTAGTCGTTTCACTTTCTTACGCCAAGGTCTACTGCGAATTTTTGTGTGCTGTTACTGAATCCAAATCTCATTCGACACATAAGCGTTAGCACCTTGACTTTCATTTCGCGATCAATGAATTCTCCTGTTCCGTGATCGCCCTAAGGCGTTGTGAACTCATTATCTAAAGTATAGAGACTTACAAAAATTGGCTTTTCAAATTCAAACGAAGGGCGATACGTGAAACATCCTTTAATTTGAATGTCGGAGAGTGAAATTTGAAGTAACTAAATGAAAGGATTTGAGATCTCGAAGAACTCGGTTGTATACCTGTTCAGTTTGTCACGCATTGGCATAATTCGAATTCGCGCAAATCTATTTAGAGTCTGGGATTAAGGCAGGACGGTGTGTTGCGTGATCATCATCTATTGGCCGATGGAAGTGCTCGGGCTGCGGCGATTTCTTCCCTTACAAACTACGACTGGAATGTGACAAAAGCAGGAATTTAAAATGAAGTAATATCGATCTCAATGCGTTTCTTCTTTGAAAAGTTGCTCCGATTGGCCCGAAGGAGTTTTTGTGTTTGCAACAACGTACTTTCCTTAAAGTGCTTTGAGCGGAATTGGCAACTCTTCTTGAATTTTGGACGAGCTAATACGGAAAGTATAACTCTTTTCGATGTAATTTTTTTTGTCATCCAATGCATACACTAGCAGCTATTAGCGATCACAAAAATGACATATTCAGTATTGATAGTCTCGTCGGCTTCGTTCGTAAACTGCACCTTTAAGATGACTTCTCGAGGCTGAATGAGTTGATGGACATCCTCAAGTCGACTTATGTGATTAACCAAAGAAAGGTGGTAATCACCACATTCCGTTTTTATTTTCCTTTTTAAATCCTTAACTGAAATTTTAGGAGTTATTTTTTTTTCATCATCTGAGTATTTCTTTAGGGAGACAAGATCATTCTTCATCACGAGCTTATCCCAATTGGATGAAAATGTCCAGTCTTGTAATTCACAGTTGTCTCCATCACCATTTATACTGAAACCGAAAGTAAGTCTCTGGTAGACTTCTATTTTTCCTTTTGAATTTGGAATGATTCTAACGACGTGGTCATGCGCTGAAAGCGTATTATTTAAAATATCTATGGATTGATCTATGTCTAGATAAATTCTAAACTTATCATCGCTATTTTGATAAGATTCGTTGCTGATTGATTTACCAGAGTTTTCCATAAAAAAAGCCGATTTTAATGTTAAATCTGCTAATTCTATTAAGTTGCTGTTGATATACTCGTATGTCGGTTCGTTAAAAAAGCCTTCTTCGTTGATTTTGATTTTTCGTCTATTCGTTGTTTCATCTTCATGATCTTTGAAATCGATTAAGACTTCTTCATACCTGGGCTCCCTGATTTTAAAAATAGTGGAAAAGGTGAATTCATGAGACACAGGATCGTAATGATAAGGTCTGGTGGGCGAATATCTTCTGGCCTCATATTCATACCAGTCTTTAGTGAGGTAAATTAAATTATCGCAAATCAGTATGGACTCGATAGGCTTCCCCATAGGACTTACGGTCAACCCACGAAGCTGTTTAAACTTATCTTCTACAACCAGCACTATATAGTTATCTGTTACTTCACAAATAGATAAAGCGGAAATCTTCTTGAGTTGATCTGCCTTTATAAATCCACTTTTATGCCTATCGGAATCTCTATCGTCTATTTTTTCACCAATTATTGGTTTGATTTTTATGGAATCCATAAACCCAAGAGATAAATTCGATATCTCGCCATTTTGTAAGGCTATTATTTTTTCAAGAAATGTGGAGTTGGAATTGATCTGCTCAAAAGTGTTTTTTTGAGCAAATGTGTTTGTAAATGCGTGAAATAGGGATATTACTAGTAATAATTTCATGTGGGTTTTTGACCTGGATTTTTTGTAATGGTTGACCTTGCTAGGGCAGATTTGATTCAAATTTAAGTTGTTTTGTTGTTGATATGAGGGGTTACGGGGGAGACTCATAACTTTTGGGATTTGTTGATTACTCATGCAGCTCCTCTGTAACGGTTCATGGGTTTGACTTTCCCGATCATGGAATGTGTTCTTCGGTGATGGTAGAAGTTGATAAACTCTTGACAAATCGAGTACAATTCCATTCCTTCAGCAGGCACAAAGCGATAGATCTTGTCGTATTTGATGGTTCAAAAGAAGCGCTCAATGTGTGCGTTATCGGTGGCTCGTCCTTTTCCGTCTATAGAAATGCGAACGGTTCCCAAACTCTTCAGGTAAGAAACGTATTCATTACTCGTAAACTGACTGCCTTGATCTGAGTTGATGATTTCTGGCTTACCGTTTTGACTTACGGCCTCCTTGAGTGTTTTTACTACCCAGTCTGCCTCCATGGAATTGGATACGCTCCAACCCACAATACACCTGCTGTAAACATCAATGCTGGCGCAGAGATACATGAACCCAC
>JAKVAV010000039.1 GCA_022448105.1 Flavobacteriales bacterium | reverse complement strand
CAATTAAATGATCGTAGAGATGTTCGTCCATAATCTCACCGAGTGCAGGTCTGAAGATTCGGTAGCAATTGTACAAGATGAGCGCTGCAGCTCCGAGAGCAGCCCAATCATCTGCAGCCTCGTAGCCCTCACCGAGCATCAGAGCTATCGATATTCCAATAAACGCCATTACCGAGGTAATCGCATCACTGCGGTGATGCCAAGCGTCCGCCTTGAGAGAGGTACTGTTCGTCTCTTTGCTCTTCTTCAAAACCCAGCGGTAAGACATCTCTTTCCAGATGATAATGACTCCCAGGACAAACAGTGTCCAGCTCTCCGGTGATTCATGCGGAGTACGAATGTTTTCAATACTCTGGTAGGTGATCACTGCCGCTGAAACAACCAGAAAGGCAACTACACAGAAGGTGATCAGCGGCTCAATTTTCCCGTGACCGTAAGGATGATTTTGATCGGCAGGGCGATTGGCATATTTGAAGCCGAGCAATACCAAAATAGATGCGAAAATGTCCGTGGTAGACTCTATGGCGTCAGCAGTAAGCGCGTAGGAGTTTCCAAAAAATCCAGCGATACCTTTGGTCACTGCCAATATGGTATTTGTAGCAATGCTAAAGTAGGCGGTTCGAATCGCTTTTTCTTCGGCTTTCATTTGTTAAGCAGTCAATCATGTGTTTGGACCGGTATCACGAAAATACTTCGAACCTTTTAATTATCCATATCGATTCTAAATAAATGAATAAGGGCAAGTTTTATGCACCACACTGACTTCACAGCAAGGTTAGTTTTGCCTGCCAAATTAGTTTCATCTTTTATGACCAAGCTGAGCTATTTTTTGAAACGGGATAAGCACACATTGTTCGAGATTGGTTCTAGGAGAAAACACTCATGATGCTTAAACAAATAAAGAAAATAAAGAGATTTGTAGTCAAAATCCTGATTGAATCGTCATAAGTTAAATCTTAACTATGAAAGCAGCAACTTATCAAAAATACGGCACTCCAGATGTGTTGTCGATTAGTGATTTACCAAAGCCTGAGCCGGCCCCCAACGAGATTCTGGTCAAGATACATTACACTACCGTTACCTCAGGAGATGTACGCCTGAGAGCTTCAGACTTTCCAGCTATAGTTTGGCTTCCAGCACGATTGATCTTCGGGGTGTTCAAGCCCAAGAAACAAGTTCTTGGCCACGAGTTCTCTGGAGTCATCGAGGAAGTGGGCCCAGATGTGTCTAAATTTAAAGTTGGCGATGAAGTGATTGGAACCACTACCATGTTGCCCATGGGATCCTATGCTGAATATGTCAAGGTTCCAGAATCTTGGAAAAGCGGAGTGATTCATTCAAGGCCAAAATCCTTGGGTTTTAAGGAGGCAGCGGCATTGCCCATTGGTTCGATGACTGCACTCTTTCTCCTTGAAAAGGCGAAGCTTAGTTCAAATAAGACAGCATTGATTTACGGAGCTTCAGGAGGTGTGGGGACGGCGGCAGTTCAAATTGCTAAAATCATGGCCGAGTCGGTGTCTGCGGTATGCAGTATGCGAAATGTTGAAATGGTAAGAGAACTTGGCGCCTCGTCAGTCATGAATTATGTTGATGATGAGTATTTAACAACGAATGAGCGGTACGATGTTATTTTTGATGCGGTTGGTAAAATGAAAAAGTCTTCTGCAAAGCAACTTTTAAAGCCCGGAGGTAAAATTGTCTCCGTAAATACCATGACTGCAGAAAGCGACAAACACATTCGCCAAATTGCAAAGTGGGCCGAAGAAGGTAAAATTACTCCGGTTATTGATAAAGAATACAAGTTGGAAGATGTTCCCGATGCTCATCGCTATGTGGATACTGGACGGAAGAAGGGCAACGTAGTGATAAAAGTTTTCGACACTTAAATCAGAAATTGAGAGCAGATCGAACCTTTTGGATGAAGAACTGCTTTAAACCTTATGTCATTCTACAAGTCGGCTTCTGAAATTGCTTCAAAGTACATTTCTAAACGAGTGCTTTTCAAGTACGGGTTTAACTACTCTCCGATGTATCGACGCACTACAGCGAAGATCATTGAGCTTACTGAAGACTTGATGTATGTCAAAATCAAATTACCCATCAGCTACAAGAATCGCAACTACGCCAATACCATTTTTGGGGGAAGCATGTTCTCGGCAGTAGACCCAATTTCTATGGTGCAGTTGGTCAATATTCTAGACAACGAGTACATCGTTTGGGATAAGTCGGCGCAGATACAATTTAAGCGTCCGGGAAGGGAAGACCTTTACGCGGAGTTCACGTTTTCTACTGAAGAAGTGGAAGATATAAAGGCCAGAGTTGCCGCAGAGGGAGAGATTGAGATTCCAAAAGAAATTTTGCTCACCACGAAAAACAAGGACGAGGTCATAGCTCGTGTCCGAAAGGTGATCTACATTGCGGATAAAGCTTATTTCAAAGAAAAATCAAAGAAGAGGCGCGAAAAGAAAGAGGCAAGTAAATGATTTGCCAATTCTGAAGTAACGGCAAAAGCTTTTTTTCCGTCTAACATTTTAAATATTTTGACCTTCATGAAAAGCCTACTCAGAAAAATCTATTTGCTCTCGATATTTGTTTCGAGCTCCTTGTTGGCACAAGATTATGGCGACCTTACAATTATTGAAAAAGACCTCCTCCAAAGAGATCTCGAATTGCTCTATCAAGGCCTGAATGAATTCCACTCTGGCATGTACTGGTACACTCCCAAGGATAGTGTAGATGCAGCTTTTGAGAAGGCAAAAGAAATGATAGATCGTGATATGAACGTCCTTGAGTTTCACAAAATTATTGCTCCACTAGTTGGACTGTCAAGAGAAGATCATACGGATATTCACTTACCCTACGAAGTCGAAGAGATCGTGAAGGAAGAGGCTAAACTGTTGCCATTTATTCCTGTGTTTCTTGGTCAAGAACTTTACTGTGTTAAAAATGGTGCTTCCGATGATACCAAGATTGAAGGGAAGAAGATAGTTTCAATTAATGGAATATCTCCCAACGAGCTAGTAGAAAAGATGGGTTCCTTGTTCGCATCTGATGGGTACATTAAAAGGGTAAAGTACAGCGATCTCAGTGGCTTCAATTTCAATAGATATTTCTTCTACTATTTCGGAAATCAAGAACGGTTTGATGTGGTTTTTGAAGACAGCGAGATTTCATTTAACTCACTAAAGTATGCTGATATAATAGATAATCTAGAGTCGAGATATCCTAGAAAAGAATCTCAACCAGATGAATGCCTAGAGTTTAAGATGATCAACGATAAGGTGGCTTATATCGGTCTGCATGATTTTTCGAACGAGACTATCAAGGAGAATGAAGTAAACAGTAATTTGAAAGAATTTTTAGACAATAGCTTTGCAGAGATTGGGGCTAAGAAGATTGAAAATTTGATTATTGATGTGAGCGAAAACACGGGTGGGACTGAAGGCAATGAAAATTTGGTCTACTCTTATGTCGGAGATAATTATCAGAAATACCTAAAGGTAAGAGCAAAAGCTCAGAAGGCAATCTTGGACAATGGAATAGATATTCCGATTCAGGTTAGCACCTTTGGTTTCTTCGAAAGAGTGTTCGTGAATAAGAAAATGTCCGATGGAAGTTATGAGAGAAAGAAGAATGTTGGTATCGGTATAGAGGCCTACAGTAAAGAACCAAATTATAGGTTTACAGGTAATGCGTACGTCATTATTCATCCAGTGACCTATTCTGGAGGAAGTGAGTTTGCAAACATGATGGCGACAACTGATAGAGCAACTTTTGTTGGGCAGGAGACTGGCGGAGGTTATTATGGGAACACCAGCGGCTACAGCCCTAGATTGCCCTTGCCACATTCTGGCATTGAAGTTGACCTCCCCGCCCTCCAATTTATGATGAATGTCCAAGACAAGTATCCAAAGGGAAGGGGAGTGATTCCTGATTATGAGGTGATCCCGACAATTGAGCAGTACATGAATGGAGAAGATGTGGAAGTAGAGTTTATTTTGGATTTGATTGAGCAAACCAACAATAAGTAATTGTCAGTTCGAGTTTCTACCTTGAGCAGAGGTATCGAGAACTTATTCATGTATAAATTGATACTGGGTATTTCTAGACTTGAGAGCTCGTATCTTGACAGTTACTGAGTTTGTGTTTTTCATCCGAAGTGACAGAATATTCGAGCACAATCAAAACCTTGTTTTTACTATTTTGGCTAATTTCAAAAGCCGTTGGAACCACCAAAAACATACTGCGATTTTATCGAAAATCTCGATGAAGACAACGTTCATAAGGTCTATCACCATATGCAGTATGGCTTTCCGGTTGAATCGGATGATGAGCTCTTTGGGAGATTGATTCTAGAGATTAATCAAGCTGGACTTTCTTGGGAAACCATTTTGAAAAAGCAGGATAATTTTCGGAAAGCATACGCCAATTTCAGCGTAGAAAAAGTTGCAAACTTCACTGAGGCTGATCGGTTACGACTGCTTAGAGATGCTGGGATTATTCGTAACGAGCTTAAGGTGAACGCCGCGATTTACAACGCTCAGCAAATCCAGGTTCTTCAAAAAGAGCATGGTGGTTTTAAGAACTGGCTCGATCATCATCATCCCAAAACGCTTGAAGAATGGGTGAAGCTCTTCAAAAAGACCTTTAAGTTCACCGGAGGAGAAATCACTAATGAATTCCTTTTAAGTATTGGATATCTAAAGGGAGCTCATAAGGAAAGTTGTTCCATTTATCATAAAATTTTGAAACATAATCCCAAATGGGCTGAGACAGAATAATGGCCATAATACCGCAGTCAATATTGACACTCGGAGCTATACGAACCAGAAGTAAATGGCCTTTGAGTCATCCATGAGGTGAGGGGTACAAGATTAGCATACTGGCTTGAAATATTTAATGTCTAATTATCCATCTAAATTTAACTTTTTCGAGAAGATCCTTTTGCGGAAAGGGTATTTAGAATGAGATTTGGAGGACTCTGACACACTTGTGAGTGCCTTGAATTTTTCGAGGAATTCGGACTTTTACCGGGTGAGTATGCGAGCTTCCTCGAATTATTTATCAACGTTAATGGGTCTGGCTTCAATTGCAGAATTGAAACGAATTGCTCAATGCTCAGCACGAGGAGTATAGAGTCCCAGAAAAATATTCCTAGATAGTTTCAGGGGTTTATTCAAAAGGATAACAACGTTATGGCATACAGCTCATCTTCGTAAGGAAGATATTTTGGTGAAGATCTCGAAAGACGGGAGAATATTGAGACCAGTTAGATCAACCGATTCAAAAATGCTGAATTGGCACAAGAGGGTTTTGATAATAATCCTAAACCAAGTATGTTAATTTCCTGAAAGAATGCACGAGAGGAAATGATCGATAGTTTGCAAAAAAGAAATTTTATACCGAGGAAAAGTGGTTTCCCTCCAAAAGAAGTAAATACCCGAAACAGCAAAGAATAACTGTTCCGGGTCAATTTCAATGAGTTACTGCTTGATGAATTTAGAGGTTGTCACTCCATCATTTCCATCAATTAGATTTAGAATATAAGTTCCTTCTGGAATGTCTGAAACATCCATTTGAAATGTGTTTAACCCTTTTACTACGTCAAGGTCACGTTGCATTACATTTCTTCCAAGAACATCCATAACCATGAATTGAGCTTGACCATAAGAATTCGCTGTTACGGTGAAGTTTAGTTCGCTTGAAGCAGGATTTGGATAAAGTATCAATTCATTTAATCCAGCATTCATTTCGCTTTCGGTTGTTGTGATCCCCGTCACTCCAGGGACTTCGAAAATGGCTATTTCAGAATCTGGGGTGAGATCGAAAGGGGGGGCAGATGAACAGCCACACCTTACTTTCCAATTATAAGTTCCATCCGGCAAGGCGTTCAGATTGAAATTCACGAAAGAGACTTCTTCTCCGATTACATTCCGTGTGATGTTGAAGTTTCCAAGTAGCCCACCTTTGACCTGGCAGCCCACAGAACCTGGCACAGCATCCCAGAAAAGTGTCAAGACCGGGCCAGTAAAATAGGTTATTAGTCCTGTTACTGGTTGGCTGAAATCGCACGCTGGTTCTTGACCACCAACAATCGTTACGCAGTAATCCTCAATTTCGCCTTCAGTAACATTTTCGCATAATTCTATGGTTTGAAATCCAATAGCCACCCGCAGCTTTGTTGGGCCGTTTAGTGCTGTTGAAGGGATAAATATTGACCCACTCACAGTTCCCTGGCCAAAATTATCTAGGATAAGTTCTCCAGGATCTTCGAAGTCACCATCTTGGTTGAAGTCCATCCAGGCTTTGAAAACATCCGAAAAAGGTCCTTGGGGGTAAGAAACACCGATCTGGTAAGAATATGTTGTTCCAGCGTTAAACGTGGCAGAAACCGACCCGCTAAAGTCAGCATAACCGCCATTATCTCCCGAAAAATTAAAGAGTGGTCCAATTTCTAACCCAGCTAGAAATTCAAAAGCAGTGCTCAAACCAACTTGAGGACAGACTTCGGGGCAATTTTGTGATCTAGCTGTTTGGATGGTGAAAATCGATCCTAATAGTAGGATAAATAAAGGTTGTTTCATTGAATAAGTTTTTTTAAAGTTAAAACAATAATTCCCTTGATTCAAGCTGATCGATGCTTGTTGTAATGATTTACAGACAGAGCCGAGTACTATTCTCATTTTCGGTTAAATGAATATTTTCGCTTCCGCTCATGCAACACGAGATACTCATTAATATCTGCGCACTCTTTGGGGTAGCAACTGTAGTCGTAATAATTTGTAATTACTTTAAAATCAGATATATTATCGGTTATTTGATTACGGGGGTTTTGCTAAGTCCAAATACGACTTCCCTTTTTGCAGATATGGAAGAAGTTGAGACATACGCGGAAATTGGGATTATTCTCCTTTTGTTCACCGTAGGTCTTGAGTTTTCCTTCTCAAACCTGAAAAAAATCAGAAGATATGTTTTGGTCGGAGGCGCTTCGCAGGTTGGGTTTACCATCGGGATTACGTCCTTGCTCATCTGGCTCCTTATGCCAGCGACTTTTGCTGAAAGTACTTTTTGGGGCTTTCTCTATGCTCTGAGTAGCACAGCTATTGTGGTCAAGACTCTTCAAGACGTGAATAAAATTAATACGCCCCACGGTAAGTTCATTCTTGCGGTTCTACTTTTTCAGGACATAATGATAGTCCCACTTATGCTTTTCACACCCATATTGGCTGGAGTAGGAGGGGATCCAACAATTCAACTGCTATATTTACTTGGAAAAATGATCCTAATTGGAGGGATTTCTTATCTGCTCGCTCGCTTTGTTATTCCTTTTATCCTCAAGGTGGTAATGAAAGTGCAGAGTCAAGAAGTATTCTTAATTGCGACCATTTTTTTGGTGATTAGCATCTGTTTAGCAACTGATAAATTGGGCTTGTCTTTAGCCTTAGGAGCCTTTATTGCAGGTTTAATCATCGCTGAAACAGATTACAACCACATCGCCATTTCATGCTTTTTGCCATTTCGGTATGTCTTCATGAGTTTCTTTTTTATCTCCATGGGAATGCTTCTCGATTTTCGTATTTTCTTAGAAGAACCCGGATGGGTGATCTTCTGGTCTTTCTTTGCTTTCGCGGTAAAAGCTATTGCTGGAATCCTAGCTGCTAGAATGCTGAAAGTCGACTGGAAAACGGCTGTTGCCGCAGGGGTATCTGTAGCTCAAATTGGAGAATTTTCCTTTGTTCTGGCCCAAAGTGGATTAGAGCTTGAGCTGATATCCGAAAACAACTATCAAATATTTCTGGCAGTTTCCATATTATTAATGGCTGTGACCCCATTTATAGTAATGAATGCAGAAAGTGCGCAATCCGTTTTTAAAAAAAATCAAATGACTAATGGATAAATTAAAGTTGTTCGGCACTCAATGGTGTCTGAAATCAGCTAAGCTCAGAAATTTTCTTCAGGCTCAATGGGTTGATTTTGAGGACTTCAATGTTGAGACTGAAGAACTGGCCGAGAAGACAGTCAGAGAACTTTATGGTGGGGAACTCAAATTCCCAACACTGACTTATGGCGATAGCTTCTTGAAAAACCCTTCAATATCAGAGTTAAAAGCCTTTTTAGAAAAGCATAAAATACAAGGGTAATCGTCGCATAGTCTGGTGAATATCTTCTGAAATTATTTTCTCAACATGAGATCCCTGATGGTGTTTCACCGCTAACTTTGGGCATTTGAAAATAGAGTCATATGTCCACCACCATCATCCGCAATTCCACTATCGTAAACGAAGGGAAAACCTTCNAAGCTGATCTTCTTATTGAGGGAGAACTCATTTCAAAAATTGGAGAAATAGGAGAGGTGAGTGGTGCCTCAGAAATAGACGCCACTGGTAAAATTCTGTTTCCTGGAGTTATCGATGGACAAGTCCACTTTCGCGATCCTGGTTTAACCCATAAGGCCGATTTATATACTGAGAGTAAAGCAGCTATCGCCGGAGGTACTACCTCTTTTATTGACATGCCAAACACGGTTCCGAATGTGCTCAGTATGGATTTGCTCGAGCAGAAGTACGAGATAGCCAATGGAAAGTCGATGGCCAACTATGGGTTTTGGCTCGGCGTAAATGCCGACAATCTCGATGAGGTGCTGGCAACAGACGTTTCCGGTCTACTTGCTGTTTCTGATGATGGTCTTTACTTCACCAAAAAGGGAAACTTGCTAGCCGACAGTCCAGAAATAATGGAGAAGCTATTCGCCAACTGTCCGGCGATCATCACCATCCATTCAGAGCGAGAGGAGATTATTGAGCAAAATGAAGAAAAGTACCGAGCTGAATACGGCGACGATGTTCCGGTAAAGTTTCATCCGATCATTCGTAGTGTGGAAGCGTGCTATTCAAGCACTGAGAGAGCTATTGGAATTGCGAAGAAGTATGGGACCCGATTGCATATTCTTCATTTGAGTACAGCAAAAGAAACAGAACTTTTCAGGAATGATATTCCTCTTGAGGAGAAGAAGATCACGACTGAAGTTTGCGTTCACCACCTGTGGTTTTCAGATGAAGACTATGAAAGGCTTGGTAAAAAAATCAAGTGGAATCCAGCCATAAAATCAAAGGACAACCGAGAAGGATTACTAGAAGCACTAATCGATGGGCGAGTTGATTTGATCACCACCGACCATGCACCTCATGCCTGGGAAGAAAAGGATAAGCCATACTTTCAGTCAATGTCAGGAGCCCCTCTCGTTCAGCATGCTTTAGTGGCCATGCTGGAGTTTGTAAGGGAAGGAAAGATAACGCTTGAGCTCCTTGCAGAGAAAATGTGTCATAACCCAGCTAAGCTCTACAGTATTGCCAAGAGAGGATTCATCAGAGAAGGGTATTACGCTGACCTTGCCCTTGTTGATTTGGATAAGTCATGGACAGTGGGTAAAGAGAACATTCTCTATAAGTGTGGGTGGTCGCCTCTGGAAGGAACTACTTTTCATTCTCAAATAACGCACACTTGGGTCAATGGTCATCTGGCATACAACCAAGGCGAGTTTGATGAAGCGAAGAAAGGATTGAGGCTGGAAAAGGAATAGGCATGACAGATTGAAGTTTTTTGCGCTTCATTTTTTCTGGTTCGATGCTAACCCTTTACTTTTGGGCCGAAATTTAGACTAACCGTGAGAGACCTCCTGAATCAGACTTCTTTCCAGTTTCTGCTGGCCTTAGTGGTGCTGGGATGCTTGTTTGTGTTTCTTGGTTTTGGAGATGTGTTTTTTGCTGGCCCTGGAGGTATTCACTTTCTAAGACAAACTGATAGTCTTTCTTTTGCCTCTCAATATTTTAATCGAGGATTTGAGTTCTTCGAGCCGAGACTATTAAATCTTGTCAATAATGATGGGAAGGCGGCGTGCGAGTTTCCGATTACTTACTTTTTGGCAGCTTTGATTTATAAATCGGTCGGCAATGAGCCGTTCGTTCTTAAGCTGTTACACTTCTTTATTGTTTCCATAGGTGTTTTTGGTGTCTTCAAACTAGCTCATCGCATTTTGCAAGATTACGTCTATGCTGCACTAATTGCGCTATTCCTATTTACCTCTACTGTCTTTAATTTCTATTCCTTCAATTATCTCCCTGACGCTCCAGCATTAGGTTTTTGCCTATTGGGATGGTACTTGTTCTACGAGTTTATAAGTACCGATAAGTCTAGATACGGAGCACTTGGTGCCGTATTTTTTGCGCTCGGCGGTTTGATCAAAGTCACCTATCTCATTAATCCACTCACAGCTATTGTCGTTCTAATTGGCTCTAGATACTTCCAATACGAGAAGCCTATCGACACGCGGAAAAGGATAAGAGTGTCTATTTGGTTTGTGGCTGGCTTAATTATTCCGGTTGTGTGGGTTTTCTATTTGATCCATTATAACAACATCAATCAATCGACCTCCTTTAACACCAGAGCCATTCCAATTTGGATTCTGAATAAAGGGCAAGTGAAGGAGGTTCTTGATCATATGTGGAACTTCTGGTACAACAAGTACTTTGCTCATTCCTCATTTCACTTTTTATTGGTCATTTCATTCATCCCTTTTGTCTTTTACAAAAAAGCCAGTTCGCTTCTTCTGCTCAACGTGGTGATTCTCTTTTTTGGTTCACTGGCTTATTTCATCCTGTTCTTTCCTCAGTTTAAGGATCACGACTATTATTTTCTCGCCTTCTTCCCCTTGTTCGTGTTTCTTATCATCAACGGGATTAAGTCATTCCAGAACTATACCGAAAAGAAAGCTGTCCACGTAGGGTTAAAATTGATTCTGCTCATTATAGTTGTAGTAGGAACAAACTATTCTCACGGCAAGTTGCAGCAAAGATTCGAAGCTACCCTTGATCGTTTTTCAAAGGCGGGATTGACAATCGAAAGGAATCTAGTTCAGATAGATTCGCTAGGCATACCAAGGGATGCGAAGCTTGTTGTAGCACCAGATAATACACCAAATGGCGGTCTATACTTTCTAAATAGAATGGGTTGGAGTATTTATTCAAACGAGGATCTTCTAGAAAAGGTGAGTCAGTATAAGGCTCGAGGTGCAGAGTATCTTGTCCTGTTATCAGATAGTTATCGAGAAGATCTGATTAATCAGCTTAAGCTGAAACTGGTCTGGTCAAACGAAGATTTAAGTGTTTACGAAATTTAATGTTTAATAAATCAGTTTGACAAGACACTTTTAGCCTTTGTTTGCGGCCTTTTTCTCTGTGTCGTTGCTAAAGACCTCTTTTCGGACGATATGTTCATGGATGGGTTGTATTATGCCGCTGAAGTCAATAATATGGCTAATGGTTTTGGTACATTCTGGGTGCCACACTTGAGTCCAAATTTTGCATTGGGAATTTTTTGAGCATCCACCTCTCGCAATGGGTTTGCAGGCCATCTTTTTTGAGGTGTTTGGTTCAAGCATTTAAGTGGAACGATTCTACTCACTGCTAACATTTCTTATTACAGGAGTTCTTGTATCACTCATCTGGAAAGAGTTGATAGGGTCTTTTCAGAGAGTATGGTTGCCAATTCTCATGTGGATAATTGCTGGTCAGGTATTCTGGGCTGTGTCAAATAATATGCTGGAGAATACCATGATGATATTCACCACATTGGCGGTTTGGTTTTACTTTCTAAGGCTTAGATCTGGGAGCAGACTTTTGCTGGCGTTGGCAAGTGTTTCATTGATTCTAGCCCTTTTTACAAAAGGGGTTTTCTGTCTATATATTTGGGGTGTTCCTTTCTTTGATTGGCTATTTAGAAGAAGGTCTGACTTTCATACTGCAGTGGTCGACACTTTGATTATAGTCTTGGCCACAGTTATTCCAGCTGTATTGCTCTATTACTTTGCAGAACCGGTAAGGCTAAACGTGGATGGTTATTTTCAAGAGCAGCTCATCATTAGCTTAGAGTCGGAGTTAGAGCACACCGTCAGCAACCGATTCCATATTTTAATAAGTTTCTTCAAGGGGATTTTACCACAAATTGTCATCGGAGTTGCACCCATTTTGATTAGTAGAAGCAAGATTTCGGTCAAAGATTTGCGAACTGGTATTCCCTCTTTTCTCTTCTTCTTTTTTGTAGCCTTGGGTGGTGTATTGCCGATCATTATTAGTCTGAAGCAACGCTCTTTCTATATCATTACGGTCTATCCATTTTTCGCTTTAGGAGTTTCCCATTACCTCCTTCCGGTAGTCAATGAGCTCATGGGACGGGTTAATTTTAAATCAAGAGGCTTCCTCTTTTTTAGAGCATTTACATGGCTGACAATCTTTGCTGGAGTTGCCATCTCTTTTGCGCAAGTTGGGAGGATTGGAAGGAATGAATCCAAGGTAAGTGACGCATATAAGATCATAGAGTATACCGGCAGGGATTTAAGTATTCGTGTCTGCTCCAGCATGGAAGAGGACTGGTCGCTACATGGTTATTATGCGAGATATGGGCATATCGGTTTAACCACAAACAATGACACATCACTGGTTTATTATATTCAAGAAGGCAATTGTATGCCTGAAATAATCTCTCAACACTACGAATTCATTGATCTCGATACCAAAGATTTTTTCCTTTATCGCCGCAAATAGGTTTTTATTAACTCACCGTTCCTAAATTTCTTCTTAGCCTTTGAAGAAATAGCGCTCCGTTGCGCATAAAGGATGCCGTATCTTTAGAATTCTCTCAAGGCAATCGCTCACTAATTAAAGCCCATGATTATGAAAAGAGCGATCTCCACGGCGATGTGTGTTCTTCTCTTGATCTACTTTCAAGCGCAAGACACTGTTAGCATTGACACTATATGGAATTATAAAATCGATACTGAAAACCTGCGTTTCGGTTCAGAGGGATTTATTGACTTTTCGACTATTGGCGCATGGAATACTTCGGCTCAATTGACGAAATTCTGGATTGGTGAACCTGGAGTTTTCCGAATTCCTTTCCTGATTTTCGCGGGAGCAACGAATCTTCCTTTTTCTGATGAAGAATTCAATTCTACTGTAGTCTATGATCTGGTAAATCCTGTCGGTGGAAATCTGAGTCTAGCTTTTGATTTCAATTCTAAACCGATATATAAATCCACCACACGACTGACCAGCCTGCATTGGAATCTATTTGGTGCGGCGAAGATGATCCGGGGACGGAGCCTGGAAATGGATACTCCTACTACTGATCTGGGGTACTTTCTGGAGGCGGGCTTCACATTGCGGACAGGAGCTGGTGAGTATGGAGTTGCCAAATCAAAAGAACCGGGTGTGGCTTTCTTCTCATTGAAGTATGTCATTACGCAGCTCGATCTAAATACCATGCAGGCGCTTTTTGATAAGTCTATCAATCCGCAGGGAATTAGGCTTGAAGCAGGAGTTTTAGTAAAAAGCCGGATCAACTTGAGGCTATCTTATTTTGAGGCTACAGTAGGTGCTGAGCTTCCTACTTTAGATAAGGCTCAATGGCGGTTTGGGATGGATTATCGGTTGACGAAATAATCCAAGAGTCAACTATTGCCAACTCACCACAAAAAACTCTGCGTATTCATTCCCTGATTTCTGCCAGCACAGTGGGGACCTTCCTTTTGTGATGATTATCTCTAATTGATTCATGAACTCAGTAGTCGTAATCCATTTTTCGTTTTGAGACGGATCCATGCCCCACTCAGTCTTTTGTGGAATGTAGTACTGACATTCTGCAGGTAGAATAGATTTGATTTCATCGAAATAATAATAAAAACCTTTTATAAAGTGAAGGTATACTTCACTTAGGTTAAGATTCTGTCTTAAAGGAATGTATAGGTTTGATATCAAGCAAATATTCTGCTCGATACTTTCCATGTTGAGCTCTGGAAATCTATCATTGATAATCGGGTGAAAGAGCAGTGGAAATTGCTTTTCCTTGAGCTTATTGAGTTTCTCAATTAAGGAATCATTTCGATTTGGACCAATCCAGTTTTCGATTTCTAATTCGGATATCGTTGGGTCATAGAGGTAGAATTTATAAGCCAGTTCGAGATGAATGACTTCGCCAGTCACTTTATCTCTGATGAGAAAATCGAGCTCACCAATGGTTTGTTTTTCTTCAATCAGCTGAATGTTCTCAGCAATCATTTCAAAATGCGGAGATGCCTTAATTCCTCCTGAAACGACTTTTTCGACCAGATGCCCAAGTCTTCTGTCTTTAGGCAGTTTAATGCCGGGAATAGAGGTAAGTTGGAGAGAACTCAGCTGAAAGACTTCGAGGCCAGTGAGTTCTGAGGGCATGCTCGATGAGCCCAAAATAGAAGATATGCGATATTGGTGATGCACAGAAATAATTCGAAAGATGAGAAATTCCTTGAACGCTTGGAGGATTACTTTAAATCAAGTCATTCTTCTCGCCGATTTGAATATCAAGAAATGCGATAAAAACACAATGGGCACCACAATGGCTGGAAGCCAGATATAAGGAAAGGAAAGTACGGCAACATTGGGCTGATCAAAAGCGAGTTGTTGAAGAGGGGTTGGGGCGGAGAGCACCGCGATCGCCACAATGAAAATCAACAAGAAAAGGGCAACCCAATTCCAGATTAGAAGAACTGTTTTGGTTAGTTTTCCCGAAAGGGAAAGGAACAGAAGAACAACCGCGCTGAGACCGCTCAAAATGTCAAAGTTCCAGCCGCTATAAGTCATCAATTCGGGAATGAGTCCTTGAGTGTAAAGATGGTGAAGTGTAACTTCCACTGGAATTCGTAAAATGCTAATAGACAATAGTAAATGAATGTTTTTACCGCGGTTTTTTAATTTCCGAAACAGGAAGATTGCAAGGAAGGTAGCGGGAAGTAAAACGAGCATAATTCGGGGCGGAAAAGTATCCGTTACCTTGAAGAAATCTTGTTGAGCAAGCACAGCAGTAATGGTGCCCCAAACCAGAAAGATCGGAAGGATAAGCTTCCATCCTCGCGTGGCCAATCCTAGCCCTAAAATGGCGAGCAGAGTGATCAGAATAAATGTTATCTCAAAAAGGCCCACGAATAGATAAGATCAGAGATTATGCAATTGAGATATAATTTGCGACATCAAGACTTGGTGTTTTCTCTAGCCGGCTTCAACTCATTGAAAATTACTTCTTCTCCAAACTCCACTTTAGAAACGTGTCTGGTGGTATTGTTCCAGTCCAGCGGTGTCCAATAGCTGGGGTACTTGAAAGTTAGTTTTTTGCCAATGTAATCTTGCCGGAGGGAAGCCAGTTCAAGGCCTCTTTCCAATCCTCGATTGATATAAAAACGCTGATCCGTCTCGGCGAGTTTGAAGACCACATCCAATTCACCTATTTCATAAATCTCAGTAACCGTTCCCGATTTTACCAGGGCTCTATCCTCAGTAACTATCGGAACAGGCCTCAATACGAATGCGAAAATCAGAAATACAGATAGGGCAGAGCCGAGGAAAATCTTTTGGACCATGGTTGTTTATTAATTAGTGCTGAAAAGTGAACGTTTGGTGGAAGGTAGAAATTGTTCTGAGAAAGTGGTGTTAGAAACTCATTTTTCAGGGCTACTATCTCCACCTCCGTCTTCATCTTCGCAAGGCTTCGATGAACATAACTCTTCCAAATCTCGATGAACAATCAAAAGGCTAATATTCGTAAACCTCATTTCTTGATCAAATATGTGGATTTTCACTTCACAAAGGAACGGGCGTCGATCAGTAATACCAGTAAAAAGGGTAACGCCAAGACAATGGGTTGACGGTAATTCTGATGAATCAGTATAGAATTATTTGGCGACTGCGTGCGTCCCTTTTTAGCTGGGGTTTTGCGCGTACTCTAATTGATCCACTTCCTAGATTTTGGTAGCGCAAAAATTGCCTTTCGACGTCCTTGATTTTTACTCCACTTTTTATCAAGAAAAAGTGGAAAGACAATCATTATGTTCCGATTTGGAATAATGGAAATAAATACGATCTGAGCCATATTGAACTTAAGGAGTTCCTCGATTGGACTTAGGTTGGGAATGACTAGGTGGCCGGAGGCCGGTGTTGGAATAACAACCTCATTTTCCCAGAGAAAAAAAGTCAAGTCGACAGCCCCTCCCATAATTTTCAGATATTGTTTCACCAATGCTTAAGAAGCTCAACTCATTTTTCGGTTCTTCCATATTTCCCATCCTTCTCGTCAATTTCATTGGGATATTAGGCTACAGCGTGGTNATTCCCATCCTGATCTTCATTGTTCAAGATTTTGGTGGCAACGGGTTTATCTACGGAATTCTAGGAGCCACTTATCCGCTATTTCAATTTATGGGAGCTCCCATTCTCGGAAGATTATCCGATAGAATCGGCCGACGAAAAGTCTTGATCATTTCCCAAATTGGAACGTTCATCGCATGGTGTTTATTTCTGTTGGCCTTCATTCTTCCTGAGACTAAGCTTTGGGAACAAAACTCTGAGCTAACCGGTGAATATTTTATGACCATTCCGCTGCTGGTCATTTTCGTGGCGAGAATGCTAGACGGCTTTACTGGTGGAAATATTTCAGTCGCCAACGCCTACATGAGCGATATCTCGACAGATGAAACCCGTAACTCAAACTTCGGAAAGATGGGGGCCTCAGCCAGTTTGGGATTTGTCGTAGGACCTGCTTTTGCCGGATTGCTGGCAACAACAATTTTGGGAGAAGTCCTGCCCCTGATGATAGCAGCAGCCATCTCTCTTGTTGCGATTTTTGTGATCAAGTTTAAGTTAAAAGAGAGCGTTCCCTGTGTTGTCGACACCAGTGAGATTTCTATCAAGAACTTTCGGAAGGTTTTTCAGATGGAAGTAAAAGATTGCTTCGTTGATGGAGAGGAGAAGTATGAGGTGAACGAGAAGAATACCTGGAGCTCGGTTATGAAGATTCAAGGTGTTCCGGTTCTTTTCGCTACTTACTTCCTCACCTTCTTGGCGTTTAGTCTTTTCTATGCCTCTTTGCCCGTGTACGCAAGCACTCAGCTAGAATGGTCTGCGGTAAATCTTGGAGCTTTTATGGCCTATTTCAGTTTTCTGATGGTAATAGTCCAAGGTCCCATCTTGACGACCCTCTCTAAAAGATATGAGAGCATTCAGTTAGTTGTCGGGGGTTCTATTTCCCTAGCCATCGGTTTTGCCATGCTTTCAATAGGGAACATATATCTCATGTATCTAGCCGTTACTTTTATGGCTCTCGGTAACGGTATTATGTGGGCCAGCTTTTTGTCCCTTTTGTCCAAGTCAGGTAAGCCCAGTCAACAGGGGACGATACAAGGCTACGGCAGCTCAACAGGTAGCATCGCGAATATGCTCGGGCTAATTCTTGGCGGTATACTTTTTCAGAGTTTGGGGGTCACCATTTTTGCCCTAGGTGCTGGTATTTTTCTCGCTATTGCTGTGATGGTAGGTTTTACGAGCAGACCACAAAAAAGTATTGAGGTACAGCAGACTTCAAACTAAAAAATCGAAGATTGACTTAGTCTTTCTTTCCCTAAGAGAGATCGGAAGTTAATAGGAGGATAGTCGCTACAACCGCTCCGACATATTCACCATCTCCGATGGTGATATGAGCACCCGCGGCGATTAGAAAATCGAAGAAGAATCCTGCATTAGCCCATTCTTTGAGTGTTTTTGATTTCTTACTCCAAACGGCTACCAGTCCGAGAATTTTTAAAATAGCTAATGGATAAATGATAAACGTCGGGAACCCCAGTTTTACGAATTCCTCCGAAACATGCTCATATTTAACAAAGTACATCCCGGTAGAAAAGACCGTAAGTGCAGTGAGTAACCCGGTGGAGATATAGTAAAGGAGTTTGGCTCTTTTTTCGCTTATGATGTCTTTATTTGGGAAGTTGAGGTTACATAGTTTATGGGTACGGAGTATTGAGTACTGGGTATTGATTAATTCGTATCGGATACTTAGTACTGGGTATTAAGATTTGACTTTAGAATAGGGGAGCTTTAAAGAGAGTAGAGAAACTTAAGTATTGGTTTGCTGAAACGGAGTCATTTATAGCTTAATTCTTACAGCATACTGCTCACGAAAAAAAGAGCTCCGAATTGAAGCTCTTTTTTGAAAATGATCTGTTCTGACTATGCCTTTTCTGCAACATTTAGCTCGAGCATATCGCCCATTCCAAAGGCACCCAAAATTCCTTCATGGATTTGATCCAGTTGCCTGTTGTAAGGATCAATATGATCGCCCATTCCCATCTTATCTACAACCGTTCTGGCTGGTCTTTCACCCGCAGGCGTATTTACCAAATTGAGCACGGCATCGGCTACCATTTGTGGTTTTTGTTCGGGATTCTGAGCTAAGGCACCCTCGAAACTGTCAAACATTTGTTTAGGGGCTTCTGCCATTGGCCCATATTCGGCATCATTCGATTTATCTTTCGGGAACATTAAATTGCCAAAGAAGTTGGTTGGAAAGCCTCCTGGCTCAACAATCACAGAATCTACACCGAAATTTGAGAGCTCTAGTCGATATCCTTCCGCCAAAGCCTCAACCGCCCATTTAGAAGCGTTGTAAGGGCCGTAGAAGGGTAGGTTGACTCTCCCAAGCAGACTTGAAATCTGAATTAACAAACCTGATTCTTGTCCTCTTAAATGCGGCAATGCAGCTTTATTCACTCTTTGAACTCCAAACACATTTACATCGAAGAGCTTTTTCATTTCTTCCGAATCAAATTGCTCCTGAATTCCCAGAACACCGATACCTGCATTGTTGACCACGACATCAAGTCCACCCATTTTGTTAATGGCATCCGCCACTCCAGTGTTTACGCTGTCATCGCTCGTAACATCAATTTCTACCACGTGGGCACCAAGGGCCGTCATTTTTGCTGCGCTCGCTTGATTTTTACCGTTCACGCCACGCATACTTGCGGTTACGGTATGTCCATCATTGATCAGGGATTTAACCATTAGTGCTCCAAATCCGCTACTTCCACCTGTTATTAATACTTTCTTTTTCATGTTATTTCTAGTTTAGATATTGATCATTGTTATATTCTTTCAATGGTTTGAATTTCTGGGACCAATAAATGCCTTAGCGTTTTGATTGTTTTAGGAGGTCATTAGGTACTGACGTATCCTAAAAATTTCATTTTTTCCATATTGGTCTATAATAGAGCGGTAAAATCCATCCCAGAAATTGTCTTAAATAATTCTTTTACGGTCAATTACATGTCCTTATTCATTCCACGGATCTCTCATTCAAGGGCAGTTTTATTTTCATCTTTTATCCTGTAGGAAAGGGATAAATATTCGGGTATTTCAACTTAAGTTGTTTGCAAATGTTCTTTAAACTCAAATGCTATTTTCAATTTGACACGATACCGATTTGGACGTTAACCTAATATAGTTTTGATAGTTCCACAGTATCCGATATTTCGAATTTCTGTCATTTTTGTAATTAATGCTTGTACATACAAATATATAACGAAAAAAATAATTACTCTAGCTTCTGAATGGCGAATCCTATCGCGCTCGTCAAATTTGTACAGCTTTCCTCACCCAAAACTGTGTTTATCCGCTTTGTAAGTTTCGACCATGCTTCTTTCACTTCATTATTCAGCCTCATGCCGGTAGGAGTGGGAAACACTTCTGTGCATCTACCACATTGCTGCCGTTCGACAAAACCTTTAAATTCAAGCTTCTCAATGAGTCTAGTTACTGTGCTGGGGGTAAGCTGTAGCACTTCGGCCAATTCTTTTGGGTTGACACCAGGTTTCTTATTGACCGACATGATCAAAAAAGCATGAGATGATGACAGTCCGACAGCAGAGAATTCCTCATCGGCTATCTTAGTCATAAGTCTTGAAAGAGCATTGACCGAGTAGGTCAAACATCCGCAATATGTTGATGGTACATCTTCCATTCTGGATTAAAGGTAAAATAAATGCTTGTACATACAATAAAATATCTTCCTTTTTAATCGAGCAATTTACGTGGGTACTAAGAGCTTACTTGTTTTTCGCCGAAGGCACTCTACTTCTCAAAAATTTGAAAACACCGTTGTGGTTAGACTCGTGTTCGCAAACATGAAACCACTTACAGTAATTGTTGGTCGGTCCCCAAAACCAATCCTCATCCACAGCAAATAACCAGTCGTCATCACGTTTTTTGAACTCTTCGAGTGTATTTGCTCTTACTGTTTTCAGTTTTTCGAGATAGAAGTCTAGATCATGACCTTTGATCTTGGCGCGTCCTTCATCTCCGAGGGTCATGGCAGTTCCCCAAGCTTCCTCTTCTGCCTTTGGCCACTCGCCCCACTTCATGCCCTCGAAGGTATGTAATTGGTAGAACCGTTCCGTCGAGGCTAAGTGCCAGAGCATTGCGCCAATGGTGTTTGCACCATCGTCGATCAAATAGTCAAGATCTTTTACGTCCATTCCTTGCACTGGATAAAGGATGATCATCCTCATCCAATCCATCATGGATACCAAGGTTCCGATATGTGGTGTGTATCCTTCTCTAGGTCCGAAAACGTTGATTTCATTCATTTGAATGGCTCTGGATGCCATTCCTCCAGAAGGAGCAAGTGTCAAAGTACCTGCGGCAAGGGTGAGCAGAGAAGACTTCTTCATGAAGTCTTTTCGCTTCATATTAGAGGGTTCGTGCATGGCTAGTTAGTTATAATTTGTGGGGAAGATAAGAAAATGAAGATGCTGAACTTAGGTTTTGGAGAACTTTGTCATTTACATCTTAGGTTCAATATTTTCCTTCTCGTACATATTGTGAATAAGCAAAACTCCTAGTCCAAAAAGTATGGAGCCAATGAGTAGAGAGTCGTTGATCAAACCGTCTACCGAAAATGATACCTTGATCAGAATTGTGGAGATGACGAACCCTGAGTTTCTGATGATCTTGTGGAATTGGTCAGAGAGAAAGAAAGACATCAGCAGAAGCAAGACGTCAACAATGATCAGGATTGAGAAAAACTCATCGTAAAAAATACTGTTGATATTTTTAAAAGCGAGGACTCCATTTTGATAATCATGACAGGCTGCAAAAATCCATTCAATAGCGGTGAATAGAGCAAGTATGACGAGTATTGGTACCAAGAGAACGGCAATCGTCTTCTTAAGATTGATAAATCTCAGGAGTTTCTGGTCTTCCACCTTCATGTCCTCCTTTTCTGAAGAAGAGCGTTTGTGGATGTTCTTGTAAAAGAAATATATGGCTAGAAACAGAAGCAGGGCCGTGGCCACATCGAATGTAAATTGCAAGTCATCCTGATTGGTAAACCAATCTGAAGTCAATTCCAAATGAGAGATGTCTTTAAAAATTCTCCTGATCACAATCAGGGTGATAATTTCATATTGCTTGCCTATGTAATAAGAAATGGACTTGGGTAAATAGTAAATTAGGAGATAGACTTCATAGATCAGGATAAATGAAAACGGAGTGTAAATCGCGGCAATCGGGTTCTTAAAGAACTTCGACTCTATTGGTAAGATGCCTTGATTTACCAGAAAGATCAGACATAGGTGTACCAAGTAGCTAATTATTGCTACGGTCAAAACAAGGTTTTCACTCTTTCGCTTTACTTTCGAGGAAAGCAGCCTCTTGTACCAACTTTCTGTGATTCGGGTGAGCAACATTCTTTAACCTAACACATTCATTGGCAAGTTGTTGATCAAATTATATCATACTTAGAAATGAGAGATTCTATGATTTGTAGCACCTCCATCCCATGTAAATAGAGTTTTGAAAAAAGCGTACCGGTTTGGAGAAACCCGCACCGATGAGTAGCTCATAGATACGCTCTTCTGAGACGGTGAACAGATTGTTCTTGATTCTCTCTACTCGGTCGTTAATATCCTCTGCGGGCAAACCTTTCGGGATGAGGTGACGCAAGATTTCCAGATTCTCAGACATCTGGTCTGGACTCCCCGTGATATCAAATATTACAAAAGGAGAATGTTTATGAAGTCTTTTACTAATAGTCTTTAGCAGGTTCAGCTTGGTTCCGTCATCTGGCATAAAGTGAAGCACGAGGAGAAGAGTGGCAGCATGAAACACGGGTTCATTGGGCAAGTCACTCACTACACCCTCCATTAGTTTCACTGAGTTGTTTCTGGAGAATCTTTCTTTCGCTTGATTGATCATCTCCTTAGAGGGATCCACTCCCGTTACTTTCCAGGAAGGTGAAGCATCGAGAATCGTTTTTATTTCTGTACCCGTTCCACAACCTGCTACCAATAAGTTGTCGCCCTTTGCGCCTTCAATCAATGAAGGCACGATGCTCATGAAATAGTGGTAGTTCGGTATCCAGGTTTCTACAAAAGAGTCATAGTTGGTAGCTCTTTTGTCCGCAAAGATTTCGACTTTTTTCATGCTGCTGTTTTCATCGCGGCAGTCTGAATATGCGATGGAAGGTTTAGGGATATTCGTGTAATCAAAGATAAGTCTTATGGATCTACTCCTGACATTAATTCGATGCTATCTTTGCCTCTAAATCAAAGAAAAAAACGCAATATGAAAGCGCATTTAGCCAGTCTTATCAATGCCATTTTGCTCGTTACTCTAGGTGCTTGGGGCTACTTAGAGTCAGAAACACCTTCCATTACGGCTCTAATACCGGTTGGTGTGGGAGTGGTACTCCTCGCTGTTAATCCTGGAGTTAAGAAAGAAGAGAAGATTCAAGCCCATGTCGCTGTGTTGCTCACTCTAATTATCCTGCTTGGATTGGCTATGCCTTTGAAAGGTGCAATTGAGCGTGGAAGCACAGCGGGCGCTGTAAGGGTCTTGGTGATGATTCTCTCCTCGCTATTTGCTATGGTCACCTTTGTAAGAAGCTTTATCCAAGCCAGAAAGAATCGAGAGAGTCAAGGACAAAAAAGCTGAGTCAACTGATCGCGATCAATAAAAAGAGACAAAAGCGACTATAGGCTATTTCTTTTCTAGAGTTTGAATCGTTTTAACGAGATAGAGCACCTCACGACCTATTTCGTCTACCTTCTTGGCATAAGCTTCACCCTCTTGTGGAGTATCGTCGCCTACTTTTGGATCTTCGTAAGGTAAGGCCACGCGGGTGTAAGCTCCAGGTACAAATGGACATTCTTTATCGGCTTGACTGCAAACCATCACCGCGATAAAATCCTTTTGAGGATTGAATTCATCGGTGAACTTTTTTGAGAAAAGGATGAGCTCGCTTTCGCAGGTATCATCGATGCGTGAGGCATACTGAGGGTTTTCTGTCTCATCTCTCTGATAAAGACTAAACCCTGCATCTTTTACTGCCTTCACCATACGGTGGTTGAAAGCCGTGGCTTCTGTTCCTCCTGAATAAGATTTCACCTTCTCGATTTCGTAATGTTGCAGAGCCTTCCAAAACCATATTTGAGCAAGTTGGCTGCGACGTGAATTGTGAGTGCACACCCAGGTCACGTTAGAGAAGCCCATTTGTTCTTTCTGGGCATGGATGGTGCCAGCCAGATCATTGAGTTCTTCTAATCTTTCTGGAGAAATAAGCTCCTCTTGCGATTGGAGTGCTTCTATTTTCTTATCGAGATTCGACATCGGTGTTTGGGGATTAGTGATGGTATTCAATAGAATTTCCAAGCAAATTAGTAAGTACATCTGCGGTATTTCTTATCTGCCCAAAAGTATTTTGTGAGGTTAGTCTCAATGAAAACTCAAAATCAAGTTTTTGTTAAGTGTAGATTTATTTTTCGGCAAAAGATGGGGCTGTGATTTTGTAGTACATCGCATCAGGTATTCCATGGCAATTTCCACTTTTCCAGTAGGTCATACCTAACTTTTCGAGCACTCGTAACGAAGCCTTGTTTTCAGGAGCCACTCTTCCAATGATCTCTTTTAAGCCCAATTTTTTGAATCCAAAGCTCAAGGAAGCTTCTGCCGCTTCCGTGGCGTATCCTTTTCCCCATTCTTCTTGAAAGAAACGAAATCCCAGATCGACGTATCCCTCTTCGTTTTTCTTGAGTCCACACCAACCAATAAAGCTTCCAGAGTCTTTTAGTACAACAGCCCAGCGTCCAAATCCGTTGCGCTCATACTCGTTGTAGTTTTCAAGAAAATTGCGTGCATCTTGAACCGTCTCAAATGCTATATCGCCCGTGTATCTCAGGACTTCTTCATTGGAATTCAGTCTAAGTAAAGCCTCTGCATCGCTAATTTCAAATTCTCGAAGGAGTAGGCGAGGTGTTTCGGTGACGAGGTTCACTAAAAATAGGAGTGGTTCATAGTTCAAAGATAACTGGAATGGTGCATTGCATTCACCACCTAGTCTACTAGAGCTCACTAAGAGTCTAGGGTGTCTTTTCAGAGGTACAATAAGAAAAGTCTTCTTCCAAAAAACTATCTATATCACAACGGTCACGAAGTTTTTCGACACAAAAACTTCGTGACCCTATCAAAAAACTTGCTGAACTAATCGAAAAACTTCGTGAACTAGTCAATAAACTTGCTACATCAATTGATACAACAAGAAGTTCTCGATACTTTTTTCTCCAAAGTCGAAAAACACTCGAACTGACAGATCTTCAGGGTATTGAACTATTCCAAAGCTTGTTACTTCGACTTTGATTGGCTGATTATCCACCTCCGACCTTCTCGTCATACTTCCGAAAAGCCCACCTCCTCGCGCCTCAGACGGACAGGTTCATAGGAGGAGGATACGCATGCTTGATGTCCTCCACCCATGGAGGAGGTGGATTCATCGTAGCTCTGCGGAGATGAAGACGGAGGTGGATAGGCTAATGAGTTTCTAATCCAAACAGAATTCATCCACCCCCACCTCGTTCCTCGGCACCCCCTCCAAAGGAGTGGGACATGTACTTGGAACGGAAAAGGTCATTTATGTCCTCCTCCTGTGGAGGAGGTGGATTCATCGTAGCTCTGCGGAGATGAAGACGGAGGTGGATAGGCCAACGAGTTTCTAATCCAAACAGAATTCATCCACCCCCACCTCGTTCCTCGGCACCCCCTCCACAGGAGTGGGACATGTAC
>JAKVAV010000038.1:3417-25279 GCA_022448105.1 Flavobacteriales bacterium | reverse complement strand
GAGGCGCCTTTTCCATCCTTACAGCTACAGGAGCTTTAGATGCTGGACTTGGATCTGTACTCAGCTTTGCTAAGAAAAATCCCGCCTCAAAGCAGCTCATTATTCCAGCGTTGATGGTGATTTTCTCACTCGCAGGTTGCACTTTTGGAATGTCGGAAGAGAACCTGGTTTTCATTTTGATTACTATTCCTCTGGCAAGAAGTATGGGTTATGACAATCTTGTCGGGGTAGCCATTCCCTTTCTAGGTTCAGCTGCGGGATTTGCTGGAGCTGCGATTAATCCCTTCACTGTAGGTATTGCTCAAGGGATTGCAGAGCTGCCCATTGGCAGTGGAGCGGGTTACCGCTGGTTTGTATGGGCGATTTTTACCGTGATTGCCATCGCTTTTGTGATGCTTTACATCTCGAAGTTGGAAAAGTATCCAGAAAAAAGATTGGTTACGAATGACGATCAAGTAAGCAGCGAATCGGGTGAGATACCTGTCCTGAGTGGGCCGAGGAAATTGGTGCTTGTTCTTTTTGTTTTGGCCATCATTCTCTTAATGTATGGCGCCAATCAGCTCGGTTGGTACATCGACGAGATTTCGGCACTTTTTATTGCGCTCGGATTACTCTCGGCTGTCGTAACGAGAATGGGCGTAACGAAAACGGTCAATGCCTTTACTCAAGGTGCGAAAGACATGCTCACTGCCGCAATTATCATTGGTATTTCTAGAGCAGTGTTAGTGGTCGCAGAAGATGGGAAAATTATCGATACCTTGCTCTACGCCATGGCTAACGGTGTCAAAAACCTTCCTGAGACGGTCAGTGTACAGATGATGTTTTTAGTGCAGGGCATCCTGAACATTTTTATCCCATCCGGCTCTGGCCAAGCAGCCATAACAATGCCAATTATGACACCTTTGGCCGATTTATTGAGTATTTCAAGGCAATCTGCAGTTCTGGCTTTCCAGTTTGGAGATGGATTGCTGAATGTAATTATTCCAACAAGTGGGGTCACTATGGGAATACTTTCGGTCGCAAAGATTCCTTACGATGTTTGGCTAAAGTGGGTGTGGAAGTTAGTTTTAATCATGGCAATAGCCTCTATGGTATTTCTTGCCCTGCCCCAGTATTTCTCGGTCTGGCCAAGCCAATTTGGCTAAGAAGAGACATTTTAAACAATGAAATGATGCGATTATTCTACTAAATAATCAGCATTGCATCTCCATATGCCTGAAACCGATATTTCTCTTTGATAGCCGCCTTGTAGGCAGCCATGACGTGGTCATAACCCCCAAATGCGGCTACCTGCATAAGCAGCGTGCTCTCGGGAGCATGAAGGTTACTAATCATCGAATCAGCAATCGAGAAGTCATAAGGAGGAAAGATGAACTTATTTGTCCATCCTTCAAATGGCTTGAGCAGGCCTTCAGTCGAAACAGAAGTTTCTACTGCGCGCATTGCCGTTGTGCCTACTACGCAAACTTTTCCTTTGTTCTTTTTGGTATCGTTCACCGTGTGTGCGGCCTCATCGCTGATGAACATCTGCTCGCTGTCCATTTTGTGCTTCGTGAGATCTTCTACCTCTACCGGTCTGAAGGTGCCTAAACCGACGTGCAATGTGATGGGTGCAAAGTGGATTCCTTTTAGTTCCATGCGCTTTAGAAGCTCACGGCTAAAGTGGAGACCAGCTGTTGGCACCGCCACCGCTCCTTCTTCTTTGGCGAAAATTGTTTGGTACCTCTCTTCGTCAAGTTCTTCGACGGGTCGTTCTATGTATTTAGGGACAGGCGTTTCGCCTAAAGACATCATGGTACTTTTAAATTCGTCATGAGGTCCATCGAAAAGGAATCTCAGCGTTCGTCCTCTGGAAGTAGTGTTATCAATTACTTCCGCAACTAACTCATCATTCTCACCGAAGTAAAGTTTGTTTCCAATTCTGATTTTTCTCGCAGGATCAACCAACACGTCCCACAAGAGACTTTCCTGATTTAGTTCACGAAGCAAAAAAACTTCAATCTTGGCACCAGTCTTTTCTTTATTTCCGTAAAGACGAGCTGGAAATACCTTAGTGTTGTTCATTACAAAGCTGTCGTTCTCTTCAAAATAGTCGAGAACATCTTTGAACATCCTGTGCTCAATATCTCCGGTCTTTCTGTCTAGAACCAATAGCCGACTTTCGTCACGGTTAGGGGTTGGATATTGAGCAATAAGGTCTGTTGGTAGTTTGAATTTGAACTTTGAAAGCTTCATTCAGTTGAGATTTTTGACGGCCAAAAAAGGCGGTCGCGAAGATAACGATAATGATTTAGATCCCTAAAGGATTTTAAACATCTTCTTCTCGGTCCCACATGGCTTCCTCAAATTGCATCGGGTCGATTGCTCTTTCTACTGCGTAATCTCCAATTTTTGTTCTCCTAAGTTCTGTGAGATGAGCTCCACAACCTATTATTTCTCCAAGATCTCTAGCCAAAGATCTGATGTAAGTGCCCTTGCTACACAGTATTTCAAATTTCACCTCCGGTAGATTGGATGTGTCCACCTCAAACTTTTCAATAATGACTGGTTTTGGGGCCAGTTTTACTTCCTCTCCTTTACGAGCAGAAATATAAGCTCTTTTCCCGGCCACTTTTTTTGCGGAAAAAATGGGAGGTAACTGCATGATCGGCCCACTCAGCTTTTCTGCAGCTTCTTGTACCATTTCATTTGTGACATGCTCGGTTGATTGATGGTTTTCTGGCGTTGTTTCCAGGTCGTAAGAAGGAGTAGTTGAGCCAAGCAAAAAAGTGCCTGTATAGGTCTTATTTTCGAGGGTAAGATCGGCAATTCTTTTTGTGAATTTTCCCGTGCAGATGACGAGAAGTCCAGTTGCCAAAGGATCTAATGTACCGGCATGCCCAACTTTGAATTTTTTCAATCCAAATTTTTTACGAATGACATATCTGATCTTTGAGACCGCGTCGAAGCTTGTCCACTTGAGTGGCTTGTCAATAAGAAGGAGTTGACCCGAAGAGAATTCTTCAAGACTCATTTTGCCATAATCTTTCATGCCAAAAGTGAATAGCAAATAGCCAAAAGCCCCACGATCAAACAGTAGTAAGCGAAATAGTCTAATTTGCTTTTCTTGACCAATGCGATCATCCACTGACAAGCCAAAATACCCGAAATGAATGCGGCTATGAATCCGGTGAGAAGGGCGAAAGTGTCAATATTCTGAGTGGCACCTTCTTCGACAAAATCTTTGCAT
Organism: Flavobacteriales bacterium; assembly: GCA_022448105.1. Lineage (GTDB taxonomy): Bacteria > Bacteroidota > Bacteroidia > Flavobacteriales_D > Cryomorphaceae > JAKVAV01. The sequence continues at coordinate 22,050 of JAKVAV010000038.1, read as the reverse complement.
TCAAGAATCATCGCTCCGAATATCACCGGGAGCACCATCAAGAATGAAAACCTAGCCGCTCTTTCCCTACTGACTCCTGCAAGAAGGGCAGTAGAAATCGTTGAACCCGAACGAGAAACTCCTGGAAGGACGGCGATTGCCTGTGAAAATCCAATCAATAGGGCATTGGCAAAATTCACTTTGCCGCCACTGGCAGGAATTCTGGTTGTGCTGTAAAGAAGCAGAGCTGTGAACAACAATGAGCAACCAACTAGAAGTAGATTGCCTTCAAAAAGCAATTCGATTTGGTCTTTCAGCAAGACACCAACGAAGAAAACAGGAACCATACTCACCGCGATCAATGCAGTAAATTTGGTGCTTTCATTCCATTTGAATTCGAGAAGTCCTTTGAAAAGTTCCGCAATGTCTTTTCGGAATACAACCATAGTACTCAACGCCGTGGCACCATGTAGAGCAATCGTAAAGAGCATGCTCTCACCGGCTTCAAGGTCGTCGCCAAGAATAGCCTTACCAAGCTCTAAATGCCCAGAACTACTCACGGGAAGGAATTCGGTTAATCCTTGAATAATGCCCAGAATAAGGGCTTCCAGAATACTCATTATTCAGTGGGAGTGGAGGGGGTCTTTTTGAGGATGGAATAAAAAATTACGACGTACCCCACTATTACAACGACTGGAGCAAGAGTTATTCTGCGGAAGCTAAAAATATCGTCATTAAACTCCATGGGGTTTTCCGTACCCCCGCCGATCATGAGAATAAAACCAAGTACAACTACGGCGATACCAACCAACATCACTTTGTAGTTTTTAGCGCTAAGCGCAAAGCTTTCGTTTTCTGCGTTTTCTGCTGAACTCATACCGTTAATAAATTTTTGAGGCGTCCATTTTTAAGTAACGCCTTACTGCAAATAACGTTGATATTCCCGAGATTATCATACCCAAGAGAGCAACTAAACTGAAAAGCTTAACAAACATTATCAGGTCGTTAAACTCGAAAAAATCAGGCACTTCGTGTCTAACGGCAAAAAGAACACCCAGTATAAGCAATATCGAGATAAAGCTTGAGTAAAGACCCTGAAGAATTCCTGCCAAAATAAATGGCTTCTGAATAAAGCCACTTGTTGCCCCGACTAATTGCATGCTTCTAATGACAAAACGCTTGCTGTATATGGTCAAACGAATCGTGTTATTGATAAGCGCAATTGCTATCAACAAAAGTAATCCGCTGAAAGCTAAGAGAGCGAGACCAATCTTATTGATGTTTGTTTCGATTTGTCGGATGAGGTTTGGACTATAAACCACTTCATTGACGCCTGCTCTTGATTCGAGGCCATCTGCAATTACCGAGATGCTATCTGGATGTGTATACTTAATATTTAGGCTTAGATCGATTAATCCAGGGAGTGGATTATAATCTAAAAACTCCATGAAATCTTCCCCCAGCTCTTCTTTGAGCTGCTTTGCCGATTCATCTTTACTTATGTATGCAGCTTCGCGCGCAAAAGGCAGTGTTTCGATCTCCTTTTTTAGCCGGGTGATTTCAGCTTCTTTCATGTCAGCATCGAGGAAAATTTCAACCCTAATGCTTTCCTTCACGTAATTAGATAGCTTTTGTGCATTCAGAATTAAAATGGTAAGAATACCCAACATGAAGAGCACTAGACTGATTCCGATCACAGTCGAAAAGGCGCTGGTCCGCGCTCTTCGCTTGGCGTATTTGTCAGGAGTAGAAGCCATTCAGGTGGCCAAAAGTAGGAATATTATCAGTTTCAACTAAACGCATTGAAACTAGATGAAATTGCACGAGTTTCACCCCCAATGATTTAATAACTTTGCGGCTTCAAATTATCAAGGCAATGGAATATAATTTTCGGGAAATTGAAGCCAAGTGGCAGAAAATCTGGAAAGAAACAGATGCTTATAAAGTCGACGAAGATGAATCTAAGGAGAAGTTTTACGTCCTCGATATGTTTCCCTATCCATCAGGAGCTGGTCTTCATGTAGGCCATCCTCTGGGATATATTGCCTCGGATGTAATCGCCAGATACAAGACCCATAAAGGCTATAATGTCCTCCATCCAATGGGCTTTGATTCTTTTGGTTTGCCTGCCGAACAATACGCTATTCAGACTGGCCAGCATCCAGCTATTACCACAAAAGACAATGTGGCTCGCTACAAAGAACAGCTTCAGCGAATGGGATTCAATTACGATTGGAACCGTGAGGTTCGTACGAGTGATCCAGAATACTATCGCTGGACACAATGGATCTTTTCATTGCTTTATGAAAGCTGGTACAACAATAAGTCGCAAAAGGCTGAGAATATTTCAACACTGGTGAAGGCTTTCGAGGAGAATGGAACCTATGGCGTTGAGGCATTCATAGATCGCGATTGGTACAAAAGCTTGAATCTTGAAGATTTTCCTTTTGGCGAATACTTCTCAGGTGAGCTCACCGCAACTGATTGGAAAGTCTTAAAGCCAGCGCAAAAGGAAGAAATTTTGAGTCATTACCGATTGGCTTATCTCAGTGAAACCTGGGTCAACTGGTGTGAAGCTCTTGGAACCGTTCTGGCAAATGACGAAATCAAAGACGGATTAAGTGAGCGAGGTGGTCATCCGGTTGAGCAAAGACTCATGAAGCAGTGGAGCTTGCGAATCACGGCTTACGCCGACAGGCTTCTATCAGGTTTAGAAGAGATAGATTGGCAGGATTCGATCAAAGACATGCAGCGCAATTGGATTGGTAAATCCAAAGGTGCCATGGTGCGCTTCATGATGAACAATCATCATGGACATGTAGATGTTTTTACAACCCGTCCAGATACCATTTTTGGAGTGAGCTTTATCGTCTTGGCACCTGAACACGATTTGGTAAAACAAATAACCACGGAAGACAGAAGAGAAACTGTTGAGGCTTACGTGAAAAGAAGTATGGCCAAAACAGAGCGTGAGCGCCAGAGCGAAGTAAAAATGGTCACCGGAGAGTTCACTGGGGCATTCGCTAAGCATCCATTCACGGGAGATAATGTTCCCGTTTGGATTGCAGATTACGTGCTGGCAGGATATGGCACTGGAGCAGTTATGGCGGTTCCTAGTGGTGATGAAAGGGACCATGCTTTTGCCAAGGCTTTTGATTTGCCGATTCCAAACATTTTCGAAGGAAAAGATGTCTCCAAAGAGGCATATACCGAAAAGGAAGCGATCCTGATCAACTCTGCATTCTTATCGGGCATGAACTACCTAAAAGCGACTGATGCCGCTATCTACGAACTCGAAGAAAAGCGTCTCGGCTACGGCAAGATAAACTATAGACTTAGAGATGCCATCTTTTCTCGTCAGAGATATTGGGGAGAGCCATTTCCCGTTTACTACGTAGACGATATACCTCATCTCTTAAATGACTCTCAGTTGCCACTCACCCTCCCTCCAGTGGATAAGTATCTACCTACAGAAACCGGTGAGCCCCCATTGGCCAGAGCTAAAAAGGAAGACTGGCCGATCTTTGAAGGAAACCGAATGGAGCACAATACGATGCCTGGCTGGGCGGGGTCATCGTGGTACTTCTTGAGATATATGGATCCGAAGAATACGGATCTCCCAGTCTCGCCAGAAAGGGCAAAGTATTGGGGAACAGTAGACTTATATATTGGTGGAGCGGAGCATGCTACAGGTCATCTCTTGTACTCTCGTTTTTGGACTAAGTTCTTGCACGACCGCGGTTATATTGAGTTTGATGAGCCCTTCAGCAAAATGATTAATCAAGGGATGATTCTAGGCCGATCGAGTCTGGTGTATCGATTGGATATTTTGAACTATCAAGTTCCTGGTTTTACAAGCGGAGAAAACCTGCCATCACCTCGATCTTTTCCAGAAATAATGGTCTCAAAGGAGATCTACGAAGATTGGAAGAAACACGGGCATCTCACAGAAACAAGACAGCTGGTTAGACATAAATTACAGACCCTCCTTCGCGAACAGCTAGAAGAGCTTGGTTCGATGGATACCAGCAATGTAACTGCTGAGTTTACCATTACTCCATTGCATGTTGATGTGAATCTCGTAGAGAATGACATCCTCAATATCGAAGGGTTTAAGCAGTGGAGAAGACAGTATAACGATGCATACTTTATTGCCGGCGTTGATGATAAATACCACTGCGGATACGAGATTGAAAAGATGTCGAAGCGCTGGTACAATGTAGTCACTCCAGATGCACTTTGTGATCAATATGGTGCTGATACCTTAAGGATGTACGAGATGTTCCTCGGCCCAGTAGAGCAGTCAAAACCTTGGGATACTCAGGGAATTAGTGGGGTTCACAATTTCTTGAGAAAGTTTTGGAGACTTGCCCACAACGGTGACGGAAGCGTTTCCGTAAACGATGACTCCCCGAGTAAGAAAGAGCTCAAGTCTTTACATCAATGCATCAAGAAGGTGACCAATGATTTGGAAAGACTCTCATGGAATACGGTAGTGAGTGCATTGATGATCGCAGTGAATGAATTGACTGCTTTGAAGAGCAACAAAAGAGAAGTTTTGGACACTCTTTTGATTTTAATCTCGCCCTATGCCCCTCACTTTGCAGAAGAACTTTGGGAAAGACTTGGTCATGAGGACAGTGTTTTGAAGCAGCCATGGCCTGAGTTTAATCCAAAATACTTGGAGGAAGATGAGTTTGAATATCCCGTTTCGTTTAATGGGAAGATGAGGTTCAAAATGGCACTAGCCGCTGACCTCCCGAGAGAAGATGTGGAGAAAGCTGTTCTAGAATCAGCACAAGCTGCTAAGTATCTCGACGGGAAATCGCCCAAGAAGGTAATTGTGGTTCCAAAGAAAATTGTCAATATAGTTGTATAAAATTCATTTCGTCTCTCAACGGATTTTATACAATCTTTAGACACCATATAGTTTTTTCTGAGCTTTTTTGAGCATTCTACTCCAAGACGGGTGGTGCTTTTTTGGTGCTGGTTTTAGTTTTTCTTGGCAAAGTTTTATTTGTGATTTTAAATCTTCTCTGTAAGTTCTCCTTCGTATTTTAGAATTAACGGTGCAGAAGACCATATAGGTTACAATTTTTTTTCGCTGCTTGCGTGTATTCAAAGGACTTCCGATCTTTTGGAATGGAATTTGACCTCTACAATTATGAAACCAACCATACTACTTTTATTTTCCATTATTTGGATCGTATCGGCCCAAGGTCAAACAAAGCCCCTAAAGGCTAGCTTGGACACGCTTCCGATATTGGATCTTCCCGACATCAATCAATCAGCATTTGGCGAAGGGGAATATCTTAGGTTTAGATTACATTATGGCCTCATTGACGCTGGGGAGGCGGAGCTTAGCATATATAAGGCCCAAAAGAAATTCGCTGGTAGAGATGCCCTGCACGTGGTGGGTAAAGGAAGGACACTTGGAATGTTTAACTGGTTTTTCAAGGTCAAGGATAGGTATGAAACCTACCTCGATGAAGAAGGCATATTTCCATGGGAGTTTATAAGAGATATAAAGGAAGGCGGCTATGAAAAGTTTCAGACATACAGATTTCATCAAGACAAAGCTGCCGTAACGACTAATAAGGGAGACACCTTCAAGATTCCACCACTTTCGCAAGACATGCTTTCCTCCTTTTATTTTGCGAGAACACTTGATTTTTCTCAAGCAAAGCCCGGGGATGTATATACCATTCCTACATTTGTTGATGATGAACAGTATCCACTAATGATTAAATATTTGGGCCGAGAAAAGCTCAAAACTCGCACTGGGACCTATCGCTGCATGAAGTTTGTACCCGTAGTTCAGGAGGGAAGAATTTTTGAGGAGGAAGAAGATATGACGGTTTGGATTACTGACGATAAGAACCGCATTCCCGTATTGGCTAAAGCGAAAGTTTTAGTAGGTTCAATAAAAATGGAATTAGTCGAATATCAAAATTTATCAAATCCTATTGCGAAAGTCGATTAATCAATGGTGCTCTTTTTATATTCGCGATCACAAGAATGCGCATAGTTAATTTTCTTCTTTTTCTATTCACATTGGTTCTTGTTTCGTGTTTCGAGACAGCACAAAGTATTGAAGGCATCGACTCAGAAGATATTTCAATGGAAGTTGATGAGGTGCCTCTGCGCTATGGCATTGAGGAAGATGCTTACAAAATCTACGAAGGTACCATCAAGAAGAACCAGTTCTTGGCTGATATTCTTCTTGGTTATGGAGTTCCCTATGGCGAAATAGCTGCCTTAGAAGGTGTGAGCAAAGATGTTCATGATGTCCGTAAGCTTAAGGCTGGAGACAACTACGCTGTTTTTACAAATCTAGACAGCACAGAAAGAGCAAGCTTCTTTGTGGTGGAGACCAGCCCTGCCAATTATGTGGTTTATCAGCTTGGAGATTCAATCTCGGCCTATCTTGGTCAGAAACCGATTAAAACGAAAATTCGAGAGGCCGGCGGTCTTATAACAAGTTCATTGTATCAAACCATTTATGACAATGATTTGCCTGTTGATCTGGCGGGGAACCTTAGTTTGATATATGCATGGACGGTGGACTTTTATCGAATCCAAAAGGGAGATTACTTCAAGGTGATTTACGAAGAGCGATTTGTGGAAGGCAAACGAATAGGAGTAGGCGAGATTATTGCCGCAGAGTTTGGCCATCGAGATGAAGTATTTCATGGGTTCTTTTTTGAAGAGGGTAAAACGAGTGATTACTACGATCTAGAAGGTGAGAATCTTAGAAGGGCTTTTTTGAAGGCCCCTGTCAAATTCTCAAGAATTTCGTCTAAGTACACCATGAAGCGCTATCATCCGGTACAAAAACGCTGGAAGGCGCACCTGGGTACTGACTATGCCGCACCAAAAGGAACGCCAATCGTTTCCACAGCAGACGGTGAGGTAGTGGCATCAGCTTATGGAAAATACAATGGAAACTATGTGAAAGTTAGGCATAACGGAACCTACACCACACAGTATTTACACATGTCAAAGCGCGCAGTAAGAACGGGTGATTATGTTCGGCAAGGAGATGTAATTGGATATGTTGGATCAACTGGCCTAGCCAGCGGACCGCATGTATGTTATCGGTTTTGGGTAAATGGCCGACAAGTAGATCCCTACCAGCAAGATTTGCCCTCCGGAGATCCAATTCCTGAAGAATTCAGGGCAGACTTCACCGTAAAAAGCGATAGTTTAAATCAAATTCTGCAAAAGATCATGATCGAAAAGGCGCTCTAATTTTTTTCGTAATTAGGTTTATAATGTAAACTAAGTTATATTTGTTAAAACTCAACTAAAATGACCGAAAAAGAAAGCTTAGAGATCATCATTAATATGATTGACCGAACAAAGGAGAATTTAAAGGAGCAATCAGGATTCTACTTGATATGGGGCGGTAGCATCTTCTTGGCAGCTCTTGTCGAGTATGTTCTTTTTGTCTTTTATGCCTACCCCCATCACTACATTGTTTGGCCCGTATCCATCTTAATAGCGGTAGCTGCGACAATTTTTATGGCCACCAAGATGAATAGAAAAAAGCAGGTAAGGACCTATACCGATAAAGCACTCAATTACTTATGGGCAACGTGGTCGGCCATGTTATTTTTAGTGCTTGTTTTCTCAGCTGTTGGTGGAATAAGTTGGGCAACTTCTTACGTTCTCATAATAGCTCTTTATGGGATGGGAACGCTGATTTCAGGAGGAATATTGAATTTTAGACCCCTAATAATTGGTGGAATGATAAGCCTTGCCATTGCTCTTGTTTCGATCATCACAGGTTGGTTTAGTGATTTTCCCAGTATGTTACTCGCACTTTGCGCCAGCATTTCTGCCAGCTTTCTAGTCCCAGGATATTTGCTTAGAAAGAGTTAAATGCCATTTACACCTCTAGATCCCGTATTGCATTCACAGTTGAGACTGGCAATAGTGAGCCTGCTGATGGGTATTGACTCAGCTGAGTTCGCCTATTTAAAATCCGAAACCGAAGCTACCCAGGGCAATCTGAGTGTTCAGCTGAAAAAGCTCTCTGGGGCAGGATATATTGAAATCAAAAAGACCTTCAAGAACAATTATCCCAATACTACTGTGAAATTGACGAAAAAAGGAAGAAAAGCTTTCGAAGCTTATGTGAAGGATATTTCTGCGTATCTCGGAAAATAGGAAGAACCGATGTCCTTTTAGTACTTTCGCGCTTCGTAATTTTCCACCAATATGAAGCGCATTCATCTACTCGCGGGGTTTTTCACCATCCAAACTCTATTAGTATCGGCACAAACTACTCAGTCTCTTGTGGAAAACACCGTTACCTATAAAGGAGTCCAAGCTAAAATCGAATTTTTCGCTTCCGATGAAATGGCAGGAAGAGATACGCCCTCGGATGAACAGAGAATTGCTGCTAAATATTTGGCTACCAGAATGAAAGAATGGGGCGTAAGTAAGGCTCCCGGAATGGAAGCGTATCTCCAAGAAGTAAAGTTTAAAAATATTACTCCACCAGAAGAAGGTTCCCTCATTGCCAAAGATTCAAGTTATATCTTGGGTCAAGATATTTTGCTGCTTGACGGAGCAGCATCAAACTTGGAAGCAAAAGTGGTTTTTCTTGATTATGGCAACGAAGAGGATTTTGAGAAAGCCAATCTTAAGAATAAGATAGTCGTGGTAAGACTCGGAGCTAAGGGTGAACCTAATGTGAGAAAAGCCTTTGGAGTTGGTCGAGAAAAGCGAGCCCGAGCCGAGGAAAAAGGTGCATTAGCACTGATAGAGTTGTACTCATCAACACAAATAAGCTGGAAAATTATTAAGCGGTATTTGGGTGGATCCAGCATGTCTCTAGATACGGGTGAAGGAGATGAGTCGGGAATTCCTCATCTCTGGCTAGACGACTCTGGCGGAGGAGGAGCTGAGTTTTTTAAGAGTTTGAAAAAGGCTAAACTTAGCATTGATGGGGCGACAATCGATAGGTTTACAGCGCCAAATGTGATTGGTTTTGTGGAGGGAGAAAATCCAGAGTTGAAAGACGAAATCGTCATTTATTCTGCTCACTATGATCATATAGGAATCGGAAAGCCCGACGCGAAGGGCGATAGCATATACAATGGCACCAGAGACAATTGCATTGGGACCATTACAGTGCTCGAGGCAGCACACAATATTGTGAACCATCCACTAGATCGATCCGCTTTGTTTATCTTTTTTACCGGAGAGGAAAAGGGATTACTTGGAAGTAAGTGGTACGTGGATCACCCAGTTATGCCGTTGAAAGATGTGGTGATGTGCTTCAACAGCGATAATGCAGGATACAACGATACAACGGTCACGACCATCGTTGGTTTAAACCGAACTACTGCTTCGCAGGCATTTATTACCGCAGGAAATACCTATGGGCTGGAGACAATACCCGACCAAATGCCTGAACAGAATCTTTTCGACAGGTCTGATCAAGTAAGCTTTGCTAAGAAAGGGATTCCAGGTGTAATGTTTACCATGGGAATTACCGCATTCGATGATGAAATCCTCAAGTATTATCATCAAGCTGGTGATAGTCCTGAATCGGTTGATTTTGATTATTTGTACAGATTTACCAAGACTTATGTACATGCCTGTCGATTGGTGGGAAACATGCCAGAAACTCCCTTTTGGACCGAAGGCGACAAGTATTATGAAGTAGGTGAAGGGCTGTACAAGAAAAGCCAATAAGGAATCTTATTCACGAGTTTCCTCTGATCTTGGCCTTTTTAAGGGATAACTTTCCTTTTTTTTTCAGGGCATTTAAATAGAGCGCCCCGAGTATGAGAATGGTGCCAACGTAAAACCCCCATGTCATCTCTTCACTGGAGCCAAAAATGAAGAAGGCCAAAATGATTCCATAAACGGGCTCGAGATTGATGGTGAGCGAAACCGTAAAAGGTGTAAGTTCTTCCATCACTTTTACGCTTGCGACAAAGGCAAAAGCAGTGCAAACAATTCCCAGTAGAATAATCCAAATCCAGTCTGATCCAGGAATATTGAGTAGATGCTCTCCCATTTTTCCCGAAAAAAGTAGCCAAATACTGATGCCAACTACGCCGCCAATCATCTCCACAAGGCTGATGCGGTAAGGGTTGTCTTTTTCAATTAAACGCCCATTGATCACGGTGAAAAGCGATGCGAGAAATGATGAAATTAGAGCTATAAAGATTCCTTTGGCATAATCAGTTTCAAAGCTGAATATGAGCGCTAAACCTAAAACCACCATTGCCCCAAAAAATAATTCAGCAGGATCAAGCTTCCGCCTGAAAATGATGGGTTCTAAAACTGCTGTGAATAGGGAGGTAGAACTAAGACAAGCCAAGGTGACGCTAACATTTGAAATTTTGATAGCTTCAAAGAAGGTGATCCAGTGAAAAGCGATGATGAGTCCTACACCCAAATAGGCGGGGGCATTGCTTCGAAGAGATTTAGAGATTTTACCTGTGCTATAGCCGAAAAGGGCTATAGAAATAGCGGCTATAAACATTCGCCACCACACAAGCAGGTCAGAGTCTGTTTCTATGAGTTTGCCGAGAACTCCAGTAAAGCCAAAAATGAAAACGACAATGTGCAGGAGTAAAATATTCCCGATCCTAGTTTTTTTCATCTTGTTTTTTGCCAAGGTCAGTTACTCCTCCAGAGACGATAAACTTCATGAATTCGGCAGTGTTAGCATCTACAGAGGTTACGTTCTCAATGGGTACGATAAAGATATTTCCAGAGAAATTATAACTGTGCGGTAAGTAAACCGCTATTTTTCCAGTCTTTATGTTCAAGGTGGAAAGGTCTTCGTTAGTGATGAAACCGGGTTTCTCGATTTCGCTCTCCCTGTTGAGTTTCACAAGTACTGGTTTTGAAAAGCTCTTTTTCTGACCCACGAAAGCCGAGAGTAAGTCTGTAATAGCCGTATAAATGGTTTTTATCAGAGGTACCCGATCTAGAACCTTATTCGCCCTTTTAAAAATTGGCTCCGCAATGAAAGTCGATCCAAAAAACCCCAGAACGGTTATTCCAACCAGTAGAATTAAAATTCCCAAGCCTGGGATGTCGGTAGGGATGATTCGATCAAGGAAGATGAAGAGCTGATATACGATGTAGACGATCACCGTAATAGGCACTACGAGCAGTAATCCTCTGAAAAAATAGCTAAGAATGGCCTTCACCATGGGATCTTTTTGCGTTGCTAAAGTAAGTCAAGTTCTGCTTGAACCCTCTTTGAAAGAGAAGAAACTACTAAGTCGTAAGAATGATCAATTAGTTTTTTTTGAAGCTTTATATCAAGTCCTTGAGTGCTCACGGTATTCCAGTGAGTCTTGCTCATGTGGTAGCCTGGCTTAATTAAATTTGGATATTCTTCCCTCAATTGAATGGCTTTTTCTGGATCACATTTTAGATTCATCCCTTCAAATAGATCTACATTTCCCAAAGCGAACATTTTATTCATGACCTTAAACACGATTACGCTTTGATTAAAGGGAAAGCTTTCCGTCACTCCTTTCTTATTCATGCAGTAGGTACGAAACTCATCCATATACATTGCTAGTCATTTAGTTCAAAAAGTATAGGTCGTGACGGTGTGGCGTCGTTCTCGAAAGGAGCTGTTTGCAAGTTGAGCATGTACATGCCGTCTATGATCTTGTTGTTCACAAAAATCATCTCAGTGATGGTGCATTCATCATCTTTTTCCTTTCCAGAAAACCAAAAATGACGGTGAGCATTGAGCTTACCTCCGTCTACTTCTCTATCGACAGACGGCAAGTCGAGTAAGAGATGTTTGATCCCCTGCTCTCGTAAAAAGCTCAGAGCTTCAGGTTCCAAGTAGGTTGGATTTGTACCAGAGTATTCCATCGATTTTTTTTCCTCCGTATTTGGGATGGTTCTCAAAACTATGGCCTCGCACTCCGCTTCACCAAATGCTTCTGCCAATTGCTCTTTACTGATGATGCGATCCCCTTCTTGCCGGTACTCATCGAGAGAACTGGACAAAACTCTCGGCTTTACGGTGATAAGTTTGGCGAGAAAGAAAAACTTTTTCAAGGTGGAATTCACCGAAGTAACTCCTTTGTCAATATGTCCAACGGATTCTGTGTGAGTGCCGTGACCGTGAGGATTGAATTGGATGTTTCTAAAGTTGACATCTCCACCTTCGGCAACACTCCCAATGAATCGATCGGTGCGCACTGGCTCAATTCTCATAGGATTCACGTACCATGCACGAGGCCCATTTGGGCTAAGCGGTATAGAAATGTCTATGGATTTACTCAGGTCGGTGGAGTATTTTTTTCCCTGAAGAACCAGTTCAATTTTCATGTTCTAAAATAAAGAAATCAGCAGCAATTCCGTCAGCTAGAAACATACCTTTTTTGGTTAAGCTCAAAATATTGTTTTCGATTTTGGCTGAACCATCTTCAATGATTTGCTTCATTTTTGCTTCAAATTCCCGCCTTAAATCAACATTGAAATTGGTTTTTATTCTCTCTAAATCTATCCCCTTTGTGGTGCGTAGCCCTGTCATGACGAATTCGTTGTACCTTTCATCACGACTCAAATTTTCTACTGTTTGCGGAAGCTTATTGCTTTCGATAGCCTGGCAATAACGCGCATTATTGGCTATATTCCAATACCGATAATGTCCTGTAAAGCCATGTGCAGAAGGGCCAATGGCAGTATAGGCAGCTCCTGCCCAATAAGCCGAATTATGCCTTGACTCCGATCCAGGAACGGCAAAATTGCTAACTTCATATTGCTTAATTCCATGCTTTTCGAGAAAGTCTACCATAAACTCGAACTGTTCAGAAGCGGCTTCGTCGTCGACTGGTTTCTCTTCTCCTTTATTTACCAAATGACCCAATACAGTGCCAGGCTCGACGGTCAAGCAATACGCCGAAATATGTTTAACTCCGAGGTCGACTGCTTTTGAAAGATTTTCTTCCCAACTCTCTTTGCGCATACCTGGAATACCATATATCAAATCAATATTGAGGTTCGTAATTCCTGAATAAATAGCATTTTGAATACTCATTTTCGCTTCGGCAGCATTGTGTGCTCTGTTCATCCATGAGAGATGCCAGTCGGAAAAGCTTTGAATTCCAATGCTTAAACGATTAACTCCTAGATCAGCCCAACCTTGGCATTTAAGTTGAGTTGTGTCGTCGGGATTGTTTTCAAGTGTGAATTCGACATCTGGGTGCACATCGAAATGGGTTTGGATGGCCTTCAGCAGCTTCTCTATTTGACTTACTTCAAGTATACCTGGGGTTCCTCCACCAAAATAGATGGTCTTCAAGGGACTTTTAATTTCATCTCTTCGGAGTTTTATTTCAGTGACCATAGCATCGATGACTCGGTCAGCCAGCTTTAAAGAAGTTGAAAAGTGGAAATCGCAGTAAGTGCAAGCTTGCTTGCAAAATGGGATGTGGACGTAGATACCTGCCACTAGTGGTTTGCTTTCAAAACAATCCTAAAGGTAGTACCAGAATTTGGTTCACTGCGTTTTACGAAAATTTTTCCGCTGTGATATGACTCGATTATTCGTTTAGCCAAAGAAAGTCCAAGTCCCCAACCTCTCTTTTTTGTTGTGTACCCTGGTTGGAAAACGGCTTTGTGTCCTGAAGCAGGTATTCCTTTGCCTGTATCCGATATATCTATGTAAACATGCTGTATTTCATTGCAGATCTCCACGGTAATATTCCCTTTACCGTTCATTGCGTCCACTGCGTTCTTGATGATGTTCTCCACTACCCAACTAAAGAGTGGACGATTTAGCATCGCTCTTATCTGACCATTTTCGTTCTGTTTGATATCAAAAATGACCTTCTTACTTATTCGCGGTCGCAGGTAATCTATCGTTCGGTTCAGCACGTCAGAAACCTCTGTTTCCGATAGTTCGGGTGCTGAGCCGATTTTAGAGAAACGATCTGTAATGATTTCTAACCTCTCTATATCTTTGTTGAGCTCTCTAATNGTTTCTTGATCCATACCTCTTGCTTCGAGCAATTGCACCCAAGCAATAAGGCTAGAAAGCGGAGTTCCAAGCTGATGAGCAGTTTCTTTTGCCATGCCNATCCACACCTGATTTTGCTCTGCATTTCTAAATGTGCTGAAGATGAGGTAGGAAATGAAAAGGAATAGGCCAATGATAATTAGTTGAATCAGTGGGAAAAACCGCAGTTGTGTGATGATAATCGAATCCGTGAAGAAGATGTAATTCACCACGTGATCCCCGAATTTTACTTCGATGGGTTCGTTTTTTTCGGCCATCTCAGCCATTTGCATCATGGCCAAGGTAGAATCATTAACGATGGTTGAGTCAATATTGCTGTAGTTGACTACGGTCTTTGAAGATGAATCCGTTACCAGTACCGGTACCGAGCCCGAATTCATAACGGTTTCACTAATAAATGAGTTGATTAAATCGTCTAGGGTCTTTTCAAGTTCTTTGATGATTTTTGAGTCTTCATAATACACGCGCTGTTCGATACCCAGAATGCTGATTCGAATGGGAGTGTACTTATCACGCATGGACTTGAGGGTGCTATCCCTTTTTGCCGGTGTGGATATGTAATATTGGTCAATATTATTGTAGGTAATGATCTCGTTTTGAGCTCCGACCACTATCACAGGTATGGTGGTATTGTTAGTGATAATGGTTTGTAAGAAAGGGAGTTCGTTATCTTCGGAACGCGCTATTCTACCAACAGCTTGGGCCCAAACATCTGCCTTATTGCGCTCCTCCACCCGCATTTCTGAGAAGAGTATTTCTGTATAATTGATCAGTTCGAGTCTACGCTGTACAGCTTCACTCCAAAGTTGAACTTTCATGCGCTCCTCTTCCCGAATCTTATTGACGATGTAATTGGAATACCACAGTGATAATCCTACAATCACTACAGCGAAGATGAGCAAAACGGCCTTCCAGCGCTGCTTTCGTGAGTATAAATTCATTTAGTTGTTCTCTCAGTTCCTGAGTAGATCTATGGTATAGGCGGTGGGTTTTGAGGTAAATTTAACAATCTTTTTAAGCTATAGCTTTTTTCACTTTATGTAACAATCCTAAATGTCATCATCACCTTCCAATTCCTCGTAGAGCTTCTCATCCTTCTTGCTTAGCTTCTTCTTCCGCTTTTTCTTTGTCGTTAAGGTATCTGTTTGAAGGCTATCGCCAAACTCCACTTCAAATTCTAGTTGAGACTGCTCCTCTTTAGACGTGTTAGGTAAGACTAACGTTGTATCATTCTTGAATAAACCAAATTCTTCTTTAAGGATACTCCTAAAGGTTTTCTTTTCTGTTTCAAATTTTTCTTTCCGTGTTTCACGCGCAGAGTCCTTGTCACTGCTAAACTCAGGGTAGTCAACCGTACCTTCCATCTTGAAAAAAATACGCATTCCTGTTCCATCATCTACGACATAGCCAAATTCACTCTTTCGCTCTTTTCCCGTTCTAAGAAGTTCATTTAAACGAAAGTTGATACTGTAATCGATATTATTACTAAAGTCATGAGTACCTGATGCGTCTAAGTTGAGCACTGATGTTGCGATACTCATTTCTGGTATATTGATCAAGCCATTGCGGATCGTGAGCTGATTTTCTAGCGTTTCAAATTCAATATTTGTCAAACGCTTTTTGAGGACATCCACTTTTATGAAAGTATTCCAAAGAGCGTTGCCTTCAATATAGTCTGCGATGTCAATCAGTGATTGAACCTCGTTGAGTTGTCCGTTCTCAATTTTCAGGCTAACATCTGCAGCTACACTTTTTTTAGAAATGGCAATCGTCGAATCGAGAAAACATTCCAGCTCAATTTGCCCCGATAATCCACCCTCAATTTGTTCTTGCGTAATGACCTTCTGACCAAAATTATCAAAGTTGGCGAAGAGTTCATCCACCTTGATTTCGCTGAGTCTTGAAATGTTTTTTAGCTCAAAGCCATTTTCAACCTCTCGCATTCTAAAATTACCCCTGACACTCCCAGAAGCTACCTTCATTGTAAATGGATTAAGAGTAAATAGTCCGTTGCGATAGTAAGCCTTTCCAGAAAGATCTCTCGCGACGAAGGTTTTGTAATCAAGCTCTTTAAGGTCTATGTCTAGTTCGAAGCCTATTCCTTCCGGAAGATGGAAAGCTATAGGGCTGCCTGAAGGGTTTTCATTGCTTATTAGCTGTTCTAAGAAAATTTTCTCTGACTTCAGGTCTGCGTTAATCTCTAGGGTTCTGCCATACCCTGAAAGATAGGGTAGTGCATTGCGAATGCTTCCCGAAATTTCAAACTCATTATCCCCAGTTTTTGCNGTGAGCTTCGTTGTTTTAATGGAGTTGTCCACAATTTCGAAACTACCCTCAATGTCTTGTATTCTTTCCTGTAATCCCTGTGTTTTGATGGCGCCATCTCTGAGTGCAATTTCTCCCAAGAAGTCTACTCCTTTTAGGATCTCGTCTGCCCTGAGCTGGTTGCTTTTGAGATCACCCTCGAGTTTCCCCTTTACATCTATTCTTCCCTCTAGTAACTCCGCGAAAGACATGTTCAGGAATTCTTTGAGTTCTGAAAGTTCCAACCTGCCTTGGAGCGCCAAATCGATATGGGGAGCAGTAAGGTCTTTGATTTCTCCACGGATAGTAAATTTTCCAGGTCCAATTCCTGCTTGGAGTCCTTCTAGGTATAGATTTGACTTTCCGTTTGTGATATCATAGCGGCCCTTCCCAGAGTATATTTCTGCCTTACCCATGTTTTGAGTTTGAAGGATTTCCCCTTTCAAATGCTCAAAATCTAGGATAAGGCTAAACCCGTCGGTAGTATTCATATTCAGGGTAAGATTGGCTTTACCTTCTGGTTGGTAGGTTTTGAATATTTCTTGATTCGGAATGGGGATTAAATCGGTAGCAGCGGATAAATCGGTATTTACCGATGCCATGTCTACATCCCAAAAAGCTCCTTCACCAGATTCGTCATAAATTCCATCCAACTTTATTGTTTCTCCTGCAAAGGAGATCTTCTCGGTATGGAACGAATAGCGCTTTGACTCTGTGTCTATGTTCAATTCTACTTTCCCATCAATTTTCTTTGATTCATAGAGCGTATCCCCTCTGTAGATAATGGTCTTGACCAATAGATCAGTGTCAGCGTCCAGTTCAAATTTATCTGTGCCAAAATTCCCGTTTGCCTCGCCCTGATTAACCAAGACATCGATGAGGAGATTTTCATTGGTCTCTAGATGATAGTTGAAGTTCTCAAACTGGATATTTTTGAGTGAAAAAGAGCTTTCTGTTGTGTCAGCTGAGCTTTGCCAAAACTTGTAATTGTTCGTTCCTTCCTTGAATAACTTCATCTGAAAGAACCCTTCATTTACTTCTGCCTCGCTAACCCTATACTCTTTGCTGAAGAAATCTAATAGGCCTATTTGTAAATAAAGGTCCTTTATGTAAAGCAATGTATCTGCCTTGTTTTGACCGACCTCAGGAATTACCACCTGGCTAAATCTCAGAGAAGCGTAAGGGAATTTTTGCAACAAGCTGAAGTTAATGTCATCTACATCAACAGGAGCTTTTAAGTGCTGATTGAGTTCGTAAACGATGGCATTCTTTACTTCTGGCTCGTACTTCTTTGCCAGAAAATAAGCCCCACCCGATAGGATAACTCCTATAAGGATTATCAATAACGCGTATTTGAGAATTCTACCCAATCTGATTGTTTCCGAATGAGAAGAACGGTTGAATCACTTCGCTTATTTCAACATTTTTAGGTTGTTGATCTCTTGCTCGGTTAAGAATCTCCAGCGACCTCTCGGTAAATCTTTCTTTGTCAGTCCAGCAAAAACTACTCGATCTAATTTTATCACCTTGTAGCCGAGGGCTTCAAAAAGCCTTCTTACAATGCGGTTTTTTCCACTGTGAATCTCTAAACCAACCTCTCTGCGGTCTTTGCCATCACCTACATATGACACAACATCTGCAGCCATCGTGCCATCTTCTAATTCTACACCTTCCACGAGCTGCTTGAGTTCTGATTCTTTGATGTTCTTATCTAGTGTCGCATGGTATAGCTTCTTTACGCTGTGCTTGGGATGAGTTAGTTTCTTGGCCAGATCACCGTCATTGGTAAACATGAGTAGACCAGTGGTAGCTCTGTCCAATCTTCCTACCGGAAAAACTCTGGCATTTCCAGCGCTCTTGACCAATTGCATCACCGTGTTTCGACCTTTGGGATCTTTCATGGTGGTCACAAAGTCTTTCGGCTTATTGAGCAAGAGGTAGACTGGTTTTTCAGGAGAGAGCTTTTCTCCGGCATATTTCACCACATCTCCTGGATCGACTTTATATCCCATCTGAGTAATGGTCTTACCGTTTACTTCGACCATTCCCGATTTTATAAATTCATCAGCTTCGCGTCTATTGCAAAGCCCAGAATTGGCCAAATACTTATTTAGTCTGATCCGGTCATCAACCTTTGAAGCTTCACTAGGCAAAACTTCGCTTCCTCTTTTTCCTTTATAAGGTTTACTCCGACGACGATCATCTACAAAACGAGACTTATATGCCGGCGTATCCTCATCGCGCTCAAACTTCTTACGACCATGGCGCTTGTCGTAATTCTCTCGGCTTGTGGCAAAGTTTTTTCCCTTCTCCCCCTTTTCGTCGGA
>JAKVAV010000038.1:0-3319 GCA_022448105.1 Flavobacteriales bacterium | reverse complement strand
TACTACGTGAAAGATCACTTAGTACGCGTAGAAGAGCTAAGTGAGAATGGTGAAATTCAGGGTATCATGATTGTCGATTCCAAAGAAAACACTGTCAAAGCCCTTAGTCCTGAAAGGCAAATGTTTATTGACGTTCCTAATAAGCGCCCAGCAAGGGAAACTGATGTTTACGTTCAAAAGACTAACAAAACTCAGACGATTAACGGGTACAACTGTACGCAAGTGAAAGTTACGGGCAAAGATGATGGTCGCGAAGTTACTTTTTGGGTGGCTGACGATGATTTTGATTTTCTTGTGCCCATGCTTGAGACCTTGAATAGAAAAGATAAACTCGCGGTTTACTTTATGAATGTACCAGATATCGAAGGGATGTTCCCAATGATGGGTGTTGAGAAGAAAACTGACGGTGTGGAGTTAACAAAATTACAGGTGAACGAAGTCGATAAAATTGATCTTGATCAGGCACTGTTCGAAATTCCAGCCGACTACACCAAATTCGAAAGAGAGTAACATTTACTACTACTATTGTAACAGCGAAGGCTTACCGTTTCTCACGGTGAGCCTTCTTTTTTTGCCGTGAATCCAAGGGAGATTTCTTTGGATATGCCCGGATGGAAAATTAAAAACTACAGGATACGTATATCCAGATACGTGCTCAGCGATAATCTCCTCGGCCGTTTTACCAAAAGGTACCTTGTTGTCGTTCATATCATTCATTCCTCCTACTACTAATCCGCCCAGATTTTTCAAAATTCCCGCTCTCTTTAAGGCCACCATCATCCGATCTACGTGGTAGAGATACTCGTCTAGATCTTCTATAAATAGAATTTTTCCAGCCCCCGATATTTGAGCGCTTGAACCTAAAAGGCTGTATAGGATGCTCAGGTTTCCACCAATCATTGGTCCTTCGCCATTCCCGTCTCGGTTTAAGGCATGTGGCTTCGCTTCATAGGAGCATTTCTTACCTTCTAGCAAATCGAAAAATGAATCCATTACTTCTTTCGAATTCTTATGAAAGTCGATAGGCATGGATGAGTGGAGACTTTGTGTTTGATAGGCGTTGTAAATGTGATTGTGCAATGCTGTAATATCGCTGTAGCCACAAATCCATTTTGGGTCGTTGTTGAAAGATTTTCCGTCAAAACCTCTCAGAATACGAGCAGTTCCATATCCTCCTCTGGCGGCGAGAATTGCCCTGACATTTTGGTCGGCAAGGGCATCATTTAAATCTTGTAGTCGTTGCTCGTCCGTTCCAGCAAATTGGTTCTCTCGCTCGAAAAGATTCTTTCCCAGAGAGACTTTGTACCCTCTATTTTCAATTTCGCTCACAGCCCTATTGATGAATTCTCTCTCTACAAATCTCGCGGTTGAGACTATCCTAATTTCATCTCCTTGACGTAAGAACCTTGGGGTGTGTGCCTGCATGCTTAAGTAATTATCTTTGCGCATCACAAATCAAGCATTTCCCATTGAATAACCCAAAACGTTACACAGTTACTGCTGCTTTGCCATATGCGAACGGTCCGTTACACATTGGTCATATTGCTGGTGTTTATGTGCCTGCCGACATATATGTGCGCTTTCTGCGAATGTCTGGAAAGGATGTAGTCTTTGTTTGTGGAAGCGATGAACACGGAGCCGCCATCACGCTTAAAGCAAAAAAAGAAGGAAAATCTCCGCAGCAGATCGTGGATGAGTTTCACGGGATCAATAAGGATGCTTTCCGCCGTTTTGGAATTGACTTTGATATCTATCATCGAACTTCTGATCCGCTCCATCATGAAACCGCACAAGACTTTTTTATCAAGTTAAATGAGAAAGATTCCTTCACGGAAAAAACCACTGAGCAGTATTACGATGCAGAGGCAGATCAATTTCTGGCTGATCGATACATCACCGGAACTTGCCCAAAGTGTGAGTATGAAAATGCTTACGGAGATCAATGCGAGAACTGCGGTTCTACATTGAACCCGAGAGATTTGATACATCCTAAGTCTACCCTTAGCGGCTCACAGCCCGTTCTAAAGAAAACATCACACTGGTTTCTTCCAATGGAAAACCACGAAGGTTGGCTCAAAGCCTGGATTGAGAAAGGAACGTTAAGAGGAGAGTCTCAACACAATCCTGCCGAGTGGAAAAAGCAAGTGATTGGTCAATGTAAATCTTGGATTGACGGCGGCTTGCAGCCAAGAGCCATGACCCGTGATCTTGATTGGGGAGTAAAAGTTCCGCTTGAAGGAGCTGATGGAAAAGTGCTCTACGTTTGGCTTGATGCTCCGATAGGATATATCTCAGCCACCAAGGCGTGGGCTGATGCCAATGGAAAGGACTGGGAGCCATATTGGAAAAGTTCCGATACAAAACTCGTTCACTTTCTGGCTAAAGACAATATTGTATTTCACTGTATTATTTTCCCCATACTGCTCAAGGAGCACGGCGATTTTATCTTACCGGACAATGTTCCAGCAAATGAATTTTTGAACCTTGAAGGGAAGAAAATTTCTACATCGAGAGATTGGGCCGTTTGGCTCCATGAATATTTGGAGGATTTTCCTGGAAAAGAAGATGAGTTGAGGTATGTATTGAATGCGATATCTCCAGAGTTTCGCGATAGCGAATTCACCTGGGAAGATTACCGCACCAGAATCAATAACGAGCTCGTTGCAGTCTTTGGCAACTTTGTAAACCGAACATTGGTGCTTACTCAGAAATACTACGGTGGCATTGTCCCTAAAATCTCTGAACGAACCATTGACACCACTCAGGTCGACGAAGCCATTACTTCAGCTCCCGGAAAGATTGCTGAGAACATCGAAGCCTACCGCCTCCGAGATGCTCAAAACGAAATGATGAATTTGGCCCGTGCGGGAAACAAATTTCTCACTGAAACTGAACCTTGGAAACTGAACAAAACCGAACCCGAGAAGGCCGCTGAAGTGATCGAGAAATGCCTACAATTGGCTGTAAACCTAGCCATAATTAGCGCTCCATTTTTGCCAAACACCTCGAAGAAGATGGCTGAGATGCTCAACATAGAACTTGGCGACTGGTTATCGGCTGGCAAGTCGACGATGATTAAGGCCGGACACGAAATGGGTAAGCCTGAGCTTCTTTTCAAGAAGATTGAAGAGGAAGAAATCCAAGCTCAACTCGATAAACTCAACAAAGAAGAACCAATAAACACCCTCATGCCCCAGAAAGACAATATTGCTTTTGATGATTTTGTGAAAATGGATATCCGCACAGCTACTATTTTGGAAGCGGAACGAGTGCCTAAGACAGACAAGCTGATGAAGATTTCTTTAGACACTGGCATTGA
>JAKVAV010000037.1 GCA_022448105.1 Flavobacteriales bacterium | reverse complement strand
CTTTTACCTTAGAATACGGAGCGGGATACTTTAAGAGATTCAATTGTAGTTCTATGGCATCATGGGCATTCTTGTATCCTCAAAAAAGTGATTCTTCTCAGGCAAAGATTGCTGAGTTTTCCGTAACGGATATAGATGTTGCATCTAAAACAAAAAGCCCTGCCTTTCTGCACACAAATAAAAACCGCGTAAAGTAGGAATGGGCTTCCGCATATGGCGGAAAGGCTTCTTCGCCCTAGTCGGAAAACAAAAAAGGCCCTCGTCTCTAAGACAAAAAAAACTCAGTAAAGGGAGAACGGGCTTCCCGCTTTTCAGCGGGATAAACTTCTTCGCCCTAGTCGGACAATAAAAAAAGCCCCGCATTTCTGCGGGGCTTTGTTGTCCGACTAGGGCTCGAACCTAGACTCTTCTGGACCAAAACCAGACGTGTTGCCAGTTACACCATCGGACAGTTATTGTCACTTAAACTCTTCGTCTTCACTGCAGCTTAGTTGAGGAAGGACGGTAGATCTAGTTTCAATTTTGCCTGCTTCCGCTAAAGCTCCGGCGAACAAATTCAGCTCAACGGCAAAATTTGGAGTGCAAATGTAATAAATTCGTTAATTAAGCGCACCTATTCTCTAAAAAAACATAAAACTAAAACAGAGTTGCTAATCACTCTTTAGCACCTCTGTTGTCGCGGTGTTATTTTCTTATTTTCGCAGCCATAATTGAGCAATCAATGGACTTTAGAAAGCTGAATCTGTTTACAGGCTGGGGAGTTTTTCTCGTAGCAACCATCGTATACGTTCTTACCATCGAGCCTACCACCAGTTTCTGGGATACTGGTGAATTCATCACTACCGCATATAAGCTCGAAATTGGTCATCCACCAGGAGCGCCACTCTTTATGCTTTTAGCACGACTATTCTCGATGTTCGTTTCCACGGAGATGGTTCCGGTTGCGGTGAACGTTCTATCTGCCGTCAGCAGTAGTTTGACCATTCTCTTTCTCTTCTGGACCATTACTCATTTTGGCAGAAAAATGGCATTGAAAGGAGATGATGCTAACAACAATGGCAAAATTATCGCTACGATGGCTGCCGGAGTTGTCGGAGCACTCGCCTATACTTTTTCAGATTCTTTCTGGTTCTCTGCCGTTGAGGGTGAAGTTTATGCCATGTCTTCGCTTTTTACAGCGGCGGTTTTCTGGGCCATTTTACGTTGGGAAAGCCTCTCCAACGGGAAGAACGAAATGCGCTGGATCATTGCAATAGCCTACCTCATGGGACTATCCATTGGGGTTCACCTACTAAACCTTTTGGCCATACCAGCCATTTGTTTCGTGGTGTACTTCAAGAGAAACAAACCGACTACCAAAGGTTTGGTGATCACATCTTTAGTTTCCTTGGTCATTCTTGGCATTATCCAATCTGGAATTATTCCTGGCGTTGTGTCCCTCGCGGGAAAATTCGAGCTCTTCTTTACCAATAGCTTGGGAATGCCATTTAATACTGGTGTTGTCATATATGCACTCATAGGAATAGGTGCCTTAGCCTACGGACTGCATTATACCCACAAGAAAAATAAGCCCATACTCAACACGGCGATTTTATCAGTGGTAGTGATCATTTTAGGCTACTCCACGTTTGCAACGATTGTTATTCGTTCATCAGCAAACCCGCCTCTCGATGAGAATAATCCGGAAAATGTCTTTACGCTTTTGGCTTACCTCAACCGCGAGCAGTATGGAGATCGCCCCCTTCTTTACGGACACTTTTTCAACTCTCCTACTGACATGGAAAATCCACGTGGGGATGGAAAACCCGTTTACACGAAAGCGTGGACGGTAAAAGCCAGAACTGGCCGAATAGTCGAGTGGTTTTCCGAGAGATTTGAAGCAGAGCAATTCATT
The DNA here is from genome assembly GCA_022448105.1 of Flavobacteriales bacterium. Taxonomy (GTDB): domain Bacteria; phylum Bacteroidota; class Bacteroidia; order Flavobacteriales_D; family Cryomorphaceae; genus JAKVAV01. Next base: position 23,448 of record JAKVAV010000037.1, on the reverse strand, counting down.
TCAAACGCCGACCAACCTTATGAACTTTCTCACGAGTATGTGATCTCAGATGATCGAAAAGGATCTGTAGTTAAGTACGACTCCGATTTTGAATCCTTTTTCCCAAGGATGTACAGCTCGCAGGGGAATCATGTAAAGGCCTACAAAAGCTGGTCGAAATTTAAAGGAAAACCAATCAGAACCGTAGGTCAAGATGGTCAACCGACGATAATAAATAAGCCCACTTTTGGCGAGAATATGCGGTTCTTCTTCAGCTACCAGTTCAACTTTATGTACTGGCGCTATTTTATGTGGAATTTCGCCGGAAGGCAAAACGACATTCAAGGTCACGGCGATTTACTCAGTGGAAACTGGATAAGCGGAGTCGATTTTATAGATCAACAGCGCTTGGGTTCTCAAGAAAATCTGCCGAGTAGCATGACCAAGAATTTTGGTTATAACAAGTTTTATCTTTTACCTCTTATCCTCGGTCTGATAGGGCTGCTTTACCAACTCTACCGTCGACCGGATGATTGGTTTGTCACCTTATTGCTGTTCCTGCTCACTGGGATCGCCATTGTCGTGTACCTCAATCAAACGCCTTTCCAACCAAGAGAGCGAGATTATGCCTATGCAGGATCTTTCTATGCTTTTGCGATATGGATTGGTCTAGGGGTTTATGCGCTTTTTGATGCAGCCTATAATATAAAACAGCAACAGCTGGTGAAAACTGCGGGTCTCGTTGCGGGAGCAGGAGGGCTCATATACTTGATAGAATCTATCCAGGGAAATGATCATTTCTTCTCCTACTCTATATTTTACATGGGAGTCATAGGAGTTGGTGCCATCGCCCTGTTCTATTTCTTGGGTAAATCGGTTAAATCAGCGACTCCAATTGCGGTGCTCGCGGGATTGCTTACACTGCCTGTTCCTCTTTTGATGGGAGCTGTCGGTTGGGATGATCACAACCGATCTAACAGATACACGGCCAGGGACTTCGCTGCCAATTATCTCTACTCAACCGAAGAAAATGCCATTCTCTTCACCAATGGAGATAACGATACTTTTCCATTGTGGTACGCTCAAGAGGTAGAAGGAATTCGGACAGACGTGCGGGTAGTTAACTTGAGTCTTCTCAATACGGATTGGTACATCAACCAAATGAAGAGAAAGGCCTACGAATCTGATCCTGTGCCATTTTCTCTTACGGAGATCAAATACAGACAGGGAACCCGAGATGTTGTATTGATGGATGAAACTTCCAATCCCAACAAGGTCCCGGTTGATGTCGATAAGGCAATAGCCTACATTGCAAAAGACGAAAATTTAAGAGCCATGGGCGGTGGTGCAAAACTCGCAGTCATACCCACAAAAAGTTTTTACGTATCGGTTGATCAGCAAGATATGTTGGATCGAGGATTGATCAGCGAAGATGATAGTGCTTTTGTAAGTGACAGAGTGGAGTGGCGAATCAATAAGAGTTACCTGCTGAAAAACAACTTAATGCAGCTAGACCTTCTGGCCACTAATAATTGGGAACGCCCTATATATTTTGCGGTTACTACAGGCCCTGATAGTTATATCGGTCTTCAAGAATACTTCAAATTAGAAGGGCTGGCCTACCGACTCACCCCGGTAAAAAGCCCGAAGAGTAGAAATCCAAACCTCTATGGTTCGGTAGATACTGAAGCCATGTACTCTAATGTGATGGAAAAATTCCGCTGGGGAGGCATGGATAGTGACGAGCAAATCTACATGGATGAAAATAACCTAAGGATGACGAACAACCTAAGGCTTCAGTTCTCTAACCTGGCAGAGCAGCTCATTATTGAGCAAAAAGAGGACAAGGCTCTGAATGTGCTGGATAAGAGTATCGAGGTGATGCCAGACCATAATGTTCCTTACGATAAATTGATGGTTCCGATTGCTGAGAATTATTACGAGATTGGTGAGAATGAAAAGGCGAATGAGATTACTCAAGTGGTGTTTGATCGGTACCAAGAGGATTTTGAATACTACATGTCACTCGATCCTAAGTTTGCGAGTCAGCTCCAGCAAGAGTTTCAAATTGCTTATTCCGTTATGAGAAGATTGGTAGATGATGTGACGCAACGCTACCCACAAGAAGGAATGGCAGAAGATCTCCAAAAAAGATTCGAAGTTTTGGATGAGGCATTTGACCTTAAGCTTCAAGAAATAGAAGCTTATCGGGCCCGCCCTTTAATGAAATTCTAGGGTGTATCTCGTCAAAACACCTGAGATAATTAAACCTTTCGCAGGTGACTTAGTGTGGAACAAAAGCAGAGAGGAAAAGAAAATTTACCTCACTTTTGATGATGGCCCTACCGAGAAAATAACTTTTGAGATTCTCGATCTCTTAGAGGGACTTGGTGCAAAGGCTACTTTCTTCTGCATAGGTGGAAATGTCTTGAAGTATCCTGATGCCTACAAGGCAATTCTGGAAGCAGGACACCAAACGGCAAATCACACTTGGAACCACATGAACGGCTGGGAATTCTCAGACTATTCTTATTTCAAGAATGTTCTTGAATGCAGCAGGGTTGTCGATTCTCGTCTATTTCGCCCACCTTACGGAAGAATCACTCAAAGTCAAGCTAAAGCTCTCAAGAAGAGATACGATATCATCATGTGGGACGTACTCTCAGCAGACTGGAGATCTGATGTTACTCCAGAAAAGTGTTTGTCTAACGTGAGAAACAACGCTACGGCGGGAAGCATCATTGTCTTTCACGACAGTGAAAAAGCATACGCAAATATGATTTATGCTTTACCTCGATTCATAGAGTACTCCCTCGAAGGGGGATACGCTTTTGAGGTATTAGAAAAGTTAACTTAATAATGGGATTTGAGCGCTCTTAATAGCTCACCCTTATGCATAGCCCCCGATTGTCTCCACACTGATTTTCCATTTTTAAAAATCATAAATGTGGGCACACCTCTTACCTGAAAAGCTTGAGCGGCTTGCGGATTTTTATCAATATCAACCTTTAGAATAGTGGCCTGTCCTTTTACATCAGCTGAGAGATCTTTTAGCACTGGAGCCATGGTTTGACATGGGCCACACCATTCAGCAAAAAAATCTACCAGAACAGGTTTATCTCCATTTATTATTTCCTTAAAATTTGCCATTTCAATCTTTAATTACGGGTTTGTTTTGTGCAAGCCATTCGTTCATCCCTCCTCTAATGTCGTATACGCTTTCAAAACCTTGCTCCGATAAATAATTAGCTGTTTTTCCGGATCGGCCGCCAGCCTTACAATACACCATTACTGGTTTGGACTTATCCAAAGTCTTAGCATTTGTTATAAAGGCATCCCACTCATGATAATTCCAATGAAGGGATCCTTCTATATATCCTGAGCTCACTTCAGCTGGGGTCCTAACATCTATCAGTACTATTTCCTCTTTTTCTAGGAGAGATATAGCTTCCTCAACACTAACAACTCCTAGAGAGCTCCCCCCCTGTTCAGATTGACCTGTCCTTGTACAAGAAATAAATGCAAATGGGATTAGGAGGAGTAGGCTCACAATCTGTGTTTTCATAAATACCAGTTATGGATCAAAGGTAAAACAAGTATTCTTCTACGTATGGTGCTTTTTATTACAAAAAATGCCCTGCTCGAGAGCAAGGCATCATCAATATTATATGAGAGATTATCGCTAGAAATACCTAGGATTCCGGACCTTGACATCTTCCTTGAAGAAGTCGTAGGTGAGCATTATTTCATGGGAACCATTGTGATAGTTATTCAAGTCGCTCGTTCCAAAATCGTACGAATAGCCAGCTTGTAGGTGCTGTGTAAAATTGAACGAAACCATCGCAGCAATGGCATCTTGGTAGCGATAGGATGCTCCCACCCAAAGTTTTTGTTTAATTAAGAAGTTGGCAGCAATATCAAAGCTCACGGGGGCTCCTTTAACTGCTCTCACTACTGTAGATGGTCTAAACATTACTGTACCGCTGTCAGCTGTAAGGTTGAATACGTACCCGGCTAAAAGGTAAAAATGTCTATTGTCTAAATCGAGCGGATCTGATCCTACTATATTATTCCCTGAGTTAAGCTCATTCTCAATTAAACTTGGCGAAGAAACTCCTACATAACCACGATCTGAATAATAGTAGGCGCCAAATCCGAAATTAGGTAAAAAGTTATTCTCAACATTATTTGTGAATGCTGGATCCTGCTCTGCATCACCGGTTTGCAGGTTTCTTAAATCTGCTTGGTGTATGGCAAACCCACCGCGCAAAGCGAGTGCCAGGCGCGATTTCTGAGTTACTTTCATTCGATATGCGAAGTCACCCCAAATTCCAGTATTATTTACAGGTCCTATATTATCGTTTTGCACAGTAAAACCCAAACCAATATTATCATTAGGCAAAGGGCTGTGAATGCTCAATACTTGAGTAGAGGGCGCACCTTCCAGACCAACCCATTGCTCTCTCCATACAGCGCTNGCTGTAAGAGCCTCGCGGCTTCCTGCATAAGCTGGGTTTATGATCAGTTGGTTCCACATATACATGGTGTACAAGGGAGACTGCTGAGCAAAGGCATCGGCCGTCGCGAAAACAACTACAATGCCCAGAAGTATTTTTTTAATTTTTGAATAGCCCATAGCCATTTATTTTAGAAGTTCTTTTATCGGTTGAGGTAGATAAAGTCCATAATTGGTTCCGTACCATCCCCCAGATCGAGTATATACCAGTACGTTCCTACAGGCAATACCTCTCCAGCATTTAATCCAGTCTCAGCTTTTCCGGCCCAATCGTTATTGTACGGGGCTGCACTTAGCACTTCTGCACCCCATCTATTGAAGATTTGAATCGAATTATTTGGAAAAAACTCATTCAAACTGGTAATCACAAAAACATCATTTATGCCATCCCCATTAGGTGAAAACCCCTGAGGTACCGAAAAGGGCTTGGGCAAGGGTGGGTCGACTTCACAAAACTCTGGAGCCAATTCAATAATCACAGAGGCAGACAAATCTCCACATTCTGCATTTGAAACTGTGTATGTATAGGTGTAAGAGCCTTCAGCTAGATTTCCGAGATTGACATTTGCGGTAATCTCATTTCCTTCACTATCCGTCCATTGACCACCAGCATCCTGATCGTCAAGGAAAGCATCAAGATTGATTACCTGAGCAGATTCATCACAGAACTCATTATTCTCATCATTTGGCGTTCCAGGCATGTCTGCTTCTATTACGTTAAATGCAACTTCTGTAGACACGCTAGGACATGGCTCCACTGTAATGGTATAGGTATACGTTTCCTCACCCAATTCAGAAGCCACAACTTCGTTGCTCGAAGGAAGACCGTCTGAGTCAAACCATTCTCCGTTAGGATCTGTTTCGGTCAATAGATCGTCGAGATCAACCGTCTCTCCTTGGCAATAAGTGTCTGGTCCTAGAGTAATTGCCGGCAAAGGCTCTGGCACGACCGAGACAACAACATCAGTACTTCTCTCGCCGCAACTCTCATTAGATACGGTATAGGTGAGAGTAAAATCACCTGGACCTGTAATTACAAAATTTTCAGATAGGACATTTTCTTCAGAATCTGTCCATGTACCATCAAGTTGTTGATCTGTGATCAAATCGTCTAAAGCGACTTGAGTTTGGTCCTCACAGTACGACGTATTATCGGCTGGAGTACCTGAATTAGGTTCTGCGGCCACATTTACTGTAACGTTTGCTGATTCAGCAGCACAAGGCTCAGAAATTACTGTGTAAGTAAATACATTTTCACCCGGACTTACAGGATCAAATTGAGCACCAACCACTTCGTCAGAAGCGTTCGTCCAAACTCCTCCCTCATCTTCACCATCGAGTAGATCGTTTAACACTACAATTTCTGATTGCTCACAAACCTCTACCGTGCTGCCAGTACCAGGCACCGGAGTACCAATAATGGTTACCTCAGTTGTAGTAACTGTTGGACAACGGCCTTCTACAGTAAATGTAACTGTGTAGGTTCCCGGTGTACTTTCTTGTGGTCTTATGATTCCGGTCGTATCAACTATAGAAAGCCCTTCAATGTCAGAAGTGAATATTCCAGTGCTCACTCCATCTTGAGTAATCAATTGCTCATCGTCGGTAATACAGTAACTCTCTGCACTGTATTCAAATGTATTTGGGAAGAAACAGGTAAGGTTTGGTTCATTCTCTCCCTCCTCGTTTGGTTCACCATCTCCATCGGGATCTGGAGAATCTCCTGCATTGGAGAAGTCTTGACCATTGAATGGGCCTGAGACTCCGTCGTTGACTCCTTCATTTATACTAGTGACAACTGCCTGATTCAAATATCCGTCAAATTCAGCATTGTTCATGTCGACGCGGATGGTCAGAGTAATTGCATCCTGATTAATAACCTGTCCTTCTGTAAAACCAGACAAGAAGCCATTCCCAGGAAGAAGTTTAGTGTCAATGATCCCATCAAAATCGGGATTTAATCCCCCTGCGAGAAAATTGAAGCTCAATGCTGGTTCTCCCATTAGCTCAGCTGTAGCTCCGGCAGGAAGGCCATTTTGAATATCCTCAATGATTTGAATATTCTGGCTAGTACTTTCTGCAAAATTCTCAATAAAAATACTGTAGGTGATATCAAAAATTCTGGAACCTACTGAGGTCTCTTGCACATTTTGGACTTGTTTGGCTGCACCAAGTGTGGAAGGACAGTATGGAATATCAAAAGGATTTGAAGGAAACCGGAATCCACAAGCAATGTCAATTCCTTCAACACTATACTGACCCGCAAAAGTGGGCACTAATGAACTACTTGTCGCTCCTTCAATTTCTTCTCCCTCAAAAAACCATTGATAGGTGTCAAATCCGAACACTTGAAGTACCGCATTCCCTGGAATACACGGAGTTTCACCAACAATCTCAGAGCTCAAACCAACCACAGGTTCGAGAGTAAATCCTGAGAAATAACCGGCAGCACCAACATTATCATCCTCTATAACTTGTCCAACATTCATCACAGAGTCGCTGACAATATTTATTGTCTCATCTACGCTGGATGGGAAATAAGCATATGTAACCCATTCGGGGTTACCAGTTACTGTTTGCGCCCCTGTTAGCGGCGTGGGGTTGCCATTAACGAACACTGAAGTACCGAACTTAGTTATGATATTTACTTTTGACGAACCAGCTGAAGGACCAGTGCCTACAAGGGAGGTTACAAAAGGCAATTCAACTTCCTTAGCGCCGATACAGTTAAGTGGAGGAATAAAATTTAATCCTACTGTAGGCCCAGCTTTATCCTGACCATCATCATTAATGCCTTGGCCAGAGGATGTTTGAAAACAGTATACTTTCTCAGTAGCTAGAATATATAGGTTGTCATTTTCTGTAAACTTCTCTTCTTCAATAAAAATAAACTCTCCTTTATCTAATGCTGCGATTGGAGTTGGTTCATCATTTAAAAAAACTTCAGTTCCATCCTCAATAGCAATAATGCATGGTCGTTCAGTTGTTTCATTTCCCCGACCCCTTACCAAAATATATTCTTGACCAGTCACTTCTGCAGTTACTAATTGATCAGCACCGATGCATTGTCCATTTGAGTTTCCCGACAACCAAGATCCTGAATTACAAACAATTGGCTTATCTGAGGTAATTCTTGTCCCATTGAGATTATTGATATCTTCGTTAGACAGGTCGTTATGATCAACGCCCAGAACGTAAGACTCCAAGGCATCGAGAGTTACCGTTATAGGTTCTCCTTGAATTTCTTGTCCTATGAATTTAATCGGTGCCTTAATCATGTCTACAGTAATTGTCGTATTGTCTTCTGTAGCCATAAAAGAAATGAAGTGTGAACGTCTATCATTGTTCCAAGAACCACCTGTATTTCTTATCGTGTAAATATGACCTGAGTAGAATTCTGTTCCGAGCCCAACTTGCCCTTTTGAGGTTAAGGAAAACCCTTGAGAAATCGACTTGTGCCTCATATTCACGAAAAAAGGTTGGAAACTTTCAAAATAAAGGCCCTGAGAACGGATAGGCCTATTTAAGCTATCTCTAGGAATCACATTTAGTGGGTAGACAGATGTTTCCGGATTCCCTGTTGCCTGACCTTGCGGACCGAATATATATTCTTGGGGCATCGCTTTGGCAATAAAAACAGTATCAATGAGATCACCAAACCCATTTCGTATTATAACTGGTATAGTATCTTCAGCAGGAGTAGTCAAACTCACGAAGTGATCTCTTATATTGCTAGTACCAGAATTGTTTTCCACCTTCGCGAAAAAAGGAGGTATCCAATGTTTGGTATCCAGTTGAGCAGATAGCTCAAGTCCGAAGAAAAGCAGCAATAACGCGGATAAGTAAATCTTGGTTTTCATATGGGGGAGTTATTGTTCTGGTTCTGTCATTTTTTCTTTCCCGAATCGAATACCCAGAAAAATTTCATGAGTCCCATTCGAGTAATTCCTCAATTCAGAGGTGGTAAAATCTATTGAGTATCCTAGAGTAAGGTAATTCATAATTTCGTAGCCAGCGAAAACTGCCGCGGCATCATTGGTTCGATACGAGCCTCCAAGCCAAAGGTTACCCTTATAGATGACTCTGGTGCTCAAATCGATTTGAGGATCCAGTGGGTTCAGGTATTTTACCAACACAGACGGTTCTACGTCAAACTGTTCATTGATACTAAATTCATATCCACCGGTAAGGAAATAATGTAGAGCCATTCGACCTTCGGAATCACCTTCAAAAAGACTCAACTCGTTGTTAAAAAGCTGAGCAGCAGAAAGTCCAGCATAGAATTTATCGCTATACCATAGGACTCCAAATGACGCATCTGGCTTCAATTCCGCTTGCATCGAGTTCACTAGAGCCTGGTCATCATTATCTCTTAGTGTAATTTGCGTTCCATCAATAGAAAATTGAGTCAGCCCAAATGAGACACCAAGTGAAAGTTTCGAATGCTCAGTGACTCTTAATTGGTACGAGTATGTTCCTTGCAGACCGGTTCGTCGCGTTGGTCCGGCTCCATCGGTAAAGACAGAACCACCAAAACCCATCTTTCGAGACTCACTGGGTGCATGAAGTCCTAAAAAATATGTCCGAGGCGCATCGGTAATGCCCGCCCACTGAGTACGATGTGTAGCCAGGGCTTCAAAGTTCTCCTGTACTCCGGCAAAAGCGGGATTGAAGGAATATCCCGATAAGAAATACTGCGAGAACTGTTGTATTTGCTGTGATTTAAGTCCCTGCTGCATACCGAAGACCAAAAACATTATGAAAAGCAGTCTTTTTATCATCTGTGTAGGGTTAGGGGTCCTGTAATAGGATCTGGGAATCGAGGATCATTCAATTCTAGAGTGTAGTAATAAGTGCCACTCGGCAATATGGAGCCTTCATAGGTACCATCCCAGGCCACATTGGCATTATAGCTTTGAGATTCAAATACCTCCATTCCCCATCGATTGTATACATGGACTTCCATATTTGGAAAGAGTTCTATATTTTCAATGATCCACGTGTCATTTCTCCCATCTCCATTCGGGGTGAATCCTGAGTTCACTTCTACATCTGGCAGTACTTCCACAGAAACAGTATCCGAAGATGTGCACGCATTTTGATCTGTTACTATAACAGTGAAGAGAGTACTTTCAGTCAAAAATCCAACTGGGTTTGCCTGTGTGGTATCAAATACTGACATAGGATTCGGAAACCACGCATAGTCAACTTCATCAGTCGAAGTGGGGTTTCCACCAAGGGTAAAACGTTCTTCAGTAAACACTTGAAAATCCTGACCTGCGTCGACATCAGGACTTTGAAGAATCTCCACCAAAACGGTATCCGTTTCAAAGCAAGTTCCATTTGATCCTTCCAAGATGATCTCTGTGAGGCCACTGAAAGACCCGTCAATTGTATAAGCAGAATCTTGAGCTATTGTATCGCCTGCAACCAACCAAATAAAATCATCACCTCCGGATATACTTCCAAAGAGTGTTAGGGGCAGGCTTGAAGGACAGAGTGCCGTATCTGATCCCGCAGATACTTCAAGTTCAAATAGAATTTCAATATCAGTTGTATCTCGAACGACACAGTCATTCGCATCGATCAAGGTCAGGTTATAAGTTCCTGAGAAGAGTCCTGAAATATTTTGTTCACTTGAGGTAAATCCATCTGGTCCCTCCCACTGGTAAGAGTATTCTTCCGTTCCGCCGCTTGCGATTGATTCAACCGACCCATTTGCTTGATTTTCGCAGTCTGTTGCTGAGCTGGCTAGCTCCAATTCAAGAGTATCTGGCTCGTTAAGGGATACTTGATCAGTAAAATCGCAACCGGCTGCATCGGTAATGGTTATAAAATAATCTCCCGCTCGGAGAAATTGAATGTTTTCTAGATCAGAAGTAAAGCCATCTGGCCCAGACCAGCTAATTACATAAGCAGGTTCACCTCCAGATATCTCTGCGTCAATAGATCCTGAAGCCTCTCCAAAGCAGCGAACATCATTTGAAGCCAAAACAGCCACAATTGGAGTAACCTCCGTAATCTCCACAGAATTGGATACCGTACAGGTCGACTGATCTGTAACGGTATAAGTGTACTCTCCTGGCCCGAGATTTTCGATAGATTCTACACCAGATGCGGTAAAACCGTTCGGCCCTGTCCATTCAAATAGGTACCCTCCGGTTTGACCGCCACTTACGTCCAGCGATATGGCTCCAGAATTAGGTTCATCAGCGCATCCAGATAAAGTGATATCTTCGATGACAATAATTTCGTTTGGTTGTTCAACAGTTACAGTTTCGACCAAAACGCAGCCATTGAGGTCAGTTAGCGTGAGTTCATATTCTCCTGCAATCAGGTTGCTGATATCTTCATCGGCAGAGATGAAACCATCAGGACCAGTCCAAACAGGCGTAAGTGGTGCCGCTCCTCCAGAAAGTTCGGCATCGATTGAACCATTGCTTTCACCAAAACACGCTACTGACTGCGGGGTCAAAGTCGCTGTAATTTCTGGACTTTGAGTCACTTGATAGGTTGAATCAAAATCACAACCAATATTGTCTACAATGCTTACGGTGTAATCTCCAGCAATTAAATCGCTAATAGAAGGCTGGTCAGAACTGAAACCACTTGGCCCAGTCCAAACTATGGTGTATGGCTCTTCGCCACCTAAAATTTCTAATACAATTTGACCTTCATTTACTCCGAAGCAGGTATTGGTCAGTGTTGCAGTGACTCCCAGACCATCAGGTGACAATACCTCTAGAGATTCTGAGAATATACATCCATCAGCACCTTCGATCACATAGATATAGGTTCCTCCCGAGAGATCAAAGATGTCTTCATCCGTAGAACTAAAGCCATTCGGACCTGTCCAGCTCACCGTGAAAGGTTCGGCAACATCATTGATTTCAAGATCGATTGATCCATTCATTTGATCTTCGCAGGTTTCCGGTGTCACCGTCGGTACAACATCTCCTCCAGGATTACTTAGGGCGACATCTTGTGACACTTGACAACCATTGTCGTCAGTAACTGTCACGCTGTAAGCTCCAGGAGGAAGGTTCTCTACCAAAGTCAAAGTTGATATAGGTGCACCAATCTCATCGGTCCATTGAATCTGATAGCTACCTACAACTGTTCCTCCTGAAACCGCTGCTTCAAGGCTACCATTTGATAAATTACAGTCGGGTTCCGTCACCAATACTTCCAGCTCAAGCTCAGCAGGTTCAGCAATCTCAATTGTGATCTGCCCGGTGCACAAAGCTTGGTCGGTAACCACCAGAGTATATTCACCTTGAGCGAGATCGAAGAGGTCTTCATCGGGAGAAGCGAAACCATTGGGCCCGGTCCATGAGACATCTAGTGGCGCGATTCCTCCAGATATTTCGACATCTATCGAACCATTATCATCACCTGAACAAAGAATATTTTGAGCTGTTTCTGAGATGGCAATTGGATCAGCAGCTTGTATTTCGACCGTACCGGTTTCAAAGCATCCATTGGCATCTGTAAAACTGTATTCGTACTGTCCACCTTCTAGATTCCCTAGATTGTTTCCTGTTGCGGAAAAGCCGTTTGGACCTGCCCAGTTAACATCAAAGGGTTCTTGAGCATTCTGTATGGTCAAGTCTATTGTTCCATCAGCCCCTACACAACTTATCTGCGTGGTCACAACATCGACTGTGATCGCATCAGGATCAATTACTTCAAAAGTTTCCGTGAATACGCAGCCCACAGCATCTTCAATAGAGAGGATGTATGTTCCAGCGGCAAGATTGATTATGTTCTCATCATTAGAAAATGGTCCATTTTCATCAATCCATTCGTAATTAAAAGGAGCGGTACCACCTACCAGCTGAGTAGTGATAGATCCATCGCTACCTCCGGCACAAGAAGGATTTATAATCGTACCGGTTAAGGTTCCATTGTTGTCAGATATCTCTGCTAATTCCGTCGCGGAACAACCTAATTCGTCTGTGACATTCACTTCATAAGTGCCCGATACGACGTCAATGAGGCTATCATTAACGGCAATTTCAAGTCCAACTTCATCTGACCAGGTGTAGGTAAGAATTCCCGTACCACCAATTGCGGTTGCTACTGCTAAACCATCAGCCTGAAGGCAGTTTGAATCGAATGACTCAACCGACACAGTGAGTTCATCACCTTCGGTAATGGTGACAGCATCCGTAACCGAACATCCATTATTATCCGCTACAACTACCGTGTACTCACCAGACTCTAGGCTCAACAAGTTCTGACTTCCAGAGGCGAAACCATTGGGTCCTGTCCATGAAATATCGATAGGTGCTGTTCCACCATTAATGGTCAGAGAAATTGTTCCATCGTTTTGACCAAAACAGTCAATATTCGTGGAAATAATATCCAGAACTATTTCATCGGGTTCAGTAATATCTACTTGTGCTATTTCAGAGCAGCTATTATTGTCGGTTACAAGTACATCGTAAATCCCAGGCTCTAAATCAGCCAAGTCTTCATCACCAGAGGTAAAACCATTTGGACCAATCCAAGAAATGTCATACGGATCGTTTCCTCCAGAAATTGAAAGGTCGATAGACCCGTCTCCTTCACCAAAACAACTAATGTTTGTAGCCGAAGTGCTTAGGGCAATATCAATCTGCTCCTCAATTTCGTAAGAAGCGCTTGTGGTACATCCCAAATCATCTTCAACATCGATCGTATAATTTCCGGCTTCTAGTCCAAAAATATCTTCATCAGCAGAGGTAAAACCATTGGGCCCAGTCCAACTAAAGTCAAAAGGTGCATTACCTCCTGTTACGGTCACATCGATTGCTCCGGTAAAATCTCCTGCGCATAGAACTTGATTTGTAAACGCAATTAGAACTATCGGATCTGGCTCTTCGATAGTGTAGGAGAAACTAAAAACACAATCGTTATTATCGGTAATTACGAGGTCATAACCCCCAGCCTGAAGACCATTTATGCCTTGATTCGTAGAAGTGAATCCAGCAGGACCATTCCATGAAAAATCATAATCTGGAGTAGCTCCTGAAACGATCAAAGTAATTTCTCCATCCGAACCATCGAAACAGCTTACATCGGTGAGTGTCTCCACAACATCAATGTCTGTTGGTTCGGTGATCGTTATATCAAAGTTCTGGTCACAACCATTGTTGTCAGAGAGGGTTAGCGTGTACACTCCAGCCAATAAATTTGAAAGATTCTGATCAGTGGAAATAAATCCGTTGGGACTGGTCCAATCGAAATTGTACGGCGGAACTCCACCAGTTGGAAAGGTCGAGATGCTTCCGTCGTTTCCTGAGAAACAGTTCACATTAGTTTGATCGAACGTTGCTGTGACTCCAGTTGGTTCTTGAACGGCATATTGATCAGTTTCAACACAACCTCCGGCATCCGTCACAACTACATCGTAAACGCCAGCTTCCAAATTGCTTAGATCTTCATCGGTGGAAACAAATCCGTTGGGTCCGGTCCACGCCACAAGGTAAGGGGCGGTGCCATTGGCAATCATCAAGTCAATCTCTCCGGTCACATCACCCGCACAATTTGGGTCAACAATTACCGCTGAAAGTTCAATTGGAAGAGGTTCGGTGAGATCGTAGCTCTGAACCTTAAGACATCCGTTGTTATCTTCGACAGTTACTTCATAGACTCCTACAGAGAGACCTGTAATATCTTCATTGGTAGAAGTGAAACCACCAGGACCTGTCCAATCAAAATCGAATGGAGCAGTTCCTCCAGACACTGCCAAATCAATTTCACCATCAGAGTCGCCATTACATGAAATAGGGCTTTCTGATAATGCGAGGCTTAATTCATCGGGTTCATTAATGACTACATCTTCATTTAAGACGCAATTATTATTATCTGTGAGGGTAAGGCTATAAGTACCGGCTTCTAGGCCAACTAAATTCGGCCCATTACCAGTAAAGCCGTTTGGACCAGCCCATGAATAGTCATAAACGGGTGTCCCGCCGCTAGCTACTGCATCTATTTCTCCGGAATTGTCTTGAAAACAAAGAAGATCTATGGGAGTTATAACCACTTCTAATATTGCCGGTTCACTTACAGTTTCTTGAATAGTCAGCACGCAGTTTGCGGCATCGGTTACGGTAGCTTCATAGACACCAGAAGCGAGTCCATTAATATCTTCATCTGCAGATGTAAACCCTCCTGGTCCAGTCCAAGAAATGTCATAAGGAGCGAGACCTCCAGTAATTGACAAATCAAGGGCGCCTAGAGCTTCTCCATTACAAAGGTTATCTGTCGCGCTAGCAGAAAGAATCAGTTCAGGGTTCTCAATAATTTCGAAGGTCTCGTCCGAAGTACAGGCATTGTCATCTGTAACCGTGAGTGTATAGCTACCCGGCTCCAAGCTGCTGATATCTTCTGATGCTGACACAAACCCGCTAGGACCTGTCCAGTCATAATCGAGACTTCCAGTTCCTCCTGCAGTGGTAATGTCAATTATTCCATCATCCGAACCGAAACAGGTAATGTTTGTAATCACCTCGTCAATGGTAATAGCGTCAGGAATATTATCAAAAGTCACTGTCGTATCGGCAGTACAACCTTCAGAATCTTCAATGTCAAGTGTAAACGTTGCACATAAATTCGTTGCTGGCAGTCCCACTTCTCCGCTTGACCAAGTCAGTGTATAGCCTCCGTTACCTCCGATGACGATTGGAGTAGATTGGCCATCACAATTATCAAAACAGGTAGGCGGAACTTCATTTAAAGAAAAGACCGAGAGAGGGCCCGGTTCATTCACAAACACATCAATATTACAAGGTAGACCTCCTTGCCCAAGGTCAAGCACAATCACAGTATAGGTTCCGGCACCAACACCCGTCCATTCGCGAGTTGAGGGACCCCCAATCCACTGATAAGCGTATGGACCAACACCAGTGGTGGGTTCTGACACTGCTGCAATTCCATCATCATCACCATTACAGGTCGGTGAAGTAGGATCTGCGGTAAGGTCAAAAAACGGACATCCCCCCCTTGTCCCTTCTGCGCTGTTCAAAGGGTCGTACACTCCGATTTGGGGTTGTAGAATCTCTTGGATGTGAGATGGTCTGGATAGCCCCGCATTTTGAGAGGTTGCTCCACTAGGGACTATTTCAACATTCTCACCAATCTTTATTCTTTCTCCTAGATTAACACTTCCCAAAACTAAAATGGAAGTAGTACTGGAAGAGACCAATTCAATTTCATTTTTACCAAAAGCAGAAAATGAAGCTATCTCTATGCTTCCTTCTGGTAAAACAATTTCCCCTTCAAAAGTAAGAGGGATTATAATGTGGCTGTTTTCGTTGGGAAGTTGGGTTGCGGAGTTGCCGTTTTGATCAGCCCAATTGTCAAGATCATCCCAAAAATCAGTTTGGCCCTGCCAGGTAAACGCCTGAGAGAAAACCAACACAGGGGTGATCGAAGCGATCAAGAGGATCGACAACGCTCGAGTATAAGGGGCAAATTTCATTTCAAGTCTTAGTCGTATGCGTTACATGGCACAAAGCCTGCTTTTTGGTTTCGCGGACAAGCACTTATTCCAAGGATGATCTCATGGCTATTTGATGATCCGAGACGCACTCTAGAGTAAGTTATGTCGTATGCATACGCCACGGTGAAGTAGTCGAGAAAACTAAACTTCAGCATTGCTGCTGCTGCGTCTTCTGACCGAAATGCTACACCTAGCGCAATCACGTCGTCATAGTCTGCCCAGAAGTTTACGTCAAGTGAGGGTGTAGAGTTACTAGTAAATTTAAATTGCAATGCAGGGATATAGCTTAGTTTATCGCCTCCGGAGAAAATTCTTCCAGTCATAAGATTGAAATGAGGCTGCATTTGTACGTCTGTACCAATATTATCGAAAGTGGGATTCGTAAGGTTGTGACCGCTTAGTCCAGCGAACCAATACTTGCTATAAAGCCAAATTCCTGCTTTGATATCTGGAAAAGCAAACTCAGCTCTGGAGTTGTCTAATACCGGATCTATTCCAGTATTAGGGCCAAGTACCCGCACACCGGAGGCATCAAAACGGTATTGTAGAGCTCCCAGGCCTAACCCGAAAGAAATTCTCGTTTTACGTGTGATGGGGAGGTGAATCGCATATACGGCATGCATGTGAGTCCTGCTCGTAAATCCGGTATTGTCTCCTTCTAAAGTCACCCCAACTCCATGAATCACTCCTTTCTCACGGCTAATTTTATCAATTCTTTGATGAGCAGAAATGAAAAGTGTTTGGGGATTATTCTCAAATCCAACCCATTGGTTTCGATAGCCCACACGGGCATCCAAACATTTATTTAGTCCAGCTTGAGCGGGTTGTAAGGAGAACGAATTGAAAAGGAAATTCGTAAACTGAGGGTTTTGCTGAGCCTTGACGGTTGGGCAAATTAACAACGATAAGATGATAATGTAGTGTGTTCTCTTCATCTCATTATCGTTACGGATCCAGTGATGGGGTCGGCTTCAAAATCGACGGGATTGAGTTCTATCACGTAATAGTAGGTTGCAGCAGGAAGATCGTCTCCACCCCAATCATTCTCGTAGTTAATAGCTTGAAAAACTTTGTTACCCCAGCGAGAATAGACGAAAATCTGAGCGTTTGGCCAGAGATCTATTCCTTCGATCCACCACACATCATTGACACCGTCGCCGTTAGGAGTAAATGCATTTGAAGTGACGATTGGCGGTAAAATAAACACTGAAACATTATCAGTAAATGTGCAACCATCAATCTCAACAGATGCCACATAATCTACCGAAATCCCTACTCCTTCTGGATTTGCCGTAACCTCCGAACCCATGGTTTGATTCAATTGAGGACCTTGCCAAGTGATATCGCCGAAATCATCTTCAGCAGTGAGAACTGCAGTCTCTCCCTCGAAGATTTCAGTGGCTGCATCGCCAGAATTGGGATCAACCCCTTGTTGATATCCAATTGCTCCAAGATCGTATTCAACGGCTGGACCGGAAACATTCACATTAACAAAACACTCAGATTGAGGATCTGTGGTATTTAGGTTTGAGATGATGACTTGATAGGTAGTAGATGGTTGAAGATCTGACAGCTCAAATTGACCTCCACCCAAAGTATCCACTTCACATGTTTCTGTTGCACTGAAGGTGGTGCCGTCACACAAATCAGATGCCGTCAAAACAGCTATCCCAATGGCGGTATCGGAAGAACAGGAATCAACACTGTATTGAACAGTAGCTGTGCTATCAGTGTAATCGACAAAAGGAAATTGATTTATATCAAGAGTGGAAAAAGAATAAAAAAGAACCTGAGAATCTCCCAAACACGAAGAATCAGGAGCGCTAATTAAGGCCGATCCCTCAGCAAATGTATAGGTAGGAGTGGCTTCATTAGGGCAAAGAGTTTGAGCACTAGAACAATCCTGTCCACAAAGAGAAGAGAACGAAATAAGTGCGAGTAAAGCCAGAATAGCCTCCTTATTCAGGAAGGGTCGGTTCATCAAGGGGAGTTGATAAATTATATCTTTAAAGATACGTATCTGTGCAGGTAGAATGTTTCGATAAGTCATATTTTTTCACAGTAAGGTGTTTGAAATAGGGAGTGTATTAGCGTCTAAATCAAGGCCGCCAAAAACAATCCGAGCATACACGAAATGATTGAACTCAGAAGGTTGGTCATGCTGTTGTCAATCCACTTATAACCTCTAGCTAGAGGCGAACAATCAGTTTCTGCGTCTATTAACTCTCCTTCAGTTGATTGGCACTTGGCTTGAAAAAAACTTCCGATCAGACTGTCCACTACATTTCCCATTATTCCCACGAAGGTGATGATTATCGATTCAATCCAGCCAAACTCGCTGATGATCAAATAGGCGAGTATTCCGAGAAGAAATGAAAAAAGCACTCCCGCAAAAGAACCGGCAAAAGTGATAGCTCCGCTCACCCCATTCGGGGAAGGCTTGCCATTGGAAAGACTAAAATGTTTTCCGCCCATTCGAACACCAATTTCAGAAGAGGAGGTATCACTAAGTGCAAAAGCAAAACCAGAAATACCCGCAATAAGAAAAACGTTCTCATCCATCAAGAAGTATAACATGAAACAGATAGCTGGGACCAAACCGTTGGAAAAAACCTGAACTGAATCGCGATTAGAGCTTTCATCAACATGACCAGGAAGCTTGGAAAGAATACTCCCAATGAGAAAAAAAGTCGCTGGAAAAACGACTATAATCGGTTCTGGGTTCAACAAGAAAACCCAGCCCAAGAGGGCAGCTCCGAAGGCACCATCTGGCGTCAAGGTTTTTTTCCAAAAGGCCAAATAGGCGAGGAAAGGAATGATAAAAATAAAAAGCGCTTTCACCTCGGTAAAATCAATCATTAGCCAGTAGACAGCAGCGGCGGGAACCCAAATATTGTCGAGGCTTCTAAAAGAGAGCATCTCGACGATACTCAAGAAAAGAGTGATCAAAAGAATCTCAAAAAAAGATAGCTCAGGAGCTTCAAGCATCGGCATAATTGCCGAAAGGCCAAGCACTAAGCTGGTAACGATAAAAAAGGCCAAACTGCCCTCAATGGTCTTTGAATCTCTGGAAAAAGGCAGCACTTGATTTCCACGGCGATATCCCACTACAGTGGCCATTCCATCTGACCATGCAAGGATCATCAATGGATAATACACCAAGTGTGGCGCCTCTCTGGCAAACAAGAAGGTAAGCACGAAAAAGACGATGGCGAAATAGACTATCCCAAAGCTCCGGCGTCCAGACTCTTCATTTTTGAAAAAACCTAACAAGACCGTCCCAAGAAGGAGAGGGATGCAAATTCCAATGATCCAGAGCAGAGTCTCATGATGAATGAAGTAAACGGAAACCGACGACACCGAAATTGCGCCAATGTGCAGTATCTTTCTCGCGAACACGGGGTGGACTATTCCTGTTCTTTTCAGGGCTTCCGCCAAAAGAACAAAGGTGAGCACCACTCCTGCAAGGATAAATTCCAATAGAAACTTTTGGTTGAAGGTAAACATAAGAGCCAAAAATGGCGACCACAAGAATTAGAAGATCAAACGTGGTTCCCTTCGGCACTTCGCGAGTATCAGATGGCATTTCTTTCTTGCCTAGATCGAGTAACGAAACTTTACGAGCCAGTCAATGAAGTAATTGCGAGACTCGAGCCGAAGAAAATTGTGGACATGGCAACGGGGTCAGGTGAGTCTGCCCTAAAGGCAACTGAAGATGTTCGCAAGATGGGCGTTGAGATAGTCCTTACCGACAAATATCCCCACGGACATTTGCAGGAGTTCTCCATTCAAGAAATTGATGTTCTCAGCGATGAGCTGCCCGAGGCCAATCTTTACACGATGTTCAACGCGTTTCATCATTTTGATGAATCTCAAAGGCTAGAGATCGCATCGAAAGCGACCGAGAACAAATCTGCTTTTTTGGTCATCGAACCGCTCAGACCAAGAATAAGCGTATTCATCAAAGTCTTGATCGCCACGTTCCTCGGACCTCTGCTTCTTGCACTTTTCATACGTCCATTTTCGTGGAAATGGATCATCTTCACTTACATTATCCCAATCGGAATTTTAGTCACTGCTTGGGATGGAATGGCATCGGTAATAAAATCGCTCAGCGAGGATGAATGGCAAAGTCTCACTACAGAATTGATGGCCCATGGCAGAAAAGTTGAGCAAGGATTACTTTCTTCGCAGTACACAGAATTGAAATACTTCTTAGTCACTTGAAAACGCTCCGCACACTTTGGGAATTTACTCGACCGCATACCATCGTAGGTTCAGCAGTGAGTGTGACAGCGCTTTATCTCATGGCCTCTAGAAGCTGGGAGTTCAATTCATTCTTTTTCCTGAGTTTGCTGGCAGCTTTACTTTGTAACATCTTCATCACTGGTTATAATCAATTGGTCGATATTGAGCTCGATAAGGTAAACAAACCCGATCTACCACTCGCTGCTGGGAAATTGAAAGTGACGACAGCAAGAATAATTGTTTTTGCTTCGCTCACCCTCTCGTTGGCCATCGCAGGAGTTTTATCTATTCATTTGCTTGGCCTCATTGGCCTCATTTCTCTTTTCGGATTCATTTATTCATGGAAGGGGATTTACCTCAAGCGCTACCACCAAACTGCAGCTTTTGCCATCATCATCGTAAGAGGAGTTTTGATCAACCTTGGTTTTTATGCACTTTACTCTGGCGGCTTTGATTTTCCAGCGGAGATTTGGACCTTGACTCTGTTTTCCATCTTATTTAGCGCTGGGATTGCATGGTTCAAAGACATTCCAGACATGGAAGGAGACGCACAGGTGGAAATTGGGAGCTTGGCTATCAAACAGGGAGCAACGAAAACCTTTACCTCAGGAGTTTGGCTTTTGGGAATTGCCTACTCGGTGGCGGCTTTTGCACCGTTATTCTTCGAGTTTGCTTTAAGTTCTGGTGGTATAGTCACTTTTGGACATGCCGTTTTGGGAATTGCGTTTTTGGTTCTCGCGAGCAAAACCGACCCTTCCGTTAAGCATCAGATGAAGCGTTTTTACCTCAGCTTTTGGGTGCTTTTTTTCTTGGAGTACGTTATCTGGGTGTTGGCATTTTTTACGGTAGCCTAAGTAAGTAGATTTTATACTTTTGCCCTAAAGGCCCCGTAGTTCAATGGATAGAATAGAAGTTTCCTAAACTTTAGATCCAAGTTCGATTCTTGGCGGGGCTACTTTTACCTCTCTAAATTTTCTAAACCTATTTGGTTTTGAAACAGTGAGGGCAAAATGGTACATCAAGACGATCATTCATGAGAAACTGCTGCGTTAAAAGAACAACACGACAAACTCGAGCGTCATAGAGGTGCAGAGAGTGGATCGGGCATGAATAATGCCTCGACCTGCGCGCTTTACAACAAGACAAGCGAAGAAGCACACCAAGAAAAGAGGCGTAAAGCTGAGATGGAGAAGGTCGTAGCGGCTCGCTTCTCAGACTTTAACGACTTCAGAGTGGTTCGAGGGTATGGTCGAAGACTATAACGAAGAACTGGATCGGTTAAATCGTTTGAAAGATGCTTACGCTAAGGGGGATGTCAACACCATCCGTCAAATGTAGGTTCATGAATACGACATGGATCCAGAAGATGTCGCAGGGATGTCTGATGAGGATATTTTAGCTCAGACACCAGAGGTAATCGATGCTCAGCAGTCTCTAGCGCAGCCAATTAAGGCGAAGATTATCCAAGGTATGGATCAATACGATAGCGAACACGGGGTTACCGCACAGGAATTAGAGCATATTCAAGAGATTTTAGATTTAGCTAATCAGGATGAAAATGGCCACTCTGTTGATATACGTGAGTTGTGTAGATTAAACTAAGGCAAATCGCACTTGTCTATAATACCAAATATTGGTATATGTGAGAAAAGAATTTGAGTCATGCCAAAAAATACATCAGTCACATTAGGTGATCATTTCGAAAGTATAATTGAGAAAAGTATCAAATCTGGTAGGTTTTCATCTGGTAGTGAAGTAATACGTGCTGGACTCAGATTGGTTGACGAAAGAGAACAAAAAATTAGATTGCTTAGAGAAGCTATAGAAGCGGGAGAAAAAAGTGGATATGTCAAAAATTTTGACCCTGTAAAACACTTGGCAAAATTGAAAAAGAAGTCTTCTAAATGAAATTTGAATTAAGTGAATTGGCCTTAGAAGATATAGATAATATTTGGACATATACAGTGCTAAATTGGTCAATTAGCCATGCTGAAAAATACTACAAAGAAATATTTGATACCATAGAACTGATCTGTTCAAATCCTAAAATTGGAATATTTCTTAATGAGGTAAAAGCATCTCATAGAAAAAGAATAGTAGGCTTACATATGATAGTATACAAAGTACAAAATGAAATAGTTTTTGTAGATAGAGTATTGCATCAAAGGTTGGATGTTGAAAGCCAATTGAAAGGTTAAATACTCGACATAACAAGCGTTGTAGACAATTAGAATGAGACTCAACCACAAAATAAAAATCGATCTTTTTGAAGTGCTGAGAACAGGGAAATTCGATTTCGTAACTATCGGAAAATCGAAGAAGTGGATCCTTCAGAATTTCGTAGATCCAGACGCCAGAATGGATATCGAATCCAAGGGAGAAGCAAACTATTGGATATATGGTAGGATCGAGTTCTATTTTGAACAAGAAATACTTGTTGAGATTTCAATGAAGGATGTAAGGTCGTTGGATGGCGGTCAAAATCTTGAAATTGACGATTGGATATTTAACGAGAATGATGGACAGACTGTTAAAAGTGTAATTGAACAAATAGTAAAAAATAGAATTGAGTTTCAGGTCAAGCATCATGTAAGTGAATACAATTGTCAAACATCGATTGGTCTGCTGCAAGCGGGAGCTCATTTGGTGTTTAATCCAGATGAACCAGAAGTGATTGACTACAACAAATGGATGAAAGAAGACAGCAAACTTATTGACCCAAATCTGCACAAGCTGAGTTCTATAAGCCTAGTAGAAAGAGAAAGAATAAAAACTGTCTACAACAATGGCTTCCATGAATAATTTCCTCCCTTCAAAAATACAATCAAACACTTGATATATAAAGTCTACTGGTTTTTCAGCCATTTATAAATCAATGATCTTTTCGTCTTTAGCTGAGATACGTTAATGCATAACATTCCCTGCTCACTTGATTGTGAGAAAAGAGTGGATGTCTCTTTGGACGGAAAATCTAATTTTTGAAGGGAAGAAAAATAAGAAACATGCTTCCATTAGTGGTCGACCGAGTGGCACGCCACACATTCCTATTAGTTTCTGTGGAAAAGAGCTCCAGCCACATACTAAATAAATAAGTGATCACTCTGATTACTCAGAGACGTCACACACAGTGTTGAGTGGTCTGGAGCAGATTCTAAGTTAAGTTCTATTTCTCAATCCTTCGCCAACGAGGTTCCTTTTATTTTACTGCACTACACCT
>JAKVAV010000036.1 GCA_022448105.1 Flavobacteriales bacterium | reverse complement strand
TGACTTTACTAATTGGTTAAATGATGTTCCAGATTACGAGGTGTCCCCAATGGAGATTGACAGCTTGACTTATCAAGCGGCTGAGAACTTAGTAGCGGATGGAGATTGCGATCAAGCGATTGTCTCTTTTGAGAAATATCTTGAGAAATTTCCGAAAGGGCTCTTTGCAACCAATGCCAATTACTACTTGGCGGATTGTGCATACCGCAAAAACGATGATGATAAAGCCCTTTCAGGATTCGAATATGTGGCCAGCGTTCCAACCGGTCAATTTACCGAATCATCTCTGCTCGGTGCGGCGACCATACGCTTTAAGCGAAAAGATTATCAAGAAGCGCTTCAGCACTATAGCGCATTAGAAACCTTAGCCGAGTTTGCTGCCAACGTGCTGAGAGCCAGGACCGGTCAGATGCGCTCAAATTATCAGCTTGGAAATTATCCTGAAGCCATTGTGGCGATTGAGAAAGTTCTGAGCGATGAAAACCTAACCGAAGAACTGGAAGTAGAAGCCAAGCTAAATCGAGCAAGAATTTTCTTTACCGAAAAGAAGTTTGACGAATCGATGCCAGATTATGAGTGGTTAGCCGCAAAGAAAGAAACTGAACACGGTGCCGAATCTAAGTTTCGACTGGCTCAAATCGCCTTCAGCAGAGATGAGTTTGATACAGCGGAGAATATGGTCTTTGAATTGATCAAAGAGTTTCCCGCATCAGATTACTGGAAAGTGAAATCCTTTATCCTGCTGGCCGATGTATATGCGGCAAAAGAAGATTTTTTCCAGGCAAAGGCCACACTTCAAAGTGTAATTGATAATGTTCAAACGCCCGCTTTGGTGAAAGAAGCTGAGACCAAATTGGAGCTCATACTTCAGAAAGAGAATGAATTTATCACCGCTGGAGATACGATTCCCGAACCCGATACCCTCGATTACGAAGAGGAATACCGAGAACTAATTGACGAAGACTAATGAAAGGGATGAGAAAATATTGCCTAATCTTCTTGGTGAGCGCCATTTCTTTCATTGGCTATTCTCAAGAAGGTGGAGAATTTGATCAAACTCAAGTGATCACAGGAGACCGAACTTTGACTGTCCAAAAGGCATTTAAAATTTCGGAGGCTGCTACGCCAAAACCTATTGAGGTAAATCCCGGAGACTTATCTTATCAAATGATTCCAAAGCGCCCGCTGCTTTCGGTTGAGGTGGATACCATCGCTCCCGCTAAAGTAAAGGTACGAGAGCCACTAGATAAGCTTTACAAAGGTTATGTGAAAGCAGGAGTTGGAACCTTTGCTACTCCTTTTGTCGAAGCGTATTATGCTTCTGATCGAGATAGGGACTTTTCCTACGGTGCTCATTTGAGGCATTTGTCGCACAATGATGGAATAAACAGACCGGTGGCCTACAGCGGAATGGCCCAAAATCAGATCAATGGCTGGGCTAAGAAGATTTACAAAAAGCACAGCCTACAAGCAGATCTGGGTTACCAGAGAAATAGGTGGCAGTATTACGGTTTTGACCCTCAGGATGCGGATATCGACCGAGGCGATTACCGTCAGCGATTTAATATTTTCGAATTGGGTTCTAACTGGCGCAGCTATTATAGAGACTCTTCCAGAGTCAATCACAGGCTAGGATTGGACGCATACTACCTGAGCGATAACTTTGAATCCAATGAATTCGGCGTAAATGCCACCGCTGATCTCCACAGCTATCGCGGTTCGCAATATTATAGCCTAGACCTCGGGTTTGACTTGATTTCATACAAAGGAGGAGCGCTACAGCCATTTACTTTTTTGGGTGATTCTCTAACGAGACTTCCAGCTGCTGACGAAACCAACGCTATCCTCCATGCCACACCTAAGATTCTTTTGAGAAATGGCGATTTGAGAGCCGAAGTAGGAATCGCTTTGTATGGGAGATTTGACAATAAGGAGAATTTTCACGCATTCCCAGACGTCGAGTTTAGCTACTCATTATTCAATGATATTTTTGTACCCTATGCCGGACTGACGGGTAATGTTGAGAGAGTCAGTTATCGCACTCTTAGCAGCAAAAATCCATGGGTGCTTTCTAATGCCCCGCTGGAAAATAGGATCAACCGCTACAATATATTCGGTGGTTTCCGAGGAAGTGTAAGTAGTGAGATAAGCTTCAATTTGTCAGCTTCTTATCAAAAAAGTGATAACACATCGCTATTCGTCAACGATACACTAATAAGCCAAGAAAATAGGTTCTCGGTGATTTACGATGACATTACTGCCCTCACTTTTATGGGAGAGATTACGTATCAAAAAGAAGGAAAATGGGGTGCGTCATTCAGAGGTCAGCTATTTAGCTATGACACTGAAAATGAAGCCGAGGCTTGGCATTTGCCGAATTTTGAGTTCGGGCTTGAAGGTCACTGTAATCTCTACAATAAGTTCATCATTGGAGCTAATGTTAATTTTATCGGTTCTCGTCGGGTCAAGTCGCTATTGCCAATTCCCAATCAGGAAGCGGAGGATGCTGGTTTTTGGACCGTTAAGCTCGACCCATACTTAGACTTAGGATTGGCTATTGAGTACAAATACACTTCAAGATTATCGGCCTTCATTGAAGCGAATAACCTCACCGCGACAAAATACGATATCTACTATAGGTTTCCCGCTCAAAGAGCCTTCATTTTGGGTGGTGTGAAGTATTCGTTTTAGACCTAATTCACAGGTATTTCCTGAGCTGTTGAAAACATCATTTATTTGTTAATAAAGCTCAGTATTTACGGGGCTTTCGAGCCGGCTTACTGGTGGCTTTTTCTTATTTTTGTGAGTAACACTATAATCTACTAATCAGACACTCATGACTGACGATCAGAAAAAGAAGCCTACCGAATATTCAGCTGGCAATATCCAAGTATTAGAAGGGTTAGAAGCGGTTAGAAAAAGACCTGCTATGTATATCGGAGACGTGGGGTTGAAAGGTCTTCATCACCTCGTATACGAGGTGGTAGATAATTCCATCGATGAGGCACTTGCAGGTTATTGCGATACCATCGATGTGGTGATAAACGAAGGGAACTCTATCAGCGTAAAAGACAACGGTAGAGGTATCCCAACGGGGTTCCACGAAAAAGAACAAAGATCAGCCCTTGAAGTCGTTATGACGGTGCTTCATGCCGGAGGTAAATTCGATAAAGACACTTATAAAGTATCTGGAGGACTCCACGGGGTAGGGGTATCTTGTGTGAACGCTCTTTCAGACCATCTCAAAGCTACCGTTCATCGCGACGGCAAGATTTGGGAACAAGAATATAGCCAAGGAAAACCTCAAGCCGACGTTAAAGTGGTCGGGGAGACGGACGAGAGCGGAACCATCGTCAGCTTCCACCCAGACCCCGAAATCTTTGATGTCATAGAGTATAACTACGACACCCTCGCTAAGCGTATGCGTGAGTTGGCTTTCCTTAACAAAGGAATTCGTATTACGCTCAAGGACATGAGAGAAATGGATGAAGAGGGCAACCCAAAAGGAGAGGAATTCTTCTCTGAAGGAGGGCTTTATGAGTTTGTCGAGTTCCTTGACCAGTCAAGGGAAAGACTAATTTCTCGTCCTATTTACATGGAAGGAGAGAAGAATGGTGTTCCCGTTGAAGTGGCCATGATTTACAACACTTCATTCAGCGAGAACATCCACTCTTATGTCAACAATATCAATACCCACGAGGGAGGTACTCACCTTCAAGGTTTTCGCAGAGGTCTTACGGCTACCTTGAAAAAGTACGCTGAGGAATCGGGGATGTTGAGCAAACTGAAGTTTGAAATTTCTGGAGATGACTTCCGTGAAGGTCTCACCGCTGTAATTTCTGTGAAAGTTGCCGAGCCCCAGTTTGAAGGACAGACTAAAACAAAACTTGGAAACAGAGAAGTTAATGCACCGGTTTCTCAGTCGGTTTCCGAAATGTTGACGCATTATCTGGAAGAAAACCCCAACGAGGCCAAAGCCATTGTAAATAAGGTGATTCTTGCCGCTACAGCACGCCACGCTGCGCGTAAAGCGAGAGAGATGGTTCAAAGAAAGAACGTTCTCTCTTCTACAGGCCTCCCAGGAAAACTGAGCGACTGCTCCGATAAAGATCCTGAGAATTGCGAAATCTACCTCGTTGAGGGAGACTCGGCAGGTGGAACGGCAAAGCAAGGACGTGCTCGTGAATTTCAAGCTATCCTTCCCTTAAGAGGTAAAATTCTCAACGTTGAGAAAGCCATGCAACACAAGATTTTTGACAACGAAGAGATCAAGAATATTTACACGGCGCTTGGGGTGCGAGTTGGTACCGAAGAAGATAGCAAAGCTCTGGACATCTCGAAGCTTCGCTACCACAAGGTCATCATTATGTGTGATGCCGATGTTGATGGTAGCCACATCGAAACTCTGATTCTCACCTTCTTCTTCCGCCACATGCGCGAGTTGGTAGATGGAGGAAATATCTATATCGCAACGCCACCACTCTATCAGCTAAAGAAAGGTAGTCAGGTTCGATACGCTTGGAATGACGATCAACGCGATGAATTTGTAGCAGAAATGAAAGGAGCTTCTAAAGAGAGCTCTGTAAACATTCAACGTTACAAAGGTCTCGGAGAAATGAATGCTGAGCAGCTCTGGGAAACAACCATGAATCCTGAAACCAGAACACTTCGTCAAGTAACCGTGGATAATGCAGTAGAGTCAGACCGCATTTTCTCCATGCTCATGGGAGATGACGTGCCGCCGAGAAGAGAATTCATCGAGCAAAATGCGAAGTACGCCAACATCGATGTTTAGTTGATAATTGATTGAAATAGAGAAAAGCGACCTGATGAGGTCGCTTTTTTTTATGGAGTCTTCTCTGATATGACCAAGTCCAAAAAAATGGGCAAGTGATCACTGTAACCACCTTTATAAGCCGGACCTTGGTAGGTCCGGTTCGTAACAGAATTACCTGCTGCATTTTCTTTGAGTAGCCATGGGGCATCAAATATCCCGACAAATTCAAAGCTGGTTCTGGTTCTCTCATTTCCCAAAAGGTTTTCAGAAACAATGAATTGGTCTAGAACTCCCCATTCCCCGGCAAAACTGTGTGTTCCAAATTTGTTTTTGATGGGATACATGAGGTTGACCAAGTCACCGGGCTGTACTTTTTCAATATCGTTTACGGCTCTTAGACTCTCCGTGAGGCTGAGGTCATCCGGTTCATCGTTTAAATCTCCTGTAATGACGATAAATGGATTATCAAATCGATCTTGAAGACTATCCACCTTCTGACGAAGAAAAGAGGCTACATATGCCCTAGATGGCTCAGAAACAAACTGTCCCCCGTACCTCGAAGGCCAATGGTTTACAAAAAAGTGCAGCGTATCACCGTTAGGGATTTTTCCTTTCACGTAGAGCATATCTCTTGTGCGTCGGTCCGGATCAAAGGGAAAATTGATGCGAAAGTACTTGTATAGAATGGGTTCAAATCGATCTGGCTGATAGAGACAAGCAACGTCGATCCCTCTTCGATCAGGAGAATCTTCGTGGATGTATTCATACCCTGCATTTTTCAAAGGAGAGTATTTGGTCAGTCCATCCATAGCCCACTTGCTCTCCACTTCGCAGATGCCCATTAGCTCCACGGGTTGCCATCCGCCTAATGAGAGGATTGTTCTTCCAAGTCCATTCTTCTTCTTATCGTACCTTGAAAAGGTGTATCGATTACTTCCTTCGGGTGTGAAGCTTTCATCTCGAGTAAGGCTGTCATCTTCTAGATCAAATAGATTTTCGAGATTGTAAAATCCAATTCGAAACACCTTCTCGTTGTGGTCGTCCCGCTGCATGTCGGCAAAGCGCATGAATGATTTTTGTCCATATCCTATTTGTCCTATTAGAACAAGGAGCAAAATGGAGAGAAATTTTATCACGACGTAGACACTTGTTTCCGCTGGGGTCGAAAAATGAGATATAGGCCAGCAATTACAAAAGGAATACTCAGAAGCTGCCCCATATTGAGAGGCAGGTCATTCTCGAAGGCTTCTTGATTGATTTTGAGAAATTCATCCAAAAATCTCAAGGTAAATAACACCACCATGAAAATACCAAAGATGAATCCGTTTTGCAGCTGAGTTCTCTTCTCTTTCCACAACCAATAAGTTAGCCCCATGAGAAAGATGCAATAGACGGCTTCGTACAATTGAGCAGGATGTCTTGGGTCTTGCGCTAGAAATTCGGGATATGCATTTTCGAATACAAAACCCCAGGGAAGGTCAGTTATGGTCCCAAGGATTTCTGAATTCATGAGATTTCCAGTCCTAATGCAGGCACCAGTGAAGCATACTACTATTACTAAGCGATCCATAATCCAGAGGAATTCAAACTTGTATTTACGGCAGTACAAGTAGATCGCCGTGAGAATTCCGATAGCGCCTCCATGGCTGGCCAGGCCCCCTTCCCAAACTTTTAGAATGTCAAGTGGATTTCGGAGATAGTCCATTGCATCGTAGAAGAAGACATGGCCGAGTCGCGCTCCGACTATCGTCCCGATAACCACATAGACGGCTAAGTCTTCTACGTTCTTCTTGGTCTTTCCTTCTTGTTCAAAAATGTAAAAAAGGACGTATTCACTAACAATGAGTCCGAGTACAAAGAGAATTCCGTACCACCTTACGGGCCAATCTATAAACGGTATCGTAAATGCGGTTGGGTCTATATCCCAATGGATAATGAGAGGAAGAGAATTGATAAGATCAGTCATGAGCCGACGAAGTTATGCAATTTGTCGGCTAGAGAAATCTTTCTGATCTGGAAACGCCGTTATCTTATCAAGGTTATGAAGCCAGTGAGTTCAAATTTCTCTTCTGTAGTGGCCGATGTAATTTCCAGTACGTAAGTGTAGA
This sequence comes from Flavobacteriales bacterium, assembly GCA_022448105.1. GTDB lineage: Bacteria > Bacteroidota > Bacteroidia > Flavobacteriales_D > Cryomorphaceae > JAKVAV01. Next base: position 19,955 of record JAKVAV010000036.1, on the reverse strand, counting down.
CATCTGTATCTCCAAAGAACTCTCCACTGGACTGACCGGCTCCATTCCAACCTTCTTCAATATTGGTAGTAGCAAAAACTGTTCTCCCCCAACGGTCATATACTTTGCAAGAAAAAGAAGTGAGATCAACGGTGTTTCCGATGGGTTTCCAAATGTCATTTATACCGTCTCCATTGGGAGAAAACGAATTTGGAATGAACCAAAGTAGATCATCGTTAATCGTGAGAAATTTGCTTGTGGTATCAATACAACCAAACTCGCTTTCGCTTATGAGCGTAATAAGATACTCGCCGGCGGTATCGGTTGGGAATTTATAAGATGAAATGCGGGCAGTCTCTTCTGCGAAAACTGGATCCCCAAGAAGGAAGGTAGTTTTGGCGATGGGTCCAGGCCGGGAAATATCTTGAAAAGTAATAAGTGTATTCATAACAGTGGTCGGATTGGGATTGATGTTGAAGTCAGCCTCAAATGCCACTGGGTTATCTAGAATCAGACTATCGAGGAGGATACAACCCAATTCATTCCGTATTCCAACCGTTGCAACAGTGTCAGGACAGACATAACCAACATTTTCAGATGTCCAAGACATCCCGCTATTGTAGGTGTACTCCACGGCATCTGGAGAATTAAGCTCTACTCGGGCATTGCATGAGTCCTTGCAAAGCGCTGGACTTCCCAAGGTTACTAAATCCATTTGTTCGGGTTGCGATATTGCAAAAAATGTCGAATCGACGCAACCTACGTTGTCTGTTATTGTTGCTTTCCATAAGCCAATACAAAGGCTGTCTTGAACAATTGACACTCCTCCACTCACGCCTCCAGACCAATCTATACTGTAAAGACCGTTTGAAGAAGTTCCTCCTGAGGGTATAGCCACCGCAGTTCCTGTGCATTCCCCGAAGCAAACAGCATCTTCCGGGACTACAGTAATGTTGAGAGAGTCAGCTAAAACGATTTCTACGACATCCGAAGCTTCGCAAAGTTGCCCATTAAAGTCAGTCCAGGTGAGCGTGTAGGTACCGCCTGGAGAAGGAGCTGTGACCGTAGCCTGAGGGTCGTTAATATCGCTAAACACCAGATCTGGATTGCCAGACCATGTACCAATACCTACGGGTATATCAGCCTGTAATTGATGAGTCAGAGCGCAGGCCACAGCATCTGGACCGGCATTTGCGTTAGTCTGGCAACAACTATTATCAGTAACAGGTAAAATATTAATCTGGAGATTGGATGAATTCTGGCAAGTGCCATTCGACACCGTGTAGGTTAAATCAAAATTTGCACCGTTTGGGTAGTCACTAGGACTGAGCTGGTCCGAAGGGAAAGGTTGTCCTGCATCATTGTCAAACCAAGTTCCTCCGCCAGCAGGGTTTCCATCTAAATATGAGATTAACAACGAGGTCGCGTTGTTGTAACAAAGGGTTGTATCGTTATCGATGCCGGGATCGGCGCTTTGATCTGGAGCTACTAAAACCTCATCAGTAGCAATACAACCTTCCTGACCTGGTATGTAGGCAGATACGGTGTAAACGGTAGCTTGTTGAACAAAAACAGAAGGGTTTTGAACATTTGGATTATCCAAACCTGATGTTGGACTCCACGACCAGACAAGCCCTGCCCCGCCATCACAAGAAATAGAAATATCAATAGCTTCTTCAAAACCGTCAGCGCAAGAGCCTCCAAAAAAACCACTAACCAGTTCAAAGGTTAGACAGCCATTAGGATTGGTGGCTACAAATGTTTCACCTGTCAGATCTCCATCAAAGAAAGCCCCCAATACAGGTGCAAAGGTGTTGTCACCATCGTAAACCGTTAAGATGTTACCAAAGAAACCCAATGTCCCTCCATTAAAAACCATTTCTAGTAAAGTTCCGTCTCCAGGGTTGTCTGGACAGAATGTCTCAATGATCGTATCATCAGTTTCATAACAATAGACGTAATTCCCCGCTACCTGATCGCAGTCTCCCGTTGCTCCGTCGACACTCGCTTGAAGAGTGACAGGCTGATCACAAACATTGAGATCAGGGCCAGCGGTAATGACCGGTGGATCGACTACTGTAACAACCACGGTGCTATCAAAGCCACATCCGAAGTTATTGATAACTTCATAAGTATAGCTGAACTGCCCTGAAACAGGAAATTCGACATTGATGGTGTTTAAATCAGGAGTTGAGCTGATGATATTTTCTCCACTGAGATCCCAAAAAGATGAGTCAGCAGATTCTCCAACAGTATTATCAAATTCTACGATATCTGGGTAGAAAGATGGATCAAACGTAACTCCAAATTCAAAGATTTGACCATCATCAGCAAGCCAATTATCGAAGACGGTAATTTGCCATGTTCCCTGTAGGGGGCACCCCACAAGTGGATCAAATGATTCAACAGGTTCGTAAGTTCCTTCTTCTAATGTCTGACCAAAACCGTTTGCGTCAACCCATTCAAGCCATGTTTCTGTGGCTTGAGAGTCCCAGCAGTAGTCCCAACCTTCTCCTGCACCTTCACCGGTTTCGCAGTTGATATTATCAGCCTGATCTGGAACTCCGATTTGAGTTCCTCCACCGCCTTGTTCTTGCAAATTTATGGTAGTCCCATTTGGACATGTCAACTGAATTACCAAGTCACCCATAAATGAATGCTCCATGTTTAGACAAACACTTTCGATGTCATCGACTGAGCCAATTACAGCACTTGGATCGAATTCAGTATAGGTAACAGGAATGGATTGTGCCACGCCTAACTCATCTTCTAGACATCCGTCCTCAATTGTATTAGATCCAGGAAAACCAGTCCAAGTAGTGTCATAAACGCCAAAATCTTCAATTCCAGTTAATTCTAGTTGATCACCGACACAAACTATAGTATCTGCTGGGAAATTGACAAAAGTTGGGTATTCGGATACGTACACTTTTAAGGGGGCTACGTTTAGATTTGAACAATTGTTGTCATCGGTGATAGTAAGCTGCACTGCATAGTAACCAGGGTTTTGATAAGTATGCGTTATAACGCTACCCGTCGTGTTGTCCACCGTTCCGTCTATAAAGTTCCAAGAGTACTCGTCTATTGTGAAGCCAGCAGCAGCGGTAGAAGCGGTTGCATCGAAAGTTATCGGCTCACCTATACAAACCCGAATCGAATCTGGAGTGTCACCGTCAATTATATCCGCATTCGCAACAGGTGCTTCACACGGCTGCTCGCAAGTTGCCAAACCCGCAAAAGCTCCAGTGCCTTGGGCATTTGAATAAAATTGAAATGTCAAACATCCACTCCCGTTGAGATTCGTCGCGCCAATGGGAATGTTTTGAAGGTCATTCACAGAATAATTTCCCAAAAGATTTGCATTCGTTGATGTACCATCAAAAACGAGCATTTGATCTATATTCGGGTTCTGTTGGGTGCCCAGATTGGTTGGGTCTAGGTCGAATACATTAAAAACTACTGTAATGAAAAGCGAATTATCCCCGGTGGTGACGGTATCAGGACAAATCGTAATGGTGATAAGCTCATTGTTGCCGTAACCAGGTCCGCCTTGTCCGCCAGAATCTATGATAAATCCATTACAAGTCAGAGTGGTTACGCCATTTTGATCAGGGGTGAAATTAATGTCGTCTTGCGCTGTAATGCTCAAGCTTAAAAATGACAATAGTGCAAAAAGTATTTTTTTCATTTCCAATTTTCTTTGTCAGACAGCACGCAGTTTGCCGTATACATTAGCAAATCTTTATCTTATTACCGTAACAACACCTTCAAATTCCACTTTTTCCAAAGATAGAAGGTTCTTGGTTACTATTTCCCAGGCGTAAACGTCTGTTCTCAAAAAGTACTCTTCTCCATTATGACTACCATTCCAACCTTTAGTTGCATCTCTGGTTTCAAATATCACCGTACCGCTACGATCAAATATTCGCAATAAATAGTCGGTTTCGTCGATGTTTTTCATCACCGGTTTCCAAATATCGTTTAAGCCGTCTCCATCAGGGGTGAATGCATTTGGCACATAGATCAATACTTCAGGTCGAACGCTCACAATGTCTGACCATTCATTCACACATCCGGTTAGTGGGTCTATCGCCATCAAATTCACCACGTAGTCTCCTATTTGACCAATCGGGAACTCGTAGAATGGATTGACTTCCTGAGAGGTGTCAAGCGAATCAAATTGCCAGAAGTAGAAACCATCGTTTCCTAGGTTGGTTTGATTAATGAATCTAACCTTTGTATCCTCAGATTTAACCGGATCTGGATTAAAGCGGAATCGAGGATGCGGTCCCGGATCCACTGTTATCGTCATCTCATCTTGAGCAGAACAGTCTCCATTACTTGCTAAAAGCGTATAGGTATATGTTCGGGAGATTGGAATACTAAAATCATCACTCTCAATAATGAACATTGGATTGGGTGATTTCGGATCTGACAAACCCTCTTCGGGTGTCCAAGTATACTCAAGACCGGGAGCTCCATTCACTCCTATTCTTACTGAATCGGCATTGGCACAAATGGTGTCATTGCTCAAGACCGGAGCATCTGGTAACCCTCCAACACTTATAAATCTGCTGGCATCAGAATCATTAAAACAGGTAGGTTGAGAACCATCTGAGATGGAGAGTACTTCCGTGAAAACAGGTTCAACTGGCTGGGTTGTTAAGAAGTAATCTGACTGGATTCCATCTACGGTAAGAGTATCGTTATCGTATACATAGATCATGGAAAAAGGAGGGGTTCCTTGCAGATCATAGATGAGTTCTAATTCTTGACCTATACAGAGCTGGTCATTACTCGCGATAATATCGGCAGTAGGCAATGGATTGACATTGAGAGAAGCAGTACTTCCATTTCCAATGCCTTGACAATTCTGATCGTTTACAACTGCCACAGAGTAATTACCATTTACACCTGAATTAAAGGTGTAAAAGCTCGATGGACTATAAATCGTGGGTTGCGGAACGCCATCTATCGCATAAATAAAGGTATAGGGCCCAGATCCTGAAAGGTTGACCTGAAAACTTGCCTGATCTCCTTCGCATACCGCACCTCCACCGGTAATCGATCCGGAAGGCAGTGGTAAAATATTTACATCCAAAGCTCCTGAGAATGTTCCGGGACAATTGGCATCGCTTAATCCAACAATTTGATAAATTCCTTCTTCTTGAGCAGCGATTGTAATGTCGCTGCTAAAGGCGGTGATCGGCGACGCTGCTTCGATTCCATTTACACTGTAGAATATGTTCCAAGGTGCCGTTCCCGTGAGAGATACTTCCGGTCCATCTCCACTGTTTTCACATACATCAGGATTACCTCCGAGTACTGCTGTTGGCGTCGCAAAATTCGACACATTCACGAAACCATTGGTTGTTCCTGTACAGTTCTGATCACTAACCGCTACCAATTCATAAAGGCCAATGGTACCGGTGTCAAAAGTATATGGGGTTGTGCTAGCAGTGACGGCAGCTTGTGAAACATTATCGATAGAATAGGTGACATCCCAAGGTCCGTCTCCTGTAAGAGCGATGCTCAGCTCGGCCTGCTCACCAGAACAAATAGCTCCGAGGCCTGAAAGAGTGGCTTCAGGTGTGCCATAAAAAACGACTGCAATACCGTTGGTTTGGTCGGTGCAGTCATCCGTAAGAATGACATTACCAATAAAATCAGTATTACCTGCTACACCGGTGATGTAATAAGTGACGCCGAATTGCACTCCAGGAGGAACTACATGGGTGTTTCCGTTGTAAACTTCAATGATGGTTCCTAAGGTGCTTTCATCTCCGTCGTGCAGTAGGAACTGATAACTGTCATTCGCGTCGAGTATTTCTCCTGTAACATTTGGAATGACTAAATTTTCACTCTCGCATACTTCTAAAGAGACAGTTGGTAACGAGCCTGCATCCGTGATGCAGGCGCACACTTCAACTCCTTCAACTACCACATCAGGACATGCGCCAGCATCCGAGACTGTAAAAGAATACGGAATGCCGCTTGCAATTGGAGCACTTGTGTAATTAGAGCCTCCAGTTATATTTCCCCCCAAAGGACTGACTTGATACGTTCCGGGGATTCCCCCAGAAATAACGAATTCGACAGCGTAGCTCTCTCCTACATTGTCACAGCCCTCTGTTAGTGAAGATACGTCAAGCTCGGGATCTACTGTTACGGTCGCAGGATTACCTAAAACGATACCCGAGCAATTTTCATCTGAAACAGAAATAATCGTGTAAGTTGTTGTTTCGTTTGGACTTGCGGTAAAAATAAATTGATTCTGATCAGTAGTGATCGGTGCTAAAGGGCCATTGGTTGAATTCTCAATAACAAATGTCACGTCCCCATCACCAGTTAGATCAATCGTGAGGAAGGCTTCTCCACCATTTTCACAGATTGAAGTAGTACCTGAAATAGAGGCAGATGCAGGGCAATCACAATCTGGATCAATGCCTTCCACGATTACATCAGAGCAAGGGGAGCCATCGGAAATAATGAAGGAATAGTCTACGTCATTCGGGACTTCGCTCGACGCATAGGTGGCAAAATTTCCGGGACCAGGTGTTAAAGTTCCTCCATAAGCGCCACCGGGTGTGACGACATAATTTCCATCTCCACCCGAAATATCAAACGTAACGGTGTATCCTGTTTGGGTGGAAACACACGCTACCTCCACATCCTGAGGAAGCACTTGAATTTCATCACTTATGGTCAAGTCAAAAATTGCAGCATCTGCCGGACAGTCAGTCCCAGAAACTGAGTAAGTGTATTCGCCGCTGGATGCCGCCTCTAAAATGATTTGCCCAAAAGGGATTAGATCACCATTTGGATCAAAAAAATCGCCTCCACCATCGGCTTGAGCAAGATCAACCAATGCGTTTAGGTTATACATCGAGCCATTGCCGCAGAATGATTGACTGACAGGTGGTCCAGCATTTGGCGGGGTTTCTACGAATACCGTGATGGAACTATTCGCCGATGTGCTACAAAACTGATCTGCTACAGAAGTAAGCGTGTATGTAGTGGTCACTGTCGGAGCTACTGCAATAGTGCTTCCGTCAACTTGAAAAGGAACAGGTCCAGAAGCTGTCGTACCATCAGTATATTCAATGGTGTACGGTCCCGTCCCTCCCGTTAAGCTTAGGGTGAGTGTGGCTGACTCTCCCAGACAGATGTTTGTGGGAGTTTGCACCCACTCTGCACTAGCTGCGCAGCTGCAGTTTGGCGACGGAAATGGGCCATAGCTCACGTCAGGGCAAGGACCACTGTTATCTCCAACCGTTATGCTGTATGGAGTTCCTTGGTTAATAGGTATGCTTTCAAACGTAACGATGGGGCCGCTGTAGTCAACAGTGCCAGCTAAACCGGTCACATTGTATATTCCATCACCTCCCTGAATTTCAAACGTTACAGTATACTGTGTTTGATCAGGAGTGCAGATCGGATCGATATTTGTGACGGTGATCTGGTCTTGTACTTGGAGCGTGTAAAGTGCAGTAGAACTACCGCAATCAACTCCTGCGGGAACTATATATTCGTAAACACCTGCAGCTCCCGCAGTGAGTGTCACTTCATTTCCTGGAACAGGGAAACCTGTAGTTTGGAAGAAGAAGGTTCCTCCTGGATCAGCTCCGAGGTCAAGCAAGTCAAAAAGCGGCAGTGTAGTACCATCCGCACATCTCGTTGCGGTGACAGGTGGTCCTGCATCTGGTGGACATTCTACGAATAGATCTAGAGTAGTCGAACTCTGACAGGTACCGTCGTCTACAGTGTAAATGAAAGAAAAAGAATTGCCGCATTGTGCCGTGGCATTGAAGCTGTTCGATACTGGATTTCCGCTTGCCGCCTCGGTCCAAGTTCCCCCTGGCAATGGAGAGCCGCTTAGTTCTGGGTATAGTGGGAAAGTACCTAAGTCGGAACATTTTGTTACTATGGTATTAATTCCGGCATTAGGTGAGGCAAGCTCATTTATAGTTACGGTAGCCTCCGAGTCGGGACAACCTGGATTGGTGATGGTGTAAGTGCTGGAGCTTCCGACCGTTATGCCTGGCGTATACTCAGTAAATGGAGACCAAGTACCACCTGGGTCAGGAGTTCCATTGAGCACGTCAATGAGCGAGAATGCGGGTCCATTATCACAAACATTTACAACAGTGTTGGTGCCAGCATTTGCCACTGCTGTGTAGTCTACCGTAACTTCAGCAGTTGATGTACAGAATCCCATGGGTGAAGTCACCGTGTAGGTGTAAACTCCAGCTGGATCCCCAACATTGAAAATTCCCGTTGTCGGTCCTAAGGGTCCTGTCCAAGATCCACCTGTCTCAGCACCAAGCCCTAGTGCATCGAAGAGGTTTTCTGGTCCAGTAGCATTTTGACAAATGCTAAGAGTCGCATCCGATCCAGGGTTTGGACTTGCTTCGATTTGAAATAATGTCTGCACTTCAGCCGTACCACAGGCGTTGGTTACAACGTAGCGCACAAAAAATGCCGTACCTGATGTTGCAGCAGGGTTTATTTGGTCTCCCGGAATCGGGTTTCCAAAAAGATCTAGCCATGTCCCTGCTTCAGAAGGAGGCGTAATTATTAAATCGTTGAGAGAGATGATAGGATCGGTGGAGCAATAGTTTTGAGGCGTAGCGGTAAGCACTCCCGGAAATGGAGCTATTCCCAAGTCAATGGTGACTTCTGCCGTTGCGGCGCAAGATCCAGAGCCGACACTGTAAACATAAACATCTCCATTGGTCACTGCAGAACCGTCAACATCATCACCTACAGGTGTGCCGTTAAGTGTCCAAGTACCTCCAGGCGTTGCGCTTCCTCCGAGACCCAAAGACAGTGGCACATTTGTATCAGAAAAACAAATGTCTAAAGTCCCATCTGTTCCGGCATTACCAGTATTTGTGACGGTTATTTCGAGAGCATTGGTGGAGTTTGCACAAGTACTGGTGATTGAATAATTGAAAGTGTAAAATCCTGGCCCAGCCGTGCTTGGCACGAAGAAATCACTTGGATATGGATCACCGTTATTATCGGTCCATTGCCCTCCAGGTGGAATACCATTTGCAATCATTATATCAGTGATATCGAAAGCGGGATCAGATTCACAAACGGTAATTTGATCAATAAATCCAGTAGGTATATTATCGTCAAGGATAGTGAGAATCAACACTTGTGAAGCCTCGCAAAGAGTTCCTCCCAAGCCGCCATTGTATATAAATGTAGTATCTTGATTGACTGGTACAGAAGAAGGGTCAAAAAGATTAGGGACATTATTGCCCATGTCGTCTACCCATGTTCCTCCGCTATTTGGCGAACCCCCAAGAAGGTCTTCTAAAAGGATTGGCGGATCGCTAGCACAGATGGTTGTATCGGTGAAAGTACCGGGATCGAAAACTGCGCTCACATTGACATTAAGCGTATCTGTCACAAGGACGTTGCAATCGGGCTCATAACTAAAGAGTACGAACTGTCCGCTGACCATTTCTGCCCCAGCGCCATTGTAGTCACTTGGGTTTATTTCTAATAGTTGCGCGTTTTCAAGATAAACTTCTAGTATAGTCGGAGGAATAGTCGTATCATAATAAAGCCACGTCCCTGTGTTTACGATAGGTACTCCACCCAATGAGTCCCACGGCAAAAAAGGATCATCGAGCACACAAACATCAATACTTGCCACCAAAGGATCTGGTGTACCTGTGCCTGAAGGAACAATGGTTACGTCCATATCTACTGTAGTGGGGCAATCGGAAGCATCTAAAAACGAGTAGGTGTAAACACCAGAAGTGTTTACAAGGGGATCAATATCTCCATTTACGATTACAGTACCGTCTTGATAGGTCCAAGTACCATCCGGCGGCAAGCTGACTGTAGGACTACCCCATGAGTCAAGAAATAAATTGAATGGATCCGTCCCACATTTTGTATCAAACCATTGCAAGCCTAGATCGATAAACTGAAAGGTAATGGTAGAACTATTGACACATCCGTCACTTCCTATGACGCTGTAGGTGTAATCTCCTGGAGGATCACTATCTGCAGGATTTGTATCGGGGCTGAAAGAGGCGTTTTCGTCTCCAGGAGGAGGTGCTGACCAGCCAGCTGGCCCTGTCCAAGTACCTCCTAGATCGGCCCCGACGAGCAACGGGAAAAGGTCAACTGGTGTGTTGCCACAAATATTAATAGGACCTGCTGGAGGGGTCCCAGCTTCTGCATCGCAACAGTCAAGGTTCACAGGAAAATCAGGTGGATCTTCTGGTTGAAAATTACAACCTGTTGCACCATTCCAACTACCTACTTCACTATCCGAGTACACAGTAATCGTTGGAGCTACATCAGTTCCATCAAATGGGTTGCCTGGGCCGCCACAGTCTGCATCCAAGACAATGTCGAGACAAAACGACCAACCCGCGCAGGGGNTAGCACCATCACCCCAGTTATTACATGGGTTACCATCAAATGGACCTGATACTCCTGAGTCATAGTAGAAGCCCGGGTCATCGATGACTAATCCTCCGCATGTAAGTGTTTCGAAGTAAAGCCACTCACCACCATTGCCACTGCAGCTTTCAGGCAGATCTAAATTTGTAATTGAGCTAATATCCCATGCATCTGACAGATTAATTGTTATACCAGAGATCCAATTTGCACCACCCGAAGTGTAGTCCGTGATCTCNGCACAAATAGTAATGACATCCCCCGCCTCATAGGAACCTCCTGGCGGAAGAGGTGGAGCGAAATTCCAATCTACTTCAATTTGACAGTTTTGACCGAAGGCAAACTGAGAGAAAAAAATAAGTGAAATCGAAGCTAGAAAATATTTTGCTCTGATGGAACTATTCAGCATTTCTGATTGGTTTACTAATCGGCATAATACCGCTACATTAGGTGGTCAAATCGGAGACTTATCCTCTCCGAGGGTGGTGACGTTGGACTAGGATAAAAGTTGCTCTTAAAAAACAGTAATCTTTATTCACGATCTGTTTCAAAAGATGGCAATTACGAATTGATCATTTCACTAAATATAGAGCAGCCTCTGAATTATACTTGTTTTGGGTCTCACAACATCGTTCTTCGGTACGGTAACAAAATTAGAAACTAAGGTTTTTTGGGAATTAAAATAAGAAAAAAAGCCCAAATAAAAATTTGGGCAAATGGGTTAAGAAGGGACTCTTATTATGACTTATTGAACATTTAATTTACCCTTATATACCTTGGTCGCGTCCTTTCCATCGACTATCATCATCCACGCATATATTCCTTCAGAAACGTCGTTGCCTTTGGCGTCTTTTCCGTTCCAACCTTTCCGACCGTTGGAACGGAAGATTTCTTGGCCAGTCTTCTCCTCGAAGATTCTAAAATCGAGAACCTCTCCGTTATCAACTATCGCCCCTGGGGCGAAATTACTCGCATAAGAAGTGGAGAATACTTGGGGGAACTGATTTCCTGCTGCAATCACATGTACCGCTTTGTGAAGGGTGTCGGCGCAGCTACCTGCATTTTCGGCAATCAATGTAATGTCGTACTTCGTGTTGTCAGCAACAGTCAGTAAGTAGTCCCCTTGATTGTCATTTGTGCTGTCGTTGATCTCCCAAGTCATTTTGTCCGCGTTAGCAGAATGGTCCAAGAGATAGATGGCATCTTTCGATCCTACGGCTAGACCAAAATTCGCACTTGGCGTTTCGTAGACTTCAATCATGGCTTGCACCACGTCCGATGAGATTTGTCCAGACCCAAGACCTGTAACTGAAAGGGATACATCGAAAATTCCTTCTTTATGAAATGCGTGTGTGGGATTTTCTTCATTGCTAAAATTACCATCTCCGAAATTCCATAAGTACCTTGCTTTCTCACCATAATCGGAAGGAGACTCAAAATTTATGGTTAACCCTGCACACCCTCTTACGATGGAAGAATTCTCATCTACTTTATCCTCAAAGGTTTTTTCTTCAGATAGTAAGATTTTGGCTTCTGCCATAAGTGCCTTCACCGTTTCTTTTTGCTCCGGGTTGAAATTTTTCGCAGCAGGTTCTTTCGCTGCATTTTCTTTTTTGTCTGCTATCACAGCGTTGTCTTCCCTAAAATTATCCTCGTTATCGAAAGGAACAATTTGTTCGTCTTCGTTTCCCGTCTTATCATTGTAAGTGCTAGCTTCTGCTCGACCTGAGAATTCCACAATCTCTTCCTCAGTGGTATATAGGTCGCCTGTTTTGTTTTCATTATAAAAGAAGAGTGAGACAAAAACAATGGCAGTCAATGTCACTCCAACGCCTATGGATCCGATGATCGCACTGAAACTGGGTGCTGTAGATTCTAATTCAGCGCTCAATTCTTCCCAATTTGAGGGTGAATATTCGAAAGGATGATTTTCGTATGTCTCCTTGATCAGTAGATCAAAATCATTCAATTTATTTGCCATCTCTTTTTTTTAGCTCCTTGAGCAATATTTTTTTCAAATTGGATCTTGCTTTTGCCAAATTCGACTTGCTCGTTCCAACACTTATATTGAGTTCATCAGCTATTTCCTGATGAGAATAGTTTTCGAATACGTAGAGGTTAAAAACGTTTCTATAGGCATTAGATAGATCGCTCATTCCTCTTTGAATATCGTTTACATTTAGCGCATATTCCTCCGGGATCTCATCATCTTCTTCTACTGCAATATCGCTGTATTCTTCTATAGGTTTCTGCTCACTAGCCGACTCTTGAGAACTTTTTTTCTTGCGAGTGAAATCAATGGCAGTATTTACCATTATTCGCCTTATCCACCCCTCGAAAGATCCTTGATAATTGAATTTTTCTAAGTTCTTAAAAACCTTAATAAACCCGTCTTGTACTATATCTTTAGCCTGATCGTCATCAGCCGTATATCGTCTACATACGGACATCATTTTGTTATAGAACGTCCTGAAAATCAATTCCTGACTTTTTCGGTTGTTCTTCAAACAATTGTCAATCAGCATTTTAAGCTGATTTTGGTCCATGTTTTGCAGATCAATCATTGGCTAGACGCACAGAAATTGTAGCGGTTGCCAAAAGTTTTTTGGCTTATCCAGATTTTGATAATTAAGTTTCAATCCTAAAAGCATTATTTAGGCCCCTAATATACATTTGATCATGAAAATTCATTTAGTTTCTCTGATTCCAAAGTACTCTTTTTGGATTTTTTTACCTGCAGCGGATTACGAGGTGANAGAGATGGAGTCTATAAGTTATATTTGTCGCGTTTTAGAAACTCAAACAATATCAATCATATTATGAAAGTTACAGTTGTTGGTGCTGGTAATGTTGGTGCGACCTGTGCGAATGTTTTAGCACATAGAGAAATTGCCAACGAAGTGGTGCTTCTTGATATCAAGGATGGTTATGCAGAAGGCAAGGCTCTTGATATTTGGGAGACATCTCCAATAAATCTTTACGACTCGAGAATGGTAGGGTCGACAAATGATTATTCAAAGACTGCGGGTTCTGAAGTTGTTGTTATAACCTCAGGATTACCGCGTAAACCAGGAATGAGTAGAGATGATCTTATCGCCACCAATGCTGGAATCGTTAAAAGTGTGACCGAACAAGCGATAAAGCATTCTCCCGATGCAAAGATCGTGATCGTCAGCAATCCGCTGGATGTGATGACTTATGCGGCTTACTTAACTGCAAAAGTGGATAGTCGCAAAGTTTTTGGTATGGCTGGTGTTTTAGATACTGCTCGTTACCGTTCGTTTCTTGCTACCGAGCTAAATGTTTCGCCGAAAGACATTCAAGCTGTTCTCATGGGAGGGCATGGAGATACAATGGTTCCGCTCCCAAGATATACTACCGTGGCGGGAATTCCTGTCACCGAGTTAATAGCCGAAGAGAAGTTAAACGCGATCATCGAAAGAACCAAGAAGGGCGGGGGTGAGATTGTTAATCTTCTCGGTACAAGTGCATGGTATGCTCCTGGAGCAGCAGCTGCTCAGATGGTAGAGGCAATTGTCCGCGATCAGAAGAGAATCTTCCCATCTTGCGCATGGTTAGATGGTCAGTATGGATTGAAAGATATGTACTTAGGCGTTCCTGTCAAACTGGGAATAAATGGTGTTGAGGAAATTATTGAACTTCAATTGACTGATGACGAGAAGGCTCTCCTTTATGAATCGGCAAACGCCGTTAAGGAGGTAATGGAAGTTTTAGATAACATGGACTTGATGAAGTCATAAAAGGTCTTTCTACATTCAGTATGATCTTCGGGGCCGGCTTTTCGCCGGCCTTTATTTTTTGACCCATCGCGCAATTGCTAGCCCGATTGAGGTTTCTGCCTGTATCAGGTAAAGTCCAGCTTGAAGTGTTCCCAGATTGTATTCATCTTTTATGTTTTTGGACTCAAAAACTAACCTACCTTCTGCAGTGAAAATCTTAATTGATAGCAGAGAAAATTCAGACTCTGAAAAATCCAGCTTCAGAATTCCTTCGCTTGGATTTGGGTAGACAACTGCTTCCAGAGCTCCTGGGTGTTGCATATTTTGATCACCCTCCAATAGATTTGTACCCATAAATAGTTCAAGGCCTCCTGTGGTAAGGCCCGCTATAACTTCGGGGATACCGTCGCCATTGAGATCGGCTATTGCGGGTTTGGTATTTAATCCCAATGGAGAAGTGTCAAATGTAGTGTATAGATGCAGGCCATTTGGGACTTCGCACCAGTCGAGGTCTGTATTCTTTACTTCATAAACAAAAATCTTTCCCGATTTTGACCCGACGGCCAAATACTGCTCATTTTCGATTTCAAAATAATCAGGAGCACTCCTTCCTTCAAAAAAAGGTGGACTTTGTATGGTATTGATTCCTCCTAAATTTTCACTTATTAGCACAAAACCTATCGAACCCTCTGATCCAGAATTTTCGAAATAATTCAGATTGCCGTTTCCTTCTCCGACAATTAGATCAGGAAATCCATCATTGTTCAAATCAACTGCTTCTGGATTTGCCGAAAAGGGGATCAAGTTCTCCTCCCCATTTAGACCAAGTTCACCACTATAGCTGTATCCATTCTCATTAATGAAGAGATGTATACTTCCATCGTAAAGCCCTATCACTAAGTCGATATCTCCATCTTGATCGAAGTCACCAAAACATGGAGCAGGATCTGCAGAGGTCAGGGTATTTGATATATCCAGCCAATTTTCATCGATTACTTCAAAGCTTGGTGTTTCCGTTGAGCCTATATTTTCTAATAGGGCGAGCATTGGTAGCGTACCCAAACCTTCGTTAGATTCGATACTGTAGCCCACCACAATATCCAATAGCCCATCGCCATTAGCATCTACAATCGTGGGGCTGGAATTTCTGCCCCAATCGAGCATATCTTCTTGCAAAAATGAAGTGGTTGTGAACGCGAAATTTGGGGAAGTCTCTTCACCGTTATTCAAAAAAAGGTGCAACGAATTGCGCGAGACCGCCCCTGCAGTTGCATTGACCCCGACGATAAGATCGGAGACTCCGTCTCCATTCACATCTTCGTAAAAAGCAGCAGGGAAGTTGTTTATTGATGCGGCTTCATCTCCAAGGTTGGAGGGGAACTGATTGTCGAAGCCCAAGATCTGATCTGGATTATTCGCTTGATCACTGTTCTCTAAATATACCAAATTCTCAAAGCCAACATCTCCTAATACGATATCATGAAGCCCATCGTCGTTTCCATCTAAAGTTAAGATTGTAGAACCTACGTGCCTCGAGTTTTTCGTAACACTTCTTGGATCCTCAACATTAAAACCGCATTCAAATTGGACGTCTACAGGGTCAGTATTGATCGTGTTGTCTTCATCACCTTCGATGAATCCGCCATAACACCTATTGGCAAGAAAAAAGTCCAAACCACACTCTCCGGAGGTTTCAACAGAGCGATTTAAATGTAATTCTATGAAGCTTCCACCTACATTAAAGCTTAAAATATCTAAGTCTCCATCGCCTTCGTAGTCAAAGATTGCCGGGATGTCTTGAGAAGAAGTGTATATATTGGTCGTAAATTGGGTGGATCCAAAATCAAAAAAACTCAACAGGGCTTCCGATTCAAGCTCCCAGTTTAATCCTGAAGAACTCCCAGTATTTTTGATGATTGATAAAGCTCCTCCCGCAGGACTATAGGTGAATATATCTCTTTTCCCATCGCAATCAAAGTCCCTCAGTAAACTGTAATTGGTCATTGCAGGGAAGGATGCCCTATACGCAGGGTCGTAGTGATAGCTTACCGTTGATCCATCTGAACTACCCAAAAATACTAAGCTCCTGTTTCCTTGTCTGTCGAATATATAGATATCATCTTCTTCTCCATCAAAGTCTGCATCAAATTTTGATAATTGAACCGAATTAAGTCCACCACTCCATGGATTATCAATAATAGAACCTCCTTGCCGCGATACCGTAATACCGTTCGAAGCTTCCACTTCAAATTGAGCTTTTAGTGATATTGAGCTTATAAAGCTTAAGCTAAAAAGCAGAGTGGACCAATTTTTCATTTATTAATTCGATTAAGGTAGATTAAATTANATACACTTTTCCCGTTCAAAGCCCTATTTTTCGAAGGATACGAGAATTTCCGGATTGGGAAATTATGCATTTAAGTCTATATTTGCCGCTCGATAAAAAATCGCAAATCCGCACCTATGCAAAATAAAGGCGCTATCTGGCTGTTTACCATATTGTTAACTCTAGCCTGCCTCTACCAGATTTCATTTTCTTTCGTCACCTCTTCATTCGAAAAAGAGGCTGAAGAATACGCCGTGATCAAAGTTGATTCGGTAAGACTCTCTCAAGAACAAGAAATAGATCTCTTGGAAGAAACTTTGTTGCAAGACAATTTTAAGTCTGAATTCTTGAGCAGAAATGCAAACCAAGAGATTTACCCTGTTTTTGGGTACACTTATCAAGAGTGTAAGGAAAAGCAGATCAACCTGGGCCTCGATTTGGCCGGAGGAATGAGTGTAACTCTTGAGGTTTCCATTCCGGACTTGATCATCAATTTGAGCAATAATGTGAATAATGAGAATCTTGTCAACGCCGTAGCAAGAGCAAAAGAGATGCAAAAAGATTCTCAGTCTGACTTCGTATCGTTATTTCAGGCAGCCTGGGAAGAACTCTATCCAGAGGCTCAAATGGCTACCGTTTTTCACAGCAGAGACAATAAAGACAGATTTCCTCGCGAGGCCACCAATGAAGAGATTATAGAAATTCTCACCGAAGAGGCGCAAGCAGCTATCAACAATACCGAGAAGATTATTCGTACGCGAATCGATAAGTTCGGGGTTACTTCACCAACGATTCAGAAGCAACAGTTCTCGGGAAGAATTTTGGTTGAGCTCCCTGGTGTTAGCGACAAAGAACGCGTTAGAAAACAGTTAAAAAGTACCGCCAATCTTGAGTTTTGGAATACCTACGAGAGCAGCGAGATTCTCGGTTTTTTAGATCAGGCCAATTCCGCACTAAGCGAAAAGTATTATCCCGAATTCACATTAGACGAAGATGAGTTGATCAGCGGTGAGGATACAACAGCAAGCTCAATTGTCGAGGAGAATCAAGAAGATGCTACAGAAGTTGATGCAAATGCCGAGGATAATCTTTTAGGTTTATCTGAAGATTCGGATTCTGCATCCACTGACGAAGATGTTTTGGAAGAAGAAATTAGTGACGCTGAAAGGCTCAAGGCTATTCCATTATTCTCTAAATTAAATCCAGCCGTTGATCCTGCCACAGGCCAACCCATGATTGGTCCCGGTGTTGGGTTCTCCCAAGTTTCAGATACTGCTGAGGTGAATAAAATGTTGGCTGAGCCTGAAGTTCAAGAGCTTTTGCCAAGAGATTTGAGACTTCTCTGGGCTTCAGAGCCATCTCCACGATTCAATAATTTGTTGCGTCTTTACGCTATCAAAGTTGATACAAGAGATGGAAAAGCTCCATTGGACGGCTCTGTGATCGTTGATGCTTCTCAGCAATACGACATGGCTGGAAATGTGGAGGTAGAGATGCTCATGAATAGTCAAGGAGCTAGAGAGTGGAAAGACATTACAGCTGAGGCGGCCTCTCAGCAGCCCAAAAGAAGCGTTGCGGTGGTTCTCGATGACTACGTATACACTGCGCCAGTTGTGCAAGGAGAAATTCCTACAGGACGTTCTTCTATTAGCATTGGTGCTGGTTCTAGAAATGAGCAAATCCAAGAGGCTCTTGACTTGGCCAACCTCCTTAAGGCGGGTGCGCTTCCTGCTCCTGCCAACATAGTTGACGAAAGTGTTGTTGGACCATCTTTGGGTCAAAAAAATATTGACGACGGACTGACATCCTTTATGGTAGCTTTGGTATGCGTGCTTTTCTACATGTTCTTCTATTACAAAGGAGCTGGTTTGGTATCGGATATCGCTCTTGTGGCTAACCTATTTTTCTTGATTGGAGCACTGGCATCCATTCAAGCCGCATTAACCCTTCCCGGTATCGCCGGTATCGTTCTTACTATTGGTATGGCGGTGGATGCCAATGTTTTGATTTATGAGCGCGTTAGGGAAGAATTGAGGCACGGAAAAGGCATAAAGGCCGCATTGAAAGAAGGGTATCAAAAAGCATATTCGGCCATTATCGATGCCAACTTGACTACTCTTTTGACGGCAATTGTTCTTGTTTCTCTTGGAACAGGGCCAATCAAAGGTTTTGCAACAGTGCTGATCATAGGTATCTTCACTTCACTATTCTCGGCAATTTTTATTACACGCTTAATTTTCGATGGTAGATTGTCGAAGTCTAAACCAATAAGCTTCTTCATGGATTGGTCAAAGAATATCTTGACCAATACCAATATCAATTTTATTGGAAAAAGAAAGATTGCCTACACCATTTCTCTTGTTTTGGTTGGTATTGGAGTGGCCAGTATGGTGACCCGAGGGTTGAATTTAGGTGTAGACTTTACCGGAGGTAGATCTTACATTGTGAAGTTCGATCAAACCGAAGAGTTAGATGATGTTAGAACAACGCTAGCAGCTTCTTTCGTAAACGCCGATGGAACTCAGATGCAGCCCGAAGTAAAAACTTATGGTGCAGCGAATCAGGTGAAGATTACTACCAAATTTTTAGTGGATGATGACAGTAAAGATGCAGATCAAAGAGTCGAAGACGCTCTAAACTCTGGTCTTACAAATCTCGAGACTGGATATTCGATTGAAGAATCGAGAAAAGTAGACCCATCGATTTCGGATGACTTTCAGACTTCTTCCACTTCGGCTGTGATCTTTTCGCTGATCATCATTTTTGCCTACATCGTATTCCGATTCAAGAAATGGCAATATGGAGTTGGCGCAATTACGGCGATGTTCCACGATGTATTTGTGGTATTAGGTATATTTTCACTTGGCCATGGAATTTTACCGTTCTCGTTAGAGATTGATCAAGCCTTTATTGCTGCCATACTTACCGTGGTTGGGTATTCGATTAATGATACTGTAATCGTATTCGATAGAATTCGCGAGTATATCAAAGACCACCGCAAAGAAGGAATCTCGAGCGTTGTCAACAAGGCCTTGAATAGTACGCTTTCGCGAACTTTGAATACGTCGATGACCACATTCGTCGTACTTCTGATCATCTTCATTTTTGGCGGTGAGTCAATTAGGGGATTCATCTTTGCACTCATGCTCGGTGTTCTCGTGGGAACTTACTCTTCACTTTTTATCGCTTCACCGATTGTTGTTGGTTTGACTGACAAAACTGGAACTTCGCTTGAAGAGAAAGAAGACAAAAAAGTGGTACAACCCGTATAATACTGAATAGAATAAATATTGAGGGGCTTATGGCCCCTCTTTTTTTGACCTGTACTTTTGAGTTAAATTTGGTGCAATGAATTTGCTAAGCGTTTTTTTGATAGGAATTAGCGGCGGCGAAATTATCGTGGTGTTTCTGTTCATCTTGATATTCTTCGGTGCCGATAAGATTCCAGGATTTGCTAGAACGATGGGTAGAACCATACGTCA